>JAFZKD010000046.1 GCA_017553785.1 Muribaculaceae bacterium | reverse complement strand
GGAACGCCCTGTGGAGAAGGTGTCTTGGAACGCTTGCCAGGCGTTCATCGCCAAGTTAAACCAGATGACGGGCAAAAACTTCCGTTTGCCCACCGAGGCTGAATGGGAATATGCCGCCCGCGGAGGTAATTTGAGCCAGGGCTATAAATACCCAGGCAGTAACGATGTTAATGAAGTGGCATGGTTCCGTGACAATAGTTATGCAGTTGGCAGCAGCAGTCCCGATTATGGAACTCATCCTGTGGGCACTTTGGCTCCCAACGAGTTGGGCATCTATGACATGAGTGGCAATGTGTCGGAATGGTGTCAGGACTTATATGGAACTTACACTAGCGCAGCTCAAACGAATCCTACAGGTTCCACATCGGGGTCTCACCGTGTGTACCGTGGCGGAAGCTGGGGCGTTAACGCAAGGTACTGTCGCGTGTCGTACCGGCTCAACTATACTCCGACGGGCATTAGTAGCAACTATGGGTTGCGCCTCGTTCTTGATGATGAGAATAGTCCAAAATTCCGTCTTTCGGAGACTGTCGTGGAAATTGAGGTAGGAGGAATGGCAACGGTAGATATCCTCAATGGCAGTGGCAGTTATTCTGTTGATGGCGGTGCTAGTATTGTTACGGCAGCAATCGATGGCGAAACGGTGATGGTTACGGGCATCACATTGGGAACTAATACCGTGCTTGTGACCGATAACGCAACTGGCGCTACTACAGTCCTCGCTCTTATTGTGAGAGAAATAAACGATGAGACGTAAACGGTTTTAGTTGTATTGTTGTTGATGCTGTGCCCATTCACGGCAGGTGCCGGAAACTTTTGTGGCGACGCGAACTGCGACGGCTTTGTGACCATCAGTGACGTGTCGACGCTGATCGACTATCTGCTGGGCTCAGTGGACTTGAACCCGCCCGAAACTTTTACCGTCGGCGGGGTGTCGTTCACGATGGTTCCTGTTCAGGGCGGCACGTTCACGATAGGCGCGACAGCCGAGCAGGGCGACGATACCTTCAACGGCGAGAAGCCTGCCCACCAAATGACCCTGTCGAGATACTTCATCGGACTGCGCCTTGCTCTCTAGTTCTACTCTATAACTAAACGATTTTGAAAGGTGTGACACTCTTTGTGTTATATGCGGTCGTTACTTCTCGTGGAGCCACAGGGAATTGATTTTGGAGCGCAGGGCATGGATGTTGCCGATAGTGATGGCACCCATGATGATGAGGCCCACGAGAATGGCAACACCGATACCGGAACCACTCACACCGAAAGCATGGATCATGTCCATGTAGGCCAAACGTCCAATGAGCATCAGAATGATGGCCATCACAAGGACCGCTGCGTTAAGGCCCACGACGAGCAGGATATAGTGCTTGGACACGTGTGCAGGGGAATAGCCCAACAGCAGCAGGTCCTGTATCTTTTGTGTGTTCTTTTGCAGCAATAGGTAGATGCTGAGCATGAGGACGAAGAATGACAACAGGCTGATGATGATACCCACGGCAATGACAATGCCGCTGATGACGGTGAGGAAGTAGTTGGCCTTGCTGGTGGACATCTTATCGCCCGCCACTTCGTAGTGATGCTCGTCCATGTATTGCTCAATCTTGACATCGCCGGGACTGCTCACCTCGACGATGAGTCGCTGGGGTTGCTGTTGGGTCTCAGTGCCATAACGTTGATTTGCCCATTCCATGAATTCCTCGGGCACAATCACGGTGTTCAAGCGGTTTGAGAAACCCACAATGCGTCCGGGCATGTCATCGCGCAGGCCGTTGCCGCTGAGCGTGAATTCCAATGGTATCATTTCGGCTTGTCCCTCGCTGATGCGTGGCATGCCTTGGGTTGATGCAAAGCCAAAGTTGTACAGGGATAGGTAGTCACGTGAGATGATGACTGGCACTACGGGTTTGTCGGGGTTGAAGCCCCACTGTTCGGGATCGATGTCGATGAACTCGTCGGGGATGGCTTCGAAGAAGAATTGCGAGTGCATGGCATGACCACTGCCCACGCCCAAACGTGCGTCGATGGCGAAGTCACTGTTCAGAAAACGGCCCACTTGGCGGCACCAGGGTTGCTGTTCCAGGTCACTGATGTCTGTATCGCTGAATTCGCCATTGTTTCCCATCATTGCCCCTGCACCTGTCACGGCGCGGGTGATGATGAGGTAGTCCTTGCGTATGAAGCTCTCCTCATCGTTGAACACGGGGCGCACGTCGCGGTAGAACTGCACGGCAAGAAGGACAATCGTCAACCCGATGAGGTTGGCGATGGCAAAGCCGATGAGTTGCCCCTTGCTGATGTGCTGCCGCAGCAGCTTCCAGATGATATTATTCATTGTTTTATGCTCGCTTTGCTCGCAGTATAAAGTTTAGAGTTTAATGTTTAAAGGGTTATCATCAACCTAAAGTCTGAAAAGCTTATCTACATCCATCTTTAGGTGGTTGCCCACCGAGGTGGCGATGATGCCGGCACCTTGGCCTGCCGCTTCGCGAGTGATGATGTCTGCCACGACGCGGTTGTTTTCTTCGTCCAGGTGGCTCACGGGCTCATCGAGCATGATGAAGTCACATGGTTGGCACAGTGTGCGGATGATGGCAACGCGCTGCTGTTGTCCGATGGACAGTTTGCCGGCGAGGCTGTCCACCTTGTCGGCAATACCCATTTCCTCGAACAGTCTTTTGATCTCGTCACGGCTCTTGTATCCTGTGATGCTGTTTTTCAACTCCACATTCTCCATCGCGGTGAGTTCATTGAACAGACGCATGTCCTGCGGCAGATAGGCAATGTGGCGTTGGCGGATGTCGCACCACTGGGCAATGCTCAGATCCCTGATGTCCTTGCCGTCAAAGGAGATGACACCGCTGTAGTCCTGACGGTAGCCAAAGATGTAGCTGCACATTGATGACTTGCCCGTGCCGCTTTCGGCGCTGATGAGGTAGCGCTTGCCGTGCTCCATCACGATGTCATGCTGCCACACGTCGCTGGTGATGCCGTCATGGCCCGCAAACACGCGGGGTAGGGTGTTATTTAAAGCAATTTGTTCCAAATTGAGTTTAGAGTTTAGGGTTTAGAGTTTAGTGAGGATCCATTTTTCTCGCATTGGTTGTGCCCGTGGTAGGGTTCGACGTGGATGTTGGTCATCACCTCGCCCAAGGCCTCGCCCAGTTGGCGCTCAATGTCGAGCGTAATGTCGTGGGACTCGTTCACGCTCAAGTCTCCGTCCACCTTAACGTGGATGTCCACAACACGCAGGTTGCCGTTGCGGCGGGTGCGCAGATTGTGGAATGCTTTCACGCCTTTCACGTTGGTGACGATTGTGGTGATTGTTTCTTTTTCGCTGTCAGGAAGCGATACTTCCAGCAATTCTTCGATGGCAGGGCGTCCCAAGCGGTAGGCGAGCACGAGGATGAGCACACTCACGGCAATGGCGGCAATAGGATCAAGCACGCGCCATCGCTCACCCAGGAACATGGCGCCAGCAACACCCATTAGTGTAGCTGCCGTTGATAACGCATCGGCACGGTGGTGCCAGGCATAGGCTTTGAGCGCACTGCTGTCGGTCTTGCGTCCCTTGATGCGCGTGTAATGGTACAGGCTTTCCTTGACGATTACCGCTATAATGCCCACGATGAGGGCGATGTTGTGCGGTCGTTCCAGCGTCTCGCCTTGGATGGCGGCCCACACATCTTTTATGCCTTCGTGCATGAGCCCTAGTGCAACAGCCACCAAAATGATGCTGATGAGGAAAGCGGCAAGTGTCTCAAACTTTCCCCTGCCGTAGCGGTAACGCTCATCAATGCCTTTGCCCGAGAGGCGCACCATCGCATAGACCAGCGCGTCGGTCACCGTGTCGCTGATGCTGTGTATGCCGTCGGCAAGGATCGCACTCGAGTGCCCGATAATGCCAGAGACGATTTTTGTGGCCGACAGACACACATCGCAAGTCATGCCCACCAGTGTGCAGCGTTTCTCCTCACGATTGCGGGCCAGTGAGCCCGGAACTATATTTTGTTTTTCGGTCTTCATTGCTAATGCACACAAATTGCGGCACAAAAATAGTGTTTTTCTTTTTACTACGGGTAACTTCTCGATGAAATTCATCGGAATTCATCTAATTGTGCCGAAGATGATAAATTGTGATAAAAATTTGGATTATTTCAAATGATTATTGTAACTTTGCGGGCTGTAAAATTTAGTATTCAATTTTTAGGAGCTGTTTAATTAATAATTAATAATTGTAGAAGTGGTGCTTAAAGTGTTTAAATCATAGGCATACTGATACCAGTACCTATTTATAATTGACATAAACTACAACATTTTATATCATCTTATTAAGATAGTTTTTTTTTATGAAGAAAATCTTTTTTGCACTGATTGCTGTTTTAACGGCAATGCAGTTGACTGCCGCCCCTGTTGACCAGGCTGCGGCTCTGAACAAAGCGCAACTCTTCTTGAAGAGTCAACCTAACAAGCTGATGTCTTCATCGGCCAATTCACTGATGCTTCATCGTGCGGTAATGGGTAAGAGCAAATTGACCCAACCCGTATATTATGTGTTCAACAGTTCAAACTCTTTCGTGATTGTATCGGGTGATGACCGCAGCGAGGAGATCCTGGGCTATGGCGAGGGAACACTTGACATGGACAGGATTCCCGAGAATATGCGTGTATGGCTTAATCTGTATAAGAAGCAGATTGAGTATCTTCAGGACCATCCTGGAATTGTGGTTGAGGTGCCCTCAAAATTGAATGCTCCCCAAAGGGCTCAGACGGTATCTCCTCTGCTGACCGCCAAGTGGGACCAACAGAGTCCGTATTATAACCAGTGCGTTATCAATGGCACCCAGTGCTTGACCGGATGCCCTGCCACATCATTGGCACAGGTGTTCTATTACTGGAAATATCCGACTGCAGCAACTGGAGTTGTGCCTGCCTATCGTTTTGGCGCTTCGGGCTGGAGCAGCGGCACCCTTGTGAGCGCTCTGCCCTCAGTCACATTTGACTGGGCGAACATGAAGAACACCTATTCCTACAGTGCCACCACGGCCCAAAAGAATGCTGTTGCAACGCTCATGCGTTATATTGGTCAAGCCGAGCACATGGAATATGGCGCGAATGGTAGCGGCATCAGTTCTGACAGTACTATCCTGATCACAAATGCGTGCAAGTTCTTCGGTTATGACAGCAATGTGCGTAATGTTAAGAAGACCAATTACTATGGTGGTTATACCTATTACACTGATAGCCAGTGGGCCAGTCTGATCCAGGGCGAACTTACTGCTGGTCACCCCATTGTTTATTGCGCCATTTCGGACGAAGGCCAGGGTGGAGGCCACGCCTTTAATATTGACGGTTACACCTCAACGACCGATAAATACCACATCAACTGGGGATGGAGTGGTTATGGCAATGGTGATTTCGCATTGAATGCATTCACCGATTATGATGGCATGACCTTCGACATCTATCAGCAGATGGTGATTGGCATCCAACCTCCTGGTGGACAGATCACCTTCCCCGTACTCAATGTTGAACCCACATCGCTCGACTTCGGCGAAATTAACACTGGACAATCGGTTTCCAAGACTTTCACAGTTTCGGGTATCAATCTCCTTGGTGATGTAACCTTCACACGGAGTGGCAACGCGGCCTTCTCTGTTACCCCCGCTACGCTCACTGCCGAAGAAGTTGCTGCAGGTGCTACGATAACGGTGACTTATGCTCCCACTGCCGCTGGCACACAGACCGGTTCTATCGGAATCTCCAGTCCGGGCGCCGAGTCGATGAGCGTTTCCCTGACGGGTACCGCTACCGCTGTTCCTGTGATCACCGCTGATCCTAGCGAGATGAGTTTCACTACAACTGTTGGTGAGCCGGTAACCGATACGTTCTTCCTGCAAGGTTATAACCTGACGGGTACTGTTTATTTGTCGGTTGTGAACTCTACAGGCGGCTTCAGTATCAACAAGTCCAACGTGACCAAGGCCACCGCTATTACGGGTCTCGATATCACAGTGACATACAGTCCCACGACTCTTGGCAACCACACTGCCCGCGTGATGCTGCGCAGCAAGGATGCCGATACCATCTATGTTGAACTGAATGGTACAGCCACGTTCACTAAGGCAACGCCTGTGATGCTGTCTGCCGATGAGCAATACATCACTCAGACTTCATTCCGCGCCGAGTGGACCGATGAGACCCCTGCTGCTGGTGTGACCAGTTACACGCTGCAGTGCACGGGTGATGGCAACACCTTCACATACACCGACTTGACCAACAAGAATTACACGCTCGATAACCTCACTGCTGGCGCGATGTATTCCTACAAAGTAAAGGCACTGTATGTTGACGGCACTGAGAGCGCCTGGAGTAATATCCAGCAAGTGACCTTGTTGGAGGCTCCTGCCTTTGAGATGGGCGACGTGAACATGGACGGAGAAGTGTCTATCAAAGACGTGACTGATCTGATTGACTACCTGTTGGGTAGCAATAATAACATCTCTACCGTTTATGCCGACATGAATGGTGATAGTCAGGTATCGATTGCCGATGTCACCAGTTTGATTGACTACCTGTTGGGTGGCAATTAAGAATCTAGAGTAATTCTGTATATTTTATAGTTTGGAAACCTGGTTGGCTTTGCCGCTGGGTTTCCTTTTTATATTTTTCTAAGTTGATGTGAATAGTCAAGACGTTGCTTGTAATGCAGCATTATGTGACCTGCAAGAATCTTTGTTGTTGTTTTTTGGCCTTTTAATCTTGTGATATCGTCATTTTGTATAAATTATTTGCAAAAATCATAAGAAAAATTTGTTTGTTGCTAATAGTTTTGTAATTTTGCACATTGTTCAATTTAAAACATCTTTAATTTTTTTTATCTTACATTGCTTATGAAAAAATTACTGTTTTTGTTGACGGCCGCTATTGTGGCCACGTCAGTGTTTGCTGCTCCTGTTGATCAGGCAACAGCCTTTAGAAAAGCAAAAAGTTATTTAACAAATGAACTTTTTGTAGGTCAATTTAAGGCTTCAGCCGCTGCTACTAATCCTATCCTGTTGAAGGCTGAGATTGGAAATGCTAAACTGAATCAGCCTGTTTATTACATTTACAACACATCCGAGTCCTTCGTCGTTATTGCTGGTGATGACCGTGCCGAGGAAGTCCTCATGGTTGGTGACCGTCCCTTGAAAGACATCAACAACCTTGCGCCAGGTATGCAAGACATGCTCAACCAGTACAAGGAAGAGATTATTTTCCTGCAAGAACACCCGGGTCTGGTTGTTGATCCCGTTAACAAACGCACCAACAAGACTTCACTTCGTGCGTCCTCTTATCTGATGTCAGCTCTTTGGGATCAGGAGGCACCTTACTACAACCAGTGCAAATTCACTTATAACGGCTCAACATATCAGTGCTTGACAGGTTGCCCTGCAACTTCGGCTTCGATGGTAATGTATTACTGGAAGCACCCGACCACTCAGGTCGCAGCTATCGGTTCATACACTTCTACGCTGGAACTCTCATATTACAACAGTGTGAACTTCACTTATCCGGCTCTGTCAGCAACGACCTTTGATTGGGCTAACATGAAAGATAGCTATAGCAGTTACACGACAGCACAGGGTAATGCAGTAGCAACACTGATGCGCTATGTTGGTCAAGCCGAGCACATGATGTACGGCACCAGCAGCGCCGGTGGTAGTGGTATTTACACTACCGATACCCAGAATATTGTTGACATGTACGTCTTGTTTGGATATGATTCAAGCACTTGCCGTGTCGTTCAAAAATCTTCTTACTCCGACGCTAACTGGGCCAGTCTGCTTCAAACCGAGATGAACGAAGGCCGTCCTATCGTGTTTATGGCTGTCTCCAGTAGCGCTGGCGGCCATGCCTTTAATGTTGATGGTTACGACAGTAGTTCAAACAAGTATCACGTGAATTTCGGTTGGAGTGGTGATGGTAATGCATGGTGCTCAATGAACTCATTCGGTTATAGCGGTTACACCTTTAACCAGGGCCAGCAGGCCGTTATCGGTATCCAGCCCGCTGGAGGCCAGACCACTACTCCCGTGCTGACTGTTAATCCCACCTCGCTGACCTTCACTGGTGCCCAGACCGGTCAGACCTACACCAAGACCTTTACCGTAACCGGTACTGACCTGCGTGGAGATGTGACCGTTTCGTCTAACAGCGGCACCTTCGCTGTTTCGCCCACGACCATCACTGCAGCCCAGGCTGCTGCTGGTGCAACCGTGACGGTGACCTACAAACCTACCTCAAGCGGCACCCAGAGCGGCACTATCACCGTTTCGAGCAGCGCTGCCGAGAGCAAGACTGTCAGCGTTTCGGGTACTGCAACAACGACTCCCACGATTACTGCCAATCCCAGTTCGCTGAGCTTGAGCACCACAGTTGGCACTCCTGTGACCAAGACGTTCACCGTGACGGGTGCTAATCTGACAGGAACCGTATATCTGTCGTGCAGCGGCACTGGCTTCTCAATTGATAAGTCAAATATCACTAAGACAGCTGCAAGTCAGGGTGCTACCGTGACCGTTACCTATAATCCCACAGCTACTGGTACACATACTGGCACCGTTACTTTGACCAGCTCTGGTGCCGAGACGGTAACCGTTGCTTTGAATGGTACCGCCGTGGGTACGCCCACCCTGACTGCTAATCCCACATCGTTGTCGTTCAATGCAACTGTTGGCGAGACTGTGACCAAGACATTCACTGTGACAGGAACCGACCTGACGGGCAATGTCCTGCTGGCAGTGAGTGGCACTGGCTTCACGATTGACAAGACCACCATTACCCAAAGTGCCGCTACCAATGGCGCAACTGTGACCGTAACCTACAAGCCTACCACTGGTGGCACCCACACTGGTACTGTCGCTCTGTCGAGCAGTGGCGCTCAGCAGGTAACTGTCGCTCTCACTGGTATCGCAACAACTGTTCCTACCATCGCTGCTAATCCTACTTCTCTCAATTTCCAGA
This sequence comes from Muribaculaceae bacterium, assembly GCA_017553785.1. Taxonomy (GTDB): domain Bacteria; phylum Bacteroidota; class Bacteroidia; order Bacteroidales; family Muribaculaceae; genus Sodaliphilus. Next base: position 67,542 of record JAFZKD010000046.1, on the reverse strand, counting down.
CTACAGTTGGCACTCCTGTGACCAAATCATTCCAGCTGACTACCGCAAACCTTGAGGGTAACGTGACTCTGGCAGTACAGGGAGAGGGCTTCACGATTGACAAGACCAGCATCATCCCGGGTGCTGCCAACAATGCTTATGTCAACGTGACCTACACGCCGACGGCATTCGGTACCCATACCGGCACTGTGACCATCACTAGCCCCAATGCCCAGACTGTTACTGTTGCTCTTAACGGTCAGGCTGACCTTGTGAAGTACGCTCCCGTCATGCTGCCGGCTGATGAGACCTATATCAACCTTACCAAGTTCCGTGCCGACTGGACTGACCAGACGATTGCTGAGAATGTTGCCAGCTACACCCTTGAGGTAAGCGCTAAGCCTGTTGCTCCTGCATATGAGTTGCTTAGCTCTGTTGCTGGAACCGACTTCACGGGTAGCGCCACTGGCTACTATGACATCACGTTGCCCGCACCTTGGGGTGGCACCAATGTGCGTGGTGGTCTCAATTCGGTCATCTACTTCAGGAACTATTACAACTATACCGGTACTGCAGGTAACATTACCTACACCATTCCCGAGGGTTATGAGAATGCTACCTTCACGATGAAGATCACCACCGCCACTACCAATGATGGCGCAGGTAATCTTGCCGTAGCTACACCGCAGACAGCAGCTGTGAACCACACCTTCGCTGTTAATGAGACCTATTCATGGCTCGTTACCGCTAGCACGGGTGACAAGATCACCATCACGACCAGTGATGCAAACTATTCACCCGACATTGCCCTGTTGCAGGTTTACGCTGGTGACGCAACGAATGTCGCTACCCTCAATGCTACCGAGACCGGTGATGCTACCTATCGCTTGATCGAGGGCATTACCAACAAGTATTACACTGTTGAGGACCTGACTGCCGAAGGCACCTTCCTCTATAAGGTTAAGGCTCTCTACATCGACGGTACCGAGAGCGACTGGAGCAACATCGAGGAGGTTACCCTGTTCGAGAACACTCAGTTCCTCCTGGGTGACGTTAACCGTGACGGCGAGGTTGATATCAAGGATGTTACTGCCCTGATTGACTACCTGCTTGGCTCAGGCGTTGACATTGACTTGTTGGCTGCCGATGTAAGCCAGGATGGCGATGTGACCATCAAGGATGTGACTGCACTTATCGACATGTTGCTGGGTAATTAATCCACCGATCAATTGACGTTAAGTTTATCGCTTAACTATCCCGAATAAATTGCGGGGCGCCACTTGAAAATGGTGCCCCGCAATATTGTTTGGGATGAAAGGGTATTTTTAGAAATGATGGTGAGGAGATATGGTGAATCCGCGCAAAAAAACGTCGGTATCCATGCGCTTCTTGCCGGATTGTTGCATGGAGAGCACTTCCAGCCATCCGTCACCACAAGCTATGCGCATTGTTTTGCGTGCGGCTTGAATCGTGCCAGGAGTGGGATGTGCACTGTTATCAAATGGTATGGGTTCACTCGTCTCAAAAACTTTGATGGCTGTCACCTCACAGCCTGACTCGTCGTCCATGAGAATTGTCCATGCGGCAGGATAGGGCGACAAGCCGCGAATGTGATTATAAATCTCCTCGGCTGGACGGTTCCAGTCGATGCGGCAGGTGTCTTTGAAGATTTTGGGGGCAGGGGTGGGCTGCTGGCCTGTCGTGAGCAGTTCCTCTTGCGGAATGGGTTTGACACCCCCTTCGATGATGGCATCAACGGTCTCGACTACCATATCGGCTCCCATGACCATCAGGCGGTCGTGGATGACCTCGACATTGTCATGGCGGCCGATGGGGCAGGGGCGTTGCTGGATGATGTCGCCCGTGTCGATCTCGTGCTTGAGGAAGAAGGTGGTCACACCCGTCTCGGTGTCTCCGTTCATTACCGCCCAATTGATGGGTGCGGCGCCACGGTAACGCGGCAGCAGCGAGGCATGCAGGTTGAAGGTGCCCAGCGGCGGCATCTGCCACACGGCTTCGGGCAGCATCCTGAAAGCGATGACGATGAACAACTGGGCCTTAAATGACCGCAGTTGCTCGATAAACGCCTCGTCTTTGAGGCTCACGGGCTGCAAGACGGGCAGGCAATGTGCCACGGCATAGCGCTTAACATCGCTCTCTTGGATTTGGCGTCCGCGTCCCGCAGGTTTGTCGGGCATGGTCACCACTGCTACCACATTGTAGCCGCCGTCCACAAGTCGCTTGAGACTCTCAACGGCAAAATCCGGAGTTCCGAAAAAAACGATTTTCAAATCCTCTTTAGTCATTGTTTATTGGTTTTTTCTAAAGAATCTAGACCCTTCAGATATTCTAGATATTCTGGTATTGTTAGAACGAGACACACAGGGCACCGCCAAAGACCCATTGGTGCAAATGCTTGAGGGTGCTTGACGTGAACGTCTGGACAGGATCCCATCCCCTCTGTATCATCCTCTCTCGCAGTTCGTGCGAGAAATCCTCGATGAAAATGAAGGGAGAATAAGTTGCTGTATAGGTCTTCTTGGAATAGTCGTAGTCGCAGAAGACGCGCCAGGAGAAAGAATTCTTGTGAGCATAGGTCAGGGACAATCCCGTACCGAATTTCATTGAATTGGATGCGCTCACATCGATATAGTCCCAATTGCAATAAACCAGATAATCGGTGATCACTAAATTACCTTGAGCATCACGTACAATTCTGTCGGCGGTGAAGACACCATCAATGTCGATGTTGTCCATCACACTGCGTCCCATGAGCAATTTGCTGCCCAAAGCAAGACGTGATGAAAACGGAAGACTGAAATAAACTCCAGCATCGCCCGCAAACTCGGTGACATGGTCGCTCTCAATATACAATCCGAAGTATCTGACTGCATTTTTATAAATCGGCTCTAAGTCCATCTCTTGCTTAGCTTTTCCCTCAATATCGGAAAATTTAGACCATCCGTTGATGGGTGTGCTCTTGACTCGCAATCGGCCACCGATGCCGACATAGGGGCAAAAGAACCAAGCACCCTCAACGCCCACTGCAGTCGAGGATCGGAACTTGAGTTCGATAGGCTCTTTATAGAGATTGAGTCCAATATCCAACCCTTCAGGGATGCCGTAATCAAACGCGGGTAACGTGAGATTCTTATTACCTATTCCAATGCCCATCGAGATGGAAAAGAATGAGGGATTCTCGTATAAGTCGGTATAGTTGGCCAAATTATTCATTAGCAATCCTTTGTCTTTGAACAACATATCGCAGAAGCCATAGGCCAATTCGGTGGAGAGGATACCGATGCCGGCACTCGAGAGCACGTCTGACACCCAATGACGATTGTTGAGCACGCGCATCACGCCAGTGGCGGTTGCTACCGAATAGCCGGCGATGGAGTACCAGGGCGAGCGTGTCAAGCCGTATTCCTTGTGCAGGATGGTCGCGCCGACAAAGGCGGTCGCCGTGTGGCCTGAGGGCCATGAGTTGCGGGTCGAACCGTCGGGACGCATCTCGCTGGCGGTGTATTTGATGCTGTTGACAAAGGTTGCCATTACGGCATAGGATGCCAGCGACGAGGCGAACAGTCGTGGCCAACTGGAACGGCCCTCGACGCCCGCCATTTTCAGACCGGCAGTGAGTGCGATGCCCGAGAACTGGGTGTAGTTGTCTATCTCGGTGTGGAAATCATACTTGATAAGGCGGATTTTGGTATCCGGGTTGTTGTAGTCCTGGCGAAAGGCGGTTTTCTCGCTCTTAGCAATCATGCCGGCTAGAAACACCGGGATGCCTGTCCACGTCTGGTCGTCTAAGAACTTGTAGGGCTTGGCCTCGGGGTTGGTGGTGTTCTTCAAAAACGTGAAATCCATGCCGTGATGCGGCTCGTAGAGCGAGAGTCGTGTTGTGTCGAGATCAAGCGACAAATGGGGCATTGCATTTACACCGATTGAGTCCTGGGCACGGGTGATGAAAGCGGTGAGCAGAAATGCGATCGTGAGGATATGGAGTTGTTTTGCCATGATGTGGTCAAATTTATTTGGTAGTTGTGTAGTATCCCAGTTCTTCAAGTTCCTCTTTGCTGCGCTCCTTGCTGTACAGGCCTACGGGCTCCACCACGGGCTTGCCGTTCTTCTTGACGGTGACCCTGACAAGCAGGTCATCGCCGCCATCGGGATGGTCCACAAAGTTCATCGAGGGCATGGTGATGTGCCTTACCTTCTGGCCGTTTGGACATTCACCGAAGTAACGGTCATCCCAGGCATGGACGTGGCCGTAGAACATGATGGTCGTGTTCCACTCGGCCAGTTTATTCAGGATATAGTACATTTCCTCTCGGCAATAAGTCGAGGCAAACTCGTTAAGAGACGGACGGAAAATATTGGTGTGGGTAAACACAAAGGTGTTGCGGATCTGTTTCCCATCATTGCGTAACGCATTGTCTTCGATTTTATCAATCTGGAAGTCGCCCAGCGTGCCGTTGGCTGAATCGAGGAAAATGAAGCGGTCATATTGGCCACCGACTCTGACAGTGAACTCATAGAACGAGGTCTTGAATTGGTCGCAGAACAAAGCCCAGCCATTATGTGTGATATCATGATTACCCACGACCGGGTAAAATGGCAAATTCCAATCTTCCCATAATTGGCAATTATTCTTCCATTCTTTAATTACTCTGTCATCAATATACACTCCTTCCGCTTCTGAGTGGTATTCATCAATAAGCGGGCGAATGTATTTATTTTTCCACATCCTCAGGGCATCATATAACGCCAACTTGGTGTTATAATAGTACTCTGGCTTGGTGTCGGCAAGGTCACCCAGGTGACAATAGAACAGGTCATCGTTTTCGATGCCCGTTCGTATCATCTCACTCAGTCGTCCGGGGTCGAGGGTGATATGGCTGTCACTGCCAACCAGGAAAGAGTATTCCTCGATGCTGTCAACAAGATACCAGTCCATATCATCACCATAGTAGGAATAAAAAAGCAGTGATTGCTTCACGCGGTCATCAACACTGGTGTTGCCGATGAGTACGCCCGTGGGGCTGACTTTCTCACAAGAACCGAAAACCGTGGTTGCTGCCAGTAAAGTGGTAGTGAAAAGAATATATGTATATGACTTTTTCATAATTATTTCCATCGATAGATTACACCTACTTTGCCTGTTGTCTCATATTTGCTCGCCAGCTGGCTCATCGAGCCAGCGGGACGCACGTTGAACTCGCAGAACAACTTCCAGTTGGGCTTCAGGCGATAATAGCCGTCCAAGCCCCAGTTGATGTTCCAGTTTTCATAATAGAAGTCGTCATAATTGCGGAACAAGAGGCCAACGTTCCAATCGTTGGTACGTGGACGCAATGTCGCATGTGCCCCAAATGTGAGTGTCAACGGCTCAACATAGCGGTCACCCATCATATTGTAGCTGATGAATGATCCGCCAAGCGTCAGGTCCCAATAGCCGCGCTCTATTCTGAGCGACATGTTGCCCAGGTTCTCATTGGTGTTGTAACGGTGGTAATGGTTGTACATGTATTCGCCTGACGCAAATAGGTGGAAGGCCATGAGTTGCAGATGATATTCACCCCTGGCCTTGAAACCGTAGAGTTCCTTGGTATACTGTAGGTTGGCACCGCCGTCTACACTCCAGTGATCATTGAAATAATGCTTGTAGTGAAGGGTGTTGCCGATACATGGGCCGGTAATGATGTTCCTGCCTGTGGTCAACGAGGCCGAAACCTCGTTATGGTGCTCGCCGTCAAAGGTGTGCTCACCACTGTAGTATTGGGCCGATGCTGTTGCTGCAGTCGTGATGAGCGTCGTACAAATGATGATACGATGAATGATACTCATATGATATATAGTATTAATCGTAGGTGTAGTGTTTCAGAACTTGGCGGTAACTGTTGAAAATCTTGCTCTTGGACACAAAGCCGACATAACGGCCCTCTTCGTCAACAACCGGCAGGTTCCAGGCTCCGGTGTCGTCGAAAGTGCGCATGACTTTCTCCATCGGGGTGCCGACGGTGACTTTGGCGGGTGGACGTGACATGAAGCGGTCCACGTGGATGCGCCGATACAGGTCGGGCCTGAACATGATGTTGCGGATGTCATCCAGCAGCACCACGCCGATGAGTGTTCCCTGGTCGTCGGTGACAGGAAAGAGGTTGCGGTGGCTCTGGGCGATGATGTCCACCATGTCCTTGAGACTCATATTGGGGTGGACAACGGCGAAATCCTTCTCGATGACACTGTCCATCTTCAAGAGGGTGAGTACCGAACGGTCCTTCTGGTGGGTCAGCAGTTCGCCGCGCTTGGCAAGACGGCGGGCATAGATGCCGTAGGGGGTGAACACGCGGCTGATGCCGTAGCTGCTTGCCGACACGATGAGCAGCGGCAGGAACAGCTCATATCCGCCGGTCATCTCGGCGGCAAGGAAGATGGCCATCAGCGGCGCATGCATGACTCCCGCCATGACTCCCGCCATGCCCATCAGGGCGAAGTTCTTGATGCTGAGCGGCATTGACGGGTCGAGAATGCCCAAATGATTGAACAGGTAAGCGAAGAACACGCCCGCCATAACGCCCACGAACAGCGATGGGGCGAACGTTCCGCCCACACCTCCGCCGCCGTTGGTCGCCGCGGTGGCAAACACCTTGAACGCACCCAGGGCGAACAGGAACAACAGCACGGCGATGGAGTTGTCACGGTAAGAATAGAACAGGCTGTTGTTGAAAATGCCGGTCACGTCACCGTTGATCAGGCGCGTGATGCCCTCGTAGCCCTCGCCGTAGAGCGGAGGCATGAGGAAGATGAGCAGGCTCAGCGTGAGGCCGCCCACGGCAAACCTGACCCAACGGTTCCTAAGTCGCTTGAAACGTCCCTCGATCCTGTCGATGAGGTTGATGAAGTATAGGGAGACAAAGCCGCAGAAAACGCCCAACAGCAGCACATAGGGAATGCGTGAGGCATAGAACGGCTCGCTCTGCGAGAAGAAAAACTCGACGTTATAGCCCGTGAATACATAGGCCACCGTCGCGCCAGCCACCGAGGCGGCAATCAGCGGGATGGCGGCGCCTGCCGTCAAGTCCATCATCAGCACCTCGACGGTAAACAGCACACCTGCGATAGGAGCCTTGAAAATACCTGCGATACCTGCCGCGGCACCACAGGCCACAAGCATGGCTAGCGTTTGGGGTGTCAGTCTGAAGGCCTGGCCCAGATTGCTGCCGATGGCGGCTCCGGTGAACACGATAGGACCCTCGGCACCGACCGAACCGCCGAAACCAATGGTCACTGACGACGCGATGAGCGAGGAATACATGTTGTGGATCTTGAGGCGGCTTTTTTTCAACGCAAGGGCATAAAGCACACGCGTCACACCGTGTGAGATGGGCTCACGCGCGATGTAATAGACATACAGGCTTGCCAGCAGAATGCCAATGGCGGGAAAAACGAGATATAACAGGTTGCCCTGCTCAATGTTGAAACGGCTGGTGAGAAAACCGGAAATCAGGGCGATGAGGGTCTTGAGCAGCACGGCTGCCAAGCCCGAGGCGATGCCAACAATCAGGGCAAGCAGCACGACAAAAGTCTTGTCGGGAATATGCTTTTCACGCCAGATGAGCAGTCGTTTCCACCATCCGTTCCTCTCGTTGGTCGCCATTTCGGCTGGATTCTGTGTCGCGGTTCGTTGAGCCATCACATTCCGCGCCCTGTAAAGACGATTTTTATGGTATAGATGAGAATCTTCAGGTCGTTAAGCAACGACATGTTATCGAGGTACATCAGGTCATACTTGACGCGTTCCACCATCTCATCGACATTCTTGGCATAGCCATACTTGACCATTCCCATCGAGGTGATGCCGGGGCGTACCTGATGAAGCAGGGCATAGGCGGGCACGCGTGCCGTGATGAGGTCGATGTAGTACTTGCGTTCGGGACGAGGTCCCACAATAGACATGTCGCCCTTGAGCACGTTCCAGAACTGTGGCAGCTCATCGATGCGGTACTTGCGCATGAATCGGCCGAAGGGTGTGATGCGCGGGTCGTTGTCCGACGAGAGCTGCGGCTGGCCTGCCGCCTCAGCATCCTGCACCATCGAGCGGAACTTGATGATGTTGAATGGCTTGTTGTGGTACCCGATGCGGCGTTGCAGATAGAACACCGGTCCTGGGCTTGTGAGCTTGATGGTGATGGCCACTGCCGCATACACAGGCATAAGCAAGATCAGCGCAGTGGCTGATGCAACGATATCGATGGCGCGCTTGATGTTCTTGCCGCTGTCGCTCATGCTGCTGCGTGAGATGTTGACGAGCGGCTCGCCATAGATGTCGGCGATGCGCACTTGGGACTGCATCATGTTGAAACGCTCGGGCGATACTTTGATGGGCAGACCAAGTGCGAAAAGGTGGTTAATGGCGTTCATCGTCTGGTGGAAGTCATCGCGAGTGGGGACTACGATGAGCTCCCAAATGCCTTCCTCCTCACATATTTCCTTGATTTCATCAAGCTCATAACAAGGTAAGGGATTGCCTTTCACGGGGTTCTCGCCGGGAATATTGACAAATCCCTTGATGTCGTAGCCCGTAGAGTTGCGCATTTTGTTCAGTTTGTCTGCAAAGGATACAGCGGCCGAACCACTTCCGATGACAAGCGTCGGGAACGTCCAGCGGCGCGACTTGATTCGCTTGATCGCGTTGTTGGTGATGATGAAGCGCATGAAGTAGACGAACCCGAACAGCAACGCCCATAGAATGAAGATCATCTCGTAGTCGCTGCCTCTCACACCAATAACATCATTGATGAGCGCTACAAAGAAGATCATCAGCGTGTTGATACCTGCGCTGGCGGCTGTCGTGAGCAATTCCTGGACGCGCGACTTGCGGCAAACATCATTGTAATAGCCGCTGAAGGCATATGTCACCATCATCATCAGCGGGAACACGAGTTGCCCCAATAGCACTATTTTGCTTGTGAGGTAGCTCGTGAGGTGTGCATATCCAACGACGTTGCCCATCTGGTAGCGCACAATGTTGTAGGTGAACCAAGCAAGACTGGACATCACAAAATCGCTCACCACATACTTGATTCGCTGCTGGTGGGCCTTGTTGTTGATGTCAAGCCTGATTTTCATACTTTATCTGATGATTTTAAATGTGCCGTCTCGGCTCAGCAGGATAATGTTTGACGGATGGTGGGGAGTTGTGTCGTTACGGCGGTGTTCCACCACATAGTCCACACCCTTAACAATAGCGGTGTCGATGTCGGCAAAAGTTCTTGCTGTGGGTTCACCGCTCACATTGGCCGAGGTCGATACGATGGGTTTCCCAAAACGTGCGCACAGCTGATGGCAGAACTCATCGTTGGGGATGCGGATACCCACACTGTCCTCGTCGCCCAGCAGGTTGGGTGCGAGATTATAAGCCCCTTCATAGATGATGGTCAGCGGTTTGACTGCAACGTCAATGAGTTCGCGTGAAATGGCTGGTACATCCACCACATAGTGGTCAAGGTGGTCGGCACTGTCAATGAGTACGATGAGTGCCTTGCTGTCGTCTCGTTGCTTGAGCTGATAGACGCGTTTGACCGCGTCGGCGTTTGTCGCATCACAACCGATGCCCCACACGGTGTCAGTCGGATAAAGGATCAAACCTCCATCGCTTAACACTTTGAGGCATTGCTTGATATCAGCTTCCTGTTGCGATTTTGCTTTCTGTATTTGTTCCTTACTTAAACTCATGCTTGATGGTTTACGATATGCAAAGATAGTGCAAATCAAGCGCAGAACAAAACATCTTGATGTTTTTTATGCCGTTATTTCAGAATCTCGTCAAGGCGGGCAGCGAGTTCATCACCTGTAAGCCCACGGGACAAGATAGTGCCGTCGGGACCAAAGATGATGATATGCGGGATACCCTTGATGCCGTAGAGGTCGGTCGGCTCGTTCAGCTGTTGCGTGCCGATGATGACAGGCCAGGTGATATTCATATGCTCCATAGCCTTGCGGGTGTCATCGGGATTGTCCCAAACGGCAACACCCAACACGTCGAACTTGTCGCCATACTTGGCCTTCAGCGCCTGCAACTTTGGAATCTCGGCGCGGCAGGGACCGCACCAGCTGGCCCAAAAGTCCACAAGTGTTACCTTGCCCTTGCCTACATGGTCCGACAATTTCTGAGTGCTTCCGTCATCGGCAGTCACCTCAAAGTCGGTGAACTTCTTGCCCTCGGCGGTGACCGTCAGTTGACGGGCCGCATTTTTGGCTTTCTCAACACGTTTCAGCAAGGCATAGTCCTCGGGAGCCTCCTTGAGCATTTTATCGATGTCGGCTTCGGTAAAATCCTTATACATCAAGTAATTGCAGAATGCCCAAGGACCGATTGCATTGTCTTTATTGCCCTGGTAAAGTTTGAGCAGTTCCTCGGCATAGCGTGCTTCGTTTTCAGCGTCGGTGCGGGTCGTGTCATCAGCTATTTGCTGCATCTCCTTGCTCCAGGCTGCCATTTTGTCGTTGAGCGGACTCACGGCGTTTCCCTCGGCAATATCTAGTTTCACGTCGCCGGGTTCAACAATGAAGCCATAGCGGCTACCGCCCACTAACAGGCGGGCGAAGAAACCCTTGTCGATCTTGCCCTCAAAGGTGCAGGCGTTGTTCTCGACTATGGCGCTCAACAGGGTGTCGCCTGTGTCATAGTTGGTCAGGAACGCGGTCTCGCCGTTGGCGCTGTCGTCGGGGAAGGTGACGGTCACCTTGTAGCCCTTGCTGCATGACGCGAGCAGCAATAGTGTTGTGAAAAGAAGAGTAAACTTTTTCATATTAGTCTATTTGTATGGTTGATAATTCAATGAAACCTATTCCTATTCGCGAATGGCGCGGTAAATGAGGGAGTGGATGTGGCTACGGGCGCTGATGCGACCAAAGTTCGGGTTATTGCGGGTAGGGCAGACACGGTTGCTCAGGAAAATGTAGAACATGTCATTCTTGGGATCCACCCAGAAACATGTGCCCGTGAAGCCCGTGTGTCCAAAGGTCTCGGGAGTGGCTTCGGCACATGTGTTGCTGGCGTCTGGGTCGCCCACAACGGGTTTGTCAAAGCCCAGTCCACGATGGCTGTTGGGACTCTTTTGCGTTGTGAATGTCTCAACAGTTGAAGCCTTTAGTAGTCTTACACCGCCATAAGTTCCGCCATTCAGCCACATTTGGAACAACTTGGCAAGGTCATTGGCATTGCTGAACAAACCGGCATTACCTTGCACACCACCCGAGAATGCTGCCAATTCATCGTGGACATAGCCATGGATGTGTTGTCTACGCAGATAGGTGTCCACTTCGGTATAGGCGATCTCGTCTCGCGAGAACTTGCTCAGCGGGCGGTACATCGTGTGGTAGGCTCCCAATGGGGCAAAGATATAGTTGTTCACATAATAGTTGAGCGGTGAGTGTGTCATGCGTTGCACGGCGTCGGCAAGCAGCGAGAAGTTGCAACAGCTGTACAGGTATTTTTTCTTGCCGAGCTTGGCATGATACATACGGTTCATGATGGAGTCATAAGTTATTCTGCCTCCCCACAACCCGTCGGCAATGGCGATGTTGAATTTGTCGGTTTTGACGGTCGAGAGGATATCTGTACGCATTTTAGCGTCCTTGTGTCCCCATGCTCCGTTCATGATTTTGATGGTGTGGGTGGGGTCCTCGGCTCCAGCAATGAGGTCGCCGGTGTAGGTCTTTGAATCCATCATCATGTACCACATGTTGAGCGATGCCGGCATACCCGTCTCGTGGTAGAGCAGGTCGCGGAAGGTGATGTCTTCCTTGTCACCGTTGCGCAAGCCGGGAATATAATCGCTTGCTTTGTCATCAAGGCGGAAGCGGCCGTCATCAAAGGCTTTCATCACAGCACTGATGGTACCTGTGGCCTTGGAAACCGAGGCCAGACCAAAGAGGGTGTTGTCGTCAACCTTGTTGGGGTTGCCATAGTCTATGGCGCCGAATGAGCCTTTATAAATCACCTTGCCGTGGCGGGCAACGATTACTTGGCAACCAGGGAAAGCATGTTGCTGCACGCCCAGGCGGCACACCGAGTCGATTTGCGAGGATAATCGGTTGTCCAACCCAACCTCGGCGGGAATGGAATAACCCAGTCGGTTGGCTTCGTAATGGATACCGTGACCTGCCTCGTAGCGTGTCTTCTTGCCTTCAAAGGCCAGAGAAATGGGGAGATTGCCGTTGGCAGCATTGCCACCAAAAATGGTTTGTGCAGCATAGTCCTCGGCGATGGTGCTGTTCTCATAGGTAAGAACAACGGCTTTGACATGCTTGTTGGTGATGGCATTGCCGTATTTCTTGATGTCGTATGGTTTGCAGGTGAGCACCACGATGAGGTTCTTGCACTTCTTGACCACCGCATTCAGCGCGGCACGGTTGCTCTCGGTATCTTCACCCACTTCGACGATGATGGTGTTGAAATGACCGTCATGCAGTTGCTCTGCGAGTTCGCTGGCCGAACCGGCCTTGGCAAGATCAAACCTGCTGACCTGGGCATAGTCGGCGCAGCGGCGCGTGAATTGCGATGTCGTCCCCTTTTCGTTGCCGATGGTGGCAACAGCGATGTGGCGGCTCTGCAGGTTGTGGATGGGCATGATGTTGTCATTGTTCTTGATAACAGTGATGCTGCCTGCTGTGAGCTGACGCTTGAGCACTCCGGCACGTTGTGAATTGATGTCATTGCTCAAGTTGCTGGTATTGACATGCTGGCGCTCGGTCAGATTCAAGGCGTACTTGTAGCGCAGAATTTTCTTGCACCGCTCTTCAATGACGCTTTGGCTGATAACGCCGTTGGCGACAGCTTCCTTGATGGCTGTGATCTCATCACCTATGTTCTCGGGCATGAGCAGCACGTCATTACCTGCCAATAGGGCATTAACACTCGGTGAGCCGTTTACCATCTGAGTGGCACCTTTCATGTTGAGGGCATCGGTAAAGATCAGACCGTTGAAACTCAATTCATCATGCAACAGGGTAGTGACGCAGTCCTGCGAAAGGCTGGCAGGAGACTTGGTGGTGCCGATGGCGGGCACGAGCAGGTGGGCGGTGAGGATACCGCTCAGCCCGGCTTCAATGAATTTGCGGAAGGGGACCAGTTCACACGTGTTGATTTCCTGCAGTTTCTTGTTGATTACAGGCAAGGTCTTGTGGGAGTCCTCGCTTGAGGAACCATGGCCTGGAAAATGCTTGCCGACAGCCATCACACCACCATCCTCAAGACCGCGGGCAAAGGCGATAGCGTGGCGTGCCACTAAATCGGGATTTTCTCCGAACGAGCGGTCCCCAATAACGGGATTCAACGGGTTGTCGTTCACGTCGAGAACGGGTGCGAAGTTCACCTGAATGCCCATGCGCAGGCACTGGCGCGCCACCTCACGGCCGTACTCATAGAGTAGCATGTCGTCGTCAAGCGCTCCCAGAATGAGGTTGCGTTGGAAATTGGGCACATCCTTGAGACGCATGCCCAGTCCCCATTCCCCATCGATGGTGATCATCAGGGGCACGCTTGCCAACGATTGGGCCAGGTTGGTGACCTCGACCTGCTCGGCGATGGTGCTTTTCTCGTAGATGAGTCCGCCGACAAGGTTTTGGGTGACGTATCGGCGCACCAGTTCGCGGGTTGCTTCATTACTGGTCGGTGTGACAGCGGCAATAAAAAGCTGACCTATGCGGGCGTCGGGTGACAGCGTGTTAAAAACACTGTCTACCCATTCATTCATCTGCGCCTGATTGACATGATTAAACAAGTTGGGTTGTTTGGCAGCGCTGCGTGCCGTGACGCTCATTGTGAGCGCCACGGCGACAGCAAGCAGTAATACACGTTTGAATCTGGTCATTGTATTCGTTTGTTCTCTTGTATGATCACTAAATCAATCTTTTTCTTTTATACTGATGGTTTGATTAGCTTACTTTTTCAGTTTAATCCTCACCTCGTCCTTGGCGTCGATTTTCTTGCCGGCGGCCTCGAGATTCTTGATGTAGTTTAGGATGTGGTTGCCATACTTTTGGGTATCAACAAACAGGCGTACGCAGCTGGTCATGGGTGTCATGTAGTCACCGCCGTTGGCCAAATAGTCGATTGTGGCTACGATGTAGTTCTTTTCGGGCTCAATCTTTTTGCCCTTAACGCTAGCCTTGATGAGCTCGCCGTTCTCGTTGTAGGTGGCATGTATCTCCCTGCTCACGGCATCTCCGCCTCGGGCACACATGAGCTTCATGCACTCGATCAGCTCGGTTCCAGGCATATTCAATACCACAAAACGGTTGTCAAATGGGAACATCGACCCGATGACGCCTTCGGTGACAGTGCCCTGTGGCATGTCGGCGCGGATGCCGCCCTTGTTCATGATGGCACAGTCAATGTTCTTGATACCTGACAACTCCTTGATGATGTCCATCGTAGCGTCGCTTACCCAGTTTTGTGCTGCCTGACTCGAATTCTTCATGAAACGTGCGCTGGTGCCCACAGGGTTGTTCATGATGCTGTCTACTCCATGACGGTAGAGGCTCAGCCACTCGTTCATGGCGGTATAGCTGTTGGCCGCCTCGTCCCAGCTCTCATCGACCGGAATCTGGTTGTAGACGATTTCACCGCTTTCCAAATCCAGGTCGTAGGTAGCGACCAACTTACCGCTCTTGCCGTTTTGGCCGATGGGTATCAGTTTGCCATCTGCATTGGGGATGCGGTCATCACCGCTGCCCGGCTTGATGGTCGTGTGGGAGTGGGAACTGATGACCATGTCGATATAGTGGCTACGGCGGATGATGAGGGTGTCGTTGGGCTCGGTAGGCTCGTAGCTGCTGTAGCCGATGTGAGACACCATAATAGCATAATCCATGCCGAGCACCTCCTTCAGGTAACGGGCGGTGGCATCGGCGACACCAGGAGCGTACCTGTAGCCCAGCTGCTTGCAATTCATGTCGGCAATCAGGCCCTCGGGATTCACGTTGATGCCGAAGAATGCCACCCGCTTGTCTCCAACAGCTTTAATCCAGTAGGGCTGGAACATGCCGTTGAGTGGTGTGGCGCTGAAGTCGTAGTTGGCTGAAATTTTTGCGGCATCAATGTCCTTATAATACTGCGCAAGACTCTCCATGCCATTGTCAAACTCGTGGTTGCCTAATATGATCACATCATAGCCTAATGAATCCATCAGTGAGTACTCCACCTCTCCTTTATAGAGCGAGAAATACAATGTTCCCTGCACGGCGTCACCCGCATGAATCAGCACCGTGTTAGGATTTTCGGCCCTCAACTTGTCATAAATGGCGCGGCGACGGGCCACACCACCTTTGCCATCGTTAGTAGGGTCAATCTGGCTATGGGTGTCATTAACAGCGATTATCATCAGGTGCTCGGCATGCATGACGGGAACAGCCATTACTGCGCACAGGCACCAAAACAAGAAGTAACGAATCTTTGCCATAGTATATATCCTTTAATTTGTTATGTTTCTATTAATCGACAAAATTACAATAAAGTTTCTTTTATCGAGAATTTTTTAAGATGAATTTAGTTTTAGGGCTAGGCTTTAGCCTTAAGGTGGGGGTTATGCCTAGAGAACAAAGAGGAGACGCGATTATTTGCGTCTCCACAATGAAATAGTGTCTTTTTTGTCTTTCTCGTCTTCAAATCAGGATTGAAGATCGGTGAGTGACGTTATTTCGTCTTTTTGACCGCAGTTTTTTTTGCTGCAGGCTTTTTGACAGCGTCTTTCTTGGCGGGCGCTTTCTTTGAGTCAGCAGCTTTCTTGGCAGGTGCCTTCTTTGTTGCAGTGGCTTTTTTGGCAGGTACTTTCTTTTTAATGGGCTCTGGTTTGGCCTCTGGAACAGGAGCAGGCACGGATTCGGGGGCGGGCTCGTCGATGGGGAAGTCGCCGGTAGTGTCCTTGACGATGTTGTTGCGCATCATCTCAACCTCTCGGTGCAGCTTTTCAATTTCCTGCTCTTGGTTGCGGATGGTCAACAGCAGCGCGTTCAATTCCTCATTGTCGATACTGGCCGGGTATTGCTCGTCCACACGGATCATGAAATCACTCAACACGTTCATGTAGTTGGTGAATGCGGTGTAAGGTGAGTCATATGGGCTATAGTGGCTGTGTACCGAGCCGTCATCGTTGTGCTTGGTGGACATGTAGAAGAAGTGGTCGCTGGCTTGCAGATAGTTCCAGTCCTGTTTGATGCGGCGGTCGGTGCACAGGCGTACACGTTCACCGATGCTGTACAGTTTCCTGACGGCTTCCTGTTGCAGCGTGTTGCCCAACCATGCGCTGGTGTCGCGGGCCTCATCGGTCCAGGACATGGGGTAGGGCACGGCGAGTTCGGCAACGGGCTTGAACTTGGAAACCACCTCGCTGGGTGTCCAGAACTGGATGTCCTCTTTCTCGGCAAACCGCGGCAGGGCTTTGATGAACTCAAAGATGCCGCTCTCTCGAGGCTGCAACTCTCCAAAGGTATCATAGTTCATGAACAGGTTAATCAACTGTTCTTCTTGTGGCAACTCCGTGATCCAGTGAATGTACTTGTCGGCTGTGAGAGGATAGGACGCCCATTCGGGATTGCTGAAACGGAATGAGATATCATCGCTCAGTTTGCTGTTCTTCAGCAGCAGTTTAAGCTTGGGAACCGCAGCCGAGCTGTACAGGAAGTTAGGAGACCTCCAACCTAGCACGTGCTTGGCGTCGGCAGTGATGGCGGCCTTGAATCCCATGGCATAGACCATCGAGGCGATGTCATCGTCATAGATCAACTCGGTATTGCGGAATACCTTGGGCCGCTGGCCGAAGAGTTGGAAAATTTTCTGGTCATGGGCCTTGACTTGGGCGACAAACTCATCGGGGTCATACAGAGATGACAGGCTGTGGGCGTAGGTCTCGCTAAGGAACTCTACACAACCTGTTTCGGCAAGCTCCTTCATCGAGTCGATGAACTCGGGTACATGCTGCTCCAATTGCTCCAGGGCGGTGCCGCTGATGGAGAAAGCCACCTTGAACTTCTTGCCGTTCTGCTTGATCATGTCAAGCAGCATCTCGTTAGCGGGAAGATAGGACCGTTGAGCGATGCGCGTGATGATGTCATCATCGGCAAAATCATCATAATAATAGTGGTCATTGCCGATGTCGAAGAAACGGTAGTGTTTCAGACGGAACGGCTGATGAATCTGGAAATAAAAACAAATCGCTTTCATATCTATATTATCTTTTATTTGATTTCTAAGTTTTCGTTGGTTTCTCAATAGCGGTTGATGAGGTCGCGGTAGATTTTGATGACTTTGGCTCCCGCTTTGTCCCAAGTGATCTGGTTGACCTCGGCGAGTCCTTGCTCACGCAACTCGTTGTACATCGCAGGATACTTGATGATGCTGTAGATAGCGTCGGCCATCGCATTGGTGTCCCAATAGTCGATCTTGATGACATTGTCCAGAATTTCGGCACAGCCGCTCTGCTTGCTGATGATTGACGGTACGCCCATCTGCATCGCCTCAAGTGGCGAGATGCCGAATGGCTCACTCACCGACGGCATGATGTACACGTCGCTGGCTGCCAGCATCTCATACACCTGCTTGCCCTTGAGGAAGCCAGTGAAGTGGAAACGGTCGGCTATGTCACGCTTGGCGGCAAGGCGGATCATCTTGTCCATCATGTCGCCGCTGCCAGCCATGACAAATTGGGCGTCGTTGACCTTGTGTAAAACCTGGGCTGCAGCCTCCACGAAGTATTCGGGGCCCTTCTGCATGGTGATGCGCCCCAGGAAGGTGATGACTTTGCTCGTTTTTCCGGGAGGTGCCTCCAGGTTGAGCAATTCCTCGTTTAGCGGCTCAACGGCGTTGTGGACCGTGGTCACCTTGTCGGGGCTGATGCCGTATTTCTCAATGACCGTGCGGCGCGTCAGGTTGCTAACGGTGATGATGTGGTCGGCGTTGTTCATGCCGTCCTTCTCAATGCTGAACACCGTGGGGTTGACATTGCCGCGACTGCGGTCAAAGTCGGTGGCATGCACATGGATGACCAGAGGCTTGCCCGTCACCTGCTTGGCATGGATGCCGGCAGGATAGGTGAGCCAGTCATGGCTGTGGATGATGTCACAGTCCACAGTGCGTGCGATAACGCCCGCCACGATGCTGTAGTTATTGATCTCCTCGAGCAGGTTCTCGGGATAGCGGCCTGAGAATTCGATACATCCCAAGTCGTTAGTGCCCATGTAGTTGAAGTCGCTGTAGATGTGGTCGCGCAGGTTGAAATACATCTGCGGATCCATCACGTCACCGATGTGGCCCTGCACGTAGTCCCAGTTCACGTCGCGCCATGCCACCGGTGTGCTGTTGGCTCCGATGATTTTGGCGAAATCCTTGGGCTCGTCGCCCCAGGGCTTGGGGATGACAAAGGTGATGTCCATGTCACCGTTCTCCCACATGCCCTTGGTCAAGCCGTAACTCGCTGTTCCCAGTCCTCCCAGGATGTGAGGCGGAAATTCCCAGCCGAACATTAATGCTTTCATATCTTGTCAGTTTTTGGTTATTCGTCAATGATGTGAAGGTTCTTGAAGGTGCGAAGCACGCGCAGGATGCCGCCCACGTTGGGTGCGAAGCTCACGGCTCCACGTCCGATGAAGGGAGGGTTGCCGTCATACAGTTCACTCAAGGAGCCGATGCAGCCTTCCTTCATCTCATCCTCAAAGCCGATCATCATGCGCTCGATGAACGAGATGCTGTTCAGACCAAACACGCGGATATAGGCTTTGCTGTAGAAGTCCATCAGCCAGGGTCGGGCGCTGCCGGCATAGTAGGCTGTCTGGCGTTCCTCAGGCGTGCCGAGATACCAAGGGATGTAGCCGTAGCTGTTCGGGCTCAAAGTGCGCAATCCCTTGGGTGTCAATAGCTCACGGGTGGTGATATCAAGCACGCGTTTGCGCTGACGACGATCCAACGGACTATAATCTGTCGCGGCGGCAATAATCATGTTGGGACGCACGCTCAGGTCGGTATATGAGCCGTTCACATAGTCGTACAGATAACCGTAATCGGTCATGAACGTCTCAATGAAGGCGGGCTTGCATTTGTCGGCGATTGTGTTGCAAAGCTCGACAAACTCCTTGTCCTCAAAACGGCCTGTGAACAATTCCTCGGTCGCAAATCGCAGGGCATTGTACCACAAGGCGTTGAACTCTACGAGATAGCCCGTGCGCGGAATGAGTGGGGTGCCGTCGGGGTGGGTGCTGTTCATCCATGAGACGGGACGCTTGGTACCGTCAGTGGCAATCAGACCGTTGTCCTCCAGTTTGAGGTTGGGGTGTTTGCCGTCGATGATGAATTTGATCAGGTCCTTGACCAACTGCCCATAACGCTCACAAGCGGCTTCGGCATTCAGGTCATGGGCGTAACGTTGTACCGCCCAAATGGCCCACAGGGGCACGTCGGGCAGTTCCAGACCCACAAGGTGCTTGTCGAGGGTGCCATCGCGCATCCAGTCGTTGAAGGCGCGCATGGCGGTATCCATAATCAGTTCGAAGTCCTGACGGTGGTGAACCGACAGCGTGCAGCCCGGCAGCGCGATGAACTCGTCGCGGGCGCGGATCTTGAACCATGGATAGCCCGCCAGCAGGTAATGGCCTTCTTTATTGGTAATATAGAACTGCTTGGCGCTGTTCTTCATGCAGTTGTAGAAGCTGGTTCGGGGAGTGCGGGGCTTGATCTCGTCCTCATACATCTTGGTCAGGGTGCGGGTGTTCACCTCTTCGATGCCTGCCGAGAAGATGAGCGGCTCGCCCTTCTTGATCTCTACCTCAAAGTAGCCGGGCACATACAGGTCTTCGCTGTAGGGAATGCCGCGCTCTTGGTCCTTGATGTACTCGATGTTCTTGTACCAGTGCGGATCATACACGAAGCGGGGCTTGTGGTTCATCTGCATGTACAAGGTGGGATATCCATTGTACATGCATGTGGCGATACCGTTCGCAATCTCCTGATACTCCCTACTGGCCACAGCGTTCTCAACACACAGGTCGTTAGCGTTGCGGAAGGCCAGGAACGGCCTGAACTGCAACGTGGTTGCCGAGTGGGCATCGACCAGTGTGTAACGGATCAGGATGCGGTTCTCGTGGGTAATGAAGATTTTCTCTTTCTTGAGGATCACGCCGCCCACACGGTAGGTGGTAGTGGGCACGCGCTCGCAGTCATACTCGCGGATGTATTTGTGGCCATTGGGGCTGTATGTGTCGCCCTTGTAGCGGTGCAGGCCCAGGTTGAACGGCGCGCCATGCTGGATGACGGTTTCGTCGAGTGTTGACAGCAGCACGTGATTGTTGTCGTCAAGCTCTGGCACCGGGATGACTAGCAGACCGTGTTGCTTGCGGGTGTTGCAGCCCACGATGGTGGTGCAGTGATAGGCCCCGGACTGGTTGGTGCGCAACATCTCCTTGGGCAGCGACTGCTCCAGATTGATCATCAGGTTTTTGTCAAATTTTAGATAACTCATTGTATTATGTTTTATTAGTCTTTATTCATTAGGAATTCTGTCATTTTTGGGATATCGTTACACGTCATCGGGTATGGTGGGAGGCACCAGGATGCTGATGCCCTTGCTCACGTTCTCGATGACGACACGGGCGGGCATCATGACGGGGTCGCCGTCGATGTGGATAACGTCATCGTGCCGCCGCTCGATGACCACATGCTTGCCGCGATAGATGCTCACGTGGTTGTCGACGTTGAGTTGACGCAGGAATAATCTGACTCCGAGCAACGGGCTGGCAACAGGACTGAAGGGGTGCATCACGGTCACGTCGATGAGCCCGTCTTGCATCGTTGCGCGCGGCGCGATGTAGGCGTTGTTGCCATATTGGGCAGCATTACAGCAAGCGATGACAAAGGCTTTGTCGGTCATGCTCTTGTCGTCGATATCAATTTTGTAGGCTTGAGGCTTGTAATTGATGTACTCCGAGAGCGCCGTTTTGATATAGGTGATGAACCCACGGGTGCCCTCGTTGGCGAACTTGTTGCTGACGGCCGCATCAAACCCCATCCCGCAAACACAGAAGAAAGGTTTGCCGTTGACAGTGCAGTAGTCAAACTTGCCTTTAACACCGTTGTTGAGCACCTGAAGGGCGCGACTGGCATTCATCGAGATGCGCAGGTGGCGCGCTAAGCCGTTACCCGACCCGCTTGGAACGATAGCCAGAGCGGTGTCGGTGCCACACAAGGCACTGCCAACTTCGTTGACGGTGCCGTCGCCGCCGATGGCGACCACCACGTCGAAGCCGTCTTGAACTGCTTGAGCTGCAATTTCACGAGCGTGGCCTGCATACTCGGTAGTGATAATGCTCACTTCGTTGCGCTCATGGTCAACCACCGTGTCAATAAGCCGTGGTATCTTGTCCTTGCTGCCGATGCCTGACACTGGGTTGATGATGGCAAGTATGTGCCTTCTCTTGTTCTCCATTTCCTGCAAAGATAATACTTTTTTACGTCATTTTTTTGATAATAGTCGATTTTGAAATATTTTTGTGGAAAAATTATTAACAATCACTCGTTAACCCGTAGAAAAACTATGAAAAAAGTCAGCATTAACCTTCTGACCAATGTAATCCTGCTGCTTGCCGGCATCATCCTCATCCTCTTTTATGGCGTCCCCAACATCTTGGTTTGGGGTGCACGTGTCATAGGAGCTGTGTTCCTGTTGCCTGCTGTTGTCTACCTGATTATGGTCGCTGTGCGTCATGCCGACGCGCGAACCAGTCTCGACTACATGGGCGTGCTGCCAGCAGTCGGCGGCTTGTGTTTCGGCCTCTTGATGATGATTAAAGCCTCCATGTTTGACGGAATTCTTCAACTGCTCATGGGTGTCTTGCTCGTGGTGCTGGGGCTGTTCCACATGATATATTTGTTGCTATCCAGGAATAGCCTGAGAATCAAGGGGTGGTATTTCTTGGCACCCATGTTGGTATTGCTTTGCGGCGTGCTATCGTTAGCGTTGCCCGCCTTGCGCAACAGCGTCTCAACGGTGGTGTTGTTGACAGGTATCTGCCTGCTGTTGTTCAACTTTACGAGCCTGCAGGAGCACATTGCCGAGCGCCGTGTGCGCCGTGCCGTCACCCAGCCGCCTGTTGAGTCACCGGCTCCTGTCCAAGACTTATTACCAGAGACTAAAATCCAGGACGATGAACTGGAGTAGTATTATAAATGAGTTACTCTTGCTGAATCATCATTCGCGGGCCGGCGGCACCGGGGTGGGTGATGAGGGTCATACCTGTGTGAACTGTGGTCATGAGTACAAGGGTAACTTTTGCCCGGCATGCGGCCAGAAGGCCACGGCGGGACGTATCACATGGGAAACCGTGCGCAGAGGCGTGATGGACGTGTGGGGCTTGGGGTCGCGCTCCTTGCTCAGGTCGTTGTGGAACCTGATTGTTCACCCCGGCAGTTTCATCAGTGATTACATTAACGGCAAGTGGCAGGTGAGTTTCCCGCCTGTCAAGATGTTGGTGATCGTGGCGGTCTTGCTCTATTTTTTCGGTCGGCTGATTTATCCCGAGTTTTGGAACGACTTGTTTGATGAGGATGTGGAGAGCACAGCTGCGGGGGTTGGCGGTTTTGTCGACACTGTGGTTTATTGGATTGTTTCGCACCCGGAGTGGTCGATCCTGTTCTTGTTTTCATTCTTGATTGTTCCCACATGGTTCGTTTTTCGTCACGCTCCGCGCAACACGCGTCACACGCTGCCGCAGGGCTTCTTCATCCAGGTGTTCCTGAGTATTCAGTTCTACCTGTGGCTGTTTTTCTGCTCGTTCGTTCTCAAGCTGTGCGGCGTAGGCATGGACCTTGTCATGACCATCTCTTTTGCCGTAGGAATGCCGCTGCTGGTGTGTGTTGACTACAAATCGCTGTTCGGTTACGGATGGTGGGGTACGTTTTGGCGAGTAGTGGTGGTCTACAAGTTCGCTTATCTGTTTCTGGCAACTCTGGTTCTATTATCGGTTTTATTTGACCGATTGGTTTTGTCGATAGGAGGAGACTTCTCGATTCCGGTGCTTCTGGTCAGAATACTCTGCGTAATCGCGTTGATTATGCTGGTCATTTTTGTTATCGACATGATTAACCGCAAGAGTTGGCGCACGACAGGATGGCTCAAGGCGCTGCGGTTACCGCTCATCACGTTGGGTGTGTTACTGGTCCTGCTGGTTATCGGCGAAATAATCAGACCAGGAGGATTATCCGCCATCATGGCTATGCTATTTTTAGAATGATTTGAAATGTATTGATGGATGTCTTCGCTAAAAGAGAAATACCGCCGTTTCCGCCAGTGGCAGCAGCAGCCGTTTGACTATCACGATTCTCATGACCATCACGAGTGCTGTAACTGCGGCGGGGAGAGTGACAATAACTATTGCCCGCGTTGCGGCCAGAAGGCCGTCTATGGCCCCATCACATGGCGCAGCGTGTGGCAGGGCATCCTGGACGTGTGGGGTGTGGGTACTCGCTCGTTGCCTTACTCGTTGTGGCAACTCATTTGGCGGCCCGGCTACCTGATTCGTGACTACATTAGCGGCAAGCGCCAGGTGAGTTTCCCGCCAGTCAAGATGCTTGTGATTGTCGCGTTGGTCCTTGCGCTGATAAACAACCTCATAGGCGAGACCTATGTTGACAACCCGGATAAGAGCCCTGGAGCAGGCTCCGATGCCTTTAATGCCTTATCACACAATTTCTTAGATTGGATGACCAATCACATTGCGTGGGCTGCGTTAGTAGCTTTTTCATTCTTTATCATTCCTGTATGGTTCCTGTTCCGCCAGGCGCCTCGCTACCCCCGCCACACGTTGCCACAGGGCTTCTTTATACAAGTCTTTATCGGGGTGCAATATCTCTTGTACTTGTTGTTTTTGGTCTTGTTTTTTGAGCTGATTCCGTCAATGTCTAGTAATGTCGGTGATGCGTCGGGCATTATGGTATCACTCATCCTGCCGGTCATGTTGCTGGTCGACTATAGGCAACTCTTCGGTTACGGCTGGTGGGGAACCCTTTGGCGGGTGCTTGTGTCCATTCCTCTTATGCTGATTTTCTTCAAAATGCTTCAATATTCGCTGGGCTTTGTGTACTGCCTCTGTACGGCTGATTGGCACAACGTGATGGTGTATCTGATGGACGCCATCGGTTTGTTGGCCATTGCTTGGTTCATACTCGAAATCGTCCATATCATCAACAATGGGTTCTGGCGCTGCGGCATTAGTATCAAAACCTTTGGGCGGATTCTAATGCCTATAGTCGCCTTTTTGTTGACTAACTTCGTCGGTAACAGACTGGGATTGAAAACGCCATTCGATATAATTCTGGGAGTTTTGGACTCCATATCTGTGCAATAGAACAAAAGCATCACAACAAGCGACGCGCCTTCGTTTGGAAGGCGCGTCGTTCATATATGGTTCAGTATTTCACTCTTTTTCGAGTTGCTCGGCGACCCAAATGACCCATTCGTCAACATTGTCGGTCAACTTCCTGGGCAGGGGCAGGTTGATGCGCACATCGGGCGCTATTCCAGTGGGGTCTATCGGATTTTCGATCACGTGGTAACGATGTGACATGGGTAATTGGAGATATAATTTGCAATTTGGAACCGTAATGTAATAAATGTTGCCGTAATCAATGCAGCCAGCCGTGTTGTCACGTCCGTAAACGGTTGTCCGATTACTGCAGACTTTTGCCTTGAGAACACATCCCTCACCAGAACTACCAACTCTATTGTCGATGATGAGTGCTGCTCGGCGCAGAGAGCGGTCCACATTGTATTTAAGTACCCGATAGCCTACAGGCAGGAATTCTTTGTCGGGTTGTTCTGCGATGAGTTTTTCAAGGATTTTGCCCTGCCACCAACCCACTTGTTTGAGGTATGCCATATTCTGAGGGGTGACGCGATATATTTCATCGGTGTCCGCTACTTCATGGTCATAGAGCAGTTTCTGGTATGGTGCAAAATAGCCATCATCGCCTCCATTATTGCCTCTGAGGTCTATGATGAGGTTCTCGCAATGAGACTTTTTAAACAACTTAATGGATTTCTTGACCCATTTAGCGTCGGGGTTCCCGGAACAGGAGGGGAAGCGAATCAGGAATGTCTTGTCGGTGGCCTTGCATGCGACAGGCTTGGGGGCATATTCCTCCATCTGTGACACGTAATTGATTCGTTGTTGAGCTTTGGGATGGTAAGTAACTGACCTTGTTTTCCCATAGGAAACACACAGGACCAAATGCAAATCGTTAAACCAACCTGTGTAGGCGGCGATGGCGTCCCAGCAAGGTCGCTCGGCGTTCTCTACCTGCTGGCGAAGCGTGGCTTTCATGTCATTATATTCGGCCAACCTACTGTCGGTTACTTTGTCGAAGTACCCTGCATAGTTGTCCTCGATGTACTTCACGGCGAAGTCATAGTCCTGGAGATGCTGCTCACGGGTAATGGTTGTGTCAGGTGTCTGAGCCATTGCCATCATGCAGGCGGCGATGAGAAATAAAACTATAGAATTAATTCGTTTCATGATTGTTGTTTAGTTAAAGGTGTATTGCAACACTCAGGTGCAAAGTTAAGGCATAAGGACGGATATGGCAAAATTAAGTTGAAATTTAATATAAAATGTTGTTTAATTTTCCGCCTGCAGAGCGCTTAATACACACACGAACGAAACGGACGAAACTACAAACGACGCGCCCTCGTTGTGGAAGGCGCGTCGCTTGTTGTGATGATGTCTTGGCCGTGAGCGCTCACGGCAGTTGACTTGATGTCTTCTTATTTCTTCTTGCGGTTGCCGTAGCGCTGCATGAACTTGTCCACGCGACCTGCGGTGTCGACGAGCTTCTGCTTACCGGTGAAGAAGGGGTGAGAGGTGTTGGTGATCTCGAGCTTCACCAGGGGATAGGTGGTGCCGTCGATGTCGATGGTCTCCTTGGTGTTCACCGTGCTGCGGGTGATGAAGACCTCCTCGTTAGACATGTCCTTGAAAGCAACCTCGCGATAGTTGCTGGGATGGATATCTTTCTTCATTTCTCGATATATCTTTAAATGTTAAACTTTACAATGTTTTGGCGGTGGTAAACGCCTCTTTTTGTAATGGCGTGCAAAATTACAACGATTTTTTGAACTGGAAAAACATTTTATCAAATTTTTGTTTCTATTGAATAAAATATGGGTGGTTTTATCGCTATAAGAAAAAAAATGCGTATATTTGCAGGTCAATTTGAACTATAATTTTAGAATTTAAGAGTAACGACTATATGGGGCTGTTTGGAAAAATATTCAATAGCAATAAGGAACAGGTTAAACTCTTCTATAATACCGACGTTCATTGCCACATCCTGCCGGGTGTGGACCATGGATCACAGTCGATGGAGCAGTCATTGGAGATGCTGAAGGCCGAGATGGACATGGGCATCAGCCGTGTTATTCTCACGTCTCATGTGACAGCCATCACCTTTGAGAATACTCGTGAAAAATTAATGGATGCATTTCTCAAGCTCAAGGATGCAGTCACCGATGCCGGCCTTGACATTGACCTGCATTTGAGTGCCGAGTACCGCATGGATGAGTTTTTTGATAAGGAGTATGCCGCCGATCACCTGATGCCCATGCCTGGAAAATACATCCTTCTCGAGAATTCGTTCCAGCAGGAGCTGATGAACCTGGATGAACTGTTGTTTGACATGCAGGTGAAGGGATACCGCACCATTCTTGCCCATCCCGAACGTTACACTTATTATTCACGCCGCCGCAAGCGTTACGAGCATTTGCACAATGCCGGCGCGCGCTTCCAAGTGAACATTCTCTCGTTTACAGGTTACTTTGGCGAGGAGGCGCGGGACAGCGCGCTGTGGTTTGCCAAGAACGGCATGATTGATTACCTGGGTAGTGACATGCACAATATCAAGCATGCACATATCATCATGGAATACCTGAACTCTAAGGAATGGAAGAAATTAGCTCCTGATATAGAGCAAACCGTTAAGAATGACATGATCTGATTTTCCACAAGCTGTTAACTTGCTTGTAAAAAGATATTACCGTCTGTAGCGGAATCGCTGCAGACGGTTTTCGATTATATTGCTTCTTGTGATCAGTCTCGTTGGTCGGCAGGAAGGTCTTGCTGGATGACGGTACGACACTCACGGCTCACCTGGGCGATGTCATTACCGCCGGTGTGCTCGATGGGTTTGTGGAAAGTGAGTGTGATCGTGCCTGGGGTGACATTAAAGGTGCTGCGTGGCATGACTTTGTAACTGCCGTTGATGGTGATGGGAACAACCGGGACGCCAAACTCCAGCGCGAGTTTGAAGGCGCCGTTCTTGAAAGGTCCCATCTTGCCGGTATCGGTGCGACGGCCCTCGGGGAATACGACAATCGACATGCCTCCGTGCAGTTTCTTTTTGGCAGCTGCCATGGTGTCGCGCAGGCCTTGGGTGGAATGGGTGTCAACCAGGATGTGCCCCGCCAAGCGGCAGGCGGTGCCGACAAGGGGGATGTTGGTGATGCCTTTTCTCATCATCCATTTGAAGTTGTGTCCCAAATAACCATAAATGGAAAAAATGTCATAGGCACCCTGGTGGTTGGCGACGAAGACATAACTCGTCTCGTGGTCAATGTTCTCGCGCCCCTCGACCCTCACGTTCACGAAGTGGATCCAGCACCACGTCCTTGCCCACCACTTGGCGGGAAAGTAGCCCCAATAATCTTGATTAAAGAGGCTGCCTACTATCGTGATTAGAGCAGTAAGGATGCTGTAAGCCAGCATGATGGGCGCTGCAATGCACCATTGGTAGATTCGGTAGAAATATATCATTGCTTTTCCTTTCGATTAATTTGCCTGCGCAAAGGTAGTGGTTTTGTCCTTTTTTTCCAAAAATATGAGATGGTAGTGGCAAAACCAAGGCTTATTTTCTTCAATGCGGGTACCTATTGCCCCGTACAAGCTAACAGCCGCCCCGGTCTTGTGTGTCGGGACGGCTGTTTTAGAGTGAGGTCGGTTAAGACCTTTACTTGGGGTCGGTTTCGGTTTCGGGAGCGATAAGTTTGTAGCCCTTGCCGTGGATGTTGATGATCTCGATGTTGGGATCGTCTTTGAGTTTCTTGCGCAGCTTGGTGATGTAAACATCCATCGAGCGTGCGTTGAAATAGTTGTCATCGATCCAGATGGTCTTGAGTGCGAAGTTGCGCTCCAGAATCTCGTTCATGTGGGCACACAACAGACTCAGCAGCTCGCTCTCTTTGGTGGTGAGGTTGTCGCTGCGGTCATCGTTGAACAGCACTTGTCGCTGGGTGTCAAACGTGAATTTGCCAATCTTGTAAACGGTGACTTCTTTACCTTTCTTGCCCTTGACGCGGCGCAGGATGGCCTCGATGCGCAGCACTAGCTCCTCCATGCTGAAGGGCTTGGTGATGTAGTCGTCGGCACCAATCTTGAAGCCTTCTAGGATGTCCTCTTTCAGCGCTTTGGCAGTGAGGAAAATGATGGGCACGTCGTTGTTGACGGCACGGATTTCCTGAGCGAGCTGGTAGCCGTCTTTTTTAGGCATCATCACATCAAGCAGGCAAATATCATACTTGCCCTTGAGGAAGGCCTTATAACCGGCCTCGCCATCGGCAAACAGTTCGGCTTTGTAGCCCTTGTCCTCCAGGTACTCACGGGTGAGGGTGCCCAGATTCTCGTCATCTTCGCATAAAAGAATTCTCAGTTTCTCTTCCATAATCGTTACTTATTTGTATAGTGGTAATGTGATAATAAATTTCGATCCTTTGTTGAGTTCGCTCTCGGCGTGAATCGAACCGCCAAAGAGGCTGATCATTTTGTGAACGTAGGCAAGACCCAGGCCAAAGCCTTTCACGTCGTGTCTGTTGCCTGTAGATACCCGGTAGAATTTCTCGAATATTTTCTTCAGGTCCTCGCGTTTCATGCCGATGCCGTTGTCGGCAACGGTAATCTGTATGTGGTCCTCGTCGGGGTTGACGGTTGACACTTCCAGTTCGGGAGGCACATCCTCTCGGCGATACTTGATGGCGTTGTCGAGCAGGTTGAAAATCACGTTGGTGAAGTGCATCCTGTCCACTTTGATGATGGGATCCTCGGCATCGAGGTTGGCATCGATATGGCCGCCGTATTTTTCAACCTTGAGTTTAAAGGTGTTGATTACACTGTAGATACTGGCATTGGCATCGTCTTCCTCGAGTCGCATGGTGGCGTTCTTGCGGTCAAACAGTGATAACTGCAACACTTTCTCGACCTGGAAGCGTAGGCGTTTGGTTTCGTCGTTGATGACTCCAGACACATGCTTGAGCATTTCGGGGCTTTTGCGCACACTGTCGTCGTTCAGCATTTGGGCGGCAATCGAGATCGACGAGATAGGTGTCTTAAACTCGTGCGTCATGTTGTTGATGAAGTCGTTCTTGATTTCGCTCAGCCTCTTTTGCTTGAACGCTACCGAGATCGTGTACAGGAACACGCCCAGGAGCAGGAAGGTGAACGCCAGCGAGGGAACCAGGAATTTCACCGACGAAAAGATGTAGTCACTCTTGCTGGGGAAGGTGACGTTGAGCGTGTTCTGCTTGTTCTTCGGGTCGTTAGGGAACAGCGTAAGGCTGTAAACGTCTTGTTGTGACAAGGGTGAATAGCCGTTGGTCTTGTAGACGACACCGTTTGTGCGACTTACGATAGCGAACTCAAAAGGCAACGACAATCCGTTGAATACCAACTCCGAGCGCAGGTAACGGTCCACCGTGGCACTGTCGGCGCGCTCCTGAATGGGACGGTCGCTGGAGTGGTTCAGGATGGTGAGGATAACCTCATTCAACAGACTCTTCTGGTACAAGTACTGTCCCTTGAGGATTTCCTGTTTCTGCTGGTAACTGTCGTTCAGGTCCTGAAGTGTGGGCAGGTTGGCTGGACGGACGTTGGCAGTAGTGTGATCATCGGTGTTGAATGTGGTGTCAATCTCAGCAGCATTGCGGTCGCTGAAACTGAATTTGTTTTTACTGATGTCTGAGTAGCTTTGCTCAGCCTCGGCAAGGTCTTTGTCAAGGAAAAATTTTGTTTCGTTCTGTTCTAGCATCCTGGACACGCTGTACAGGCTGCGCATCACGATTTCGTTGAATTGACTGTTGCGCATGGCGACCATCTTTTCCATGTAGACAATCTGCATGGCGAGCAATCCTAGCAGGGCAATCGCCATCACAATAGTCAATATCCATATCGTTGATCTCTTCATGAGAGTTGTTCTCTATTTAAGTATTTGTTTTTAACAATCAACGGCAAAATTAACACTTTATTGTGAAAAATCAAAATTTTCTATCACTTTTTGCTGAAAAATTTAACCCCAAATGTTAAATTTGCCACTTTCTCAGTCAAATGGAACACAACAACAAGAGCCCTGTCCTGTCGAGGTTATTGCTGATTTCTCTCTTTTTAAGCCACTGGCTTACAAGACATGGACTGGACAAAAAATAATGGGCGACCCAAAACGGGGCACCCATTATTATATAATGTGTAGTAGGATTGGGGATTAATCCTCGTCCTGCTTGCTCTCCTCGTACTCCTTGAGCAGCTGAGCCTGCACGTCGGCGGGCACGAGCTCGTAGCTCGAGAACTTCATGCTGAACGAAGCGCGGCCACCTGAGATGGAGCTCAAGGAGGTGCTGTAGCTCGACATCTCCTTCAAGGGGATGCGTGCCTTCACGCGCTCCAGGCCGTTAGCGCTCGACATATCCATCATGATGCCACGGCGGCCCTGCAGGTCGCTTTGTACACCACCCATGCAGTCGGCGGGCAACAGGATCTCGACATCATAGACGGGTTCCAACACCTTGGGATTGGCATCGCGGAAGGCTGCCGAGAAAGCGTTGCGGGCTGCCAGACGGAACGAGATTTCGTTACTGTCAACCGGGTGCATCTTACCATCATAGATGCACACGCGCACGTCGCGGGCGTAGCTGCCGGTCAACGGGCCCTGCTCCATGCGGTCCATGATACCCTTAACGATAGCGGGGATGAAGCGTGCGTCGATGGCACCACCAACGATACAGTTATAGACAACCAGCATACCGCCCCATTCCATGGGGATTTCCTGCTTGTCCTTGATGTTCATCTTGTATTCCTGGTTGCCGAACTTGTAGGTGTCGGGTTCGGGCATACCCTCGCGGTAAGGCTCGATGATGAGGTGTACCTCACCAAACTGGCCGCTACCACCTGACTGCTTCTTGTGACGGTAGTCGGCACGGGCAGCCTTGGTAATGGTCTCGCGGTAGGGGATGCGGGGCTCCTGGTACTCGATCTGGATCTTGTCGTTGTTCTCGATGTTCCACTTCAGGGTGCGCAGGTGGAATTCGCCCTGGCCCGAAACGATGGTCTGGCGCAACTCCTTGCTCTGCTCGATCAGCAGGGTGGGATCCTCCTCGTGCATGCGGTTGAGTACAGCACCCAACTTCTCGGTCTCACTCTCGTTGAGGGCACGGATAGCGCGCTGGTACTTGGGAGCGGGATACTCGATGAAGTCAAACACGTGCTCGCAACCCTTCTCGTTGAGAGTGTTGCCGCAGCGCACGTCTTTGAGCTTCACGGCAGCGCCGATGTCACCGGCGTGGATCTCGTCGATCGGGGTCTTGTTCTGACCGCAAACCACGTTGATCTGGGCAAGGCGCTCCTTGCTGCCGCGGGTCATGTTGGTCAGGTCGGCACCAGCCTTGAGGGTACCGCTCATCACCTTGAAGTAGGTAACCTCACCGATGTGGGTCTCTACCGAGGTCTTGAAGAAGTAAACGCTAACGGGGCCGTTCTCGTCGTAGGACACCTCGTCGCCGTTGCTATTCTTGGGAGCGGGCATATCGGTCACGTCAGGAACGATAGTGCTCATGATGTCGAGCATGCGGTCGGTGCCGATGTTCTTCTCGGCGCTAACCAGCACGACGGGGAAGATGCTGCGGTCAACCATACCCAGGCGGATACCCTTGATGGTCTCCTCGTCGCTCAGCGTCATCTCGTCAAGGAACTTCATCATCAGCTCCTCGTCGTTCTCGGCGGCCATCTCGAGCAGTGCCATACGGTACTCCTCGGCCTTGTCGGCGAGTGCGCCATCGATGTCGGCTTCGGTAGCCTTACCACCGTCCTTGGACCATGTATATTGCTTCATGGACAGCACGTCCACCACGCTGTTGAAGCCGGGGCCGGCATTCACGGGGAACTGCAGGGCAACAACTTTGTTGCCGTAGGTTTCGCGCAGCTGGTTGTATACGTTGTCAAAGTCACACTTCTCGTCCTCGAGTCGATTAATGACGAACATCAGCGGCTTGCCGATGCGCTCCACGGTGCGGAAGTTGTTCTGGGTACCTACCTCGACGCCGTTGCGGCCGTCAACGACCAGAGCGGCGGTGTCGGTAACATACAGAGCGGTCACGGCACCACCCACAAAGTCGTCACTACCCGGGCAGTCAACGAAGTTGAGCTTCTTGCCGTTCTTCTCAGCGTAGAACACGCATGAGGATACTGAGTAGCCGTACTCTTTCTCAACGGGGGAGTTGTCGCTCACGGTGTTTCCGCCATCGACGGTGCCCCTGCGGCTGATTGTGCCGCCCTCCAAGAGGATAGACTCGGCGAGAGTGGTCTTGCCGGCGCCCTTGCCACCGACGAGAGCGATGTTCTTGATCTCGTTTGTTTTGTAAACCTTCATTAGTGATTTTGTTGTTAAATGGTTGTTATATAGTGAATTGTTCTTTAGTTCGCTAAACAGCCTGCAAAATTACTAATTTTTATCGGGTTACACAACATTAAATAAAAAAGAAAATAAAAAAGATTTATTTTAACCATGAAAATCACAATGTCGTCGAGGCAAAAATATGGCGATGATTGGTACAGAACGCTCGTGTTTTAGAGAAAATATTTATTTTTGCAGCGTCTAAGTGAATACTATGGCTGGCATCTATGTCCACATACCATTCTGCGCGAGCCGCTGCTCCTATTGCGACTTCTACTCGACAATGCGGTTGCAGGAGTCGGGTGCGCAGTATGTTGACGCGATTATCGCCGAGGCGGTTATGCGTCGTGGGGAACTCAGGAATGAGACTGTGCGCACCCTCTATTTGGGAGGGGGCACCCCGTCGCAGTTGCCGTTGCCGTTTCTGCGTCATCTCATTGATGGATTGAACGATGCGCTGGGCCTGAATGAGCTGGATGAATTTACTATCGAGGCGAACCCTGACGATGTGGTGCCCGAGTGGTGCGCTATGCTGCCAACATCGGGTGTGAACCGTGTGAGTATGGGCATTCAGTCGTTTGAGGATCAGATTCTTGCGTTTATTGGCCGCAGACATAACGCCCGTCAGGCAGTAGACGCGATGGGTCATCTGCGCGAAGTGGGAATTGATAATATCAGCATTGACCTCATCTATGGATTGCCTGGTCAGACGCTGGCCTCGTGGAGTGACACGGTGAGACGTGCCATTGAGTTGAACCCCAGCCACATATCGGCCTACTGCCTGTCCTATGAGCAGGGAACAAGGTTGTGGCGTCAACGTGAGAGCGGTGAAGTCAAAGAGATCCCTGAGGAGACATGCCTTGACATGTTCCGTACGTTGGTTGACACCTTGACCGAGGCGGGATTTGAGCACTATGAAATCTCAAATTTTGCTTTGCCGGGTTACTATTCACGCCACAATTCGTCCTATTGGAACGACACGCCCTATTTGGGCTTGGGTGCGGCGGCGCATAGCTATGACGGCCGCATGCGGCGCAGCAATCCCTGCGATATTCAGGAATATATCGCTAAGATCCAGTCGGGAAAAGTGGCCTATGAGCAGGAGGAATTGACTTGGGAGGAACGCTATGATGAGCGCGTGATGCTGGGTTTGAGGACTTCTGACGGTGTGGATGTCGATAGATTGAGGACGGATTTTGGAGACAAGGCTTGGCGCCACTTCACCAGCGAGGCACAACGCCACATCAGGGCCGGAAACCTGAGGCTGTCGGATGACGGGAGATATATCCTTACACGAGACGGCATCATGCTGAGTGACAGCGTGATGCGTGACCTGATGTGGGATGATTAGTCAAACTCGCTCAGGATGTCGTTCAGAACACCGATGAGGGGTTTTGAGGCCGAAGGGATTTCGGCTTCGACAGCTACCCTGAGCGAGTCGCATTTTTGCATTTTTTCCAGTAATAACAAATTGAGCATCAGGCGATAGCCAGTGTATTTGACCATGGGTTTGTCTTGGGTGATCAGTTTGAGACAGAGCGGTTGGGCTTCATGGATGTGGCGCAATAGCTTGTGGCACAGATTATCAGCGATTTCGACAGTCTCGACGGTGCTGCACCAATCCAGCGCAAGATCAAGGGTCATGGCCGATGCGGAGTAAATCATGGGAGACGTCAAACGGCATTCCCTAGACAAGGTGTCGTCCCACAGGGCTTGGGCGACTGCGGCTCGTGTGACATCGTTGCCTAATGCGTCGCTGGCACGTCGCGCGATAGCGGTAAGGTCCGCCAACAGGCAACCCATAATCATGGTGTGCGGGTCACCGGCTTTCCTGAGTTTGTCAGCAATGATTCCGTTTCTATAGGCGAAGAATTCCTTTCTCAAGGCTTTGATGATGTCGTCGTTTTGTGCCATTTTAAGTCTTGTTGTTTTATGCTGGTTTTAGTTTCTCTGCGAGGAAGTGTCCCGTATAGCTGTCTTTGCACTTGGCGATCTCTTCGGGTGTGCCGGCTATGACGATATTGCCTCCTTTATCGCCACCCTCGGGGCCAAGGTCAATGATGTGGTCAGCGCACTTGATGACATCGAGGTTATGCTCGATAATGATTACGGTGTGGCCGTTTCCGATTAGTTGCTCAAATGACTTGATCAACGTGTTGATGTCGTGGAAGTGCAGTCCTGTTGTCGGTTCATCAAAGATGAAGAGCGTGTTGCCCTGCCGTTCGCCGCTAAGGTAGTAGGCGAGCTTGACGCGCTGGTTCTCGCCACCAGAAAAAGTGGATGATGACTGCCCCAGTTTGATGTATCCTAGTCCGACATCCTGCAGGGGTTTGAGGCGCCGCACGATTTTGTACTCATTGTAGGTGTTGGTCTCACCGAAGAACTCAATCGCCTGATTGACCGTCATGTCAAGTATGTCGCTGATGGTGTGGTCCCTGAATGTCACATCGAGGGCATTGCGGCTGAACCGTTTGCCGTGGCAAGCCTCACAGGTGAGGGTGATGTCGGCCATGAACTGCATCTCGATGGTGATCGTGCCCTCGCCCTTGCACTCCTCGCATCGTCCGCCCGGGGAGTTGAAAGAGAAGAATCCTGTGTTATAACCCATCTGTTTGGACAACTGCT
This sequence comes from Muribaculaceae bacterium, assembly GCA_017553785.1. GTDB lineage: Bacteria > Bacteroidota > Bacteroidia > Bacteroidales > Muribaculaceae > Sodaliphilus. Next base: position 32,186 of record JAFZKD010000046.1, on the reverse strand, counting down.
GCTGGGCAAAAAGTTGGCGTATCTCGTCAAATGCCTTGAGGTAGGTGGCTGGATTGCTGCGGGTGCTTTTCCCGATGGGTCCTTGGTCAATGAATTCCACAGCCTGCAGGCGGCTCAGGTCGCCCAAGATGCCGCTGTGGCTGCCTGGGGCCTCGGCCGTCTGGTCATATTGTCGTGCCAGGGCAGGGTAGAGTATCTTGCCCACCAAGGTTGACTTGCCCGACCCACTGACACCGGTAACCACCGTCATCACGCCCAGCGGGAACTTGACGTTGATGTTCTTGAGGTTGTTCTGAGTTGCTCCTTTCACCTCGATGAATTGGCTCCACTTGCGGCGTGTTTTGGGCACGGGGATGGAAAGGGCGCCAGTAAGATATTTGGCGGTGTAGCTATTGGTGGCATTATCCAGGTCGCTGACAACGCCTTGATAGGTGATTTGCCCACCATTGCGTCCTGCTTCGGGCCCTACGTCAATGAGGTAGTCGGCGCTACGGATAATATCCTCATCATGCTCCACGACGACCACGGTGTTGCCTATCTGCTGGAGCATGCGCAGCACGTGAATCAGGCGGTGGGTGTCCCGGGGGTGCAGCCCGATGGACGGCTCGTCTAGGATGTAAACCGATCCCACGAGCGAACTGCCCAATGCGGTCGCCAGGTTGATGCGTTGGCTCTCGCCACCAGATAAGGTAGCCGAAAGGCGGTCCAGCGTCAGATAGCCCACACCCACATCGCACAGGTAATCAAGACGGCTGTTGATTTCGGTGAGTAGCCGTTTGGCAATCTGTGCGTCGTTCTCGTCGAGTTGCAGGTTCTTGAACCATGCGGCTAATTCCTTGACGGGCATTCGAGTCATGTCGCTGATGGTGATGCCGCCCACCTTGACATATCCCGCTTGTGGCTTGAGGCGTGTGCCTTGGCAGGTGGGGCATACCGTCTTGCCTCGGTAACGTGCCAGCAGCACCCTGAACTGGATCGCGTAGGACTTGCTCTTGATCCATTCAAAAAATCCGTCGATGCCTTTCCATGAGTTGTCTTCAGAACCGTGCCACAACAAGTCTAGCTGATTCTTTGTCAGTTCGTTGTAGGGCTTGTGGATGGGGAAGTCATATCGTGATGCCACATGGATGAATTCGCGTTTCCATTCCCCCATTATCTGTCCTCGCCAACACATCACCGCATCGTCATATACCGAGCGGCTCCTGTCAGGGATCACAAGGTTTTCGTCGATGCCGATCACGCTGCCAAAGCCCTCGCAAGTAGGGCAGGCTCCTAGCGGGTTGTTGAAGTTGAACATCAGGTCGCTGGGCTCTTCAAAGGTCATTCCGTCCAACTCAAACCGCTTGGAAAACCGGTGCTCAAGGGTCGTCCCGTCCTGCTGCCAGAAGACGACAATGCACTCGTCCTTGCCCTCGTAGAAGGCCGTTTGCAACGAGTCGAGCAGGCGAAGTTCATCGTCTCGGTTGTGTGTGACTGCCAGACGGTCGATGAGCAGACGGTAATCGGCGGCATTAAGGTCTCCCTCGGCCGACATCACCTCTGAGATGTCCACGAAGCGGTAGTCTTTGGTCATCAGCCTGGAATAGCCGCCCTTGATGAGGATGTCAAGCTGGGTGCGCATCTCACGACCTTCGGGCACGATGATTTCGGTGAGCAGAGCCATCCGGGTGCCGTCAGGGTAACTGTTGATGGTGTTGATGACATCGGTGGAAGTGTGCTTTTTCACGACTTGACCTGAGATTGGGGAGAAAGTCTTGCCCACACGGGCGTAGAGTAGTCTCAGGTAATCGTATATCTCGGTGCTTGTGCCGACCGTGCTGCGTGAGTTGCGGGTCACGGTGCGCTGCTCCACGGCAATGGCTGGTGGCAGTCCACGGATAAAGTCGCAGTCGGGCTTCGTCATGCGGCCCATGAACTGGCGGGCATAGGAAGACAGGCTTTCCACATAACGGCGTTGCCCCTCGGCGTAGAGCGTGTCGAAAGCCAGTGATGACTTGCCGGAACCTGACAGGCCGGTGATGACGACTAACTTGCCGCGAGGTATGGACACGTCGACGTTCTTGAGGTTGTTGACGCGGGCGCCTTTGATGATGATGTCTCCTGATGCCATGCTGATGAATTTAGCCCGCAAAGATACATAATTTTAAGATAATAAACAAACGAGCCACTTTCCCTGAAAGCTGAAAAGAACAAACACTCCTGGGTCTGTCAAAATGAATCTTTCAAAAATAAAGGGGCTGTCAATCGTGTTGTCTCCTGTTTTTTTTATGAAATAATTTGCTGGAATGAAAAATAAAGAGTAATTTTATAGCCTCAAATGTGAGCAATGCCACTAGGCTGGCATGATTGTTGCTTGTTGAGACATTACTAAGACATTATTAATTTTTAATTTACACTAATATGAAACCGATTAACATTGTAATGGCAGTCGTTGGCGGAGCAATCGCCGGAGCTGCAGTTGGGTTGCTGTTTGCGCCCGAAAAAGGTGATGACACCCGCCAGCGCATAGCGGATGCCCTTCGTGAGCAAGGCGTGAAACTCAAAGGCTCAAAACTTGATGACCTTGTTGACGACATCGCCGAGGAGATTAAGGACAAATTGGATTAATGACCTGATAAAATCGAATTGAAAATGAAAGGATTAAGTTTATTATACGCATTTCTGGGCGGCGCATTGGTCGGTGCATCGGCCGCTATCCTGTTTGCCCCCGAGAAAGGTTCTGACCTGCGCTCTCGCATCAAGGAGATGCTCAAGAAAAACGGCATCGACTTCAGTGATGACGAGGTAGAGCAGCTTGTGAAGCAAATCAGTGCCCAGATAGAGGACTGACAAAATAGCACATTAACTGACAGGCGGTGTCAAAAATGGGTGACACCGCCCGTTGGTGTCAAACACATTGTTAGAAACCTCCAATATTCAAGCGTGAGGCTTGTTGTGTTTAAGAATGAACGAGATAGATTATAAGAAGCTGTTCACCGAGGCCCGCAAGTATTTCTCAATGGAGTGGGATTACACCAAGCTCACTGCCGTCGAGAAACTGGCCATATTGCTGTCGGCAACTGCGTTTGTCGCAGTGGTCATTATCTTGGCAGTCTTTGTGGTACACCATCTTTTTACGGCGCTGGTTAGCGTGCTGGCGACGGCTATGGACTGTGTGTGGGGTGCTCACTTGATAGCCGCTGGTGTACTGCTCGTCTTGCTGCTGGTCGTGTTCGCTTTCAAGAAGCAGCTGATCGTTGATCCCATCGCGCGTTTCGTGAGCAAACTGTTTTTAAAACCAGGAGACAATGAGTAGCGACAACATCAATATGGATAATAGCATGTTGCCGATGGCCACTCCCGATGCCCCCGATGACTGGCGCGGCATGACAATCGAAGAGCTGCGTCGCGCAAGGGCCAAAGCCCTGATCAGGCGTGAGGTGAGTCGCGCGTCGATGCAGTATAACATTGATGGAGTGAGGAGCAATGTCGCCAGCAATGGTATGCGTGCCCTCATGTTCAGTCCCGATATGGTATCGCGATTGAATACCGCCGATTATGTCGTGCTTGGCTTCAGGCTCGTTCGTTGGTTCATGGGCCGGCGCAATAATGGCCGCCGTCGTCGCCGCCGTTAATTCATCTCGCACGAGGCACGCTACAGTGAGTGCCTATCGGTGATTTAGTGCCGTTTGTGGCGATATATCTGATAAAAAACAAGGAAGAAAGGCGTTTTTGGGTCCCGAAATTCATTTTTTTTTGAAAAAAAATTGTTGTTTTTTTAAAAATAGCTATATTTGCAGCGCGAAATCTTAGGATTTCATAAGAGAGTGAAATAACTTTTAATGATCATAAATAAGTAAAAAAATAGACTGCCTATCGACAAACATTACTCATTATTGACCAAAAATATATAGTAATGAATATCTACAAGGACAAGAGCGATGAACAACTGATATCGCTGTATGTCGATGGCAAAAACAAGGCCTTTGATGAGCTTCTGGAGCGTCACAAAGACCGTATTTACATGTATATATACCATTCGGTAAAGAGCGAGGAACTCGCCGATGATATCTTCCAGGACACCTTTGTCAAGGCCATCATGACGATCAAGCAGGGCAACTATGTGGAGAACGGTCATTTCCCAGCTTGGATTACTCGCATTGCACACAACCTGATTATCGACTACTTCCGTCAGACGAAGGCCGAGAACCTGCAGTCTACCGACGATACAGATACCAATATCTTGAACCGCAAGGAACTGTCGGAGCGCACAATCGAGGACAATCTGGTAACCAACCAGATCCACGATGACGTGCGTCGCCTGATTAAGGCGTTGCCCGCTAGCCAGCGCGAGGTTCTCGTGATGCGCTATTACAAGAATATGAGCTTTAAGGAGATTGCCGACACGACAGGTGTCAGTATCAATACCGCTTTGGGCCGCATGCGCTACGCTATCCTCAATATGCGCCGTTTGGCCGATGAGCATAACATCGTCTTGACCATGTGACGTATCATTGACAATTGTATAATAGTTTTTTTACGTGAGGGTGAGCCACAACTGAATTTGGCGACCCTCTTTTTGTTGAATAGATGAAAAAGTATCTGGAAATGTTTGTGTATCGATCTAAAAAGTAGTACCTTTGCAGCCGCTTTTTGAAAATAAAAGAATTAACATACAATAGAAACCAAGTAATGAACGTAAGTTTTGAACAAATCGATGCGGTGAACGCAATGCTCACCGTTGACGTCAAGAGAGAAGATTTTGCAGACGATGTCGCTAAGGAAGTGGCCAAGATGGGCGTACGTCACCCGCTGAAGGGTTTCCGTCCAGGAAAAGCCCCCAAGAGCCTGTTGATGAAGTTCTACGGCCCTAGCGTGACCGCCGATGTTGTTGACCGTATGGTCAGCCGCGCGATGTATGACCACATCCGTGAGAACAAGCTTCAGATTCTGGGTGAGCCTCTCCCCAACGAGAGCACCAAGGTGGATCTGATGAATGACGTTGAGATGGCGTTCAAGTTCGACCTGGGTCTGGCTCCCGCTATAGAGCTCAAGCTCAACAAGCGCATCAATGTTCCCTACTATACCATTGAGGTTACCGACCAGATGGTTGATGATGCCATTGCTCATGACCGCAAGCGTCTTGGCACACTCGTTGACGGCGAGGTGAGCGACAAGGAGTCGATGCTTCGTGGCTCGATGATCGAGCTTGATGAGGAAGGTAACGACAAGGTTGACGGCATCAAGGTGGAGCGCACTGTGATCTCGCCGCGCTATCTGGCTGACGAGGACGAGGCTGCTAAATTTGTGGGCGTCAAGGTGGGTGATACCTTCGTGTTCAATCCCTACAAGGCCAACAACGGCAATATCGCTGAGCTGTCAGCCCTGTTGAACGTTGACCGCAACCAGGCCGACGTGAAGAGTGACTTCCGCGTAACCATCGAGGAGATTAAGGTGAACCAGGAGGCCGAGATGAACGAGGAGTTCTTTAAGGGCGTGCTGGGCACCGAGACCGAGGTGAAGGATGAGGCCGCCTTCCGTGAGGCTGTCCGTGAGATGATAGCCCGCGCTAATGTTCCCGAGAGCAACTACCGTTTCACCGTTGACGCCCAACGCGTGTTGAGTGAAAAGGCCGGTGATTTCCAGTTGCCCGAGGAGTTCCTGAAGCGTTTCCTCAAGATTCGCCGCGAGCAGGATAATCCCGAGAAGGCTACCGAGGTGACCGACGAGGAGGCTCAGAGCATGTTCAAGCAGTTGCGTTGGCAACTCGTGAAGGATCATATCGCTCAAGAACTGGGCATAAAGGTCGAGCAAGAGGACATTGATGCCGCAGCATTTGTCTTCGCCCAGCAGCAGTTGTCGCAGTACGGCATCTACAATGCTCCCGAAGACTTGATCAAGCAGCAGGCCGAGCGTTTCATGCAGGACGACAAGGCCCGTGAAATGATTCACGAGCATGCGATCGACAACAAGTTCTATGCCGCAGTCAAGGATGCAGTTAAGGTTAACGAGAAGACCATTAGCGTCGAGGACTTCCGCAAACTGTACGAGAAAGAAGAGAAGTAATTCATAGTATTAGGTAATTGATTGTGCGGGGCAAGGTAGTCGTGAGACCACTTTGCCCTGCCTGTCATGTTTTGTCACCTTTTGTCATGTTTAGGTGTTGGCTTGGTTTTTGTTCTTACTAATCTATCTGATTATTGATTGAAGATAAAAAAGTGGCATATCATGATGCTGGATTGAGAAAAAAATATTATCTTTGAACAAAAATTTTTAAAAGTATAGATTTATGGAAAACGATTTCAGAAAATTTGCCGTACATCATCTGGGCATGAACGGACTCGCACTGGACCAGTTTGCTGCTGGCGTGTCAAACAACTACATTTCCCCGACTATCATGGAGGAACGCAAGCTTAACGTCACACAGCTTGACGTGTTCTCACGCCTGATGATGGACCGCATCATCTTCTTGGGCACACAGGTGGACGATTATACCGCAAATGTTATCCAGGCCCAGCTGCTGTATCTCGACAGCTCGGATCCTGGCAAGGATATCTCTCTGTACATCAATTCTCCCGGCGGTTCGGTATATGCCGGATTGGGTATCTATGACACGATGCAGTATATCCAGAGTGACGTTTCGACCATCTGTACAGGTATGGCGGCCTCGATGGCTGCAGTGCTGCTTGTGGCAGGTCAGAAGGACAAGCGTTTCGCCCTGAAGCACAGCCGTGTGATGATTCATCAGCCCATGGGCGGAATCAGCGGCCAGGCATCGGACATCGAAATCACGTCCCGTGAGATTCTCAAGCTCAAGCAGGAACTGTACACCATCATCAGCGACCATTCGGGACAGCCCTATGACAAGGTGTATGCCGACAGTGACCGTGACTACTGGATGACAGCAGCCGAAGCCAAGGATTATGGCATGATTGATAAGGTGCTCATTCGCGAGACCCCTGCCGCTCCTGCCGAGAATAAAGCCGAATAAGTTTAACCATGGCCAAAAAGAAAGAAAGTAATTCGTTATATTGCAGTTTTTGCGGTCGCAGTGACCGTGAGGTAGAGTTGATGTTGCCAGGCATGAACGGTTGCATCTGCAATGAGTGTGCCGAGCGTGCTGTGGAACTGTCCCATGAATACCTTAATAAGGTGAGGTCGGCAACCTTGAGCGACCTCGACATGAAGTCGTTGCCCAAGCCAGAGGAGATCAAGTCCTATCTTGACCAGTATGTTATTGGACAGGAGACGGCCAAACGATACTTGTCCGTAGCGGTATATAACCACTACAAGCGTCTGAATCAGAAACGTGATGATGAGATCGACATCGAGAAAAGCAATATTATCATCGTGGGACCTACCGGTACGGGTAAGACACTGCTTGCCAAGACAATCGCCCGCATGCTCAAGGTGCCCTTTGCCATCGTTGATGCTACTGTGTTGACCGAGGCCGGCTATGTGGGAGAGGATATCGAGAGCCTGTTGACACGTCTGCTGGCCGCGTGTGATTATAATGTGGCTGAGGCCGAGCGGGGTATCGTATTTATCGATGAGATAGACAAAATAGCCCGTAAGGGTGATAACCCCTCTATCACGAGAGACGTGAGTGGCGAGGGTGTGCAACAGGGTTTGCTCAAACTGCTCGAGGGTTCGGTGGTCAATGTTCCCCCTCAGGGTGGGCGCAAGCACCCCGAGCAAAAGATGATTGCCGTCGACACCAAGAACATTCTCTTCATTTGCGGTGGCGCATTCGAGGGCATCGAGCGCAAAATCGCCCAACGATTGAACACCCATGTGGTGGGTTTTGGTGCCGCAAATCATGTGAGCAAAGCCGACCGTGACAAGTTGCTGCATTTTGTCGCCCCACAAGACCTGCGCAGTTATGGCTTGATTCCTGAGATTATCGGACGACTACCCATTCTCACCAATCTGGAGCCATTGGACCGTGACGCCTTGTTGCGAATCCTTACCGAACCCAAGAATGCCATCGTGCGACAGTACAAAAAACTGCTTGAGATGGATGGGGTAGAGCTCGTGATCGAGGATGACGTGCTCGGGTTTATCGTGGACAAGTCGATTGAGTATAAGTTGGGCGCCCGCGGCCTGAGGAGCCTGTTCGAGACCATTATGATCGATGTAATGTATCAGGCGCCGACGTTGGGCAAGAAACGCTATGTGCTCACACGGGACTTTGCCGAGAGCCAGTTGTCAAAGTCTAATTTTGAGATTCTGGGTCAAAGCATATAAATCGCATTAACAAGAACATGGCCTGTCCAATGGATTTGAAAACTGAAATGTCCGTTGGACAGGTTTATTTGTTTTTTTCATGAAAAAAATTGCGCAATTCAACAAAAAGCACTAAATTTGTAAAATCATTGTAACTCTAAACCTTGAATTATGGCGAAGAATACTAAGTTGACCTCGGCGCTAAAGGAGTACTTTGGTTTTGAGACATTTAAAGGTAATCAGGAAGCGATTATCGAGAACCTGCTAGCTGAGAATGACACATTTGTGCTTATGCCCACAGGTGGGGGCAAGTCCTTGTGCTATCAGTTGCCGGCGCGTCTCATGGAAGGTACAGCTATCGTGATATCACCGCTCATCGCCCTGATGAAGAATCAGGTTGACGCGATGCGTAGCTATAGCGAGGAAGACGGTATTGCTCACTTCATGAATTCCTCGCTTACCAAGCAGGCCATCGAATCGGTGAAAGAGGATGTGCGTAGTGGGCGTACCAAACTGCTGTATGTGGCACCTGAGTCACTTACCAAAGAGGAGAACGTGGAATTTCTCAAGGATGTGCCAATTTCATTCTATGCCATTGACGAAGCGCACTGTATTTCGGAATGGGGCCATGACTTCCGTCCCGAGTACCGTAATATCCGTCCCATCATTAACCGTATAGGGGTGCGCCCAATCATAGCCTTAACGGCAACCGCAACCCCGAAGGTGCAACACGATATCCAGAAGAATTTGGGCATGACCGAGGCTGCGGTCTTCAAGTCATCATTTAACCGCCCAAATCTTTATTATGAGGTGCGTCCCAAGTCTAAAGATGTGGACCGTGAAATCATTAAGTTCATCAAAGCCAACGAGGGTAAGTCGGGCATTATCTATTGCTTGAGCCGCAAAAAGGTGGAAGAACTTGCCGAGGTGTTGAAACTGAACGATATCAAGGCGTTGCCCTATCATGCCGGTATGGAGAGTCAGGTGCGCAGCGCTAATCAGGATGCGTTCCTGAGTGAGGATATTGACGTCATTGTCGCCACTATCGCATTCGGAATGGGTATCGACAAGCCCGATGTGAGATTTGTCATCCACTACGATATCCCCAAAAGTCTGGAAGGGTATTATCAAGAGACCGGCCGAGCAGGCCGCGATGGTGGCGAGGGCAAATGTATCACATTCTATTCCCGCAAGGATTTGGACAAACTCGAGAAGTTCATGCAGGGCAAACCGATTGCCGAGCAGGAGATTGGTAAACAACTGCTGCTTGAGACCCGAGACTATGCTGAGTCATCAGTGTGCCGCCGTCGCTCTCTACTGCATTATTTTGGCGAAACCTACGATTTGGATAATTGTGGTAACTGTGACAACTGCGTTAAGCCCAAAAAACGCGTTGAGGCCGGTGACGCACTGCGTGCGGCCATCGAGACGATACTGGCCTTGCGCGAGCGTTTCAAACCCGAATATGTGGCCCATGTGATGATGGGTGACGCCACCAACGAGATACAGAGCTACAAACACAATGAGCTTGAAGTGTTCGGATGCGAGGACGAGCGTGACGAGAAGTTTCTGCTGGCAGTAATTCGCCAAGGTGTGTTTGCCGATTACCTGGCCAAGGATATCGAGAACTATGGCGTTATCAAGGTGACAAAAAAGGGCAAAGACTTCTACAAGAGCCGTGAGAAGTTCTGGATTGTCGAGGATAACGAATATACCGAGATGCTTGATGAAGAATTGCGTGGTGGAGGCAGCGGAGCGGTTGATTCTCAACTGTTCAGCATTCTTAAGGATTTGAGACGCAAGATTGCCAAGCAGCATGGCCTACCCACCTACGTCATTTTCCAGGAACCTTCTCTCGACGCGATGGCAACCACCTATCCTATTACCATCGAGGAACTGCAGAACATTCCTGGCGTTGGACCAGGCAAGGCCAAGCGCTACGGAAAGGAGTTCATCGACTTGATCAAAAAATATGTGGACGAGAATGAGATTGAGCGTCCCGAGGACATGCGCGTGCGCACTGTGGCCAACAAGAGCAAACTCAAGGTGGAACTTATCACCGCAATCGACCGCAAAGTGCCGCTTGATGCCCTTGCCGAAAGCAAAGACCTTGACTTTGACGAATTGCTCGATGAACTTGAAGCCATAGTTTATAGTGGCACAAAAATCAATGTCTCATACTTCATTGATGAGGTGATTGACACTGACATAGAGGAGGATATCTTCGAGTACTTCAAGGAAAGTGATACCGACGATATTGAGACCGCCATGCAAGAGCTGGGCGATGACTACACCGAGGAGGAAATCCGTCTCGTGCGCATCAAGTTCCTCAGCGAGATGGGTAACTAACAGGGTCAAAAAACTGATCATGGCCCAACGGAGTCTGTGTGGCACACTCTAGCCGGTTTTCATTTGAAAGCAGGGAAAACGACTGTCACAACCTGGTGATAACCTCATTTTTCTGATGATTCACATAAAAAAATGCGCGCGTGATATAATTTTTCGCGTGCGTGTGCGTTATACATTAGTAATAAAGAATGAAAAAACGTAAAATATAGATTTCAAACCAACAAAGATGAAAGCAAAACTCTTGATTTCTTCGTTGCTGTTGGGTACTGCGATCCTCGCTATTGCAAAGGGGGATCCTGTTCTCATGACCATCAACGGCAAGGACATCAAACTCTCGGAGTTTGAGTATCTTTATCACAAAAACAATCAACAGCAAATCGAAAAGGAAACGCTCGAACAGTATCTTGACCGCTTTGTGCTTTACAAGCAAAAGGTTGCGGATGCCGAGGCTGCCGGAATTGACACCACTCAGGCGTTCATTAAGGAATTCGAAGGTTATCAGAAGGATCTCGCCGCCCCCTATATGGTCGAGGACACTACCTATCAGTGGCAGATGATCAATGAGTCCTATGAGCGTTACAAGAAAGAGATCGACATTGACCACTTCATGCTGCCCATTGGAGATAATACCGAGATGACGCAAGAGAACATCAACAGGATGGACAGCATTCGCACATGTCTGCTGAATGGCGAGAATTGGGAAGACCTGGTTGAGCGATTCTCCAGTGATCCCTCAAAGCCCCGCAACCGTGGCCACTATGGTTATGTTAGCTCGGGAATGTTTCCCTATGATTTTGAGAATGAGCTTTACAACACTCCTGTAGGTCAAATCTCAAAGCCTTTTACGACGCAGTTCGGAGTTCACATGATACGCGTGAATAATGTCCGTGACCGCAATGACGTTCACGCCAAGCATATCCTCAAGTTGTTCCCCAAGGATGCGACCGAAGAGCAGAAGGCCGTTTGCAAGAACCAGATTGACTCAATCTACGCTTTGCTTAAGGCTGGAGCCAACTTTGAAGAGATGGCTCAGAAAGAGTCACAGGACCAGTCCGCTAAGCGCGGTGGTGACTTGGGCTGGTTTGGACGTGGTCGTATGGTTCAGCCGTTCGAGGACATCGCTTTCTCTCTTGCTGATGGCGAAATCAGCGAACCCTTCGCAACTCAGTTCGGTTACCACATCATCAAGAAGGAAGCCCATGGCGTTCCTTCGCTCAGCGACCTTCGCCCCACTATCGAGAGGGCTATTAGCCGTGACGGGCGCGCCAACCTCATCCGTGAGCGTCGTCTCAACGACCTCAAGAGCAAGTATGATTTCAAACTTAATTCTGGTCTAGACGCCTTCCTGACCAATGCTTTGAATGCCAATGGTGGTCAGTATGACTCGACCTTTGTGGCTCAAACCATCAAGAACGCGTCGTTGCCTCTGTTCAATTACGGTAACAACAAGTCGGTTCCTGTATCGGCTTTGTATCCGATGATGAATCTCAAAGCCTATATCCCTGGTGTGGAATCGGCTAAAAATTATATCCTCTCAAATGTGGATGCTATCGCCGAGAAGAAATTAGCTGATTATCATGCTCATGAGCTGGTGAACAGCAATCCCGAGTACCGGAATCTGATAAACGAGTATCGTGATGGCATGCTGCTGTTCGAAATCAGTAACCGCCGCGTGTGGAAAGCCGCAAATAAAGATACCCTCGGACTGGAGCGGCTTTTTGCCGAGAATCGTGCAAAATACAGTTGGGATGAGCCTCACTTCAAGGGCATTATCTTGAGTGCCAAGAATGACTCTGTGCTGAATTTGGTGAAGGCCGACATCAAGAACTTTGCTAGCGATACGCTGACCGATGCGTTGCACAAAAAGTATGGCAACGAAATCCGCATGGAGCGTATGGTAGTGAAACAAGGTGAGAACCCCTTTGCCGACTACCTTGCCTTCCGCACGGGAGACAAACCTGAGCGCAAAGGTTATGAGGAGTTCATGATTCTTGAAGGTAAGATCCTTACTGAGCCTGAGGAAATGGCCGATGTGCGCGGTGCCGTAACAAGCGATTTCCAAGATGTTCTCGAGCAGCGCTGGAAAGAAGAACTCAGCGTCAAGTATCCTGCCAAGATTAACAAGAAGGTCTTGAAGAAAGTCAAATAATAAAGCATCCTTTATACGAAGTCCCGCGAGAATTGTTTTTCTCGTGGGACTTTTTTTGTTCAGGTGTTTTGGCGCGGATAGTTTTTTTTATACTTTTGCGTATATATTTTTATAGAATATGAATAGAAGAACCTAATGAATAATTAAGTTTTCCCCATTGTGTCAACTGGGATCGCTTTTTGGAGATTCTTCATTTGTTCGGAAATAATACCAAAATAATAAATATGAGACGAATCTATTTTTCTGTCGTGATATGCTTTTTCACCTCGATGATGGTGATGGCACAGCAATCTCCTGAGTTGCAGGTTCATGAGTTTGAGTTGGGGAACGGCATGAAGGTGTGGCTCAATGTGGATCACAGCCAGCCTAAAGTGTTTGGTGCTGTCGTTGTCAACGCTGGAGCCGTGGATTGCCCCAACACGGGAATCGCCCACTATTTTGAGCACATCATGTTCAAGGGTACCGATGAACTGGGAACCGTAGATTATGCTGCCGAGCGGGTGTATTTGGATTCAATTTCAATGAAATATGATGAACTGTCCAACACTATCGACCCAAAGCAAAGAAAAAGCATTCAACATGCAATCAATGAGCTGAACATGAAAGCGTCGCAGTATGCGATTCCTAACGAGTTCAACCGGCTGATCTCCAAGTATGGCGGTTCAAGTCTGAACGCCGGTACGTCCTATGATTTCACTTATTATCACAATACCTTCTCGCCACAATTCATCGAGCAGTGGTGCGAACTGAATAGCCATAGGCTGATTCATCCCGTGTTCCGTTTGTTCCAGGGCGAGCTGGAGACTGTCTATGAGGAGAAGAACATGTACACCGACAATCCTGCGGCCATGATGCTGGAGCAGGTGGCGGGCAAGTTCTTTGCTGGAACACCATATGCTTATTCTGTCATCGGAAGTACCGAGAATCTGAAGAACCCGCGACAGTCTGACATGGAAGCATTCTATAAGAAATACTATGTGGCCTCCAATATGGGACTAGTGCTTTCGGGCGATATTGACAAGGAGAATCTGTTGCCGTTGCTGGAACGCACTTTTGGCCGGTTGGAGCGTGGTGTTAAGCCTGTTCGTGAAAAGATTGTCGCACCTGCGATCGTGGGTCAACCCGTGGAGAAATTCAAGTTCCCGATGCCCATTATCGGTATGAGCGCGATGGTGTTCCGTGGTCCAACCGACTATGATGCCGACGCTCCTGCTATGAAGGTGGCGCTGGCCCTGCTGAATAATGAGAACAAAACCGGCCTACTAGATGATTTGACCAATAATAATCGTGTATATATGTCTATGGCCCAGAGTATTGGGCTGAACCAGACATCGGCGCTCGCAGTGATAGTGGTGCCCAAACTGCTGTGCCGGGTCAAGACAGCCGAGAATTTGTGTCTGGAACAGTTGGAAAAACTGAAAAACGGCGATTTTACCGATGAGCAATTGCTGGTGGTCAAGAAGATGATTGCCAGTGAAAACGAGAGGGAGCTGGAGACAATTACCAAACGTAGCGAGAAGATGGTTGAAGCCATGTCGGCAGGCGTGTCATGGAGCGAGATGATGCGTTTGTCGTCAAGTGTGGTGGATGTCACTCGTGACGATGTTACACGTGTAGCCCGTAAGTATTTCACCGACAACTTTTACCGTTTCCACAAGAAGAACGGTCGTGTTCCGGCCGAGCAGATCGCCAAGCCGGAATACACACCCGTCAAGCCACAACACAGTGACGAGAAATCAGAGTTTGCCAGGAGGTTGGAGCAACTGCCAGTTAAGGATTTTGCTCCAAAACTGCTTGATTTTAATAATGATGCCGTAAAAATGAAACTAGGAAACGGTAATCAGCTCTATGCCGGTCCCAATCCGATGAACGGCTATTTTACCCTCGTGTTTAATTTCCACAAGGGATCCATGCATGACAAGTTGCTTGGTGCGGCAGCCGATTATGTACTTGAACTGGGTACCGATTCTTTGAGTGTCAAGGATCTTGGTATGGCGATGCAACAACTTGGAACTCAAATTGAAATAAATGCCGATGAACAGATGGTATCGCTGCTTGTCACAGGCGAGGACAAGAATTTGGAGGAGTCGTTGCGCCTGATGGGACATTTTCTTGAGCGCATGAAGGCTGACGAGGAAAAGTTTGAGTCAGTCAAGGATGCTTCAGGCCCAAGCGAAAAGTCTTTCTGGGACGAGAATACCGAGGTGTTCAAGGCATTACTCGAAAAAGTAGCGCGAGGAACACGTTCTTCTTATCTCACTAGACTGACATCCAAAGAGTTGAAGAAACTGAAGGCCGCTGATCTCATCGCATCGTTCAAGCGTTTGTATGATTGCCGTTGTGATATTTGTTACAGCGGGAATCTGCCCGCTATACAAGTGGCTGACATGATATCGGGTCAGTTGCCTCAACTCAGGGGAACGGAAGAGAATCCTGTTCAGGAAATAACACTTGAGACCCCTGTTGCCAAGACTGTTTATGTGTTTGATTTGCCCAAGTCACGACAGACTATCATCGGCCTGTATCGACCGTTGGCCGAGGTGGTTAGTGACCGTGACAGGGCATGTCTCGAGGCGTGGGGAGAATACTTTGGCGGCGGCATGTCATCGGTGCTGTTCCAGGAGGTTCGCGAATTCCGTTCAATGGCTTATGCGGCGCAGGGAGTATCATTGACTCCCTCGCTTGCCCATTCCACGTCTCCGAGTGGCTATGTGGCATTTGTGGCTACTCAAGGAGACAAGTCGATGCAGGCGATTTCGGTGCTCGACTCACTGGTTAACGATATGCCGATGAATGTTGAGAATTTGGGTGTGGCCCGGCAGAGTCTGCTCAATGATATCAACAACAGTTATCCAAGTTTTCGTGGTAAACCATTGAAAATTGCCATGTCGGAGCGGATAGGTTATACATGCGATATCAACACGGCAAACGCTGAATTGTTGCCCACACTGATGCGGGAGGATGTAGAATCGTTTTATCGTCAGAACGTTAAGGACCAGCCTTATCAACTGTTTATAGTTGGCAATGTCAAGACACTTGATATGAAAGAATTGTCACGCTATGGAACAATTGTTAGATTGAAAAAAGATGATATTTATAAGACAAAGTGACCATGAAGTCCACTTTTTGTTGGCTGGTAATCAAAATATTATCTTTTTGATTGCTGGGTGAATTATTGTATAATCTGTTGCTTTAAGTTAAAAATGTATTAGAGTATGTAAATTTTGTAAAAAAATGTTTATTTTTTTGTTGCTATGTGAAATTTGTTTCTTATCTTTGCGGCCGTGTCTTTCATGTTTAACTGTTTATAATTAGGCACGATAGGGCTTAAAAGCCAATACCTAAATTACCATTAAGTATGGAGAAAATACTCAAAAAGTCGTTAGTATTTTTACTTGCGCTATTATGGTCATCAAGCATGATGGCTCAGTTTCAGGATGAATCCAGCGGTTATTTCTTCAGCTTGTCTGAGGAAAACGGTAATGCGATAATTACTGGTCTTCTGGATGAGTTATGTCAAGGGCAACTATCAATTCCCGAGACAGTTACATTTGAAGAGAACACCTATGTGGTCACTGCCGTCGGCGACAACGCCTTTTCTGGCAAGATGGCCGTTACAGGTGTGACATTTCCAGCTAGTGTGAATAGTATCGGAGCCTCTGCATTTTACGGTTGTGTGAATTTATCAAGCATAATCACCGAAGGCGAGTTGACAGAGGTTGGTGAAGATGCATTCGGCGGCACTTCTGTTACCGCTTTCACCTCGGTATTATTTGGGATAAGAGGTGGAAATGGTGATAAGATTGTTGATCCAGTAATCGCTCCTGGTGGTTCAGGGGATGATGACCCGGCCGTTAATCCTTTTTCCGTTCTGGATTTGCGCGATAATGTAGTCATGCCTGGTGTCGGAAATACTTCTGGTCTTACATCGCTTTGGGATGGTTCGTCTCGTGATTCAGACCCGTCAAATGAGCTCGAAGACAGTGAGGTTGCCAATTTTTATGATAGGGCCTTGCCACCTGATTCGGTAGTAATAGAAATCCATGAGTTGCCAATTGCTAATGGTGATAGCTGCCGTTTGACTGCCAAGGTTTATCCTCTCGATGTATATGGGGGAGTCCCTGTCAGATGGATTAGCAGTGATAAGAGGATTGCCTTCGTTGAGTGTGGTGGTAGGGTCGTCTCCAAAGGGAACGGAATGTGTAATATCATTGCCAACTATAACGGCAAGAGTGACACTTGTGTCGTTTCGGTGATTGATCCTAGCCACGTTGTGATTTCACTTGACCAGCATTATGCAAATGTTTGCTTGAATAATGATTTCAATTTGACTCCGACCTTGAACACGGTCGGGACAAGCATAAAGGCGATATCGAGTAATCCCGAAATCGCTTCAGCCAGTCTTGAGAATGGCAAGGTTGTTGTTCATGCCCAAGGTATTGGTTTGACCTCAATTGTTGTGCAATCTCAAGACGAAAAGGCTCTAGCCGATACGTGTGATGTTAAGGTCTACTCGTTTGTAGGCGATGGTGATGGTGATGGAGCGGTCGGTATCTCGGACGTGACGTCCTTGATTGACTATTTGCTGTCTGGTAATTCTGACATTGACCCCAATTTTGCTGATGTTGATGGCGATGGCGCAGGACCCAACATTTCTGATGTCACCAGCCTAATTGACGGATTGCTTTCTAATGCCGATCCTACGATTCTCATCACTCCCGATGCGATTATTTTGAGTCTCGAAGACGTGAAACTCGAGAAGGGAAAGAAAAGCGTGCTTCTCGCTGAATTGATTCCCGAAGAAGCCTCGACGACTATTAATTGGTGTTCAAGCGACCCGTCGGTTGCGACCTTTGACAATAAATACATTAACGCTGTTTCGGCTGGTGAATGTGATATTATTGCCGAGTGCTATGGTGTCAGGGCAATTTGCCATGTTTCGGTTTATGAGCCTGAAATTGTTCTCCCCGAGTCGGTGACTCTGGATAAAACGGAAGCCAGCCTTGAGGTCGGTGCTGAAATGACTCTTGTTGCCACTGTTCAGCCTGAAAATGTTACCAATCCCACTCTCACGTGGTCTTCAAGCAACCCTGCTGTTGCTACGGTGACCAATAACGGTTTGGTGAAAGCTGTCGCTCCCGGCGATTGCGATATCACTGTGAAGTGTCAAGATGTACAGGCCGTGTGCCATGTTCAGGTCTATGAGATCACTCCCGAGTCGTTAACACTCAATCAAACTGAGGCTACTCTCGAGGTTGGCGGTCAGATGACGCTTGTTGCCACTGTTCAGCCTGCGAACGTGACCAATCCCACCCTCACGTGGTCTTCAAGCAACCCTGCTGTTGCTACGGTGACCAATAACGGTTTGGTGAAAGCTGTCGCTCCCGGCGATTGCGATATCACTGTGAAGTGCCAAGATGTGCAGGCCGTATGCCATGTTCATGTCAATGAGATCACTCCCGAGTCGGTAACGCTCAATAAAACTGAGGCTACTCTCGAGGTTGGCGGTCAGATGACGCTTGTTGCCACTGTTCAGCCTGCGAACGTGACCAATCCCACCCTCACGTGGTCTTCAAGCAATACTACTGTTGCTACGGTAACCAATAACGGTTTGGTGAAAGCCGTTGCTCCCGGCGATTGCGATATCACCGTGAAGTGCCAAGATGTGCAGGCTGTATGCCATGTTCATGTCAATACCTCTGACGTAACCATTGACTCGGTGGCTCTGAATATCACAGCAGACAGTCTTGCAGTCGGCAGCCAGATGACCCTTATTGCCACAGTATATCCTGCAACTGTGACCAATCCTACTCTCAAGTGGACCTCAAGCAGCACGTCTATTGCTACAGTGACTAGTGCCGGCGTGGTGAAGGCAGTTTCTGTTGGTGAGTGTGACATTACAGTTAAGTGCTTGGATAAACAGGCCGTATGCCATATTACGACTTACGAGGTGCTTCCTGATTCAGTGACTTTGAATCATTATAAAATACGACTGTCTCCTGGTGATACAACTACCCTCATTGCAACGGTATTCCCCGAAAATACTAGCAAGAAAACAATCACATGGTACTCGACCAAGGGTTCTGTCGCTACTGTGAAGAAAGGTCTCGTTACGGCAGTGGGCGAGGGTGAGTGTGATATCGTCGCCAAGTGTCAGGACAAGTCGGCCCGTTGCCACGTTGTAGTTAACAATAATATGATTATTACTGTCAATGGTGTGACATTTGAAATGGTACAGGTGGAAGGTGGCACATTCATGATGGGCTCAGATCCTTATCAGGCCGGATCAAAAGTGTTTGAGAAACCACAGCACCAGGTGACGGTATCTAGCTATATGATTGGACAAACCGAGGTGACCCAAGAATTGTGGAATGCGATTATGCCGCCTGACGTTACTGTTACTTGGTTCCCTGGCGATCCTCAGCGTCCCATGGATAATGTTACTTGGGAGAATTGTCAGACATTTATTTCTAAGCTGAATGAATTGACGGGTATGAATTTCCGCCTGCCTACTGAAGCCGAATGGGAATTCGCGGCTCATGGCGGTAAGAAAAGCAAGCACTATAAGTTCTCGGGTAGCGATACCTTGTCTGATGTGGCTTGGTACTATGACAATAGCGGTTGTTATGGCGTCGGTGACCCTGAGTACGGTCCCCATCCTGTGGCTACCAAGATGCCTAATGAACTTGGTATCTACGACATGTCCGGTAATGTTTGGGAATGGTGCAACGACTGGTACTCGGCTTATACCGAGGATCCCCAAGTCGATCCTACAGGCCCTGAGACAGGCAACTACAAAGTTTATCGTTGCGGTTGCTGGAATGACTCGTTAGTTGATTGCCGAATCACCTACCGATACATGCAACCAGTGACTTACCGCAGCAAGTATATCGGTTTCCGACTTGCTTTGTAATCTGGTTTCAGATACTGATTAAATCATCAGGGTGGTTGTGGAATGAGCGAAAACTCGATCCACAACCACTCCTTTTTTCAATGAAATACGTTGTGATGTTTTGTTTTTTATGACATTATTTGTAAATTTGCAAGTTGGTAGAAAAACATGTTTAAATCTTTAAAGACCACATACCAAATTTATGAGACATTTAAATTATAAAAAGGTGTTTGCCTTTTTGCCAATCCTATTGCTATTATTCATGCTGCCTGTTCAAGCCGCGCAAGCTACACGCATCCCGGGCGATGTGAATGGGGATGGGGAAGTGAATATCAGTGATGTTACTGATATTATTGACGGTATCCTGAAAGGCATTTACGATGAAGTGATGGATGTTGATGGCGATGGCGAGGTGAACATCAGTGACTTGACGGCTCTTATTGACTTGATACTTAATCCCGAAATCAATATTACTCTGACTCTGAGTCAGGAAGATGCCGTGATGGGTGTGGGTGAACAATTGATGTTGACTGCAACGGTTCAACCTGCCAGTCAAAGTGGAAATGAAATAATATGGTCATCAAGCAATTTGGAAGTCGCAACGGTGACTGATGGAATGGTGACTGCGGTCGGTCAGGGTGAATGTGATATTGTTGCCCAATATGGTGACGTTAGTGCCGTTTGCCACATACAGGTACAGATCATATTGCCTGAAGAGGTCTCGTTAAACAGGGATAGCGTGAATCTTGAGCCAGGGATAACGATGATGCTCACAGCAACGGTTCTCCCTGAAAATACTACTGACAAGACGATTACATGGAGCACGACCGATGAGGCTGTGGCTCAGATATCGGTATCGGGCAACAAGTGTGAAGTGTCGGCCATTACCGAGGGCGAGTGTGATGTGGTTGCCGACTGTCAAGGCAAGCAAGCCGTTTGCCATATCAAGGTAGAGATTATTTACCCCGACAGTATCTCCCTGAATAGGGATAGCGCAAGCCTTGAACTTGGACAATCCTTGATGCTGACCGCTACACTATCTCCTGAGCATGTGACCGACGGTACCATCACCTGGACCACGACTGACGAGTCGGTGGCTCGGATATCTGTATCAGGCAACTTGTGTGAAGTGTTTACCATGTCGGTGGGCGAGTGCGACGTGATTGCCGACTGCCAGGGTAAACAAGCCGTATGCCACATTGAGGTTTATTACATCTACCCTGACACAGTGACGTTGAATAAGACGAGCGCAAACCTTGATTTAGGTAAAACCATGATGCTGACGGCAACGGTATATCCAGATAATGCGTCCGATAAAACCGTTAATTGGTCCATTACCGATTCGACGGTTCTCAAAATAGCGTCGTCAGCCAACAAATGTGTAGTGACTGCATTGGCTTCGGGCGAGTGTGACGTGATTGCCGATTGCCATGGCAAAAAGGGCATTTGTCATGTCAAGGTTCGAGGGAATGACATCCCGGAATCTGTGACCTTGAGTAAAGAGAATTCATATCTAGAATTGGGTAAGACTTTGTTGTTGGAAGCGACTGTATCTCCTGAGAACTTGATCGACAAGACGATTACATGGTCCACCACCAATCCCATGGTCGCCAGAATCTCCCCAGCTGACAATAAGTGCACGGTGGCTGGAATAGGTTTGGGTGAGTGTGACGTGATAGCCGACTGCCATGGCGTGCAGGCACGATGCCATATCTCGGTTGTGGAGGCGAGGCTCAAAGTCATGACTCTGAACATGGATTTTGCGACGATGATGGTCAGTGATACTTTGCGCCTGATTCCGAGATTGACACCAAGCATCAGTATTGACGGCGTCCTGTGGTCATCGTCAAATGAAAGTGTCGTGACTGTGGAAAAAGGTCTGCTGACCGCCGTTTCCGATGGCTACTGCGAGATCACCGCCACGTGCCAGGACAAGCAGGCCTCGTGCTACGTGGCTGTGTACAAGACAGTAAATGTCAATGGCGTGTCGTTTAATATGCTTCCTGTTCAAGGTGGCACGTTTATGATGGGGTCGAGCCTTTATCAAACTGGCTCGAACGTGAACGAGAAACCCCAACACCAGGTTACGATCTCGGACTATATGATCTGCGATACCGAAGTCACTCAAGAGTTGTGGAAAGCGGTGATGGGTGCCATCCCTCCGGGCTATTTTAAGGGCCATCCAAAATTCCCTGTAGAAAATATCACATGGGAGGATTGTCAGCTTTTCATTGCTCAACTGAATTCGATGACAGGATTGAATTTCCACCTTCCTACTGAAGCCCAATGGGAGTATGCTGCTCGTGGCGGAGTCAGAAGTAAGGGATATGTCTATGCTGGTAGTAACGATATCGAAGAAGTGGGTTGGTATTACAATAACAGCGGTGCCCTTGGTGTTGATGATCCGGATTATGGTCCCCATGATGTAGCGTCCAAAAAACCTAATGAATTGAATTTGTATGACATGACTGGGAATGTGAGGGAATGGTGCCAAGACTGGTATACATCTTATACTGCAGACCCTCAAGTGGATCCAACGGGTCCTGAAACAGGGTCTTATAAGGTTTATCGCGACGGTAGCTGGCATGATTTTATACTGAGTTGCCGCATCACGTTCCGTTATCCTGAGCCCATAGATTTTAAGCGGGAATTCCTTGGGATGAGACTTGCCTTGTAATCACCCTGACACTATATCAGGATTGGCGTGTTGTTGACTATGTCAACAATGCGCCAGTCTCGTGTTGTGACCGAGCTGAAACAGGGGGCATTAGGAAATTTCATATTTTTTAATCTGCTTCTTAACAAACATTTTGTGAAATGTCTTTGCCAAGTCAGGAAAAATGGGGAAATTTGCAGTTTGAAAACAACCAAACCTGAAATACAAGTGAAACTGAGATTTATTACAGCATTGGCGCTTTTTACCACGGCATTTGTGGCATTGGCGCAAAATAATGTGGCAGAAGAAGTAGCGTGGGTCATCGGAGACGAGCCTATCTTCAAAAGTGATATCGAGGAACAGTACAGGGAAGCCTTGTATGAGCGCATTCCCATTGAGGGTAACCCATATTGTGTCATTCCTGAGCAGATGGCATTGAACAAGCTCTTTCTGGATCAGGCACGCATTGATACCGTAGAGGTTCAACAGTCAACAGTGTCGTCCGAGGTTGAGGACCGCATCAACTTATTTATCGCCAACTTCGGGTCAAAGGAGAAAGTCGAGGAATACTATCGTATGCCCTTGCCCAGACTGCGTGAGAAACTCAATGAGATAATCAGCGAACAGTATAGCATTCAGATGGTTCAAAATGATTTGACCAAGAATGTTAAAGCTACCCCTGCCGAAGTGAGGAAATATTATAACAGCCTTTCGAAGGATTCCCTGCCTTATATCCCCATGCAGGTCGAGACCCAGATCATCACGATTAACCCCCTGATTCCCCAGCAGGAAATTGATGAGATCAAGGCGCGCTTGCGTGATTATGCGCAGCAGGTGAATAGCGGGGAACGTGAGTTGTCGACCCTAGCCATTCTTTACAGCCAAGATCAGGCCACCTCGGTTTATGGCGGTGAGACCGGTTTCCAAAGCCGTTCGACGCTGTTGCCCGAGTATGCGACTGCGGCATTTAACCTTAATGATACACGTCGTGTGTCCAATATCGTTGAGACCGACGACGGTTTCCACATCATTCAGCTGATTGAGAAACGTGGTGACCGCATCAATACCCGACATCTCCTGCTCCGTCCCAAAGTGAGCGATAAGGACCTTACTGATGCCGTCAACAGGCTTGACTCTGTCAGGAAGGATATCATTGAAGGCAAGAAAACCTTTGAAGAGTTGGCCTTGTATATCTCACAGGACAAGGATTCCCGAAACAACAAGGGCAACATGCTGAATGAGAAGACACACAGCAGCCGTTTTGAGATGGCCGACCTTCCTGCCGAGGTGGGCAAGAAGATATACACCATGCAGCCTGGCGATATCAGTGAGCCCTTTGTGATGATTAATCCCAAGACACGTCGTGAACAGGTCGCTATCGTGAAACTGGTCAAGCGTATCGACGGACACAAGGCTGACCTTGCCGAAGACTACATGATCATCAAAGATATGTGCGAAGCCACAGCTAAGGAGAAGATTATCCACGATTGGGTTGAGCAGAAGCAGAAAAGCGTGTATGTCTATATCGAGGAGGGCTGGCGTGACTGTGACTTCAAGTATGACTGGCTCAAGAAAGGTAACAACAGTAAAAAGTAATAATCCCGACTGACCGATGCCAGCATTTCGACATCATCAGCATTGCGGCTCGGGTGGCGTCTCCAGAGGCGTTGCTCGTTGTTGTCGTGCCCTGTTGGCTTGCTGCCTGATGCTGTTGATGATGTCACCTGTGGTGTGGGCCCAAACCCCGGTCCGTGGTACCGCCAAGACGAAGACAGTCCAAACTTCCCAAACCAAGACACGGCCGACGAACCCCCAGCCCGCTCAAGCGGCCCGCAAGGGAGCCAAAGGTCCCAAAGTAACCCGTATCACGCCTCAAATTCCCAAGGCCAACCGCAATCAGACCAACAGGGTGTTTCTGGAAAATGCCGATATCCTAAGGGCTGATGAGACTGTCAGCCGTGACTATCAGGTATTGAAAGGCAATGTGCGGTTTCGCCGTGGTGACATGTTCATGTTTTGTGACAGTGCCTATTTTTATGCCGAGACTAGTTCCCTTGATGCTTTTGGCCATGTGCGCATGACCCAGGGCGACACCTTGTGGGTGTATAGTGACGTCTTGCATTATTACGGGGAACAGGGTGTTGCCGAGTTGCGCAGCAACGTGCGCCTCGAGAACCGCAGCACCACCTTGCTGACTGATGCGCTTGACTATGAGATCAATACCAACGTGGGTTACTATTTTGATGGCGGAACCATTGTCGATAACAGGAACAATACCGAGTTGACATCGCAGTTTGGGCGTTATGAGCTGGATACCAAGCAGGCCGAGTTCTCCCGTGATGTGCATCTGCTCAATGACCGGTATGAGATGTTTACCGATTTGTTGGAATACAATACCCAATCCCATATCGCCCATATCACCAGCGAGACGTTCATTGTGAGTGACAGTAACACTATCAACACCACTAATGGTTGGTACAATACCAGTGCCGACGACGCCACCTTGTATCAGCGTGCGGTCATTACTGCCAAGGACGGAAAGACCCTGTTGGGTGACACGGTGTATTATAACCGCAAGCGTAATTATGGCGAGGCCCGTGGCCAAGTGGTGATTACCGACCCCAGCAACAAGGTGATTCTTGATGGTGACTATGGCTATCATGACGAGAATGCCCATTACAGCTATGTGACCGGTCGAGCCCGTGCCCGTGAGTTCTCACAAAAGGATACCATCTACCTGCATGCCGATACATTGTGTACGCTCATCAACCATATCACGAACGATTCGGTCAACGACTCGGTGCGCGTGTTGCGCGCCTTCAATCAAGTGCGCTTTTACCGCAGCGATGTGCAGGGCATCTGTGATTCGCTGCAGTTGAGCGAGGCCGACACCATCATCAACATGTATAATCACGCCGTGGTATGGAATCTCGAGCGTCAGATATTCGGTGACGAGATTAACGTTCACCTGAATGATAGCAGCGCCGACTGGGCGACCTTGCCCATGGGCGGCTTTATGGCGGAGCATTTGGGAGAGATCTTCTATGATCAATTGAGTGGCAAGAAAATGAAGGCGTGGTTCGAGAACAAGGAATTGCGCCGTCTTGAAGTGGACGGCAATGTGCAGGTCATCATGTTTCCCGAGGAGAAGGATTCAACCTACAACAAGATGGTCAGTGCCGAGTCTTCCTATCTGCGTCTTAACCTCAAACCCAAGCAAGAGGTGGACCGCATCACTATGTGGCCCGAAGTCACCGGGAAGGTGACTCCGCTTTATTTGGCCAAGAAATCGGATATGTATTTGCCACAGTTCAAGTGGTATGACGCATTGAGACCCAAAGAGCCGCAAGACATCTATGATGTGAGCGAAGAGCTCAAGCAACTCATGCGTTCAATTGAGGGAGGCACGCGTCGGCGTTCAGGACAGGGCTCTAGTTCCGCCACAGTGGCCGCAGATAGTGTTTCATCCTTTAAAACCCTGTGATACCATGAGTGATGTGATTAAACTGCTTCCTGATTCTGTTGCTAATCAGATTGCTGCCGGAGAGGTCATCCAGCGTCCTGCAAGTGTTATCAAAGAGCTTGTCGAGAACGCGATTGATGCCCAAGCGACTCACGTCCAGATTATTCTCAAGGATGCGGGGCGCACCCTTATACAGATCATTGACGACGGGGTAGGGATGAGCGAGACAGACGCGCGATTGGCGTTTGAGCGCCACAGCACCAGCAAGATTCGCAGTGCTGATGACTTGTTCTCGTTGAACACGATGGGTTTCAGAGGCGAGGCGTTGGCCTCGATTGCCGCAATCTCTCAAGTCGAATTACGCACACGCCGCCATGGTTCCCAGTTGGGCACCCGTTTGGTCATTAACGCGTCGCAATGCGAAAGCCAGGAGCCTGACATGTGCCCCGTGGGGAGCAATTTCATGATCAAGAACATTTTCTTTAATGTTCCTGCTCGTCGCAAGTTCCTGAAATCCAACCAAGTGGAGCTGAGTAATATCGTCAAGGAGTTTGAGAAACTGGCCTTAG
Source organism: Muribaculaceae bacterium (assembly GCA_017553785.1). GTDB lineage: Bacteria > Bacteroidota > Bacteroidia > Bacteroidales > Muribaculaceae > Sodaliphilus. The sequence goes on along the minus strand of JAFZKD010000046.1, from coordinate 5,903 downwards.
TCAACAACAATGTGGAGTTCACGCTCATGCACAACGGCAATGTGATGTACAAGCTGACGCCTGGCACTTTCCGACAGCGGATTTCGGCCTTGATGGGCAACAGCATTGATCAGCAGTTGCTGCCCGTTAGCATCAACACATCGATTGTCAAGATCCAAGGATATGTCGGAAAACCTGAGAATTGCCGCAAGCGCAACGCATTGCAATTCATGTTTGTCAATGAGCGCTTTATGAGGCATCCCTATTTCCACAAGGCGGTGATGTCGGCCTATGAGCAGCTTATCCCCGAGGGAGAGCAACCCAACTATTTCCTCCGCTTTACGGTCGATCCCCAGTCTATCGACGTGAATATCCATCCCACGAAGACTGAAATCAAGTTCGAGGACGACATGCCGATTTGGCAAATCCTCGCAGCCGGTGTCAAGGAGACGTTGGGACGTTTCAGTGAGGTGCCTTCGATTGATTTCGATACCCAGGGAGCTCCTGATATTCCCGCTTACAAGAGCCATGTTGAGGTTCACAACCCTGAAATCATGGTGGACACGGCATATAATCCTTTCAAGACACAAAAATCATCGGATAACAGGCCCCGACATCAGGCACAATCTGAATCGACGATGAGTAATTGGGATGAGTTGTTCGCCAACTTCGAGCGCAAGAAGCGTGAGAGCATGAATCAGGCTACCGAACAGCCTGATGCTCAGCCCTTAGATGTCGCTCTTCCTAGTCAGGAAGCCTCCTTGCCGTTGGGTGACCTGCAATCCGTGTATCTGCAGCTTAAGGGCCGCTATATCCTGTCGCCTGCCAAGTCGGGACTGATGATTATTGACCAGCATCGTGCCCATGTCAGGATTTTGTTCGACCGCTATATTGGCCGTATCCACACTGGAAGCATGTCGTCCCAAACGATTCTGTTCCCCGAGGTGCTGCACTTGAGCGCATCGCAAAGCGTGACCTTGCAGGGTCTGCTTCCCGAGATGGAGAAAATGGGCTTCTCCCTGTCTTCGCTCGGCGGAAACGACTGGTCGGTGAATTCCATCCCGTCAGGCCTTGACGGCGTTGACGCGACGGCGATGGTGAATCAGATTATCGACACGGTGGAGAACGGTGGGGCAACCTTGAAAAAGCGTCTTCTTGACCACTTGGCACTCACTGTGGCACGCTCGGCAGCTATTCCTGTCGGACGCACTTTGTTACAGGAAGAAATGGATATTCTTGTGGCCGATCTGCTTCGACTGCCTGAGCCAAATTATACGCCAGACGGAAAGACAATCATCACTGTCATCCCGATGGACCAGATAACTAAAATGTTTTAACCCAGACAAGAGTTAATCATGTTTGATTTCAATAGAATCACCCAAGAAACCGATTTATATAACCTGCACACCCACACGCAATTTTGTGACGGGCATGCTCCCATGGAGGAATTTGTGACCGAGGCCATTGCTTTGGGCTTTACCCACTTGGGCTTTACCCCTCATTCTCCCATTTCGGTCGAGAGTCCTTGCAATATGTCCAAGGAGAGCGTTGCCGGCTATTTTGATGAGATGGAACGTCTTCGCAAAGCTTATGGCGACCGCATCAACCTATATACTGCCATGGAGATTGACTATGTGAGCTCGGGGGATGGCCCAGCAGACATATATTTCCAGGAATTACCGCTGGACTATCGCATTGGCTCGGTGCATTTTATCCCCGATATTAATAACCCGAGCGAACTTGTGGACATTGACGGCAAGTATCCGGCTTTTAAATCCCGCATGGCAAAGCACTTTGATGGCGATATAGAGTATGTGGTAAAGCGCTTTTTCTCGCAGATGATGGCGATGGTTGACGAGGGCGGTTTTGATGTTGTGGGCCATATGGACAAGATCGGTTTTAACGCCAGCCAATATCGCGATGGCATTGATGAGGAGCCATGGTACGACAAACTGGTCATTGACCTGTTTGAGAACATTATGGACCATCATCTCACTATAGAAATCAACACCAAGGCATGGTTGCAGAACAACCGTCTCTATCCCAATCTGAAGTATTTTGGCATGCTCAAGCGCTTCAATGCCCCTATGATTGTGAATAGCGACACCCATTATCCCACATTGCTCAACTGCGGGCGAATGGAAGCCATCAAGTTGCTTGATGTGTTGTGAATCATCAGTTTTCTCAAGAATTCAAAGAGTTATGAAACAGACAGTAAAGGTTTTAGTCTTAGCGGTGGCGCTTTTTGTTGTGACACCCGCATTGATGTTGGCACAGGATTTCACTAACAAGGATACGTTGCGTTATGTCGATGCCATGGAGTTCCGAATGATCAACTGGGCTTTTGACCACACGTTGGCATCGCGTATCCCCCTCTCCTTTATCGACAGTGTTCGCCCCACTTTGTGGGATAGGGCCTACTGCACCAGCGGCAAGGCTTTCCGCTTTGCCACCGACTCGAGGGCTGTGGCAGTGCGCTATAACCTGCTGACCAACATGCATATGATGCATATGGCCGATACGGGCATTAAGGGCACAGACCTTTATATTTGGGACGAGGATACCCACAGTTGGCAGTTCGTGAACTGCAATCGTCCCGTGCGCATCGACAATGACATCCGCCCGCGTCAGGACTCTATCCAGAGCAAGGTGTATGTGGACCGACTTGACGGCAAGATGCATGAATACATGATTTACCTGCCCCTGTATGACGGCGTGCGCTGGCTTGAGATAGGCGTGGACAGCACTGCTGTCCTGATGCAACCCCAACTGGATTCGCCCAAGCAGGGGAAAAAGTTCGTTTTCTATGGAACAAGCATCATGCAAGGTGGCTGTGCCTGCCGTCCGGGTATGGTGGCGACGAGCATCATCCAGCGTGACTTGGACGTGGAGTGCGTGAATCTGGGCTTTAGCGGCGAGGGCAAGATGGACTCGTGCATGGCGCGCGCCATGGCGACTATCCCCGATGTGGCGGCCTACATCCTTGACCCGATTCCCAATTGCACCAAGGACATGTGTGACACGCTCACCTATGGCTTTGTGAATATCCTGCGCTCATTGCGCCCCGAGGTGCCCATCTTCATGGTTGAGGGACAGATGTACAGCTATGCCAAGTATAGCGCATTCTATAGCGAGTACCTGCCGGCAAAGAACAACGAGTACCACAAGAATTATCTAAAACTTAAAGCTGATAATCCCAAAAATCTTTACTATATCACGTGCAAGGACCTCTACGGTCCCAATAATGAGGGCACTGTTGATGGCATCCATCTGACCGACATCGGCTTCTGGTGGTATGCCCAAAAGATGGAGCCTTACCTGCGCGCCGTACTTAATGGCACGCCCATCCCTCAGGAGCATGGAGTGGACAACCCCCGGTAATTTTAACAACGAATTACTCGAATTTAACTAACTGCGTGCCTTGTTATTATAAAAGTTAGTGTAATTAGTCTCATTCGTGTAATTCGCATTTTGCCCAGCAGGGTTGGAGGACGAAATAAAGCAAAATATCATGATAAAGAAAAGCCACTATATACAGGACCTTATTGCCGAGGGGGAGCACGAACATCAGGACTTCAAGTACCAGATTACCGATGCCCGTAAGATTGCCCGTTCGATAGCCGCCTTTGCCAACAACAGCGGCGGTCACCTGCTCATTGGTGTGAAGGATAACGGCAACATCACCGGTGTGCGCAGTGATGAGGAGATCTATATGATTGAGATGGCGGCACAGATGTATTGCCGCCCCGAGCAGCATGTGGCTTTCAAGGTCTATAACATCAACGGCAAGTCGGTGGTAAAAGCTGACATTGCCGAGGCGGTAGAGAAACCTGTCGAGGCGCCTGATGATAATGGCGTGTGGCACGTCTATTTCCGCGTCAAGGACGAAAACGTGCTGGCCAGCCGCCTGCACGAGCGCATCATGAGCGTCGAGACTGTCCTAGAGGATACCCGCACCGCTGAGACGATCAGTTACAGCGAACGTGAGCAGGTGTTGCTTGACTATCTGCGTAATCATGGCGGTATCACGCTGGACGGTTACATGAGGCTGGCGCACATCAGCGAGGAGAGCGCAACCAAGGTTGTCATGACCCTGCATGGTATGGGCGTCCTCACGTTGGAGTATCATGACGGACAGTGTCTTATCGTGGGAACATGACGCACGGCAAGAATAAAGTAAAGCGGCTGATTGATTCCACAACCAGCCGCTTTACTTATAAAGGGTTAAAACTCATTCTTCTTTAGAAGGGCAGATCGTCGCCACCTTGTTCAAACGAGGTGTCTTCAACAGGCGGAGGAGCGGGCATGCCCTCAGGAGCCGGAGCGGGTTCTCCTGCAGGAGGATAGGGTGCCGCAGTGGCTGCCGGAACGCTGTTGGGGTCTTCCTTCATTGCTTTGAAACCACGGATGTCGGTGTACCAGCGTCCGTTGAACTCGCGACTCTCGATGTCATAGCTCAAAGTGATGACATCACCTACCTCAAGAGGGTACTGGTCGGCTCGTTCGCCAAAGAAGTCAAACTTCACCTTGCGAGGGTAGCTGTCAAACGTCTCAAGCACGTATTCCTGCTTCTTCCATTGGTTGCCGGCTTTGGAAACGCCGCCTTGAGGCTCCAGCTTCTGGATAATTTTACCTTTGATATCCATTTCTATAATTATAAAGTTTAAAGTTTAGAGTTTAAGGTTTAGAGTTCATTGGCAAAAGTATGGCGGATGCCTCTCTAAACTCTAACCACTAAACTCTAAACTGCGAGCAGCGCTCGCTTAGGTTTACTTGCTCTCCTCGGCGATGGCCTTGATGACGGCCTGTACTTGTTTCCATGCCTTTTCCACAGCGGGGATGTGGCAGCGCTCTGCAGGCGAGTGCACATCTTGCAGCGTGGGACCGAAGGAGATCATCTCCATGTCGGGACGTACCTTGAGGAACAGGCCGCACTCCAGACCAGCGTGGATAGCGCGAACATTGGGACGAACACCGAAGAGCTTCTCCCACTGCTCAGTAGCAACGGTCAGCAGATGGCTGTCACTGATGGGCTCCCAGCCCTGATAGCCGCCCTCGCTGATGATTTCGTTGGCACCAGCCATACGGAAGACGGCCTCGCACTTGTGCGTCAGGTCATACTTGCCGCTCTCGAGCGACGAGCGGTGGAACATCTCCACAACAATCTGATTGCCCTCGCGCATCTTCACGCTGGCAAGGTTGGTCGAGGTCTCAACGAGGCCAGGTACCTCCATGCTCATGGCAGCGATGCCGTGAGGTGCTACATAAACGGCATTGACCACGCGGCGAGCGGTGTCAGTGTCGATAATGGTCTCGGGGGTGTCAACGCTGTTGCAGGTGATTTCCATCTTGGGCTCAGTGCGCTTGTATTCGTTCTTCACCTCGGCGATGAAGGTGTTGAGCACGACGCTCAACTTCTCCTTATCTTCGGGTTTGATACCGATAACGAGGTTAGCGGCGTGGGCGATGGCATTGTGCAGGTTTCCGGCGTCGATTTTGGCCAGTACATAGTCCATCTCCTCGCCGATGTTCCACAACAGGCGTGAACTCAGTTTGGTCGTGGTGGCATATCCCAGGTGGATGTCGGCGCCGCTGTGACCGCCGTGGAAGTGCTCAAACTTGATCTCAAAGTAGGTGAGGTCCTTGGGTGCGGCCTCGGGCTTGTAGTTGAATTTGAAGATGCTCACCAGACCACCAGCGCAGCCCATGGTGATGGTGGCGTCCTCTTCCTCGTCGAGGTTGAGCAGGTAGTCGCCCACGAGCATGTCGGCCTCGATGTTGCTGGCACCAGTCAAGCCGGTCTCCTCGTCAACGGTAGCAAGCACCTCCAGGGGACCGCACTGCAGCGTCGGCTCGGTGATGGCAGCAAGTGCCAGGGCAAGGCCCATACCGTCGTCGGCACCCAGCGTGGTGTTGTTGGCACG
>JAFZKD010000045.1 GCA_017553785.1 Muribaculaceae bacterium | reverse complement strand
GTCGAGTAGATGGTGATGACATCGCCCGTCTTGCCGGTCACGGTCCAGGTGTAGGTCTCACCCTTCGAGAAGCTGTGGCCAACGGCTGAGGTCTGCGTTGACTTCACGGTGATGTTTCCGCTACCGTAGGTGCCGGTCACCGTGGTGATTTGTACGCTGAAGGTGGTGTTGCTGCTGTAACCTGAGGGGATGGTGAAGGTAATCTTACCTGACGAGCCTGAGGTGTACACAGCGCTGTTACCGCCCTTCACATTGGTGCCGCCCCAAGGCGAACTCAGCGTGATGGTCTTGTAGCTGCCGGTGTAGTTGCTGCCGTTGATGGTACCCAGCAGGGTGACCTCGGTAGTAGGTGTTGAGCTGCCCTCGCCGTCTACTTGCAGGGTGTAGCTAGTAACGTTAGCGCTTGCAGTCTGGTCAGTCCAGTCGGCACGGAAGCTTGAACTGGTGATGTAGTTGCTGTTAGCGGCGCTCATCACGGGAGTGTAGGTCGTGAGAGCGGCTGCGGTAGCGGTACCCGAGAGCGAAACGGTCTTGCTGGTGGCACCGCTGCTGGCAATCGTGATGCTGCCCGTGTGGGTGCCGGCGGCCGACGGATTGTAAGTCACCGTAACGGTAGCGCCGCTGGCGGCAGCGCTGGCGCTGATGGTCGTCGGTGAGATGGTGTAAGCACTATTGGCATCGGTCTTGGTCAGTGTCACGTTGCCGGTAAGGTCGGTGCCGGTAATGGTGAACGTCTTGCTGACAGAAGTGCCGGTGGTGGTGCTGAAACTCAGCGAAGTGGGGCTGACGGTCAGCGTCGGAGTGGTCGTGGTGCCACTGGGCGGCTGGATACCGATAACCATCTGCTGATATACGCTGAAGTTGTAGCTGCTATAGCCGAATGCGTTCAACGAGCACCATGCGTTACCAGAGCCACTCCAACCGAAGTTGATGTGATACTTGTTGGTGCTGCTGTTGTAACCGTCAACGTTGAAGGCGTGACCACCGGCGTTGGAGCTCACGGCGCAGAACACGATGGGACGGCCGGCGGCCATCTCCTCCTGAATCATCGAAGCCCACTGGGTGTCGGTGTACAGGGTGGTGCCACCGCTGTAGGCGCTGGTCTTCTTCACGAAACGGGTAGTGCTGGAATCATAGCCGAAGAAGGTGAACGCGTTGCGGATGTTGCAAACACTATCCACACTCACACCGCTACCTCCAGCTGAACTCGTGCCGTAGCCCATGTGCTCAGCCTGGCCCACATAGCGCATCAGCGTGGCTACTGCGGTGCCCTGGGCGGTCGTGTAGCTGCCGGTGTAGTTGTCCAGCATGTTGGCCCAGTCAAACGTTGTCGAGGGCAGAGCCGAGTGGGTGTAGCTCGTCGAACCGTAGCTCGAATAGCTGATGGTGGACTTGTAACCAGGAACCGAAGGCGTTGCGGCTGTCGGGTATTTCCAGTAATAGAATACCATCGAGGCCGACGTGGCGGGGCAACCGGTCAGACACTGGTAGTTGCCGAACTTACACTGGTTGTAGTAAGGTGCTTCCTGGTCCCAGTTGCAGGTCAGCAGCGGACCGTATGTAGTGGCATTCATCATCGGACTTGCTGAGGGAGCAAGTCCATTGCTGGGCTTCAGTCCCGGATGTGACTGGAGGAACATGATCTGGTCCTTGTACTGGCCAAGCATGTCCTGGAGGCCCAGCGGCAAGTTGTTCACGTCCTGTAGGGGACGGTCACCTACCATGAGGATGTCCTCGGCACGGTCATCGCCGGCTACTACGATAAAGGTGGTGGAGGTGTTGTAGATGTAATAGACGGGCTCGTTGAGCTTTATATTGCCCATCTCGGCTTTGAGCAGAACGGGTTGGAGGGCTGCGGGAGCCATCATCTTACCTGCATAAAGTTCATTCGACAGGAAACTTTGTGCTTTCTTCATGGCCGTAGTCTGGTCCACAGGCGCGGCCGTCAATGACATTGCCATAATGGCTGTTGTCAAAATAAACAGTAATTTTTTCATAAGCTTATACGATTAAACAATAATATATTAAGTGGTTATGGTATCTGAATAATATCGCAAAAAATGAACTGTCACAAAACTTTGCCCCAAAATTAATAGATTGAAATGAATCATGCAAGAAAAAAATGAAATTTTTAATATTTTTCTTATTTTTGAATGAAATTATTAAATGGAATTCTTTCGAGGATGTCGTGGCAGAATGAGGGTCAGGATATCCGCCATACCCCCGTTTTTCATCAATCCGTTTGCAGGAAAAGCTGATATGAACTAACTTTGCACCAGATCAAAAAGAACAGGTAAAGATGAAATCAGCAAGCGATATACATGAGGTGCTGGCGTTCTTGAGACAGCTCACCATCAACAACGACCGCACGTGGTTCAAGTCACATAAAGAGCGCTATGATGCCCTGCGTGAGCCGTGGGAACATGACATGCAGCGCTTGATAGGCCTTGTTGCCGATTTTGATCCCCAGGCTCGTGACCTAGCAGTCAAGGACAGCGTGTACCGCATCTATCGCGACATCCGGTTTTCACACGACAAGCGTCCTTACAAGAATTATTTCTCAGGTGTTATTGGCAAGGGTGGGCGACACACGCTCTTGTCGTGCTACTATGTGCACTTTGGTGTTGAGGAGTTGATGCTGTGCGGTGGCATATGGTGGCCCGAGAAGCCGGTTTTGGACAGCCTGCGCCGTCTCATTGATGCCGAGTCCGAGGAATTCCTGGCCATCATCAACCAGCCCGACATCACAACGCGTTATCATTGGGCTTCCCGCTCCCTCAAGATGATGCCTAAGGGTTTTCCCATGGATCACCCGATGTCAAGGTTCCTGAAAATGAAAGAATATCTGATGGTCATGAACCTTGACGAGGACTACTTTGATTGCGAGGACTGGGTCGAGAAAGTAGCCGCTGACTTACAACCTCTTAAACCTTTGCATGATTTCCTTAATTATGTGTTTGAATAATGGCGCACAAAGTTACAGATTGTAACTTGGGAAATTGTCACTATTTTGGCGAAAGTGCCGCCATTTTGCTAGCCGAAAGTGTTGAAAACCGAAATTTTTGCCATTGTTTTGGCCTTTTTCGCATCTCAAAACAATATTTTTTTGCGTCACAGGTGTTAAATTTTCAATAAATTATCCCCCTATTAGAAAAAATGGTAGTAACTTTGCGGGCGATTTCAACTGGAAGTCGCCTGAAGACCAATTTTAAATCAATCAAAATCAACATAAACACAAGCGAAATTATGAAGAAATCCGTATTTTTTCTGCTGGCATTGGCCACAAGTTTGGGCATGCGGGCAAGTGAAGCCGATTTGGTGATACCCGAATCGGTGCATGAGTTGAGTTTCCTGCATTGGGGGTTCCTGGTGACCGTGCTGGGTATACTCTTCGGCGTGTATCACTTCATGAAGACCAAGAGCCTGCCCGTGCATCCCGCGATGCGCGAGATTGGTGAGGTCATTTTCAAGACTTGCTCGACCTACCTGAAACAGCAAGGCAAGTTCTTGGCTATCCTGTTCATCTTCATCGGTGTTGTTGTCGCCTTCTATTTTGGCGGCTTGAGTCACATGAAGGTATGGGAAGTGTTGATTATCCTACTCTCGACGGTGATTGGTATGCTGGGCTCCTATGCTGTGGCAGCCTATGGCATCCGAATGAATACTTATGCTAACGCTCGCATGGCGTTTGCTTCGTTGCGCCGCGACCCGCTGCGTCTGCTCAACATCCCCTTGAATGCGGGTATGAGCATCGGTGTGATGCTGGTATGCGTCGAGCTGTTCATCATGCTGGCCATCCTGTTGCTCGTCTCCTGCAACCTGGCAGGTGTTTGCTTCATTGGCTTCGCCATTGGTGAGAGCCTCGGTGCCAGTGCACTGCGTATCGCCGGTGGTATCTTCACCAAGATTGCCGACATCGGCAGCGACCTGATGAAGGTGGTTTTCAAGATTGGCGAGGACGACCCCCGCAACCCTGGTGTGATTGCCGACTGCACCGGTGACAACGCTGGTGATAGCGTTGGTCCCACGGCTGATGGTTTCGAGACCTACGGCGTGACGGGTGTGGCACTTGTGTCATTCATCCTGCTGGCAGTGGGTAATTCTGATATCCAGAAGGATCTGCTTATCTGGATCTTCTCGATGCGTATCCTCATGGTCATCACTTCGATTGTGGCCTACTGGATCAACAAGGCCTTCTGCAAGACAAAATATGCGGGCAAGGACAGCCTCGACTTTGAGAAACCGCTGACCAGCCTCATCTGGATTGCTTCGGTGCTGAGTATCGCAGTTACCTATATCGTATCCTACTTCCAACTCGGACCCGTGGGCAATTTGGTGGGCAACACCGGCCTGTGGTGGCAGTTGGCGAGCGTCATCTCGCTGGGAACGCTGGGCGCTGCCCTTATTCCCGAAATTACCAAGGTGTTCACCTCGCCCAAGAGCGGCCACGTTCAGGAGGTGGTGAAGGCTTCGCATCATGGCGGTGCCTCGCTCAACATCCTCAGTGGTTTTGTGGCAGGTAATTTCTCGGGTTTCTGGACTGGTCTGGCCTTCGCCATCCTGATGTTTGCAGGCTATGCTTTCTCGACCGGTATTCCCAGTTCAATGATGGTTTATCCCGCCATCTTCGCCTTCGGTCTGGTCGCCTTCGGTATGCTGGGTATGGGTCCTGTGACCATCGCTGTAGACAGCTATGGCCCCGTGACCGATAACGCCCAGAGTGTCTATGAACTCTCGCTCATCGAGGAAGTGCCCAACAAGGACGAGGAAATTGAGCGCGACTTCGGCTTCAAGCCCGATTGGGAGAAGTCCAAGCATTATCTGGAGGAGAACGACGGCGCCGGCAATACCTTCAAGGCGACGGCCAAGCCCGTACTCATCGGTACCGCCGTTGTGGGTGCCACCACGATGATCTTCTCCATCATCCTCGTGATCCAAAAGACCCTCGGCGTGGATCCCGCTAGCCTCCTGAACCTTTTGAACGCCTACACAATCATCGGCTTCCTGCTGGGTGGCTGTGTCATCTACTGGTTCACCGGAGCTTCGACCCAGGCCGTTACTGTGGGTGCCAACCGTGCAGTGGCCTTCATCAAGGACCACATTAAACTTGATCCCAATGCACCCAAGAAGGCCGACACCAAGTCGTCGGTCGAGGTGGTGAAGATATGCACCCAGTATGCCCAGAAGGGTATGTTTAACATTTTCCTGGCCATCTTCTTCTTTGCCCTCGGCTTTGCTTGTCTGGCATCTCCCGGTAGTGTGGGTGGCAACAATGCAGTTTCGCTGTTTGTTTCCTACCTCATCTCGATTGCCTTGTTCGGTCTGTTCCAGGCTGTGTTCATGGCTAACGCTGGTGGTAGTTGGGACAACAGTAAGAAGGTGGTAGAGGTTGACCTTGACCTCAAGGGTACCGACTTGCATGACGCGTCGGTTGTCGGTGATACCGTTGGTGATCCTTTTAAGGACACATCTTCGGTTTCGCTCAACCCCATCATCAAGTTCACTACCCTGTTCGGTCTGCTGGCTATGGAGATGGCTATCAGCGAGAACTTCCGCGAGTTTGCTCCCTGGGTAGGCATCATCTTCGTGCTTGTGGCCATCTTCTTCGTTTGGCGTTCGTTCTATCGCATGCGTATTGACGACACCGTCCAGAACATCATCGACCACTACAAGAAGTAACTCAATGCTTGATACGCTCGCAGTTTAGAGCTTAGAGTTTAAAGTTTAGAGAACCCATCAAGGGCTTTTTTCGAGCCCCGGTCAAGTGCTAGGCGGCGAGACCACAACTGGTCCCGCCGCCTGCTATTTTAGCCCCATTGCGAAAAATTTCGTTGCGAAATTTTTCGCAATACATCAACTATCAGATTTATAGCTGTTTATCAACAATCCAGATAACAATAAGTCTTCTTTTGGTAAGGGCAAATGGTGGGTATTTGCTATGCTTACAGCGCCCCCTTCCTTAAGGTGAAAAACTGCACCTTGACAGACTCGTTGGTAATGCCCGTGATGACCACGGCACCACGCTTGAAGAAGTTAATGTCCTGCAGCACGGCATCGAAGAAGATGTTGCCCATGTCAACGTCTTTGCGGGTCAGGTGCCCGAAGATCCCGAGGTTTCGGGGACAGTCGGCCAGGGGCAGCTCTATCTCCATGCTGTAGTCGTCGGCATCGGTGAAAAGGCGGTTCTCCGAGACGTACTCTATGGACGAGCCTTTCTTCAACGCTGCCTGGATTCCGTTTATCGTGAGTATCATAAGAAAATCGGTTGGTTTACAAAAGGTAAGCCAGCCGATTTAGCTCTTAAAAGACGCACCGATAAATTGGAATTTATATTTTTAGCCTGGTTACTCTCTTTTTTCTATATACTCCCATGTAACACAATGTAATGCTCCCCCTCCATTTTTGCCTTTAACTAGGGGTGCAGCATAGATAGGAATTACTTCCATACCAGGAAATAATCCCTTGAAATGATTAAAAGCCGCGATATCATCTTTACTGTCAAAGTTCTCAGAAAGACAAGGAAGCAAAACGCCACCAGGAACTTTCAAAAAATTGAGATAGCACCACGAATCATTATCATCTTTCCATAATGGAAGTTCTTCTACTTCAAAATGAGCGTCCAAGATTTTCCGTAGCCTTCTATGAAATGCTATTTGTTGTTTTCGTTTCGGATTATTCCAACAGCCATTCAATAGAATCCGCCCGTCACCAAGATCAGCCACCATGCCATCAGCATGACCGCAAAAGTCTGCCATATCCCACGGTAGAAACACAATTTCAGCACAAAGTGTTTTTTCTAAATGCTGTACTAGTTTAACTACAGACTGTTTAGGGTTCTCACTAAATATTTTATCAGTCATGATGACCTTATCCCCACAACGAACATAATTGCCACCATCAAAGATGATGTCCATGTTGGCAGGCATAAAAAGATTGAGTTCTTTACATGCATCCTGCTGATTGGTTATATAGTCATGTAACCTTTCGTCTTCTACCAAATAATCTGGCTCGTACTTGTATTTTGCATATGTTCCATCATCGGAAATCATTACTGGCATATAGTCCCTACACCAATAATCATTTGTGTTTTTTAACTCCAGATGCTTCACATTCAATCTATCAAGAGCTGCAAAAATAGCTTCGGCCACGCATGCAGTCTTAGTCGTTGTTCTAAGATGTTCAGATGTGTAAATGATAAGATCCTTCATAAATCTAATTAGTTGCTAAATTCCGATTTATCTTTCTGTCATTTCGGCAAAGGTAGCGATTTTTTCGCCCTAAACACTCATTTTCTCTTATTTTTCGGTGATTTATTGTTCATGAGGCGCTGGTACTCGTCCTAAGATTTACAGTTTTGTATTAAGTACTTCAACCTCGTATGCCTTGAAAAGACATTATGCACTAATTCTGCGGGACACGCACAGCACGGACCGTTAACCCGTAGTAGCGCACTTGCCAGCCAGTGTCAAAGTGCACCGAATAAAAGTGTAATTGTTGAGCCACGTCGGGGCCGCCCGTGTAAAAGTAGAGCTCGCACGACCAGTAGAAGCCCCATTCTCCATCACCGCTGAAATTCTCACTGTCAAAGCGCTCGCCCGCAGCAGGCAAAAAAATTGTGTTGCCATTCGGACCAGTAACCAAGCGACCGTTCACGCCGTCCAGGGTCGTCCAAGTCCAGGTGCATTTGTCCCTCAACTCGTTCAGCTGCTTCTTCGTCGGCATACGCCACGATGAGCCCCAGTTGACATAGGCGGCATCGTCCTCGGGATCCAACTTCCTTTTGTTGTCGGTGAAACCATTGTAGCCGTAATCGTAATCTGTGCAATACTTGGTGAACGAGTCGTCATAGCCTTTACACCACTTGTAAGTTCTCCAATCATAGACATCTTTGGGCTCGGTCTCACCCCAGGCGAAGTAATCTCCATATTCCACGGGAGTGTTGGCGCCGATGTTGCGCGTGGCCCATAGCGTGCCGCTAGGCAGTCCCAGGTCAACATATTCATCGAAGTGCTTGGCAGGAACCACGAAGGACTGCTCAACCGTGTCACTATTCTGTAAATTGATACCATAGCCGTAACCCGATACCACGATGTTCTGTTGCTGGTATGTTTGAGTAACCGTGTAAGGAAGTACTGTTTCTATACCGTTAACGTATGCTTTGTAGGAGTTGGCACACGTCGCTGTAATTTCGAAACTTTCGTTCATTGCAAAAACTGGAGCTTCAGCTTTGAGCATCTCCATCGCTGGAACTGCGAAAGTCTGTTCAACGGTATCACTATTAAGCATTCCTTCGCCATAGCCGTATCCCTTAACTACGATAATCTGTTGCTGATAAGTTTGGGTAACTGTGTATGGAAGTGTTTTCTCCACGCCATTAATAAATGCCTTGTAACTGTTAGGGCAAGTCGCAGTGATGGTGAAATTCTCGTTCATAACGAAGACAGGAGCCTTAGCCACAGGCATTGGCTCAGGCTCATTATCTCCACATGATGTAAGAGATGCCAGCCCTGCAACAAACAACAATAGTAAATAAAATAGCTTAATAGTTTTCATGTTGTGAATCTTTAAATTGTGAATCCAAATTAAGTGATATCTCGTTTATGTATCATTGTACATTGCAAAGGTAGAAAAAATTATTGCGAAATACACATTTTCTCTTACTTTTCGGTGATTTGGATAAACTGCTCATGCTCGACAATCCTTGAACAAGTTCAAATTGTCCTCGCTTTATCGCAGTTTTATTATTCATGAGGCGCTGGTACTCGTCCTGCGCCTGTTTGGATAAACTTGGCGGTGTCTCAGCAAATCGAGCAAGCTCGTTTGCGTTCGGCTTGCACAAGTTTTGTATGCCCATGTTGCCAGTCACGGTGTTGACAGTGACAAAGGGCTCGTCCAATCGCTCGCTGAGTCGGGCGATGATCTCCTTCAGTTCTTTATTCTCTTGAATAATCACTTGCGGTTGGCTCTGGGCCAGAGCCATCGGCGCGGTGATTGACCTTGAAAATTGGTGCAAGGCGAGCACAGAGGCAAGTTCGCTCGCGCTATGTCGAGCCGCAGCCCAATTTATGCACACGTCGGCACTCTTCAGCGAGCCGATCGTGTTGGTGCGCTGCGCGTAGTCCAGAGCCTCGATCAGAGGACGGGCAACGGGTGAAGCGACCAGTTTCTGACTCGCCACCCATTCCCCGGCATGGACCACGCCAGCCACCTCTAAAAATATATAAAAAAGATTTCTACTTGATTGCTTTTCGTCATTGTTATCCATTTGACAGAACACTATTTTTGCCACAGTATCAAGTACTTCCCCAAGAACTGTTAATTGCAATTAACGGTTCCGCTCCCCCCCTTCGCAAGGGCCCACAATATAAAAAGATGAATTCGCCTGTTTTGTATGATTGGTTGAAATTCAATGATCTCTAATATCTTTTCCTGCTAGTGGAAGATATCTTTGCCTGCTGGCAAAAGAAATAATGAGTGTGTCTATATCAGGAAATGGTTGGCATGGTGTTCGTAGTTTGACTTTTTGGGGGCTTAGCGACTTTGGGCCTTGGTGCCTTGGCGTGGGGCAAAGCGAGCGCGGATGCCAATTTGGTCTAAATACATATAATTCACATTGGCTCCTCAAGGCGCCCAATGGGAAAAATCACCATTTGTTGGTAAATAATCATTCATTTTTGCTTGCTATGTCCCCAAAAAGAAGTATTTTTGTGGGAATTAAACGAACTACAAGATTAATAACCTTTTAAAACTTTAAACTATTTCTTTTATGGCAAAAATTCATGGAGCCGTAGTAGTGAATACGGAACGATGCAAGGGATGCCGCCTGTGTGTTGTGGCTTGCCCCTGCGATGTGCTGAACCTCAAAGAGAAAGAGGTGAATGACCGCGGATATCATTTCGCTTACATGGAGCAACCTGATAAATGTATCGGTTGCCAGAGTTGTGCACTTGTGTGTCCCGATGCCTGCATCGAGGTTTACCGCGTGACCGAGAAATAATAGTGAATAACCATTTAAATTACTGTCGAACAATATGAACGATAAAGTAACATTGATGAAGGGTAACGAGGCCCTCGCCATGGCGATGATCCGCTATGGCGCCGACGCATATTTCGGATACCCGATCACTCCGCAGAGTGAGGTGCTTGAGAAACTCGAGGAAGAAATGCCTTGGGACACTACAGGTATGGTTGTGCTGCAGGCCGAGAGTGAGGTTGCTGCCATCAACATGGTTTATGGCGGTGCCATGACTGGTAAAGCTGTCTGCACCTCCACCTCCAGCCCTGGCTTCAGCCTCATGCAGGAGGGCGTGTCCTATCTCGCAGCGAGCGAGGTTCCCGCCTTGTTGATCAACGTACAGCGTGGTGGCCCCGGTCTGGGTACCATCCATGCTTCACAGGCCGACTACTTCCAGGCTTGTAAGGGTGGCGGTCACGGTGACTACCACATGATTGTGCTTGCTCCGAGCAGTGTTCAGGAGATGGCCGACATGGTCGCCCTGGGATTTGACTTGGCTTTCAAGTATCGTTGCGTATCGATGATTCTGGCTGATGGTACCATCGGTCAGCTCATGGAAAAGGTCATCCTGCCCGAGCAGCGTCCGCGCCGCACCGACGACGAGATCCGCGAGCAGTGCCCGTGGGCTGTCAACGGCCGCAAGGGCATGCGTCCCAGCAATGTCGTTACCAGCCTTGAGCTTGACGACGACAAGATGGAGGAGAACAACTGGCGATTCCAGGCCTGCTATCGTGAAATCGAGAAGAACGAGACCCGCTGCGAGCTCATTGACACCGAGGACTGCGATTACCTGATCACCGCCTTTGGCACCACCGCGCGTGTAGCCATGAAGACGATGGAACTGGCCCGCGCCGAGGGTATCAAGGTGGGTATGTTCCGTCCCATCACTCTGTGGCCCTTCCCCGAGAAGCAATTGCGCGAGGCCGCTAAGAACGTCAAGGGCATCCTGTGCGTTGAGCTCAACGCCGGCCAGATGGTCGAGGATGTGAAGCTTGCCGTTGAATGCAAGATGCCGGTTGAGCACTATGGCCGCTTCGGTGGCAATGTGCCCACCCCCGATGAGCTGTTGAACGTACTGAAAGAGAAACTC
>JAFZKD010000044.1 GCA_017553785.1 Muribaculaceae bacterium | reverse complement strand
TCCGTGCGATGATCAAACAGCAGCACCGGGACGCAAGAGAAACGAAATATGACAACTATAGGGCATCGAGGTTATGAAAACGAGACTCAGTGAATTGACGCTTGCCGACTTCATTGAAATGGAGTGCGGCAACCTTGAAGTTCTTAAAGGACGGCACGAGGTCGTGCCGAGAGAGCGCCTCGTCAAGGCACGCTACGATATTTCAAACGAGTTCCAGTACATCGCCAGTCCGTCATCATTCAAGTCTATGGTCATCGGGCGAGGTAAAAAGACAAAGCTGCGTGTCAAGGTAATGTTTTTCTCCGCTCTTAAGGCGTTGGTCGAGATGTCGGCCCTTGACGATGTAAGGAGTCTATTGACGGCCTACGGCATTGACTGCTCGGGATTTGATGATGCCAGGCTTACGGCGGAGGTTAACCAGCAACTGAACGCCGCCACTTTTGACCTGAAGAGGATGGGCATTGATGGCAAGGACGAGTCCGTGACTACTCCCGATGAGGTTCGCAAATGCTACGAGGGTATGGTAGCCGACTTGATGATTGCAAACAAGATGAGCATCGACATCGACACCATCCGCGCCAGCGTTTTCGCATCTATGATACACAAGGCCAATGAAATCGCAAAGGCGTTGGCCGCAAAGACGAAGAAAGTCAACAAAAAGTAATCGTATTCCACATTTTGAAGGGGCCGCATGGCAGTGATGCCGTGGGGCTCTTTCCGTTATTTTGAACTTTTGGTTTATGTTGCGAGTAATAATCGAGTAAAACAATGAGATTATTATGAAGCACAACAAAAGAGAACTGCGCCGCCTTGCCGTGAGGGTGGCCGTGATTGAGCAGAAATGCGACCTGATACTGGCGCAAATATCGACGTTGCGTGCCTGCAACGGACTTGACGAACTGATTGACCGGATGCACCGCCAGGCGCGGGCGATGCGTGAAGACGTCAAGCTGCGACGATGAGCGAGGTTGAGCGAGATATTGCCGCCCTTTATTCATGGATAAGGGGCGTTGCGTGCCGCATGGCCGGCGCCGACGGTGAGGACCTTGCACACGACACCATCGTCAAGGCGTTGCTGAACGCTGGACGCTATGACCGTTCCCGCGACATAAAGCCGTGGTTATTGGCCATTATGGTGAACACATGGAAGAGCGTTGAGCGCCACCGCTCATGCGTCCATTTCTGTCCACTGCTTGACGGTTTTGCTGTATGCGCTCCGCACGATCCGCTCGATGTGGCCTCGTCCCGCTCGCTCGTGTCGCTCATCAGGGGCATGGCTGAAACCGACGAGTCAATGCGCTCGCTATGGCTCTATGCCGAGGGCTACGACTACAGCGAGATAGCTGCCATGACCGGCGTAAAGTCAGGGACGGTGAAAAGCCGCATACATTACGCCCGCAAGCGGCTAAGGGCGATGGCAAACGTCAGTAAATGTTAAGGTGTAAAAATGGCGGCCATTCTGTTTGCGTCTATCGTAAAAATACGCTAACTTTACAGTAGATAATTCAATAAGAATTACAGCTAAGTCAAACCAATTAAACTGTTAAAGTTATGCAGACCAATTCAAATTTCCGTGTTAGAGTGATGAGCTATGCTCATGTGATTTTCAATTCAAGTGCCATTACCTGGAGCGACGCGATGAGAAAGGCGTGGCAGTTGTACAAACTCGCCAAGGCCATGCGCAAGGGCGTTGTGAAGTTCGTGTTTGAAAAGGTGGACGGCAGTGCGAGAATTGCCTACGGCACGCTTTGCAACCTCCCTGCGGGCATCACCAGCAAGGGCGGCAGGAAAGCGCCTAATTTTTCGACTATGTGCTACTGGGACACCAAGAAACAGGCATTCCGTTCCTTTAGGGTTGCCAACTTCATCGCCATTGCCGTATGAGACAGGGAGCGATACTGATTAAGTCCGATGGTGCCACGGCGGGGATTTTCCCCGCCAACGGCACGGACTTCAAACTGGAGGAGCTGCAAGGCTATGTCGGCGGCCTCATCGAGATTGTCTATCTGACAAAGGACGTGATTATGGTTGTTAATGAGGAGGGCAAGAACGTGCTGCCGTTCAACGCTATGGCCACCGTCATGGCCAAACGCCAGGGCGCACTTTTCCCGGGTGATTACATCTGCGGTGACGTGGTAATGTGCCCCAATGTGATGGTGAAATAAAAAAAAGTTCATTTTTTTTGAAAAAAGTCGTCAAAAAATTTGGTAGGTGGAAAATCGTCCCGAAATTTGCAGTGTAAACATAAGTCAAACCAATTAAAACCAAAGAATTATGAACGCTACAGCTATCAACGACGAATTAGACGTATTAAACAACATCGATACCGATGCAGTGATGAACGCTTCACGCCAGAGCCTCATGGACATGGTATTTGATGGCATCCGTAAGGGCTTGCTGCCTGACACCTTTGCAATGAAAAGGGAAGTAAGGAAAATCAACAAGCGAATCAAAGAAATCAAGTTTGCCGTGAACTTCGCAACTCCTTTTGAGATTGCAAGCCTCTGCAAAACCATGGCCATCCTTGAAGGCCGTAAGAGCGGTTATAACTATTTCATCAAAATCGGCGAAGGTAAGTAAATAACAAGCTGCGCTATCGGCTCGACGGGCAAACCAAAAACAAAGTCAAACCAATTAAACCAAAGAATTATGTTACAGCATGAATTTGAACAACTGACAGGCATCAATGTAGATGCAGATGTTTACAACCAGTTCATTGACCCTCTCTACATGGCAACGGACATGGACAAGCAGCCGTTTTGCGAAGACTTCAAGAAACACGACCTGTTAAACTCCAGCGTCGCCCATGAAGTGAACGAGAGGTATTACGAGGCCCAGAAGTCCATCAACCAGATGAAGAAGGAACGCAGCGGGATCGTGGATTTCCTACTGCAACTGGCAGAGGACAATTTCCCCGGCATTGCACTTGAGAAGAAGGCCGTTGAAATGGTTGGCCACAAGGAAGTAATCCGCCGCAAACTTGAGTCTAATCTCAGGCTCACTGGCTACGACAATGAGTTCATTTTATCATCACTCTGCAAATGATGTAAAAACGACATCAAAACGCGCCCTCTGTAAGCCAAAATCAGGGGGCGCAATTTTTTTTGAAAAAAAGATGAAAAAAAGTTGCAAAAAAGTTTGGCGGGTGAAAAAGTTGCCCGAAATTTGCAGTGTAAGAGTTAGTTAACATGTTGAACGACAAAAAAAAAGAAAGGAGGTGTGAATATGTGAAACGAGAGGTAAAAAGATTGATTGCGGCGGCAATCGAGATACTTGAAACTCTCAAAAACCACCGCAATCAAGGAAAGGTCACAGAAGTGCAGAACATCTTACGCAACGCACTTGACCTCATCGAGAGAGAATTAGACTGATTACTAACCCGCTCCCTGACCCCCGCAAGGGGGTTTAGGGGGCAAAATTAAGAAATTATGACTGAACAGCAAAAAATTGACACAAGAAAAATCGCCGTTGACACCAAGATGGGAGCGACGGCCATCGCATTCGCGGAACTCAAAGGACTTGTCGATGTCACCAAGTTTGCAAGGCAATTCGTCGGCATGACTGGCAAAGAGTTCAAGCGGCGCTATGACGCTTGCCTCTACCGCCATCACGGCGATGAGTTCACCGATGAACAGTTTGCAGCCATCGCCGCCGCTTTCCGCGACATAGCAAATCAACTCAACAAGGCCGCCGATGAGATAGACGCCGCGCCCAACGAGTAAAAAATCCTTTCGGCTCGTCATAGTGAAATAGTATTAAGAAAATCAAACGATTAACTCGGTTTTCGGCACCTTGCCAAAATTTGAGATTTCAGGCAAATCGCACTGCGGTTTGCTTTTCTTTTTACATTTGCCCAAACCACCAACGGCAAGGGCATGAAGACGAAATACCACATTATCACCGGAGGCGTTAGCCGCGAGGTTCCCACCACTGACATCATGAACTGGGACGAGATAGAGTTCACCCTGGAACGCAAAGACTATAGCGGTGTGATGCGCTCTTTTTCGTCCGAATTCAAGTTTGTCGGTGCCACTTTCGTGTTCCTGCGAAACCTGTACCTTGCCGACGGTTTCCTTGCGTCTGCAGAGGTAGCCGTATCAACGAAAAACAACGACTGGACCTATACTGAGCAGTTCCGTTGCCCGCTGGACTTTTCCACCGTGGAGATTGAGAACGGGACGCTGACAATCAACGCCATCGACAACACCATTGCCGGACTGTTAAAAAGCAAGAAGGGACAAAAGTACGAGTTCCCGATGAGTCAGTTCACACTCAACTATATAACAGTCCAGCGCATGGCATTCGCCAATTCAGCGAAATTCATCCTACCCAACACGAACAACGCAGCGGGCATTGTTGACGCCCGTGTTGATGAGAGCGCGTCCACTGTCATCTCAACCGAATATGTTGAGCCAGCCGATGCAAGTAGCGGATATGACGGTACTTCCGTCTTGCGTTATTTTGCGAAAATCAATACCGC
This sequence comes from Muribaculaceae bacterium, assembly GCA_017553785.1. GTDB lineage: Bacteria > Bacteroidota > Bacteroidia > Bacteroidales > Muribaculaceae > Sodaliphilus. The sequence goes on along the minus strand of JAFZKD010000044.1, from coordinate 59,567 downwards.
TCCGTCGCCACTCATTCAGATTTTCGTCCAGGCGAAAGTCAAGTGTTACCTTAACCCAAACTACGCTTTGGTCAACGATCCAGAAGTGGCAAGCATGGGAGTGTATTATGGCACTGAGGGGTCATCTATATATCAGCTTGTTTCACCTCTCTTTGACAACGACATCACGCATAAGCGCATCTATGGCATCAACCGTGAGATGTGGATTGGGAAAACCAACCACACGAACTACGCTACACTCGACGCGCTGAAGTCCGCCGCTGCGTCTCATGTCTATGGCCTCTACCCCGGCATGTTCGGTGTTGTGGGTTCCGCGACATATCCTAACCAATCATATTGGACCGACAACGCCATCTATGAATATAGCGTCAACGGTACATGGGTGAATAGGGGCGCGCCTGCTTTCTACTATCAGGACAGGTTGCAGAGCGGCACGGCATCCATCAACAACCTCGGCACCGACCAATATCTGATGTTGAGGCTTGATTACTCCATGCAGTACACCGACGCTACGATGACCATGACGTGGACGGATCCCGCCCGTATGACATTCTCCGCTGGAGCCATAACACCGCTTCAGTTGCTGAGGTCTATCGTAACAAGCATCTCTCCGACGGCCACCGCCAGCATCGCCGAGGATGCAGCGGGTTTGCTCGCAAAAACCTACATATTGCCCGCCGAGGCGTTACGCAGAATGAGCGGCGCGAAAGTTTATTCAACGTTCCAGCAGTTCGCCGACTGGATGCAGGCTGTATTCGGCTACACTTACCGCGTCAACGGCCAGGAAGTGCAATTCGTCCACCGTTCGGCGGTTTTCTCTGATGCCTCGGTCAAGTCAATAGAGCATGTCCGCAACGTGAAATACAGCGTAGATACAGGCCTTATTTATTCCGAAGTCGATGCGGGCTACTCAAAAAAGGAGTACGGCGAAATCAATGGACGTCTGGAGACCAACTTCACGAATTACTATGCCACTGGTTACGGTGTGACAGATAAAAAGCTGTCGCTCATCAGTAAGTACCGTGCAGACAGTTACGGCATTGAGTTTACCCTGCGCAAAGGCGAAAAGCAGAGCGAGACCACAGACGACAAGAATGACGAGGACGTTTTCGTGCTTTGCGCTGAGGAAAGCAATGGAAATACCGTCTATTCGGCCGCGAAAAACGCTGCATATTCCCCTGCCGTGTGCATTGACAGCAACAAAACGTTCATCGCCGCATTGGGAAACGGAAATGCCGTGACGCTCACCATGACCTCCAGCGACGGGAACAATGCACTTGCAGATATCACCATCGCGGCTAATACGGCATTGTTCACGGCCGGCAAGCTGGAATTCACTACTGATGACATGACCATCCCCGAAGATTGGAACGGGTTAATCAGCATTGAACATGGCGGCTACCGCCTCCGTGGATTTATCAGCAAGGCCAATGCCCGCTATGGGAGGCAGAACGGCATTGATTACGAACTCATCATCAAAGACATCACAGAGATATGATACTATCGCCATTCAGCCCGATATTTTTCCAGCCGCGAAAAGGCAGCAACGGAGTGCCCAGCCACTACATTCAGACGTGGGCACCTACCGACCAGATACTGTTGCAACTCATCGGCACAACAGGAGAGACACCGCCCGTCACTAAGGTATATGACGTTTGCGAAGAGTCCGACCTGTACACGATAGAGTGGAGCTGTTGGGAGATGAACGCGAATGACGCGCTGTATTTTGCCGTCATCCGTGGACTGAGCAACGGCATCTATCGCATTGTCATGGACGGCGTGTATAGTGAGCCGTTCAAGGTCACTGACTATGAACTGGAGCTCAACCAGACCACGCTCATACAGTATGCGATGAAAGACAACCGTCAGCGAGACGACGCGGTTTTCCTGATCAACTACATGCAGTATTTCTTTGATTTCCGCGTCCCTGGCGGCTTCAAGGACGGCGGCTGGTCCTTCGGTGTGGAGAATGAGCAATTCGTCACCGACGACGCCAATATCGTAGAGCTGTACGGCATGGAGAGCACCGCCAAGTCGTTCACAATGGGCGAGGGTGACGGTGTCCCGATATGGTTCGGCGAGTTGCTCAATAGGTTACTCACTTGCAACTACGTCTATTTCGACGGTGTGCGCTATGCACGAAAAGAGGGCAACGTCCCCGAGGTAACTGCAAGTGACGAGTTGCTGAACTCATTCATCATCAACCAGACCGTGCAGAAAGTCACGCTGCTGGATCCTGCCATCGAGCAGGCAAACCACATCGCCCTGCGCCGTGTGGATGCTACCTACTACAGAGATATGGAAATCAACAACGAGAATATTCAACGTAAAATCTAAAAGATATGACAACAGAAGAAATAACAACTATCGTCTCTGCCGTGTTGTCTGCGTTGCAGACGAACAGCAAGACCATTGCGCAGCTCACGGCCGTCACCGCGCTGCAGGACACTGACAGCTTCGAGATTGATGGCGGGCGCCGTGTGACCTTCGGCGTGTTGAAGACGCTCATCGAGGCGATGGGTTCCGCCGACACCCAGGGACTTACCAGCCTCATCAATGCCAAGGAGTTGCAGTCGGCCTCTGTTACTGCAGACGATGATGGGGCTACTGTAACTCTGACCATAACCAACGCTGGAGGCAATTCAGTCTCTGGCACGTTGCCTATCGCGACGACTACGAAGGCCGGTATCATCACTGCCGCCACCATGACGAAAATCAATTTGGCATACACCAATGCAGAGGCAGCCGCCACCGCTGCCGCCTCTGCCATGTCAAAGGCAACGAATGTCGAAAATGCCCTGCCGACGAAAGCGAACCTTTTGAACGGCAAGGCCATGCCATCGAGGCTAACCCCGGGCGAGTGGCCAGAGGTTATGCTTTACAACGTCGTACCCATATCTCCTCTTGACATTGAAAACTACGACTGGAGTGCTATTCCCGTTGGCAGCATCTATCTCGAAGACGGCCTAATAAATAACACGCCCTACCGCAAGTTATTCAAAAAGACCAACATCGAGCAAATCGGCATCGTTGACCTCGGCAAGCCACAAGGTGGCACCATCTACTGCCACTTGGAGACTGGAAACACCTACCGCTGGGACCAGAGTGCAGACAGCAATCTCGGCGAGTTCGTGCAGATCGGTTCACTCGGCACTGATGCCGTGCGTGAGTTCTCGGCCGTCCTGCCCACGGCGACCGTTGCCCAGGCATCATCCAACAAGAAGAGTACCGACAACGACTGCCAGGTGTTCTACGTCACAAGCCTCAACCAGTTCGTGCTCGGTGTGCGCAACTCGCTGGTGCCTGCCAACTGGCCATCGGCAAACGTGCAGCCCGTGCACCTGATGGCATTGAACGCCGTTCAAAGGGCTGTCACGGTTTCGCCTTACGTCCATTTCAGTGACCTTGTTATCGCCGACCTTTTGCGTGAGCAGGTCATTGTCGATTACTTCACCTTCTACCTCGATTGGGGCGACCGTGACCTGTTCAGTGAGAATGTGAACGGCGTGTTCGTGCCGTATGCGAACAAGCTCTATATCTGCACATCAAATGACGTGTCCTATTACTGGAACGACGAGGTGTCGTCCCTGACGGCGATTTCCGACCCTGGACTTGCCGCTCGTCTGTTCTTTAACGGCAACGTGCTGACTGGCAACGAAGCCAACAGCCTCTCGTTGTCGCAGTTCGTGGCATTGACCACGGGCAGTGCATTTGCCTACGTCCGTCAAAAGGGCGTGGTCATCACTCTGAGCACCGCAGGCGGCTTGAAGTCCTACCAGTGGAAGGGTACTACCTGGAGCAACGCCGACGACTGGAAAGAGTTCGGAGGCAGTGCCGCCGTGGGTAACTGCTACAACGTCACCAACGAGGTGCCCACGCAGGGTTACTACAACCTCGGAACGGCCATTGCTGCCACCTATGCCAAGGGACTTGCCGCCGCAGGTATGCAGATTACGTTCCAGGTCGGCGAGAGTACATGGAAGACGTTCCAGTATATCGGAAGTGACACCACTGAGGTGAACTTCACCAATCAGGATAACTGGGTAGATATGGCTGGACTTGCCGCTGGCGACGAGGCCTTAATCAACATCCTTGACTTGTGTGGTGCCTGCACGCAGGCTCAATACTACACTTTGCAGTATGCCATTGCCGCCATCACCGCTAAGGAGTCGGCTACCGGCATCACCTACAAGAAAAGCGGACTGGTGATCACATATCCTGTCGGTGACAACCAGTGGGAGACTAAGCAGTTCAACGGCAACGTGTCCGACTTCGGAGAGGCGGGACTTTGGAAAGATTTCGGCAGTGGCGGTGACGTTGAGACGCTGGAGGCAGAGGATGATCCCGAGGACGGAGGCGAGGACGCCTTCAGCACCGGTGGCGCATACAACCACATCCCCAAGGGTGCGGAGATGCTTGAGGCGAGCGAGGCCGAGGACCTTGTGGACGGAGCAGACACCGAGAACTACAACTATTTCGTGCTGGTGAATGTTGACGGCACCCGTGTTCCAGGCTTCACCCCATTCGCCATTCCCAAGGGCGGTGGCGGCGGTGGCGGCACGACAAAGACCTTCGCCATCAACTTCCAGACCTCGCCGTTCTATGCCGCTGCTGGCGGCTCGTTCGTCATCCGCGCTGCCATCCGCAGCATCACGATGGACGGCAACAACGAGATTTCCGACACCATCGAGCGTGTTGACATCATCGACCGCGACACGGCTGCCGTGCTGTACTCCAACAGGAGCCTCAACCAGGCATCCTCGGCGACGAGCAGCACCTATGACTTCGTGTTCGACCTGTCGAGCTACTTCACCGCAGCGACCACGAGACGCCTGCAGCTCATCGCCTACGACACGTCGGGCGCTACCGCACAGCGAGCCATCAACGTGGTTGCCGTTGACGTGACGGTGGAGAGCGTTCAGACGCTCAACTACACCGAAGCAAGCGTTGTGTTCCGTACCGACAACGTGAAGTCCCTGCCGATGTACAAGTTCCCGAACAACCAGGGCGGTCAGGGTATCCTCGCAAAAGTGGAGATGTACTACCAGAGAGCATGGCACACGCTTGGGCAGGCCGTCATCACCGACACCTATGCCCACAACATCAGTGTCAACCCGAACAACGCCTTCGGCAACAACGAGGTGCTGTACCACGGCAGTTACCCCATCAAGATACAGGGCACCGACGTGGCCAGCGGCGTGAAGGGCAACATCATCTACTCCTGCATCATGGTCGTCAACACCTCGGAAACCACTCCGCTTGTGGCTTTGCGCTACAACGACAGGTCAGACGGCTACATCCGCCGCTATGACAATGTGGTGCTTGAGGTCGCAGCCTATGACAAGCTCCACTACAATGCCGCCGTCACAGTGAAGGAGAACGGCGAGACCATCGCCAGCATGATTGTCGTGCGCAACACCGTGCAGACATTGACCAAGCAGGTGACGAGCGGCAACGACAACGATGTGCTGACGTTCCGCGCCTACTGCGGTGCCTATGGCCAGTCCAACCCCGTGACGCTTGTCATCCGTGGCAGTGCCATCGACGCCGCCCTGACGGACGGAGCGTCCTATAATTTCGACTTCTCCGCCCGCAGCAACAGCGAGGTGGACCACAGCATCGTGAGCGGTCAGAACAACCAGTTCGAGATTTCCGTCGATGGTGCCAACTGGTCGTCCAACGGCTTCAACAACTTCCTCGGTGCAAACGCCCTTGCCATCAAGGAGAACGTCACCGCAGAGCTGAACGATGCCCCGTTCAGTTCAGCGAGCATCGAGAGCAGCGGCTACTCCATCCTGTTCCAGTTCGCCGCGAACAACATCAAGGACAACGATGCCCACCTCATGGAGTGCTACGACCCTGCCAGCGGTGCGGGCTTCTACGTCACGGGCAAGCATGTCGGCATCTACTGCAAGACGGGCAACCACGAGGTCGAGGAGCGCCGTTACCCGAACGGCGAGAAGATCACCGTCGGCATCGTGGTGGAACCCGGCACGAAGTATATCGAGCGCAACGGCACGCGCTACTCGCTGATGAAGCTGTACCTCAACGGTGAGGAGGCTGCATGTCTGGGTTATGTGCCGTCAGGCTCCAACCTCATCCAGCCCAACAACATCAAGTTCAACGGCACGATGGGCGACTTCTACCTGTACTACCTCATCGGCTGGTACAACTACATCGAGTGGCAGCAGCAGTTCTACAACTACCTTGTCAAGCTGAGCGATGCCGAGGCGATGATCAACGAGTACGACTTCGAGGATGTGTATGACGGCAGCACCGTCAACGGCCCGAGCATGAGCAGGATGGCCGAGCGCGGCATGCCGTACCTCATCGAGTCGCCATTCCAGGGCAGCAACGTCGAGGGACTGGACAACACCACCTCGACGAGCGACCAGATATTCATCAACCTTACCTACCGCGACCCGAGCCGTCCGTGGCGTGACTTCATCGCCTACAACGTGCGCAGGCGCAACCAGGGTACCACCTCGGCGAAGCGTCCCATCAAGAACGCCCGCTACAACCTTGCCCGCAAGAGCAAGAACAACAACAGCGACTATATCGTTGACGGTCAGACCTACGGAAAGGTATGTGTCATCAAGCCCCTGCACACCCGTGAGGAGATTGTCTCCATGGGGTATGACGGCGCGTTGTGGGACGAGGCCGCCGCACTGATGGCGAGGAACAAGATCCGCGTCGGCGAGAACACCATCCCCGTGGATGTGATTACCGTCAAGGTGGACTATTCGGACAGCACCAATGTAAACGACTGCGGTGCCTGCAACATCATGAACGCCACCTACCGTGCGCTCAGCGGCAAGTTCCTGACGCCTGCCCAGCGTTACTATGACGGCACCTACAGCATCGGCAGCGGAGCCGAGCAGGTGAACCTGACCGGACTGAACCTCAACCACTCGACGGCAAACCATCCCATTGCCATGTTCCGCGACCCCGACGGCACAGGTGCGAGCACCTACTTCTATGCCAAGGGCAACTGGAAAGAGGACAAGGGCGAGCAGGTGGCCCTCGGTTTCAAGGACACCCCCGGCTACAACATGGGCTGTCTGAACTACCAGGACGAGAGTTTCACCGAGTATTTCGGCCTGCCCGAGGACGACACCATCGAAAAGGTGGTGACCCGCTTCCTCAGCCAAGACCCGCTCGACTTCGACCAGATGCACCCCGTACTGCTGTCGATGTACTGCGGCAGCAGCTACAAGTTCATGCGTTGGCAGAACAACGAATGGGTGGACACCACCGGCACGATGCAGATGGTGAACGGCCGTTGGCAGATTACTGGTGACGTCCTCAACCCCGTGGACGGCTACGAGCTGCTTGCCTACACCGGCATGGACTGGTTCATGGGAGTGACGAGCATTGCCGACATGATGGCACCTGTGGCCACCAGTTCCTCGTGGGTTCAGAAACTCCAGGACAAGGGCGATGTCACGGGACCTTACCCCGCATGGACCCAGTTCTTTGAGTGCATGATTGACAACGACCAGTTGCAGATTGACCTTGCCTTGGGCAAGAAGGTGCCCTACAACCTCTATGCTCTGCTGCGTTTCTGCAACTCGTGCGACTATACCAGTGTATCGGGCTTCAAGTCCATTTGGTACAACCACCTGCGCTACTTCGCCAACCCGCGTGCGCTGATGGCCTATAACGGCTTCACCGACTACCTTGCCGCCATCGACCAGCAGGCAAAGAACATGCAGCCCATGTTCTTCCTCGACGAGGGGCAGAGCGTCATCAACGGCGTTTACCACAATTCCTGGTGCAGCCAGACCTTCAGCGGCTACCAGCCTGCGCTTATCATGTACCCCAACAAGGTGTATGATGCCGACGGTCTGCTGGGCAAGGACAATGACGGTGGCGCCACCGTTGACCCCGAGGTGGACCCCAACAAGCCCAGCGACGTGGCCACGGGCTACAACAATCCCTATGCGGGTTACGGCTCGATCCTGTGGAACAACATCTACCAGCAGCCGACCGTCCTTGACGATGCGGGTGCGGAGATTTCCATGCAGACCGTAGTCGCCGCCATGCGTTCCTCTCAGGCCACGGTGGACGGCATCACGCTTGCCCCGTTCAGTCCCGAGGGTGCGATGCACTTCTTCATGGAGAACATCGCCTACAAGTGGCAGAAGGTTGTCAGCAGCTATGACGGTGAGCGCAAGTTCATCAACTTCACGGCCACCGCTGACGCCATCTACTTCTATGCTTTGCACGGCTTGAGGCTGACGGCCATCCCTGCCTTCATCAACACGCGCTTCCGCATCCGCGACGGCTACTACCGCACGGGACTGTTCTTCACTGGCGTGTTCAGTGCGCGTATCAACTGCGCTTCGGGTGCAGGCATCACCATCAAGGCCGCCAAGACGGGTTACTTCGGTGTCGGCATCGACTCTGCCGGCGACTTGAAAGAGAGCGTTTACCTGGAGGCTGGCGAGAGCCACACCTTCACGCAGTTCAACCGTGGAGACGGCACGAGCATCGAGGGCGCATTGCTCTACATCTACCAGTGCGACCGCATTGCCGAAATCAACTTCAACGAAATCAGCCTGAGCGACGTTGCGAACTTCAACGTGTTCACGCTGGCCGAGAAGATAGAGATCGGCGGTGATGGCCATGTCACTATGGGTATCGGCTCCTATGGCGCGTTGAGGAACCTCAACCTCGGCGAGCTGCCGTTCCTGAGATACCTCGACATCACCGACACCGTCATCACCAACGTGGATGCCAGCCGCTGCCCGCGACTGGAGACGTTCCTTGCCGAGGGTAGCCAGTTGACGACCGTGTCGCTGGCCGAGACTTCCCCCGTGTCTGTGCTCGCGTTGCCCTCAACGATTACGAGCCTCACGATGGTCAACCTGCCCAACCTCGCCTATCCGGGCGACTCTTCCGGCGGACTGACCTTTGAAGGGCTGAATGCCGTCACCAAGCTGGTTGTATCGGGTTGTCCGTTGATTGACGGCGCACAGCTGCTCGGCAACCTTGCTGCAGCCAATGCTAACATCTCAAGGCTGAGGATGGCAGGTCTCAATGCCACTGGACCGAGTTCCACGCTGCTTGCCCTCATCGAGATGGGCGTGACGGGTATCGCTGCCGACGGCACCGCCTACAGCGAGAGTGGCCAGTGCTCCGGTATGGTGGGCACATGGTCAATGACCGACATGGTGGACGCCTCCACGCTGACGAGCATCCAGAACTACTTCCCCGAGTTAACGGTGTACAACCTCCAGTATACGATGATCGAATTTGACGAGACCGTGAGCTACGACGGCAACATCACCAACCTGGAGAACGGCACGAAGGACGGTGTGCTCAACGGCTACGAGCCGAGCGGCCACATCACGAAGATCAAGAACGCCATGCACGTCTATGCTGGTCAGTACGACAGCGCACACAACAAGATGATGTTCCAGCAGGTGAGCGACACCGATATCAACTACCTTGCCAACGGCGAGAGTATCGACATCACCGACCTCAGCGGCTCTGGCATGGACTTGTTCGTGGGTCTGCCCCACTACTGGTACAAGGGCATCAACGACCACCGCAACCAGAAGAAGTACATCGCCTTCTCCACCGAGGCGACCGAGCCTCACTCGACGGCACAGAACATCATCCGTGGCCGCATCGGTGACATCAAGATTGGCACGCAGAGGACTGTCGCCCTCGCCAGCTTCGAGGTGGGCGACGTGTTCGATGTGGCGAACCTTTCAACCAACACCAGTTACAACGTGTACCGCCGCAACGTGGAAGGCATGAAGCAGGTGCGCTGGCCAGGTGTCAGCAGCCTGTCCATAGGTGCTATCTTCCTCGACAAGGACGGCAAGGTCTTGAGCAAGGTTACCACCAACATCACGCACGCCAACAGTGACTTCGTTGTCGGTGAGGAATACTTGTTCATCGCCGTTCCCGCCGGGGCTGCTTCCTTCGTGTTCACCTCGCCGACAGGCTGTGACGACATGGAGTGCATCGCCGTTGACAGCTCGGAGATTGAGGCCATCGAGCCCGACTGGGTAGAGCACGGCATGGAGTTCATCGGCGTGTACAAGGCGAGCATCGACTCGCAGATGCGCCTGCGCTCCATCAGTGGCGCTTCTGTCCGCTACGGCAAAGGCAGCGGTGACTCTGTAAGTTCAACGCACTGGCGTTATGATGCCAACGGTGATTTGACTGTAGGCCTGCCTGATGACTCCACCGTCATCAACAACATGAAGTACACCTGCACCGACTTCCAGAACCTCGGCAAAGCCAGGGGTGCAGGCTACCAGATTATTGACTACGAGATGCACAAGAACGTGGCTAACCTGTGGATGGCCATCAAGGGCCGCAGGAATGCGCAGGCCGTCAACGGTCAGGGTACATCGAACAACAACAATAGCGGCAGTGCCTCCATCGTCACTGGCGGCTCGAACAGCACGACCAACAAGTCTCCGTTCCGTGAGACCGTCGCCAACGGCACGAACCAGCTGCGCGTGCGCACCCTCGGTTTCGAGGACTGGTGGTGCAACTACAGCGAGTGGATGGACAATGTGGCCGTCAACGTGGCCAGCTATGACGGGTACTACAAGACCCACGGCTCAGGAGTCACCGACCGCGTCGCTCCAGCTGGCAGTGTTGCCGACGGTGTATGGCACATCCGTATGCCGGACGGTACCGAGCGTGCCGTGCGTGGCGTGACGAGTGGCGGCGACAGCATAGAAATTTGCCGTTTCCGCAACGGCCGTTATGCCGATGTGGTGCCCAGCCGCGTTGTGACGATTGCCAATTTGAACAGCTACAACACCTACTACTGCGACGGTAACTACTATGCAGCAGAAACGGGTCGTTGCGTCTACCGCTCTGGCAACTTTGCGACGAACGGGGTCAGTGGCATCGTTTGCGTCGTCACGTCCGTCGCTGGTTCGGGCTCGAATGGCGTCTACGGCTCTCGGCTTGCCTTCAGGGGCGCGTTCGAGATCGTTGAGTAGCAAAGCGAAAAAGCGCAGAGTGAGAGCCGCTTGCGGCTGCTCACTCTCCCGACTGGATAGCGGGCGGAGAACTTTTCGGGGTTTTCCGCTTGCTTTTTTGTGGAGAATGTGTAACTTTGCCCGCGAAAGGTAGAGGACCCTTGAAGTCGTTGCGTCAACCGCTCTGGCAACAATGCGACGAACGGGAACAGTGGCATCGTTTACGTCAACACGTCCAACGCTGGTTCGCGCTCGAATGGCAACAACGGCTCTCGGCTTAATTTCAAGTTGACCCGCCATGTCTCAGCGTGGGGGTGTCAATCGTCCCGCTGCCACGGCGACGTGTCGCCATCGGTAAGGGCGAGGGGTCCGAGCCTCGGCAACCCTGCTCATGCAGAAAGCCGGAACATCACGAGAGACCTGAAGGCAATGGAGACGTCAGTAACATTCCCGCTGGGCGACCTCATCGGAGAGATTGTCAGCGACCAGAACTTGCAGGAGAGTTTCGACTATGTCATTAGTCACCTTGAATACCCACGCCAGCGTGCCATCTACAAGCCGTGGCGTGATGCCATCATATCCGAGCTGAAGCATGACATCTCTACGGGCAAATTCTTCCTCAAACGTGACGAGGTGCGCGACGTGACCGTCAAGGACGGACCCAAACTGAGGGACGTTCAGGCGCCGAGAGTGCCGAAGCGCATCGGACTCCATGCCATCATGGTCATCATTGAGAAATACACCTATCCCACACTCATCAAGAACACCGCCGCCAGCATCAAGGGCAAAGGTATGCACTGGCTGCACCACATCGTCGAGGATGACCTGCGCAACGTCCGGTGGAAGGACATCTACTTCTACAAGTCAGACATCAACAAGTATTACGACAGCATCGACCAGGGCGAGATGAAGGCCTTGCTGCGCCAGTTCTTCAGCGACCCTATGCTGCTGCCCATGCTCGACAACTTCGTGGAACTCATGCCGCACGGCCTGTCGAAGGGGCTGCGCTCATCGCAGTGTTTCGCCAACCTGTTCCTGTCGCCGATAGACAAGGAGATGCTGGAAAATGCCTACTCCTACGACCTCGACGGCGAGTGCCGCTACCTGTACTACCGCTATTGCGATGATGTAGTCATACTCGCACCCGACAAGAAGTCGCTGTGGAAACTGCGTGACCGCTATGTCAGAGCCATTGAGCGGCTCGGGCTTGAGGTGAAACCCAATGAGGCCGTGCGCCCTTTGTCTGAGGGTCTGGACTTCCTCGGCTATATCCACTACGGCACACACTCCCTGCTGCGCAAACGCATCAAGCAGAACGCCGCACGCAAGCTGGCGAGGGTGAAGTCGAGGAAACGGCGCCAGGAGATTATCGGCTCGTTCAAGGGGATGGCGTGCCACGCAGACTGCAAACACCTATATGAAACATTAACAGGATACAAGATGAAAAAGTTCAGCGAAATGGGCGTTACCTACACGCCCGCCGACGGGAAGAAGCGTTTCCCCGGCAAGACGGTGCGACTCGGTGCCATTGTCAACAAAGCCATCCAGGTGCACGCCTACGAGAGCGGCATCAAGACGAGCCAGGGCGAAGATCGCTACATCGTGAGTTTCCTCGACCCGGCAACGAATGAGTGGGGCAAGTTCTTCACAGCAAGCGAGGAGATGAAAAACATCCTCGACCAGATCAGCGACATCGAGGACGGCTTCCCCTTTGAAACCACCATCATCAGTGAGGTTTTCGACGGCAACAAGATAAAATACAAGTTCTCGTAGCGTTTCGAGATTTCAGCTTTTTGATTGTCGGGCGGTTTTTCTTTGTAACTTTGTGGCAAACTCTTAAATTTAAGTTGACATGTCACAGAATAACGAAGAATTTAACTGCATCCAGAAGATAGGCCGCAACCGATATCAGATTTTCTACGGCCTCGACGAGGAGGGCATCAGCAAGGTAAACGAGGTGGTGGAGTACAAGCCCACGCTGGCGGAGATCAAGGAAATCATCCTCAACGCCATCAACCGCCGCGTTGACAAGGCCATCCTCAGCGATTTCGTGTGGGAGAACGGCGACAGGATCCGCTACAACGTATGGCTGTCCACCGAGAACCAGTTCAACTACAAGTCCGCCTTTGACCTCGCCGTGCAGACCAACGGTGCCACGTTGCCCGTGACCTTCAAGTTCGGCACGACCGAGGAACCCCAGTACTACACATTCACGACGCTGGAGGAGCTGCAGGGCTTCTACTTCCAGGCTATTCAGTTCATCCAGTCCACCTACCAGCGCGGCTGGGCAGAGAAGGACGGCATCAACTGGAGCGACTACGAGCATGTTGTCGAGTTGTAGCGTCATAGCGGCGGCTGTCGTGCTGGTTCTCTACCTTGCCATGTATATTGTTAGGCACGGTGTCCCCGAGAGCATCAGCGAGACCTATTACCACGTCGGCAGGCGGTGGACGTTCAGTGCCACCCTTGCCGCCGTGGGCATCTTGCTGTTTGTGCCGTGGGTGAGTGCCGGCCAGCTGGAGTTCTGTGCCTTCCTTGCTTGTGCCTCCGTGCTTTTCGTTGCCGCGTCGCCGCAGTTCCGAGACTCATGGGTGAGCCGCATCCATTACGGAGCCGCCATCGTCATGGGTGCTGCATCGGTGGCATGGCTCATCTTCAACGGCGCCCAGCTACTGCCGTTGGCCGCCTCTTTCCTGATTGCCGCCATCAACCACAAGCGCTGGATGTGGTGGGTGGAGGTAGGAATTTTCGTCAATGTCATCATAGCTTTGCTTTAGAAAAAAAGCAAAATCCGCAAATCCTTATTACTTACTATTTTACGCGATTTCCGATTTTGAGATTTCAGGAAATCGCTTGCCGTGGGTAAGACCGTCCCTAATTTTGGGGTATGGTTGACAGATATTTGCACATGGGATGTTGTTGCGCTATGGGTTTCGTGCTCATGGTGACCTACCGCATATTCCATCAGCCGCTTTGGTTTTCTGTCACGGTGTGTTTATTGGTCCCGTCACTGATGGGCTTTGTGAAAGAGTGGGATGATAGCCGCGAGCCCGGCAATCGTTGGGACTGGGGTGACATCCGCGACAATGAGATAGGCGTTTCCGTTGGTGTTGCCGTCGGTTGCCTGCTATGGCTGTTATAGGAGGGTTTGCCATGTGTAATATTCCGAAGTTGATATTTGCCTTAATAGGTGGTGCGGTTGGTTGGTTGGTCGAAGAGTTTCAGCCAGCATTCCCGCTGGTCATCGTTGCTATCGTGTTCATTTTGTACGACGCATTCACCGCTTACCAACTCGATAAGCGCGTGCACGTCAAATATCCTGATGAGACGAAGAGGCACGAGGCGAAGTTTACCTCATTCGCTTTCGGTAAGGTGATACGTCACACCATCCCGAAGCGTTTGACGCTCATCTTCCTGGCTTACCTGCTCGAACATTGGGTGTTCATCCATGTGGCAATCCCGCTGTCCTATGTGGCCACTGGTGTTATCTGCTTTGAGCAGCTTTGGTCTATCCTCGAAAACGAGAGCAGTTGCCGCAGTGAGGAGGACGGCCACTTTTACAAGGTGCTGCAAAAAATCATGGTCGATAAGACCGAGAGGCATTTCGATGTCAACCTGCACGACTTCAAAAAGAAACCAGTAAAGAGGATAAGAAAGGAGAACAACTATGAGGACTTTGAGAAAGGGAAGTAAGGGCGAAGATGTCAAGCAGCTCCAGCGTGCTTTGCATCTGTACGAGGACGGCATTTTCGGTCCATTGACCGAGGAGGCCGTTAAGCAGTTCCAAAAGAAGTACGGACTTGTTGCCGACGGCATCGTGGGCAGTAAGACTTGGGATGCCCTTGGACTTGGTGGGCAACTCAACCTAAAGTCAAAACGCACCATCACGGAGATTATCGTACATTGTACCGCATCGCCTGAGGGTGTCCCGATGACAGTTGAGCAAATCAGGAAAATGCACATCAAGGAGAGGGGTTTCAGCGACATCGGATATCATTTCGTTATCTATCTTGACGGCTCTGTTCACGCTGGACGCAACATCAACGTAAGTGGTGCCCACTGCAAAAACCACAATCCGCACAGCATTGGAGTCTGCTATGTCGGAGGTCTGAAGAATATCCCTAACGTGCCGTATAGCAAGCTGCCACCAAAGGACACGCGCACGCAGGCGCAAAAGGACGGCCTGCTGAAGTTACTGAGGGATCTGAAGCGCATGTACCCCAAGGCCACCATCCACGGCCACCGGGAATTTGCAAAAAAAGATTGTCCCTGCTTTGACGCTAAAAAAGAATACGCAGGGTTATGAGCAGGAAGTTGAGCATCGACGAGAAGATGAACAGGCAGATGCGCAGAGATCGTGCGAGGGTGAACGCGGGTCTAATCATCTTCATCGTGTGTGCGGGCATTGCTATTCTGGCCATTGCCACATTGATTGTGCATCATCTTTTAACGTCGCAATACAATTCATTTTAATACTGTCAATGTTATGGTAAGCAGGAAACATCTCATTATTTTAGCCGCTGTGGCCCTCCTGTGCCTTCTCTGCGGCTTTTTTGTCGGCAAGGGTATGTATGACCGTCCCCTGGATAAGACGGTCAAGAGGGACACCGTAACGCTTCATGACACGGTGCCCGAGTACCTACCCGCGCCGAAGGACAGCTCCTTGACCAAGACCGTCACCAAGTGGCTGCCTTTGTTCAGGAGTGACACCGTCACCAGCGTGGAATATTACGCGCTGCATGACACTGTTGCCGTTGAGGTGCCCATCACCTCGAAGCACTACGGGGGTAAGAATTATGATGCCTATGTGAGCGGATTTGAGCCCAGCCTCGACAGCATCTTTGTATATAATGAGACGCAGCTCATCACTGAACGGGTGACGATAAGCAAGCCTCCCAATAAGTGGGAGCTGGATTTCGTTGGAGGAATAGACTACAACACCGCGTCGAAAGACTACACGCCCTACGCCCTCGGTGAACTGCTATATAAACCCAACCGCCTGCAGGTAGGCATCCAGGGCGGAGTTATCAAAGTTGATAACAAGGCCGAGCCGATAGTAGGCGGCAAGGTCAAGGTAAGGATATTCTGATACAGTTGCAAGGCGTATTCTCTACGTCAAAATGGTAATAATTTTTGAGATTTACATTGGATCGTGCCGTTGTGAAACGGTGCGATTTTTTGAACTTATCGGCGGGTTATGAGTAATAAGAGCGAGCGTCCCGTGATGATGTGATTGTGATGATGAGGGACGCTTCCTTTGGGCGTGTCCGAGAGGATGCGCCCATTGTATAAAAAAGTGGCACCGGGAACCACCCCGGCGCCGTAAGTCAAACCAATATAAACTGAACTATGAAAGTGCAGCTATATTGATACCGCAAAGGTAGGCATATTTTTCAAATGCGCAATAGCTTGAGGCGAAAAATCACTTCAGGTTATCCAGAACGAGCCTCACAGCGTCTGTCGCCTGCTGTGGAGTCACTGAGATGTAGCTGTAAAGGCTGGTACTCACTTTGTCAACTCTATGCCCGAGTATGTAGTCCACGACGCTCTCGGAGACGCCCAACTGGAAGGCGTGCTGCGCGAATGACTTGCGTGCGGCATAGTACACCAGTGACTTTACCCCGATTGGATCTGCCAGCTCATGCATGAAATCCGAGAACACATAGTGCAGATATCTATAGTTGTCGCTCTTGCTGAAATGCAGTTTGCCGCTTTTCCCTTTGTAGCGTTCGATGATGGGCTGTGCCTCGTCCGGGATGAGGAACTCCACGAACTTGTTCATCTTCGGTTTGTCCTTTGTCTTTTGTCTGACGTAATGGAGTACGTTGCGGCACTCGTTGAAGTCCACGTCCAGCAGGTCGGCGATGTTGATGCCACCGAGGTAGTATGATAGCATTATCATGTCCCTGCAGATCCTTACGCCCTTCTTTTCGCTCTCGGTGTCCCGTATGTGCCTAATTTGGTCAACGGTGAGCCACGACTGTCTGACTTCCTGGGGTGGAAGTTCGTAGCCGATGAACGGGTTATAGGCCGGTACTGCGTAGTGGCACCGCTCGGCGAAATTGAGCAGCACGAGGACGAAAACGAGCTTGTCTCTACGGGTATTGGTCTTGTAGCCCCTCTCCAGCATGAACTTGTTGAAACCTGCGAGGGTGAGGTGGCTTATGCGTTCAAATAGCGTGTTCTCGTCGAGAAACGCAGTCAGGCACTTGTAGGTCGAGCGGTAGTTCCTGCGTGTGGTGTCCGCGATGTTGGCCACCTCCATATACTTCTCATAGATTTCCTTGACGGTCTTGTGCCTGTTCATGTCCGAGTGGGTGATTGAGTACACCAGTTCGGGACATGTGAGGCCGTCGATGTAGCCCACCTCGTCTATTGCGTCCTGGTAGTGCTGCACCATCTTGCGTAGTTTTGTGTTGAGGAAAGCCGCGTCGCCCCTGTTGACGACGAGTCCGTTTTTGAACTCGCGTGCGTTGTCTATAATTATAGAGGTGGGGATGTAACGAGTCTGGCCGTTGTGGGCGATGGAGATGCGGACTTTGTGGCGCCCGCCTTTTAGTGCCTTTGTAGGCACGATTACTGTTCTTAAAGTTGCCATAATTTCCGACAATAAATTGGTAATAAAATGAGTTAATCGATTGTTTTTTGACATTCGCAGCGGTCCACCGCTGGACGGTTTCTCGATTATTATTACCTCTAAACTCCCGAATTGTTCGGCATTTGTGCGATTTATTGTGAAAACACCTACTAACTTAGTTAAAAGTTTTCAGATTTCAATTTATTTGATTAAATTTGTAGCGTTGTGAGTTATTGACACATATTCTATAATCATATTTTTATTCATCAATTAAAGTTTTATCGTATGAAGAAATTATCATTACTTTTGATGTGTTTTACCATTGCAGTCACTGCGTCGGCTGTTGTGAAGTCGCAGGGTAATGCCTATCGCCCCATGGACAAGGCAGCGAAAGTCGCAAAGATGAATGCACCCTCGCGTGTTGACATCATTACCGAGCAGCCTGAAGGCACTGTGGTGAACTATCTGCGCGGCGGTGAGTATCTGCTCTCCAGTCTCTACGGTTATGAAACCAGTATGCAGAGTGGTCGCGTCAAAGTCGTCTATGCCGACGACGGCACCACCGTTTACATCCAGGACATCCTGTGCTATGGCGAGGGCTCCGGAGTATGGGTTGTTGGTGAGTTGAGTGAAGATGGCTTGAACATCATCGTGCCCCTGGGACAGTACATTGCCTATAACGAGACTTACGGCTATGGCGTGGTTCTGGCATGGGGCTCGACCGAAGTGATTGATTTGGGTGATGACTTCTACTGGCTCGACTTCGTGGCAGATGAGCGTGCCGAGGAGGTTGTGTACAGCATCGACCCTGAGAATGGCACCATCACGATGGAGAACAGCGAGGGCAGTGTTGACAACCCTTATCCCTACAACTGCGTGGCAACAGGTCTTGCTGGCTTGTGGAGCGATGACGGTTCGGTGGCTACCATCGAGTGGAAATCTACCTGGACCAAGTTGGCTGAGGTTGCTGTTCCTGCTGTTCCCGTAAATCCCGAGGCTCTTGAGTTCTTTGACTGCGGTGATGAGAGCGGATTTACGCGCTTTGACTTCAACATCAACCTGTTTGACGTTGACGGCAATCCGTTGAATCCTGACTACTTGACTTACAGCATCTTCACTGATGATAATCAGCTGTTCACCTTTGATTATGAGACTTATGGCCCCAGCAACGGCTTTGAGACCGATATGACCGAGATTCCCTATGGTTTCAGTGGTTATGATTTCTACCTGCGCCGAGTTTACTTCTATCGCACCAATGAGGGTGATAACCCCTTGTTCAACCAGAATATCGGTATCCAGGTTTACTACACCGTTGATGGTGTGAGGAACGCCAGCGACATCGTATGGCTCTATGATGTTCCCGAGCCCGAGGATCCCCACATGACCGGCTACTGGTTGGTAATGGTACAGGCCGACGGCACCGAGGAGTATGTTGAACTGAACCAGGCTCAGAACGGTGACTACGTGACCATCTATGACGTGATCTATCCCATGTACTACAACGTTGGTAACTTCTACTTCTTGATCAACGGTGTAGCTTACGGTGCTGCTGAGGACTGCACTGACGCTGTTCTTGGCAACTCCATGCTGAACCCCTTGACCGCTGACACCAACAACACCTATCAGGTTGGCAATGGTTACAGCTACGTTCTTGGTATCCACTTCGTGATCGATGAGACCACCGGTGAGGTCGCTGGTTACACCGCATACGTTGCTGTGGGTGGTCCCGTTAGCGTTGACGAGCTCAATGCCGGCAAGACCGTTGCAAACGTACGCTACTTCAATGTAGCTGGTCAGGAGATGGCACAGCCCCAGGGCATGACCATCCAGGTTACCACCTACACCGATGGCACCACCAATGCTTCAAAAATCATATTTTGATGGGTGGCTTCATGATTGAAGTAGATGGAATAACTATCGGTGGAATCATGTAATCTATTGACCATCAGGTATAGGAGGCGCGGTTATGTGAGCATGACCGCGCCTCTTTACAATCACTTCCCGATTCGTTATCTTAGCAAATATCTTTTGAAACTTGCTGATTTGATATTTATAGAGTAAATTTGCGGCCAGGAATATCTATTTTATACTGAAAACCATTAATAATTATTAATTTTTAACTTCAGACATATGAAGAAATTTATTACCTTTTTATTAGGTGCCGCTGTCGCTTTCACCGCCGCAGCAGGCATCAATGCATTAGAGGTTTTTAAACCGAATGCTCCATTACCCCAGGGTAACGGCGAGAAGATTAAATCAGCTGTCATTGCTCCCTATCGAATTACTCAGGCTACTGCCATGCTAAGAGCTAATCGCGATGTTTCCGTCCCTTACAACTTGTACGTTGATCCAGGTATGTATTCATGTGATGTGAGGTGGGATGATGACGAGAATAGCGCATGGAATCTGCGCTATAGACTGTATTCCGAGGAACCTGAAGTTGAACTCATCGGTTCGATTGCAGGCACCGACTTCTCGGGCAGCTCAACCGGCTATTATGATATCACGTTACCCGCTCCTTGGGGTGGTACTAATGTGCGTGGCGGTCTCAACAAGATCATCTACTTCAGGAACAATTACAACGGTACCGGTACCTCAGGTAACATCACCTACACCATTCCCGACGGATACGAGGATGCGACCTTCACGATGAAGATCACCACCGCCACTACCAATGATGGCTCAGGTAATCTTGCCGTAGCTACGCCTCAGACCGCTGCTGTGAACCACACTTTCAGCATCAATGAGACCTTTGCTTGGGTGGTGACGGCAAGCACAGGCCAGAAGATCACGATCACGACGTCCGATGCTAATTATTCGCCTGATATCGCGCTAATTGAGGTTTATACCGGTGATGCTACCGATATGAAGAAGGCAAACGAATGGACCTATGCGAACAACTTGATCAAGAAGAGTTACACCATCACTGACCTTGAGATGGCGACCGAGTATGAGGTGCAGGTACAGGCTATCGGCGCTAATGGCACCTTGAGCGATTGGACCAGGTCGGATGTCTTCACTACGCTTGAAGAAGAGCCCATCATCGAGGATGTTCACATCTTGGGTGAGGTTGACGACCAGGTGTGGGCATCCGATGCAGGAACCAAGATGGAGTATAATCCCGCTACCGAGACCTACACGGCTACAGTGCATGTAGGAGCAGACAAGACCTTCGGTTTCACTACCCAGATTGATCCAAACGACGAACTGGGTGGCTGGAATTACGTTAATCTCTACCGTTTCGGCCCCGAGATTGATGGAGAAGGTCCCTTTGATTTGACCGAAGATCAACTCGGCAAACAACTGCCTCTGGGCTGGGGTTTGGACAACTGCACTGATGTTCATGTGCTCGTCGCCGGCGACTACGAGATTACCGTCAGCTTGGAGCGTAATTACGTCATTATCGGTAGATTAAGCGAACCAGAGCATGGATATGATATTGGTGACGTGAACCACGATGGCTTTGTGACCATCAAGGACGTGACCAGCTTGATTGACTATCTGTTGGGCAATGATTCGGGCGTGTGCCTCATCTGTGCTGATGTCAGCGGCGATGGCGATGTTTCCATCAAGGATGTCACCAGCCTGATTGATATGCTGTTGGGTAACAGCAGTAATTGATTTAACTGGAATAGCTCGAGGCTCAAACGCTGTACTTGCGTTTGGGCCTCGATTCTTTTTGCCAATAAGGCCGACATCACGATAAAAATCCCGCCTGGCCCAATCGCGGGTGAGGCGGGATAGATAGGAAAAAACAGATTCTAAAAGTTTTTATGCTGAATGGTAGTCAGAGATTACATCTTAGAATGTGA
Source organism: Muribaculaceae bacterium (assembly GCA_017553785.1). GTDB lineage: Bacteria > Bacteroidota > Bacteroidia > Bacteroidales > Muribaculaceae > Sodaliphilus. The sequence continues at coordinate 38,223 of JAFZKD010000044.1, read as the reverse complement.
ACTGAACGCGGGCCTGAGCCACATGCACGTTGCGGTCATAGGGAAGGAAGTCCTTCTGCAGACGGTGGTAGGTGTAGTCAAACATGCACTGCACGTAACGGTTGAAGCTGTAGTTCAGACCGATGGTGTAGCTGTTGGCTTTACCGCCGCCAACGCTTGATGAAGCGTAAGGCCAGTCTTCCATGTAAGCGCCGGGATAGTACTGATTGCGGCCTACGGCGTAGTATTCACCGTCATTGACATCGTTAAGGCTGGTGTAGTTGTAGCGTGCCACAACTTCGAGCGCCTTGCCGTCAAGACCACCAAGCAGACCTTCCTGCATGTTGTAGTGGTAGGGGTTGCCGAATATCATGAAACCGGCCTCTACATATCCACCGTGGAAGTTGTCGCTGCGCAGGGGGTTGGCAGCCAACCACCAGTCGTAGGAACCCCAGGTGTCGATGTTGTTGTTGCTGGCCTCCCACAGGGTGTTGCTGTCGCGCTTCTTGGTGGTGTGCTTGTACAGGTACTCACCACGGACGAACACGCGGTCGTTGTGATACAGGAACTCGGCACCGGCATCAAACGTGTTGTTGATCCAGTCCAGATCGCAGGATACGAACTGGTCATCCTCGTCAACGTAGGTCTCCAGGGCCTGACCTAAGTGCAGGGTCTTCTTCAGTACGTTATTGGTGGCAACACCGCCGCCGATGTGGGCGAAACGGACGTTAGCACCCACGTGCAGGGTCTGGGTTTCGTCAACGATGGGACGGAACAGGTAGCGGCCAGCCAGGGTAGTGCCGTTGAAACCAGCCTCAATCTTATTGTAGGCGTTCTCGGTGAAAATACCCTGATAAGCCATGAAGCGGGTGCTGTTGAACTTATAGGAGATACCCAGCTCACGGCCCTCGCCCAGTGCGTTGGACGAACCGGGACGGCTGATGAAGTGATAGCTGCCCAACGAGGTGTTGCGTGCCATTGAACCGGCAGGGTCGTTATAGTAACCCACCTTGATGGCATGGGTGTTGTCATTGTTGTCGAGATGGCTGTACTGCAGGAAGATGTTCTTCTGTGCGAACTTGCCGCCGCCGAAACCGAAGTCGGCATAGAAGTACCAATCCTTATAGGTCATAGAAGTGCGGATGCGTGCGTCGGTGATCGAAGCGCCGCTCTGCAGGGGCGTGAAGTCAGAGTTGTAGTAAGCTGCGTCGGCCATCATGCGGGCACCCACGGTGAACTTCACTTCCTTCTCAGCGTTCTCGAGCTCCAGGGTGGGATCGGTGTCGAAATCCTGGGCTGCGGCTGTCAGCGCGAAGATTGCCAAAAGAGGCATCAAAATATATTTTTTCATACTTAAATTATGTCGATTTAATGTTGTTAATGTTTTCATTACACCGGTGGCGGATTAGTAACCCAGACGGTCGAGCAGAGCTTTGGGATCGGGCACCTTGTTGGGGGCCTGCGAGTTGTCGAAGGTCTTGCCGGGGTGGAAGGGATCGGGCAACGCGGGGTTGCAACGGAAACCGTTCTCGATCATGTACTGCAACGAGATCTCGCTGCGGTTGGTGAAGTAACCGTCCAGATATACGGGAACGCTGTTCGTGCCGGTGAAGTTGGTGTAGGGCGTAGCGGGGATGGTCAGACGCAACAGATCATCAAACATGGTGGTGTTGCCCTGTCCGTAGTAGTCCACGTAGTAGCCCATGTACTTCGACATCTGAGCATAGCTGTCAAACGAGTAGGGGTGGTTCAGCATCTGGCTCTTGCGGATCATGTAGGCCTGCCAGGGCTGGTTCATCTCAGGATAGTTGTTGGGAGCACCCGAGATAGCCGGACCCATGATGTGGGCGCCCCACTCCTGTCCGTAGCGGATGAAGTCAGCATAACCGGTGGGGGTGTCATAAGCGATGTCGGTTGCATAGGGGGGATCGCTGATCCACAGCAGGAAGCACATGGGAACCTCACCCTTGAACACGTCATAAGCGCGGTGCAATGCGTCAAACGAGAAGGTTTGCAGGATGACCTTACCGTTGGTGTTACCAACGTTGACCTTGCCGTTGGTGTAGAAACGGGTATCGCTGGCAGGCTTGGTGATGATGTTCCAGCCGCACTCGGCCAGCACGTTATAAACGCGAACCTCCATATCTTTGGGGTTCAGCCAGCTCTCCTTGAACTCGATGTATATGCCGGGGCGGTTGCCGGTGTCCTCCTCGTCAGCAACATAGGCGTTGGCGAAGTCATACTCCACGAAGTCCATGTACTTGGCAGCATAGCTGTAGCTAATGTTGGGATCGTCACATTTCACGGTCTTGTGCTCGCTGTTGTAGATCTGCTCCAGGGTCATGCCTTTGTATTTGTCCTTGATGCGGTAGGGCAGGATACGCTCGCCGTTGGCGTTGCGTTTCAGCTTCTTACCCTCGGCAAAGGCAATCTGGTCCTGGATGGCCGAAACGTAGAGACCATCGCTGTACACGATTTGGCCGCCTTGGTAGTAACCGTTGTGGCTGGCGGCGAAACCGGGACGTGCCTCCTCGAGGCTGCTGTTGTTGAACCAGGTACCTGCATCAAGCATGAGTAGCTCGGCATAGTAGTAGGACATGGTGTAGAACGTGCGGAAGTCGTTCACGTCACGCTGGTACTGAGCCTCAATGTCGGCCTCCGAGAAGATCTGGTTGCCGTTGGCATCCTTGAAACTGCGGTAAAAATCTTTACGCGTGGTGGGAACATAGTCGCTGAACACGTACTGGATGTTGGTGGTACGCTTCAGGTTCTCATCGTGGTTAGCAAGCACGATACCGTCCTTGGTAGCCTGCATATCGCTCTCCAGGTAGTCGGCGCCCATTTCGCGGGCCCAACGCCATGATGCCTCGGTCTCCTCGGGAGTCCAGAAGATGGAGCCACGGTGGGCTGCCACGGCATACAAGGGCACATAGTCACGCACCTTTGCCAGGTTGTCGGGCAGGACAGAAACCTCAATCCTGCGGGCATCGGTGTTCTCATTGGTGAACTGCTGTTCGTCCTCACATGAGGTGAAGGTCGCGAGCACAACGGCGCTCAACAAACCTACTCTAACGAGATTCTTAAACATAAGTTAAATGGTTTTAATGAATAAAATATTGTGATAATTGATTATTCTTTCTTTTCGATGTGCTCGCCCTTGCGGTCGGCAACGAGATACTGCTCCTCCTTGTAGGTCATCGCCATGAAGATGATGGCGCCGATGCAACCCACAATGAGCAGGATAAACGGCATATCCCAGCCGCCGGTGCTCTCGGCAACGTAACCCAGCACGGTGTTGGCCAGGATAGCAGTACCCAGTACGTAGCCCATGAAGCCGGTGAGGCCAGCGGCGGTGCCAGCAGCATTCTTCGGAGCCAGGTCAAGTGCCTGTACGCCGATTAGCATCACAGGACCGTAGATAAGGAAGCCGATGGCAATCAGACAGCCGATGACGACGCTCAGGTTGGTCATGTTTTGCCAGTAAATGACGATAGCCACGATGATGAGGGCCATGAAAATCATGGTGGGCAGCGCGCGACGGCCGTTAAACACCTTGTCGCTCAACCAGCCGCAGAAGATGGTTCCGGGGATGGCAGCGATCTCATAGGCGAAGTAGGCCCAACCGGCATTCTTGATGTCCACGCCCTGCTCGCTCAGGATGGTGGGAGCCCAGTCCAGGCAACCATAGCGCACCATATAGATAAATGAGTTGGCAAGAGCGATGTACCACAAGAACTTGTTCGAGAGGACGGTCTTGAAGATTTGACCGATACTCAGTGACTGTTCGCTCTTCTTCTCGTCATAGTTCTTGGAGGCAGAGCCGCTCCACTTCTCGATAGAGGGCAATCCACAGGACTGAGGGGTGTCGCGGATGAGCACATAGGCGATAATGGCGATCAGGATAGCTACTGCAGCGGGGAAGGCGTAAGTACCGATGAGGAAGTACATTTTCTCATCGTTGCCGTAGAACCATGAGCCAAACCACATCGCACCATAAGCAGCCATGGGACCTACGAGAGCGCCACCCACGTTGTGGGCGGTATTCCACACGCTCATCCATGTACCGCGTTCCTTAATGGAGAACCAGCGCGTCATTACGCGTCCGCACGGAGGCCAGCCCATTCCCTGGAACCAACCCACGAGGAAGTTGAAAGCCCCCATCAGGAATACGGCGAGACCCTTGCGCTCGGGATGACCGATGGGGTCCAGCGCTACGATGGGAACCATCATGAACAGCATGGCGATGGCCGACAGGATCAGACCCAGCGGCAGGAAGCGGCGTGCATTGCTGCGGTCGCTGATGCTGGCCATGACGAACTTGGAGAAGCCGTATGCCACGGCGTTCATCGCCAAGGCTGTACCCAGCATACCCTTGGTAAAGCCAAAGGGCTCGAGCATGGGAATCGCCATGGAGAAATTCTTTCTCACCAGGTAGAAACCGGCATAGCCGATGAAGATGCCGATAAAGACTTGCCAACGCAGCCTTTTGTACTTGGCATCGGCCTCGGGGCCAGTCTGTTCCGGCTTATAGGCCGGTGGAGCTAAAAAACTTGCCATAATTCTTTGAAGTTTTAAAGTTTATAGTTTAATATTTAAAGTGTTTATTTAAATTTATTTGATTCCGTTGGCAGCACGAGTAGCTTCCACGTCAAGGGCATCGGCGAGGACACTGATCGGGTTCTCGACGGGCAGGCCGGTGGACATTTCGATCTGCCACTTGCAGGTCTCGCAGTCGGTGGTGACAGCCTCGACCTTGGCCGCTTCGATGCTCTTGAACAGTACCGATCCGATAGCTTGGGAACGCTCGTAATTCTCTTTCTTGAAGCCATAGGTGCCCGAGATGCCACAGCACTCCTGTTCCAGCACTTCAAGTTCAAGGCCGGGAATCATTCGAAGCAGTTCGATGCTGAACAGTTGCCATCCCATGCGCTGCATGTGGCAAGCGGTATGGTAGGCTAGTCTGCGCTTATAGTTTTCCTTGAAAACAAGCTTGATTTCTCCTTCATCTACAAGGTTGTAGATGAAACGTGTAGCCAAGTTGATATTGTCGCGAACATCGGCGTTGTCGATACTGAGCATCGAGGGATACTCATCCCGCATATTGAAGGTGCAGCTCGAGCTGGTGGTGATCACGGTGCGATGGTCTTCGTTCACCGATTTGCGGATGCTGGTGATGTTGGTGCTTGCTTGGCGCCTTGCTTGCTTGTACAGGCCGTTAGCGATCAGAGCGACACCGCAGCACTGCTCCTTGTCCAGCAGGTGTACGCCATAGCCCACGGCATTCATCAGCTTGACCAGGTCTTGGCCTAGCTTGGGAAAATTGTAATTGACGTAGCAGCCGTGGAAGTAGCTCACGTGGTTGGCATAAGAATCCTGTTGCTTGGCGGCATAGCGCTTGTACCAGGTCGTAAACTTTTGACGGCTATAGGCAGGGAACGTGCGGTGCTTATCGATAGCCATGACGCTGTCCATCACCAGTTTAGTGGGTTTCAGGCCCAGCGTGGCATTGGCGACAGGCGCCACCAGGTTGGCCATGGTGCCCAGCAGGTCGGTGTTGGCGAGCATGGTGTCGCGCAGGTTCGCTTTTTTGCCTTCGGTGGCACGCATGCGGGCGTGCTGGATAATGTCAGCGATGTGGACTCCGCTCGGGCAAGCCACTTCACAACGCTTGCAATTGAGGCATAGCTTCAACGCCTTGTCAAAATAGGCGGGGTCCTTCAAGCGGTAGCGCTCACCGTCGGGGCCGGCCTGCTTGGGGCCGGGATAGTCGGTGGTCACAGCGGCAACGGGGCAGACCGTGGTGCAGATGCTGCACTTGGTGCATTGCTCGAAGTTGTTCTCGCTGAGGTTGCATATTTGCATTCGTTCAGCCATAATATCCCATTAAAAAATCATCAATCAAATCGTTATCTATCTATATTTAAACCATTAGTCGAGGTCGTGATGACCTGAGTTCCGTATGGTTGAAATCGCGGTTATTTGTTCTCCATGATGTGGTCCACCACCGCGAGCGCCGAAATCAGCGATACGCCGGTGCCGTCGCCCATCTTCACGGCATCATGTCCACTCAGGATCGAGCCGATGGCATGGAGGTTAGTGATTGGTTTGCCTTGCTTGAGGCAGCGCAACTGATCATCGGTGGCAACGCCAAAGCGGGAATAGGCTTGGGGTTGCAGCACGCCAAAGCGGGTCCAGTTGTCGGGATTGGTGTCGGCATCCACATCCACGCCCAGCACGGGTTCATAAACGCGCTCATAGTCCGAAATCAGTCCTCGGCTGATGAACGAGCCTGTGGCCAGCACGAATTGGTCGGCCTTGAGCGGCATTTCGGCGAGCTTGGCTGTGGTGATGGCGGTCAGACGGTCGCCCTCAAAAGTGCCTTTCACGGCACTGTCGCCCATGAGGTAGTTGCCACCCAGCATCCTGAAGTAGTGACGCAGCTGCGTCATCATCCTCATGCCTGCCACGGCGGGAGGTAGGGTAGCGACAAGGCGCAGAGGCTTCTTGGTCATGGACTGAAGCGTTTGGAAATCGCTCTCCTCGTTCTGTCCTAACACGCTGGGCATCAAAACGATATCGGCATCGGCGGCGAGGCTGTTGATCTGGTCGGCCACGCGCTGCAGGGCAGATGTGCTCACCAGACGCTTGGCCAAACTTGTGGCGCGCATCTCGCTGGGGCTGCGGCGCAGGGCGGAGATGTCGTCGGTGGTGAAATCAATGACATCGACCTCGAAACCCAGGTCGCGCAGGCCTTGTGCCAGCATAGCGTTGGGTTGGTCCAGGTATCCGCGAATACTCATCAGGGCTAAACGTTTGGCTGGTAACTTGCTGAGGTCGTTAATCCTGAGGTGGTCACTCAAAGTGAGCCATGCGGGTTTGGCGACGCCCATCGGGGTGATGCGCCAGTGGTTGGCGGTAGCTGAGCCTTGCATGCTGATGCCGGCGTCGTTGAGCAATAGTTTTGCCCTGTCGGTCAGTCCTGCGATGCGGTCGGCCCCGATCTTGCTGTAAGGGTGGTCTTGGGGTAGGGTCTTAATGGCCTCTAACGGAGTGGTGACCGTGTCGCCGTCGATATTGCCCAGCAGCTCCATCGAGCCGCCATTGAACAACATGGTGCTTTGTCCGCTTGATACGATGGCTACGCGTTGGCCACGCTTGGCGAGTGCGATGCCACAGGCTAAGCCGCTCAGGCCTCCTCCCATGATAACGGTGTCCATTCTCATTGTACGTCCTCCTTTCCTTCGGTATTAACGGCTGAGTCCAGTCCGCACAGGCCTTCGTAGATGGCGGCTGTCAGCTGCGCTTCACGCAGTGTGTCGCCCCATGCCACGGGCCTCATGCCTTTCCATCGCTCATCGAGGAATGCGGCGAGGTCTTCCTGGGCGGCTTTCACGTCTTGTTTGAACTCGCCCATGAGCGATGCTGCCCTGCAGGAGCATAGTTTGCCCTGACAGGTGCCCATCCCCACGCGGGTGCGCCTGCGCAAGTTCACTAAGTTGTGTACATGAAGCTGGTGCACGGCAAATTTGATTTCGCCCACGGTGACGCCTTCGCACTCGCACACCAGGGCGTTGTCGATGTCGTTGTCTTTTTCGATGCGTGCGGCCAGTGAGCCGTGACGGCCGATCGCTGCACGTTCACCGAAGCTGTAGCGTTTGGTCGCGTCGCCTTGCCTGGGGCCGTCAGGCTCTGATCCGGGCAGAGGCTCGGTGGCTGTGATGCAAGGTGCCGTGTTGCCCAACTTGGCGCATACCGCATTGGTGGCCACCTCGCCCATCAGGCGGTAGGTCATCATCTTGCCTCCAGTGATAGTTATCAGGCCCTCAATGCCGTCGCGCTTGGCGTGATCCAGACATACGATGCCGCGGCTGATGCTGCGGCCGCTGGGGTCGTCATCGCTGGCTACCAACGGGCGGACTCCAGCGTAGGCGCGGATGATGCGTGTCGTAGCAAGCGACGGGGCGATTTTCATGCCCTCCTTGAGCAGGACGTCCACCTCCTCGCGTGTCACGCGCATGTCGTCCACGGTCTCGATGGGGATGCGGTCGCTGGTGGTGCCGATGACGCAGACGGTGTCGTCGGGCACCAGGATGTCGGCGTTGGCGGGCTTGCGGCAGCGGTTGATGACCATGTGATTCACGCGGTGCCCGAAGATGAGCAGAGCGCCCCTGGCGGGGAACATCGAGATGTTCACGCCTGCAGTCTTCGCGATTTTCTGTCCCCAGATGCCCGCGGCGTTGACGACAACGCGTCCGCGCACCTCCACGTGCTCACCGTTGAGCTTGTTGAGCAGTTTTACGCCCTCGGCACGGTTCTGGTTGATGACCAAGCCCTCCACTTCATGGTAGTTGAGCGTCTCGGCGCCGTGGATGCGTGCGTCAAGCAGGTTGGCGACGGTGAGGCGGAACGGGTCGATGGATGCGTCGGGCACACGGACTGCGCCGATGAGGTCGGGGTTCACTGCAGGCTCGATGTGCCGGGCCTCCTGAGGGTCGATGACATCGGCGCGGATGCCGGCTTTGTGGCAGGCTTCCACGAAGGTCTTCTGATATTCCAGGTCGTCCTCGGGTAGGGTGATGAAGAGGCCGTCGGTCTCTTCCACGCAATGCCTTGCGATGTGTCTAAGAATCATGTTCTCGCTGATGCACTCGCTGGCGCTCTCGCTGTCGGTCACGGCATATCTCGCACCGCTGTGCATGAGTCCGTGGTTTCGGCCCGTGGCTCCCGTGCTGTAGTCGTTGCGTTCGACAAGCAAAACGCTTAATCCACGCAAGGCGCAATCCCTGGCGGTGCCGGCGCCTGTCGCGCCACCGCCAATGATGATCACGTCATATTCTTTTTTATAAATGTCGCTTGTTACCATAAACAGGGTTTTTAAGGTAGCATAACATGTTTTTGTTTAGTTTCGCTGCAAAGTTATAATTTAATTTTGGATTGACAAAATATTTTCGTATTTATTTTTATAAAATTTTCCATGTTTTATTATAAATTATTAAAAATCAGATAATTAATCAATCATATAATCTAGATTTTTACCAAAAACAATATTTCGTTTTATTGTTTATATGCTTTCGTTTTGAAATAAGTTATTCGTAAAATAATTACTTGTAGAAAACAAACGAAATACCATTTTGATAAAAAATATAAGATTTCCGATGATTTTTTTGGTTGATTGATATCTTTTTTCTACTTTTGCCGCATCGCAACGATAACTATCTACCATCAAAATGAAAGAGAAACGACACGAAATCATCATGGAAGAGCTCATCAAGCACGGGTCGGTGCTCGTCTCTGACCTCGTGAAGTTGCTTGATGTGTCGGCGGTAACCATCCGCAAAGACCTTACCGAACTGGAAAAGAGTGACAAACTGTATCGCAGCCACGGCAAGGCGGTGCTGATTAATCCTTATATCAATAACAGGTCGGTGAACGAGAAGGAAAAGCTCTCGACCGACGAAAAACACGCCATCGGGCGCGAGGCGGCTCGGCTCATCACCCGCAATGACAGCATTTGCATTGCCTCGGGAACGACGGTGCACGCCCTTGCGCGTAATATCGTGCCCATCCACAAATTGACGGTGGTTTCGGCATCATTGCCTGTGAGCAACATACTGTCGGAGCACGAGAACATCGACATCGTTCAGTTAGGCGGACTGCTCAGGCACAGCAGCCTGTCGGTCGTCGGAGAGTATGCGTCACGCATTCTTGACCAGTGTTCCTTTAGCAAACTGTATCTGGGTGTTGACGGCATCGACTTGGAATTCGGCATCACGACTACCGAGATGCGTGAGGCGGCGCTTAACCAAAAAATGATGGCTGCAGCCCAAAAGACCATTGTGTTGGCCGACAGCACCAAGTTTGGCCGTCGCGGATTCGCCAAGATTGCCGATATAGACGCTGTTGACCTGATTATCACCGACGCCGGTATCTCTCCCAAGACTGTGAAAAAGATTGAAGACCTAGGCATTGACCTCATCATCGCCCAATAGCCGTCTAAAAAGACGATTCTAGGGTTGTGCTGTGATTAGCGCGAGGTGGTGATTTGATTGGCAAAGGTGCGGTTGCTCCAAACGATGAGACTGCCGCTGATGGTGTCGGCGGTGATGGTCATCACGCCCAAGTCGTCGCGGTGCTGCATCATGGCGCGTGTGGCGCTGTCTCCCAAGACCATGCATGCCGTTGCCCATGCGTCGGCGTGCATGCACTCGTCGGCAATGACCGTCACACTCAGCAGGGTACCGATGGTGCTGTTGCCCGTGTGCGGGTCGATAATGTGTGACAGTTTGTTTCCTTCCTCGGCCCGCCACTTGCGGTAGTTGCCGCTGGTGGCGACAGTGGCGTTGTTGAGCGAAAGCGTCAACGCGCTCTCGTGCGAGACTTTTCCGTCCAGTTCCTCGTTTGGCATGTCAACCGACACTTGCCAGGGTGTGCCGTTCTTGTTGACGCCGCTAGCGGCCACCTCGCCACCGATCTCGACCAGCCAGTCGCTGATTCCGTTGCGAGTGAACATGCGCCCGATTTCGTCGCATGCCAGACCCTTGGCGATGGAAGAGAAATCAAGCATCACGCGAGGGTCTTTTTTCATGAGCGAGTCGCCATGGATGCTCACTTTGCCCATCCCGACAAACTGCAGGATGCTGTCAATCTGGGTGCGGGAGGGTAGGGCTCCATCCTTGTAACCGAAGCCCCAAGCGTTGACTAGCGGCATTACTGTGGGGTCAAATGCGCCGCCGCTCTCACGGTTGATGATGGCCGAAGCGGCAAAGAGCCTCTTGAGATATGCATCCACACGTGTCGAGGTGTTGTTGTTCAGGGCCGAAATGAGCGAAGCCTTGTTGTAAGGTGAGACGCTCTTATCAAGATTGCTCAGGATGAGCTGGATGCTGTCACCCAGGTTGTTGTCGTGGGAGTGGTAAGTGATATGGTACTCAGTGGTCCACACCACACCAGATTCGGTGATCCAGGAGTCGCCATAGGGCGAAAAAAAGGCCTTGCGTTCCCGTGAGCAAAACATGGCAACAGCCATGGCCACGAGTGCGGCAAGCACCATGATGTATCGTTTATTCATTGTTTACTTCATGAACCATGTGAGGCCGAAGTACCAAGTGCGGTTCTTGGCGACATTGTCGTCAAGCAGCTTGGTGTGGAACGACTGGCCGATGGAGAAGTTGTAGCCGGCACGCAGCTGCACGCGTTCCATCAGCTCAAATCCTAGACCCATGTCAAGATAGACGTTGACTGGAGGATAGGAGTTCAGGTCCTTGTGGTTGGCGCCCACGAGGAATGAGAACTGCGGGCCCACATATGCCATAGGCATGATGGTGGTTTCGGCACCGTTCAGGCGGTTGAACTTGAACTTGAGATGCAAAGGCACGTCAATGTAATGCATGGATACTGTTTCGTTGCCGAATCCCAGGCTGTTCCACATGGTGCGTTCGCCATAGTTCACCTTGCCCTGTTTGAGGGAGTAGAGCAGAGAACCCTCGACTCCGAACCCGATGCCGCTAAAGTTCATTTCTCCGGTGAGACCCACTTGGGGGCCCCATGCGCGCTTGCTGGGCACGATATCAGTCTGCTTGAAATGTACCTCGTTGAAGTTTGCGCCGGCTGAGATGCCCCAGCGCGAAGTGGTTTGAGCCATCAAGGCTGTTGATGCGACAATAGTCGCGGCGATCAGTAAAAATATCTTTTTCATTCTCTTGTGTTGCTGGGGGACTCACAGTCAAATCCAGTAGGTCACCCTGATGAAGTTATATTCTAAAATATCCATGCGGCGTTCAGGGTCCAGTAGCGGTCCTTGCCGTTGACCTGTCTGCCATCGTATTCCTTGTCCACATACTCCAAGGCCTTGGTGATGCCGATGCCGTAGGCCGCCGAGACCCTCAGGTGCCTGAACAGGTCAACACCGCCACCCACGTCCCACGACAGGTAGGTCTTGTTGCTCGCGTCACTCGTGTGTTGGTTCTCATCGAACAATACTGAAAAGCTGGGCCCAGTGAAAAGGTATGGTGTCAAGAGCCTGTCGAGCGCCGGGATGCTCAAGCGGTATCGGGCGTAAACAGGAAACTCGAAGTAGTGGCGCTTGAACACGTGGTCGTGATCGGTAAGGCGGTTGTCGCGGTGGGTATACATCGCGCTGGCCTCAATGCCGAGTCCCACCACTGGGATGTTCGCGTCCAGGAGAAGTCCGCCAGTGTATCCGATACGGTTATCGCTGTCAATGACATCGCGGTCAAATCGCAACTCACCAACGGTGATGCCGCCACGCAACCCGAAGCGCACTTGGGATGATGCGGTTAACGCCGTGGTAACCAGTATGATAACGATATAGATGACCTTGTTCATCGTATGACGGATAAAGATTTCAACCCCCAAAGCTACATATTATTCTTCAATCTTGCCCCAGGTTTAAGGGTTTTTATGATTTTTTGTGCCAAATAGAAGCCTGAGTCTATTCAGCGAATCACGATTCATCATGTTTCAGGATAAGGAATAAAAAAAGTCCAGCATGAAATGTGCTGGACCCTGTGTTGGTGGGCAGTGAGGGATTCGAACCCCCGACCCTCTGCTTGTAAGGCAGATGCTCTGAACCAACTGCGCTAACTGCCCGTTGCTGTCAAAAGCGATGCAAAGGTACTGCTATTTTTGGAACCACCAAAAAAAATCGCACATTTTTTTCAAAAAACATCATTTTTTTTCAAGAAAAAGGGCGTTAAGCATGGTTTTAATCCCGAAAATCATTAATTTCGCTCCTCAAAACAAACAGATTATTGATTAAACAGGCAATTGAGATGAAAGAGAGTTATGTGTTTCTGGCCGATGGCTTTGAGGAAGTCGAGGCCCTGACATGTGTGGATGTGTTGCGTCGCGCAGGAATGCCTGTGGTGACGGTGTCGATTAACCCAGGCCTAGAAGTCACTGGGGCGCATGGTGTGACGGTGATGGCCGACACCCTGTACGGGGATAATGACTACAGCGGCGCCGAGTGGCTGGTGCTTCCAGGTGGTATTCCCGGCGCCCCCAATCTGGGGGCCCATGAAGCGCTGTGTGAGGCACTTGTCGCTCATGACAAGGCTGGAGGCAAACTGGCGGCGATCTGCGCTTCGCCGGCTGTGGTTTTTGGTCCTTTAGGCATCATTAACGGCCGTCGCGCTGTGTGCTATCCCGGCATGGAGAATACTGTCGAGGGCGTGGTCTGGGAACAGTCGCCAGTGGCTGTTGATGGCCATGTGGTGACCGGTAACGGCCCCGCGGCGGCATCGGCATTTGCCTTGACCATTGTTGAGCAGAGTATGGGCCAAGACGTAGCCCAAGACGTAGCCCGTGGCATGTTGTTCACATGGTAGTGCTTCCTAAGACCTATTAAATGGCGTGGGATGAATCGCTCAACGGTTACGTTTTAGGTAGAATTTGTTTAAGAATGTGAAGTTTTTGTCTAAAAAAGTTGTGGTATTCAAAAATTCTCTGTACTTTTGTGACATCTTATGAAAACCATGTCATGCAAGGACAGTTGATTCACAAGAAACCTATAATATTATAAATGAGAACCATTTTTTTATTCACTTTATATTATTAACAAATTTCTAGATCTACAGATTTATGAAAAAATTTTTAGCACTTTTATTCGTATGCGCAGGCCTGACCGCTATGGCAGGTATGCCCCAATTAAACAAGGCTAACCTGACCAAGGTGAATGCCCCGAAGATGATGACCATGACCCAAGGTTTTGACAAGAGCATTACTCCTGGCCAGGGTGTTTTAACCCCCAGGGAATACTTCAAGACCTACAACGTTAATCCCGGCCAGAATCTTGCTAACAAGGCTCCCCGCCGTCTGTCTGATGAAGACATCGCAGCAACCGACTATATAGACTTCCGCTATGTCTATGCGATGGGTGACGAAGGCCTCGACTGGGATGCTTACCACTTCCGCGGCGCCGAGGGTCTCTACTGGCAGGTTTCCAATGGTCAGTTGTATTGCGCTGGTATCTACTGGAGCCAGTACACCGGCAGCACCTATTATCTGCCCGTGACCATCGACTACACCACCAACGAGGTTACCATTCCCAGCGGTATCCTGCTTGACGATGACACTGTTCAGGGTACATCCACTGGTAGCGGTAGCAGCTGGAGGCGTACCGACACCGTTAACTACTCGATCCTTGTTGATGCAAACCGCTATACCGGCCAGAGCGAGGAATTCACCGACATTCCCGGTACCCTGTATGAGGATGGAAGCATCGAGTTCAGCAGTGAGCTGCCCTATGTATTCGCCGGCTATCAGGCATTGGTAACCTACAAGCGCTCAGGTAGCTCTTGGACCGGTTATACCTATACTGTTGAGTCGAGTGATACCACCTACTTTGAGGAGTATTATGTAGGCACCCAATTCATCGTGCCCAACGCAACCCATGACTATGATTTGGAAGCTACCACCACTTCGCACAACACTGAGAACGTTTACATGTACCAGTATGATGACACCACCGCAGTTGTGTTCAATCTCTACGGCATGGGTATGCCCGGCTTCGAGATGAACATCTACAAGGATGGTACTATGGTTATGCCTCTGGATTGGCCCGTAAGTGAGATGAGTAAGCTCGCTAGGGACTACTATGCCGACTACTATGGCAGTGCCTACAACTGGGACAACACCCGCTGGTACTGGCTGTATAACGTCGATGAGGAAGGTGAGGCAACCGAGGATACCGTTATCATTGGTACTGTAGAGCCCACCGCTATCAAGTGGGATCGCGCTGCTTATGTCCTGCCGGGTATCGTACGCGTTAGCGATGGTGCCAACATGCAGTTGGGTTCCTATCCCTTCACCAACAACGTGCTGTCCTTTACCGATGGCAGCGAGTTCGTATTCGAAACTGAGCCCATTGGCCTTCGTGGTGACGTGAACAATGACGGTGAGGTTGGTATCGCTGACGTTACCGTATTGATCGACCACTTGCTGAGTGGCGACTTTGATGACGCCGAAGGCTTCAGCGGCGACAATGCTGACTGTGATCTGAGTGGCGAAATCACCATCGGTGACGTGACCGCCTTGATTGACTACCTGCTGACTGGCAATTGGGCCGAGTAATTCTCTTAGAAAGAGCAAAAACTCTATAGCAAACTGAAAAAGCCAGACATCCCTGATGGGGTGTCTGTCTTTTTTTGGTGTGGCATGTGGTTTGTTAATGATTGCTTCAGCGAAATCGTAGTGACCCTATATGAGGATCGTGCTGTCGCACGAGAAATCAAATATATTTTTAGCAATGATATAGATGTTGGCCCAACAGAAGTATTAACCGCCCTGGCGGGCGGGAAATTGAACAAATTTTATTTTTAGTTGTTAGTTTTTAGTTTTTAGTTGTTAGTGGGCATCCGCGCTCTTTTGGCCCCACGCTAAGAATGAGAACTTGGAATCGGCGCACGCGTCGCCTGGAAAGAATGATCGTGCTATCGCATGAACGACAAGCATTTGACAGTTGTGGAAGTTCGTCTTCGACGCACTGCGCACCTCCCTGTGGCACGCACCAAGCTGCGCCCATCCTCGATGGGCTTGCATGGTGTTTCCCGGTAAAGTCGGGCCTTCGACCCGACCTTCCTCTTCGAGGAAAAAGTAAGCCCCAATCCCAAAATGATGCTTATACGGCTCAGATTCAGGTATTTGAGTATTTTGCTGATGTTTTTCCGGACACTAGTGATATTCTTTAACAATTGTGACACGCCCTCATGATTATATTGATTTCTTGCGAGCGAATGCGAGCAAACCTTATCCAAAAACATGATGAATCGTGATTCGTTGATCAGTTACCATGAACTTACGATTGATGAAAAAGTGAAAAAAGACGTTAAATTGGTTGTTGGTACAAAATAAAACAGTAATTTTGTATCCTTTAAACCGACACATTATTAAATACATAGATATGAAGAAGATTTTAGCACTGTTATTTGTTTGTGCAAGTTTGACAGCGTTTGCCCAAGTGAACATTGTCGCAAATGATTATGTGGCATTCCTCTATGCCTACCAGTACACTGACAACGCAGGTCATGTGACTCAAGCCGATCCCTACTATGCTGGCGGTGGCGTGGAATGGCAGATGATAGACGGCCAGTTGTGTTGTGCGGGACTTTACCGTGACGCTGTTGGCCACACCAGCTATGTTCCCGTTAATGTGAACTACAATACTGGTGTTGTGTCGTTGAATTGGTTTAATCTGTTGGAGGACACCTCAATCACGGGTAGCGGCAGCAACAGGGTGGACACGGTCCGTTATTCGGCTCTTGTATCCGAAGATTACATTCTTCATGATCAGGAGAATGCGGTAACGGGTACTCTTGCCAACGACGGTTCGATTGTTTTTGACAAAAACAAGGGATACGTCTATACCGGTTATCAGGTATTGATTTGGTACCGCAAGGGCGTTGAGGTTGCTCGCGACACCACCTATTTTGAGACCGTGTACCGTGGCAGCGAATTCTTGGTGGCCAATGGCAAATTAGAGTATGTCAATGAGTCGGATAACAGTGTCGCTTCTTGTAACGTGTTGATTCGTCAAAGCAACGACACCGTGTATGTGGGCAACATGTGGAATTATGGCATGCCTGGCGCTTTTATGGTACTGAGCTCTGAAGGAACGTTGAATTATCCTTGCTCCGAAGGCGGTAATATGTTCAACCCGATATGGGACGTGAAGGATACCTGGGTGAATGAAGGCGAAGGAATGTTTTATCCCATCGGCAGTTACACAACCGATGCAACGGGCCATGTGAACGGTTATACCTGGGGCTTTGACGGCATCGCAACTCCCAATGAGTTGACATGGGATTATACAATGCCGAGCAACGGATATTACTTCCCCTATGGTTTCTTGAATAACAGGCTTTATTACACCGACGGAAGCAAGTTCATCGTTTCTCCCGACGATTTCCTGCGCGGTGATGTGAACAAGGATGGAGATGTGACTATTGCCGATGTTACCACCTTGATCGACCACCTGCTGAGTGGTGACTTGGCTGAGGGTGACGAGTTTAGCGTTGGTGGTGCTGACACCAACATTGATGGCGATATCTCGATTGCCGACGTGACAGCCCTCATCGACTACCTGCTCAGCGGCCAGTGGCCTTGATGCTCGCGTTGCTCGCAGATTAGAGTTTAAAGATTAGAGATAAAAGATAATAGATAAGAGATAATAGATAAAAGATAATAGATAAAAGATAATAGATAAAAGATAAGAGATAAGAGATAATAGATAATAGTTAGCATCCGCGCTCGAAGTGAGTGCGGGTGCTTTTTTATCGGGCTGTCGGGCGGGAAGCAAATTTTAATTGAATAATTTTCGTGAAATTGGCTTCCTGCATTTTGTCCTTGCGGTATCATGCAAGGGTGTGCTATCTTTGCGGGCAAACAAAAACATTGAAGATTAACATGGACTTTGATTAATCGTTTGAAATGAGAAGTCCCATAACTAATGAAAACCATGAAAAAGCACAAACAAATGAAAGAGACCCGGGTTCAGCCCCGTGGAGTCGTGCCGCTTGCCAATGGTGAGGCGGCTCTGTGTGGAACAGCGTCTATTGCCCAAAACGTCAGGGAGCGCGAACAATCACTTCAGGTGGTGGGCGTGCCGGCGACAATAGGCGCTGTGGGAGTGGGTGAGCGATTGTTGCTCATAGCCGACGACCATCAAGTGACATGCCAAGATAGCGCCGTGAAGATTGATGGTGTAACAGTGTGCACCGTTGATGACAACGTTGTGGGCGCCCATCACATTGGACAACTTATCGTCATTGTTACCAATGGCGGCTTGGTGTATCTTGGGCAACACGGGGGAGAGTGGGTGAAGCTCGATCCTGCTGCTGCCGTCCCTGACTTGGCTTTTCGGGTCAGCACATCGGTCAGTCATGCCGACTTGGACGCCTATAGCTTTGCCGCCCCTTATAGCCGTTGGCAGGCTCCGCTTGCCGATGCCGATGTAGCCGTCTTGACCAAGATGTTGCGCAAAGCTTGGGAAAACCTGCATGCTGATCTTGCCGCCGAGGGTCGGCACACCGGTCCCATGCTGGTGCGATGGGCCGTAAGGTTGATTGATGACAGCTACCTGTGGATGAGCGCACCCGTGCGGGTGGGTGATGAGACGCTGGCCAATGCCGAATTCGTACAAGTCCCTGTCGAAGACAACGGCTCGGCGTTTTCAGGTACTCTTGCGGCTAGTCTGCAGCTGGTGCACTACAACCTGAGTATTGATGTCACCCGTGATATCGCGGCCGAATGGTTGCCCATGGTGAAAAGTGTCGATGTGCTGGCCACTACCGAGGCTCATCTGGTGAATGACAGCGGCTCACTTGATTACCGTTGTGTGACACGCACGGCACCGCAGCATGATTATATTCTGGAAATGGGATTGCCCCGCCGGACAACTGCTGCCATTTCCATGGAGTTGGGCACCTCGCCATGGCGTCTCATTGCCAGCGCATCTGCCGCTTCCCACATCACCAGCGGGGATTTTGCTGCCGCTTCGCACCCTTCAGTACTCACCAATGCCCAGTGCGACTATGTCGGGGCGCTGGTGCGGGCAGGTGAAATCATGTGCTCTACGAGCGCAAGTGGCAGGTTATATTGCTGCACGGCGAGTGGCGATGTTATTGTCAGTGTTCCCGGAAACCCTTTGGTCGAGGCTCACCGCGGACGGGTATTGGGGGCCTCACCCATGGCGATGTCAGTTGTGACGCGTCCGTTGTATTCGGGCGGCTTTGGGCGTTATCCGGTTTATGTGTTTACCGATGACGGCATTTTCGCCATTCCGCAGAGCCTGGCAGGGTCGTTGGGCGATGCCCGTTTAGTGGACAGGACTGTGATTGCGCGTGATGTCGCTCCCGTCGAGGCGGGTCGGGACATTTGGCTGGTATCCCGCCATCGGCATCTGTGCCGTTTGAGCGCTTCGCGGCTCGACGTTCTCGTGCGTGACGTGGAATGTGTCGCCATGGCCTGGTGCAATGCCCATGAAGAATTGTGGATACAGCGTGCCAACGGTTATCCGGTGGTGAGAATGGCCAGTGGGGCAATGAGTGAGCGGACGGTCGGTGTGGCACAGTTCTACAGTGATCCGCGCCATGCGCTGGCCGTGACCCTTTCCGGCGGCTTGCTGGATCTTGAGCAGGAGACTGCAGCGGCCGTGCCCGTGCGCTGGCTTTCGCATCCTGTCGCTGTTGATCCCTTGATGGCTTGTTCCATCAAGCGGGTGGTGTGGCATGTGATGGGCACGACAGCGTCGCTCATTCTCAAGGTGAAAGGCCAGCGTGGCATCCTCTCGCAGGAATCTGATGTCAGTGTCACTACTGTGACGGGACAAGTGGATCAGCCGCTTGCGGCTCCCACGATGTCGTTGAGGGCGCGAACGCTGCGGCTGTCTATAGACGGTGTGGCACAAGCGGGTACACTGTTCCTGCCCGCACTGGTTTACTGGATATGAATAAAGCGGAAAGATGATCGATGAAAGACACATTATTTCATATAGAGGATATCATGAAAGAGAACGCCCGGCGCAGGGCGCTAGTCGAGTGTGACCGTTACGATCCGTTGGCGGGTGTCGGCTGTTGGGGCGACAGGGTGGAAGCCGATGGCTGTTTTGTGCCCAGGGCAGTCATCGACTCACACCCTGACTATCCCTCGTTAAGCCCAACCGAACGGGAGCGTCATCGCCTGTTCGACGATTTTGAATTCTGGTGTGCCCGCTGCGTGACCATCAAGGACAAACAGAGTGGCAGGAATGTGCCGTTTGTCCTGAATCGCCCCCAACGGCGCCTGCTGGCAGTGATGGAGGAACAACGCGTGTCTGGAAAGCCGGTGCGTGTGATTCTGCTCAAGGCCCGTCAATGGGGCGGGTCGACCCTTGTACAGATGTATCTGGCATGGATGCAACTGGTCAGGCACAAGGGATGGAACAGCTTGATTTGCGGACACTTGCATGCCACCAGTAAGGCCATCAAGCGCATGTATAACCTGTTATTGCGCCATTATCCCAAAGAGTTGCTTGACGACGATGCCGAGCCGTTGCGGTTCACCAAGCTCGAAGGCCAGAACAATGTGCAGCAGTTGGATTCCCGTGAGTGTCTGGTGCTCATGGGCAGCTCACGCAGCGAAGATGCCGTGCGCGGCTACGACATCGCCATGGCCCACTTGAGCGAGGTGGCGTTTTGGAAATCCAGTGTGATGCACGACCCTGATGATGTGGTACGCAGTGTTTGCGGCAGCATTGTGCTTAACCCCGAGACGGTAGTCGTGCTGGAATCCACTGCCAACGGCGTGGGGGACTTTTTCCATGACGAGTGGCTGCGGGCCACGGCGGGCCGCAGTGACAAGGAAGCGGTGTTTGTGCCGTGGCATGAAATCGGGATTTATTCGCTGGCTGTCGATGACCCGGTGGCGTTGTGGGAAGATATGGACAAGTACGAGCGCGAGATGTGGGAAGACGGGCGCACGCTTGAACAGATCAACTGGTACCATCACAAGCGCATGGAATACCGCGCCCATGAACTCATGATGGCGGAGTATCCCGGAACGGCGAGCGAGGCTTTCGCCACAAGCGGCAACAACCCGTTTGCCCGCGAGCATCTGGATAATCTGGAGAAAAGCTGCACTGTTGACCCTGTCCTCGTGGGGGATATCCAGGCTGATGGCATGAGCGGCGAGAGCGCCAAGGTCAACATCAGGCTGGTGAGCGCGTCTAACGGTCTGCTCAAGGTGTGGAAGTATCCTCATCCCCGCGGTCCCGTTGCCGCGAACTATCTGGTGGTTGTTGACGTGGGTGGGCGTTCCGACAGCAGTGACTATTCGGTGATTGCGGTATGGAAAAGGCGTTGGCTGAATTCCAAATCTGAGATTGTCGCCCAGTGGCGCGGCCACATCGATCACGACAGGCTGGCTTGGAAGTCGATGCAGCTTGCCAAGTATTATAATAATGCCTTGCTGGCCATCGAGAGCAATACCCTGGTCAATGAGGCGGCGAGGGCAGGGGAGAGCGAGTTCATCATGCAGAAACTGTATGGTGTTTACAGCATGTTGTACCAGCGCGCCCCCCACAAGTTGGGTTTTCACACTAATGTCAAGACCAAGAATAAAGCGATTGCCCAGTTGATCGAGGCGGTGAGGGACGGCTCCTATCTGGAGCGGGACCTCGATGCCGTTAACGAGATGCGCGACTATGAGGAACACAATGGCCGTTACGCGGCCCGGCCAGGAAAACATGACGACATCCTGATGACTCGCGCCATTGGGTTGCTCATCATGTCTGAGACAACTGTGAATCAACCGCCGCCTGATCCGTCGCTGGCCAATGACAACTGGATGACGGTGAGGACTGGATAGACTGATTTGAATCAGGACAATAAAAACAAGCGACCCGCATGAGTCGCTTGTTTTTATTAGCTTGAAATATAGCTTAATGGCTTATTTCATCACCTTGCAGGTGCTGGTGGTACCATCGTTATAGGTAACGACCTTGATGTTCACGCCATCAAAGGGCTCGTTGCTCTGCATACCAGCGATGTTGTAATACTTCACATTGTTGATGGTCTTCTCGGCCAGGTTCTCAACAACATTAGCGCTGCCAAACACGTTCACGCGGTTGTAGTACATGTAGCGCTGCTCAGTGTTGTTGCCACCCTCACCATAGAAGAAGGTGCTCTGGTTGCTGTCCCACTCAGCGATAGCTGACTCACGGAAGTTCATGATGGTGTAGCCAATGATCATGTCATCGAAACGACCCTCGGTGTTGCTCTGGTTCTCGAGCATGATAGCGAACAGGGTAGCGTCTTTCTTCAGGGCGCCATTGTTTTTGTACCTGGTGGCGTTCCTTGCTGACAGGTGGCTGCCGTAAGCGTTGGAGTTGTAGCATACAACAGTGTAGATGTCATAGGTCTTGCCGTCAATCACCTTGGTCTCGTCTTTCTTACCCCAAGTGAGGCTAGTGGTGGTCGGCATACGGTCGCCACGCTCAAATGATACTTCCTCACCCTCATCGTCCTCGGTGGTCACGAATGCGAGACCCTGGGGCATATAAACGTCGCACTGGAATGAGTTGTAGGTAATCTCGTTGTAGAGGTCGCCAGCTGCGTTGTAGGGAATGGGAGTCAGATTCTGAACAGCCTCATTCAGATAGATCTCATCATCATCGAGGAAGAACCAAACCTTCTGCAGGGAGCCACTCTTGAAGCTGATGGTGTTGTCATAGGTCTTCATCTCGCCCATGTCATCATAGTTGCCACGAACGAAGATGTGGTCCTTAGTTGCCTGGCCAACCTTAGCGGGGTCGCCATTCGACAGCCAAGCATAATCACCAGTTGCGAGATCATCGGCAAAAGCTGAAAGGCTCAGCGATGCTGCAGCAGCAATAAGAAGTAAATTTTTAATCTTCATAGTCAAATGAATTAAATTGTTTGTAATAATGTTAATTAATATTGTTTTGTTTTTTGTTGTCTTTGTCAGCTTGGAAAATCCTATATTTTCCGTTCAAATCAGTTGTTATTCGGTGACCCGTAATAACGTGAATATAAGAGAAATACGCAACATGAAGCAACGTTTTCCCGCTTTTCAGAGTACAATATTACAAACTTTTTTTGAACTGACAAAATTTTTTTGAAAAATCGGCAAAAATTAACAATTGTAAATTCATTTTGTAAATTCGTCTTTCGCCCTATGGCAAGATGGTGCATGTAATGGACGATGCGGCCTCGTTGAACTGGGCCATGATTGTGAATGTGGTGCCAATTGGCGCGCTGTTTCCAATCGCATAAACGGCTTGCCATCCGTTCTCGTTGCTTGGAGGCTGTGTCATGTTGATCACTTGAGCCACATCGGGAGCATAACAGTAGATTGTCCACTGGCAAGATCCGGCGTTAAACCCGTTATCATTAACGGGTTGCGTGTTGCTGTCCACAATCGTCAAGGCAATTGTGTCACCGGGATGAAAGGTGTGGGTGGCCGGAGTGATCCAAGCTGTCGCACTGCGTTCGGCAATGGTCCACCAGCGCGCATGCAGCCACAGTGTATCGCTCATGTCGCATGCCGTGGCGATAATTGCCGTTTCCCCGTTCTCGTGCAGGTTATTGAACGTGACCAATCCAGAGCTGTCCACCGTTGCGATGCGCGTGGCTGTGGATTTCCATTTCACCGTTGTGGGGGTGCTTGTCGTTGCGGTAAGTCGCAAGGTCTGCCCCATGTAGGCATAGTCGCGAGGTGAGCTCAACTTGATAGAGAAGGAAGCTGATGTATCCCTTGCAGTGGTGTCTCTTGCGGTAGTGTCCCCTGCGGTGGTGTCAGCTGGCGTGTGGGTGCCGTGGGTCGTGTCGGCAGGTGTGTCATGTCCGTTTTCCCTGCCGGGCATGTGATGGTATGGCTCATCACTGCCGCATGAGGTGGCGCACGCCATGAGCATCATAACGAGCAGGAAGTAAAGCGGGAAGTGTCTGGAACTACCCATCATGGCTTAACCTTGAACTGCTTGCCGGCGATAGACGCCAGCTGCTTGAACTGCTTGTACCATCCTGGCCGGGCGGCGGGCCTCAGCTTGGGAATGCGCATGGTTGGACGCGGGGTGCCTAATGGTTTGCGGATCATAGTGCTTAATGTGTTTATTCGGTTTGATGATTTGTCTTTTCGTCTCTTTCAGGTGCCTTTCCCTTGGGACCGATGGGCAGCGTGTAGCTGATGCCAAGCGAGAAACCCAATGAACTGCTTCGTGGACCGTAACCAGGAATGAACCAAGGACTTGAATTGGTGTTTTTCCCGTAGTTGAAGATGCCGTGATAACGGATCATCCACCCCATGTGCAGCCGGTCCCACAGTTTTACCTTGAGGCCGACTCCCGCTTCGCCCCACAACGCGTGGGAGCGTTCGCCTGTGATGTCAAAGGTCATGTCCTCTTGCCAATAGCTATTGGCATAATGCACATCGTTCACGTCATAGGAAAACGTGCTGTAACCAAGCCTTACCCCTAGAATCGCCTGGTAATCAGGCGAATTCTTGAACATGAAATTGTAGTTGGCGCCAACTTTGACATAGGGCGACGGTTTGCCCTTGTAGGTAAAGTTCATGTCGTCGGGTGTTGACTTGGCCCATCCCAATCCCAGTTCCACACAAGGCTGCAGACGGTTCCACATGTTGAGCGTCGCGTTCACGTCGGCACTGGCGTATGTCTGACCGAATAGCATGAAAACCGGCTCGATGAAATTGATGCCGAACGACACATCGGTGAGTCTAGGGTAATGCTTATAGACACGGCGAAGCGAGTCTTTACGGGCCTCGGCGATAGCTTCAGCACTGTCACCACTGATGTATTGCTGGATAATTTTCTCGTCAGTTCCCTTGGGGGGCGGAAGCACCTTGTTGGTCTCGGGCTTGACAGGTGTCACATGGCGCTTGCTATTATCCTGTGCACCAGCGTTGAAAGCCAGCAGCACAAACGTCAAGCTCAATATGGCAAACGCGGCTCTCCTCATAGCGTGAACTCAGTGAGATAAATGCGCATGGCTGGAGTGCGCGAATTGGTGACATGGGTGGTGAGTATTACCACCGAGTCGATGGCATGGCAGGTGGATGTCACCTGCTTGATATCGAAATTGTACATCGCGCCACATTCAGCCGAATGGAAGAACTCCACAGGCGTATAGTTGAACGTGATGGTGTCGTGATAGAGCGTGGGCTCGGCGCCTTGATAGACCACCCTCGAAAACTCAAAGCTGGTCGTTGACACACTGGCACGCAGGGGCAGATACACCTCGCTGATTGATGCGGAGTCCACCAGCAATTCGTCACCCGGGACACCAATTCCCTTGATGGTGATGCCGCTAACCGTCTGTTGCTGCTCGCCCAAATGGATGGTCGCCAGCGGCAGGCTGCTGCCGTTGTCATAGCAACTGCTGTCACCGCAGGCTGCCAACCCCAAAATCAGGGCCATGGCCACAGGCAATATGTGCAAGAGGCACTTCATTATTTGTCGATAAGGACTTCCTGCTGTTTAGGCTCTTTTACAGGCACTTCCTCAAGACCAGTGCGGGCGGGGATAGCCGTGGCGTCGTCGGTGATTTCTTCTCCGATCTCGTAATGGTTGCGGTCGTTGCTGTGCCTGATGATCAGTTCGCCCAGGAAACCCGTCATGAACAGCTGGGTGCCCAGCAGCATCGATGTGAGTGCCAGATAGAAGTAGGGAGAGTCGGTGACTAGCCTGTAGCTGTGTCCGCTGTACATGTTATACAGCTTCAAAGCGCCGACGAGTATCACGGCGATGAAACCCAGCAGGAACATCAGGCTGCCGAGCAGACCGAAGAAGTGCATGGGCTTGACGCCGAATTTGGCCTGGAACCACAAGGTGAGCAGGTCCAGATATCCGTTGACGAAACGGTCAAGACCAAACTTGGTCGTTCCATATTTGCGCGCGCGATGTTTCACCTCTTTCTCTCCGATGCGGGTAAAACCTGCGTTCTTGGCCAGGTAGGGGACATAGCGGTGCATGTCGCCATACACCTCGATGTGCTTCACCACATCTTTGCGATAGGCTTTGAGCCCGCAATTGAAGTCATGAAGGTTGTGAATGCCGCTCACGCGTCTTGCCGTGGCGTTGAAGAGCTTGGTGGGAATGGTCTTGCTGAGGGGGTCATAGCGTTTTTTCTTCCATCCGCTCACCAGGTCATACCCGTCCTGGGTGATCATGCGGTAGAGCTCGGGAATCTCATCGGGACTGTCCTGGAGGTCGGCATCCATGGTGATGACCACGTTGCCCTGGGCTTTCTCAAATCCCGTGTTCAGTGCAGGAGATTTGCCGTAGTTGCGCCTGAAGGCCACGCCTTTCAAACGCGGATTCCTGTCATGGAGTTCCTTGATGACATTCCATGAGTCATCGGTGCTTCCGTCATTGATGAACAGCACTTCATAGGAAAAGCCGTTTTCGTCCATGACACGCTCAATCCATTGTGCCAATTCGGGTAGCGACTCGGCTTCATTATAAAGCGGAACTATAACTGAAATATCCATATCTGATAATAATCTGCTTTTTATTTTTTACTGGTTAGGATCGCCGTTGATACTTTTTGATGGAACGTCTTGCCGGCCAGGCAGTAAGGGCGCTGGTCAAGGAGCCGATGAACGTGACAAACCAAAAGACATTGAACACCGTTTCGATGGGCGAGGGCATCAGTCGGTTGTCAACCATGTACTGGATGACTTTGAGCATTTCGCTGTCTTTCATGTCGGGCATCTGGCTATATGCGTTAATCACTGTTTGGGCCTGCTCATACATGAAATCCGGCCTGAAATACTGCAGGACCAGGAAAATGATGAAACTGGCCAAAATGGTACCCAGGATGTACAGCATGATGCCCAGCATCCAAATGGCCGAATACTCGGAGAAACCGTCATCCTCAATGAATTTGCGCCGTTGGAACTTGTAAACCACGATGGGCGTAGCCAATGAGATCATAAAGGAAAGGATTCCCAAGGGCATGAAGTAATCGGCGAAGATGTAGGTGATTCCGCCACATGCCAAAAACAAGCCGAAGGGGATACCCCATTCGCTTGCCCGTTGAAAGATGTTTTTCTTGTCTCCCATCATACAAACCGCAAAGATAGGCAAATTAATTGAGAATAGGCATCAACAGCCCTATTTTTTATTATTAGGTGTTTTGATGCCCACAAATTCCACAGATTTATTGATTGGAATAAGAATAAATGTTATGCGATGGTCTTTCAATGAAAGAATATATTTGGCTAGGAAAAATGAGGAAAAATCGCTTGAATAATCTTATTTTATCCAAGAAAAATGGCGAGAAGCCTTGAAAAGTCAAAAAAATGTTTTAATTTTGCCTACTCTTTTGGGCTTAAAAGGGATATTGCTTGTGTTTAATGAAAAAACTTAAATTCCATTGGGGAATGTTTGTGTCGTTGACGGCGATTGTCGCTGTCATGGCTGTCGTTGGCATGTCGTCATGTCAACGGCATGTGCCATACAATCTTCACGAAGACAAGCACTATCTCGAAACCGATAGCATGTTGAGCGGCATCAGGGATTTGGACACCCTCGCCGCCAAAGTGAAACAGTTCCGTTCCCAAGGTGATGTGGTAGGAGAAATGTTGGCTTGCAAGTATTATGGCCTGCAGTTGAACGGTCAATCGCTGTTTGATTCATCAATTGATATTCACACCCGTCAACTGAACTTGGCAACCGGGCTTGTCGACACTCTTGGCATGATTTCGGCATTGAACAGTATTGGGGACAACTACCGCCGGGTGGGAGAATTGTGCAACGCCAATGAATGTTTCCTGAAAGCGATGAGTTTGAGCGACCGGTACAGTGACCATAATGGCAGTGAGGCGGTCAAGTGCCGTATCGCATCGTTAAATAATATCGGCAATATTGAAATCTCGCTCAACGACTACACCGAAGCTGATAGCATTTATCGAGTCGCACTGGAGGCCGAACTCGCTTTGCACGACGAACAGGGCATGGCTTTTAACTATGGCAGATTGGGGTCGATTAATCTCGCTCAAGGGAAGATTGATTCGGCTTGGGTATATTATCGCATGTCCATGGAATATAACCAAAAGGTCAAGAGCGAGAAAGGGATTGCTTTGTGTCATTTGCACTTCGGAGAGTTGCACGAGCAGGAAGGCAAGTATTTTCATGCGCATCAAGAGTATGAAACCGCTAGAGAAAAGTTAGAGGAGCTTGGAGACACGTGGTACTGGCTGGAGGTGTGCCTGGCTCATGCTCGTGTCGCCCTCAAGGTCGGTGAGATTCAAGAAGCGCAACGCATCATTAACGAAGCTGAGATAGAAGCCCGTCGGATAGGCAGCAAGGGACAACTGTCGAATATCTATTTGCTGAAATCTGAGCTGGCAAAGTATACGGGTGACATGCAATCGGCATTGGATTACCATAAAGAAGGATATCTGATGCGGGACAGTATCATTGGATTGGACCGGAACGACGAGTTGCGGAACCAGCGCTACAAATATGACCGCAATCGGGTGGATGAAGAAAAAGGTGAACTCAACAAGTACATTACCCACTTGAAACGCTTGCGTGTCATTCATATCATTCTCATTGTATTGTTGTCGCTCATGGCAGCCGCTATTATTGCCTCTCTAGTCTATGCCATGCGGGTGAGAAACCGCACCAACCGGCTGTTGCGTCAGATTGAAGAGACACGCTCGCTGTTCTTCACCAATGTCGTCCACCAGTTGCGCACCCCGCTCACTGCGATCATGGGTTCCATAGATGCCATCATGTCAAGTGGCGGGAAAGACGCCGAGGAGAAAACTGTCCAAAAAGAGGATCTGGAAACTATTGAACGCCAAGGCAATAACCTGCTCATGCTGGTAGACCGTATCCTTGAGGTCGGTAGTGTTCGCAGTGCCATCAAGTCTCCTGAGTGGCGATCCACCGATGGCGTGTCATTCGTGCGCATGGTCATTGAAAGTTATCGCGAGCGTTGTGTGCAGCGACACATCGAGTTGGTTTATGTCCCACGTGAAAACAGTGTCTCGATCGACATTGTGCCTCGCTATTTGAGAACGATTGTCGGCAGTCTCATCGAGAACGCGATCAATTACAGTCCTGATTTTGGCAAAATCACGGTCACGACAAGAGTTGACAGTAACATGTTTATCATCAGAGTGGCGGATAACGGCATCGGGATCGGCGAGACTGACTTGCCCCATGTGTTCGAGCCATTCTACCGTGGTGCGGCAGCCGAGCGCATTGTCGATGGCATAGGCATCGGATTGACGGTGGTGCGCGACATGGCGATGGCGATGGGCGGAACGGCGGCTGTGGAAAGCGTTAAGGATCAAGGCGCAGTGTTTACTGTGAAGTTGCCATGTCACCATGAGCAAGGGGTGACTCAGGAACTGGAACGGATGCTGGTTCAGCCGGTCAAGAACCGTGTGGGCATGCGTCGTGACAAGGAAGTGAGGGTGCCTGACAATGATGTCGGTGACCCCAATCGGCCTGTTGTGCTTGTCATCGAGGATCACAAGGACGTTGCACGCTTGGTGGGACAGGTGCTTGGCAAGAAGTTTTCGGTGATTTATGCGTCTGACGGAGAGCAGGGACTGGCTAAAGCTATGGAACAGGAACCGGCGCTGATTGTTACTGATGTGAAGATGCCGCTCATGGACGGCTATGAGTTGTGTCGGCGCATCAAGGGCTCTGATCAGCTCTGCCACATTCCCGTGATTATGCTTACGGCTCGCAACAGTGAAGAGGACCGCGTGAACGGTATTGAGGCGGGAGCCGATGCCTATCTGGTCAAGCCCTTCGTTTCGGAGGAGCTGCAGGCATGGGCGAACAGCCTGATTGAAGGCCGCAAGACGCTGAAGCACAAGTTTGGGAAACCGCAGGATGACCTTGTGCCCGACAGGATGCCTCTTACCCCAGAAAATGATGATCAGGAGAGGTTCTTGGATGATTTCAACCGAATGATTGAGAAACTGGATGCTCAACGGAAGAAACTGGACATGGACGTGGTGGCGCGCTCGTTCAGGTTAGGGGAGAGCCAGCTTAAACGCAAGATACAGGAATTAACGGGCAAGAATGTAGCCGCCTATGTCGCACAGTTGCGTATGGAAAGAGCGATGAAACTGTTGACCGCGAATGGTGACTCTCTTATCGGTGACATCGCCGAGCAGTGTGGTTATCAGGATGTGGCTTATTTCTCGCGCGTCTTCCGTCAGTACTACAAGATGACCCCGACACAGGCCCGCCAGCGTGGAGGAAAGGCCTAACGCCGCGTGCTCAATGGCGGCTGAAACGCGTCAGGAATGAACTGGATGTTGAAGTCTGTGGCGGTCCCGACAAGAATCATTACATCATATTGTACCGATAACTGGAGGCTATAGTACTCGATATAGCCGTTAGCGGCGTTTACCAGATTGCGGATTTTGGCCTTGGTGATGGATTCCATGGGGTCGTAATGGTCATCGCTGGCGCGGGTCTTGACTTCGACAATATGCATCATATTGGCATTGGGCTCCTGGGCCACGATATCAATTTCCAGATGCCCCATGCGCCAGTTCGTCTCGCGGATAGTGTATCCCTTGCTGATCAGGAATTCGCAGGCGGCGCGTTCACCTTCTTTTCCTAGCTTCTTCTTTTGTTCCATAGTTATTTGAGTTGCGTGGTTTAAAGTGATACTTTAAATTATTTCTCAGGCTTGCCGCCGGAATTCTCGCCCCATCGGGATTGCTGGCGTGCAGCCATCTGATTCTCGGCAGGATTGTCTTGAGGTTGCCAGATTTGTGGATGGTTCAGCTCGGCGGGCATATACTGCTGCCTCACGAAATGGTTGGGGTAGTCATGGGCATACATGTAGTCATTTCCGTAGCCCAGTTCCTTCATCAGTCCGGTTGGGGCGTTGCGCAGGTGCAGGGGCACGGGAGCGTTGCCGGTCTCGTTCACAAGGGACAAGGCGTCGTCAATGGCGAGGTATGCGCTGTTGCTTTTAGCGCTGGTTGCCAGATAGATGGCGCATTCGCTCAACGGGATGCGTCCCTCGGGCCATCCGATCTTGTTGATGATGTCGAAGGTGGCATTGGCGAGCAGTAGGGCGTTGGGATTGGCCAGGCCGATGTCTTCGGCGGCCAGGATACACAGTCGGCGTGCGATGAACTTGGGATCCTCACCCCCCGCGATGAGCCTCGCGAGCCAATACACCGCAGCGTCAGGGTCGCTGCCACGGATGCTCTTGATAAAGGCCGAAATGATGTCGTAGTGCATTTCTCCGCCCTTGTCAAACGCTAACGGGTTCTGTTGCAGCCTGCTAGTGACGATGTCGTCGTTAATGACGAACGGCTCTCCGATTTCCAGCGATTGCATGATGAGGTCCAGGATGTTGAGCAGTTTGCGGGCGTCACCGCCCGAGAAGCGCAGCAGTGCCTCGGTCTGCTCAATGCGCACCTCATGACCCTCAAACATCTTGTCGGTCTTGATGGCGTGATCCAGCAGATGCAACAGGTCGTCACGGTCCAGCGGGTTCAGCACATAGACTTGGGCGCGGGAGAGTAGGGGGCGGATGACCTCGAACGAGGGATTCTCGGTCGTGGCACCGATCAAGGTGACTGTCCCACGTTCCACGGCACCCAACAGGGAGTCTTGCTGCGATTTGTTGAAGCGGTGGATCTCGTCAATGAACAGGATCGGGCGCCCTTTGGAAAACACGCTGCGGGCGTCAGACTTGCAGCGGTCCAGGACATCCCTCACGTCTTTGACACCTGATGTCACTGCCGACAGAGTGTAGAAGGGCACTTGGGTCTGCTCGGCGATGATGCGTGCCAGTGTGGTTTTCCCCACTCCCGGAGGTCCCCACAGGATGAATGAAGAGATGTTGCCGCTCTCGATCATGCGGCGGATGACAGCGCCTTCGCCCACCAGGTGGCGCTGACCGATGTAGTCATCGAGAGAACGTGGCCTCAGACGTTCGGCTAGTGGTTCGTAGCTCATTGGGTTGGGGGGATAAAAGTTTAAAGTTTACAGTTTTGAGGGGTGACGGTGTGGCGTTCGATGATGTGGACAATCTCCTCGAGCCATCGTCCATCCTCCTCATCAAATGTGGCCAGCTCCTTGCTGTCGATATCCAATACGCCGACAACTTCGCCCTTGTCATTGCGCAGGGGTACGACAATCTCGCTGCGTGACATGCTGCTGCAGGCGATGTGCCCGGGAAATTGCTCCACGTCGGGGACGATAACGGTGCGGTTTTCTTGCCATGCTGTGCCGCACACGCCGCGTCCCTGCTTGATGCGGTAACAGGCTATTGGGCCTTGGAACGGACCCAACTGCAGCTCGCCGTCCTTGACGAGATAGAATCCTGTCCACCACCAACCCATGGCCTCGTGCAACAGCGCTGCGGCGTTGGCCAACTGTCCGGTGGGGTTGCTCTCGCCGGCAAGCAGGCTATCGACCTGCTTGGCGAGCATCTGGTAAGTCGATGTTTTGTCCATACCACAAAATTAATGCATTTGTACCAATAAAACAAATGGAGACGCAAATTTTTGCGTCTCCACTCGTATCGTCAAAGCTAGCTGAAAGCTAACTTCTATAAGCTGATTGCTTACTTCATAACCTTAGCGGCGCTGGTGGTGCCGTCGGTGTAGGTGGTAACCTGGATGGTCATGCCGCTGGGCTGTGCCATCTCCTGACCAGCTACATTGAAGTAGCGTACGTTAGCAACGGTCTTGCCGGCATTGAGCTCGTCAACGCTAACGGGACCGCCCACAGCAACGTATGCGGTGTAACCAGCGATCTCACCGGTGGTCTCATCGATCACGAAGTGGATACCAAGAACGTAGCTGTAACCATTGCCAACCTGATAGGTGTTATTAGTGCCCTCGGTCAAGGGGTTCAGCATGGAGTTGCCAAGAGTAGCGTCAGTGCAGTCCTCAGCAGCACCGTAAGCTACACCGTTGATCATGAAGTAGAAGTTACCAACGTTGTAGTACATGGGATAGATCACGTCATAGATGGTCACGTAGTCACCGTTCTGAGCCATGTTCAGTTCAACATACTCCTCGGTGCCGTCGGCCTGTACCATTACCAACCAGTAGCCGGTCATGTGGGGATCCTCGGGCGTGGGAGGCTCGGGAGTATTATACAACCATGCGATCTCGCTGGCATTCTTGATACCGTCAACAGTGTAGAATACCTGGATACCGATGTTCTCGGTGAACAAGGGGTTGTCACCCTCATTGGTGCGATAGAACCAGAAGTAGCTGGAATTGAAGTCATAACCACCGCTATAGATTTCATAGGGGATCTCGGTCATGTCCTCGCTGATGTCATAGTTGTAGTGGTCATAGTCGAAGGTGAAGATCTCGGGACCGTCGCCATTGTCAACATAGATGCTGATGCTCAGGTACTCTTGATCGATAGGGTTGCCGTCAACATCGGTGGTGGGCAGGGTGAAGTAGAAGCGGCTGTAACCACTCTCGTCACCACAGTCATACCATTCGTCGGCGGTGGGATTTGCGGGAACTGCAGGCTTGATATCAATCAGCTTGCCCCAAAGTTCGTCGCTGGTGAATTCGAGAGCGCCGGTCCATTCCAGGTCGTCACTCCAGATGGTGTACAGACCGCTAGCCTCGAAATTGTAGGGGAACTCGGCATCGGGATCACCATATGAACCCATCAGACCAATCACGTCGTCATCGATTTGGAGGGTGATGAAATCAGTGCGATCATCAACCTCGGTACCCAGGTAATAACCGGTCTCGCCTTCCTCGTCAACATCCTCATAAACGTAGGAGTCACCCCAGAAGAGCTGAATACCATACTCATAGGACTCGTTCCAGCTCAGGTACTGGCCCACGGGAACAGAAATCTGAAGAGTTGACCAGTCATAGTCACCCTCTACCCAGCTGCCATAGCTGTCATGCCACCACACGGGGTTCTGGATGTAGGCCTTCTTGCCGTCAGCGCTAAAGGCGACTTTGAGCTTGCCGTCAACCTCGGTCATGCCGATGCCATAGAACCAGCTGTTGTAGATGCAGTAGCCCTGACGAGCATAGGTGTAAACCTTTGCGTCCTCGGGGATCTCGGTGATCACGGTGGGGGTAACGACGGGCTCGCGCTCGGTCAGAACGGTGTTCCACTCGATGAAGCCACTCCAGCTGTCGTCATCGGTCCAGTATGCGCTCAGACCGGTGCCGAAATAGTCCTCGATGTTGTAGTAGTCACCACCGGTCGAACCCTCGGTACCCTGCATGGTGATGGTCTCGCCATCAATGAGGTAGGTCACCTCTTCAACGCGGTCATCGATATCGAAATAGATGGTGTTCTCGGCCTCGCCACCATGGGTGGAGCCCCAGCACAGAACTACATCGGCCTGATATGTATCGCTCCAATAGATGGACTGGCCCAGGGGAACAGTAATTACATTGTCCTCGATGGTACCCTCTACCCAGCTGTCGCCAAAGTAGCTGCCAATACCGCAGATGATGTTCTTCAGATAAACCTTACCGTCCTCGGCATAGACGATATCCATGCGGTTGCCGGTCTGCTGTCCGCAGTAGAGGCTGCCACTGGATACATAGTCATACTGACCAGCGCGGTTGTAGGACTTGAGCTCACCCTCGGGCTGTTGGGTGATTACACGGAAGGCGTTCTTAGCCTTGAGATCTTTGACCTTCATCTTCAATTCGGTCGAGATCTTGTTGCCCTTCTTGACGGCATGATTCGTCTTGAAGTTTACACCGGCAGATGCACTCAGTGCAACCACGGCAGCAACCAATAGTACTGATAATTTCTTCATAAGCTGAATAAATTAATGTTAATAAAAATATTGATTAAAACAAATAAAAAGTTCTATTCTGTAAGTCGTCTAAACCATAATGTTTTAAAGTTTGATTTGCAAAAATACTAATTTATTTTGGAAATAATGGAGTTGTCATTCGCAAATATTGAATTTAACACAGATTTTAATATTTGTTAACAAATCTGCTGCTTTTTGGGTAAGTATTCGAATCACGATTCATTATGTTTTGGATAAGAATTGCCAGCATTCGCTCGCAAAACCGCCATAAGCGCTGAACTTGGTTCGTTTACAAGAATTCATGGAAATATCTTGCATATTTCAGGGATTATGACGAATTTTGCGCAAATTCAGAACATTTATTAACTTTTAATCCCGCTAGCGGGTAGAGAAAATACGTAATTCAATCATGAATGTGCATCAACAGCAGCAACTGGAATTGACTCGCGACCACGTCGAGCGCCTCAGGCGGGAACACCCCCTGCGGGAACTGTTTTGGGAATGCACCCTGCGCTGTAACATGGCGTGCCGGCATTGCGGCAGTGACTGCCTCAAGGAATCGGCGGTCCCCGATATGCCCTTCGCCGATTTCCTGCCTGTCCTCGACGAGGTGGCGGCGCATTGCGACCCCACACAGGTGATGGTGGATACCGTGGGCGGGGAGCCGCTGGTGCGCCCCGACCTGATGGACTGCGGCCGAATCATACGTGAACGAGGCTTCATGTGGGGTTTTGTCACCAACGGCCTGCTTCTGGACCGTTCTGTGGCCCGCGAGTTGGCTCAAGCCGGCATCAACTCTTTAGCCCTTGACGTGGACGGCATGCGCGAGGAGCATAATTGGCTGAGGAACTCCACAAAAAGCTTTGATGCCGCCATGCGTGCCATCGAGGCTGTGCAGACCATCCCCGACCTCACATGGGATGTCATTACCTGTGTCAACGGCCGTAACCTGCCGCGGCTGAATGAGGTGAAGAAACTGCTCATCGAGGCTGGCGTCACCCGTTGGCGCTGCTTCACCATCGACCCGATGGGGCGCGCTGCCAACGACAGAAGCCTGTTGCTCACCGATGAACAGTTCCGCGAACTGCTGAACTTCATTGTCACCACCCGCATCGAGGGAAAAATCGACCTCAGCTATGCCTGTGACGGTTTTATGGGCGCCTACGAAGGGCTGATCCGCGATCATTTCTTCTACTGCCAGGCCGGCCTCAGCGTGGCAAGCGTCCGTGCCAATGGCGACATTTCGGGTTGTCTGAGCATCCGCAGCGATTACAGCCAGGGCAACATCTACCGCGACAGTTTTTGGGACGTGTGGGAGAACCGCTTTGAGCCTTTCCGCAACCGCGAATGGATGAGACGTGGTCCTTGCCAGGATTGCGAGATGTTCCGCTATTGTCAAGGTGACGGTCTTCACCTGCGCGACGGGAATGGTGACCTGATGATGACCTGCCACTACAATCAATTGAGAAATGTAAAGATTCAAGATTCTAAATGTTTAGAAACTTGAGGTTTAGAGTTTAGAGTCTAGAGTTTTTGTTTAGAGAAATTTTGACACTTAAATGAGAATTCAGTAATGAAAAAGAGAAACAAAGGGAAAAAAGCACTCACTGCTGTGGGGGCTGTAGTGGCTGCGGGGCTCACGCCGGGCTTCATTGCGGCTTCGGCCGCCGGTTCGTCGATTCAGAGCCCCAATGCGGGTGCCACCGCTGCCGAGGTGGTCGCCATTGACGGCAAGACCTATGGCTTTGACGAATTATATGCCAAGCAGCAAATTAACAGGAGACATAAGGACACGACCCAATGGCCACAACGCACGCTCAAATATGGTGTTGAAATGCCTGATAATATTCAAATTAAAATAGTAAATGATGGACCACCTTACAGGTCTGTCGAACAGATGCCTCAATTCCCGGGAGGAGAGGCAGCTCTTATGAAGTGCGTCCAGTCTCGCATCAATTACCCATCTGAGGCCGCTGAGGATAACATCCAAGGCCGAGTTGTCGTTCAGTTTGTGATTGACTCGTTGGGGTGTGTGGGAGAAGTGAAAGTTGTCCGCTCGATACGAGAGGATCTTGATGCAGAAGCAGTTCGCCTTGTCAAGTCACTGCCCAAGTTCACTCCAGGTCGCCAGAATGGTCAGGCTGTGTCGGTATGGTACACTTTGCCTATCACTTTCAAGCTGCCACAATAGAACAATGATTAAACGCAAACGCAATATTTTAGTCTAATAAATATAAAGAAAAGAACAAGAATATGAAGAAAAAGAGAAATAAAGGGAAAAAAGCACTCACTGCGGTGGGTGCCGTTGTTGCCGCAGGGCTAACACCAGGTATCATAGCTGCAGGTCCGGCAGGTTCGCCTGTGCAGGACCCCAATGTGGGTGCCACCGCTGCCGAGGTGGTCGCTATTCATGGCTTTACCTATAGTTTTGACGAATTATTCGCCATGCAACTGACAAGCAATGTGCGGATGTTTGATCCTTCAAGCCTGGCACAGCCACAATCCGCTACGAGGTATGGCGCTCCTTGCAAACCGACTCAACCGTCAACACATTATGGTGTGCAGCGTC
This sequence comes from Muribaculaceae bacterium, assembly GCA_017553785.1. Classification (GTDB taxonomy): domain Bacteria; phylum Bacteroidota; class Bacteroidia; order Bacteroidales; family Muribaculaceae; genus Sodaliphilus. The sequence goes on along the minus strand of JAFZKD010000044.1, from coordinate 1,383 downwards.
CGCATCCGATGCCAGCCCCAGACGCTCAAGAGCTGAAAATGATGCGTGTCGAGGAGGCTTTAGACACGATTCAGTTGGGTCTCTTGGAGTTTTGTGCCGAATTGATTGATGCCGATGCCAGAGGTATCCCCATCTCGGTTGACAGTGACCTCACCAGCGAATTGGGAATGGATGATTATGAATTAAAGGCACTCAAGGCCGAGATCGAGGAACACTATGGTGTGGAGGTGTCATACCATCGGTTCAAACTAAAAGGCCAGCTCAACACGTTGCGCCTCATCACTGATTATATCGTCAGGCTGAAAACCGTCTGGTTCTAACGGTCGGATGCTTCATCCTGCCGAAGGAACAAGCAGGAGAATAAGACCTCCCTTTTGATGCGTTGGAAATAGGTTTTTATGAGTTATGGTGGATTATGGATTGAAGGGTAGGGTAGCGCTGATTACCGGCGCCAACAACCCGCAGGGAATCGGAGCGACGACAGCATTGGCTTTTGCCCGTGAGGGAGCAAAGGTGGTTTTGGTGTATAAGAAAATTCCTCGGCCGTATGACATGAACAAGACGGACAGGAACGGAGCGGACAGGTATTTCGCGGCCAATGCCGGGAATGCCGATGCCGTAGATGGCAAACTTAAGGAGATGGGCGCTGACTATCTCGTCATCGAGAGCGACATTGCTGACGAGGCTGCCGTGAAGGAAATCTATTCGGCAGTCCTTGAACGATACAGAAGAATTGATGTCTTGGTCAATAATGCCGCCGATGGGGATATGGATGGTCTTGACACCATCGAAAAGATTACCCAAAGTGTGATTGACGATACATTCGCGGTCAATGTCCGGGGCAGCATAATGATGATGAGGGAATTCGTGGAGCACCATGGCGATTATGGCAGGATCATCAATCTTTCCACCGATGCGTCACAGGTCTTTGCGGGTCAAATCACCTACGGTGCGAGCAAAGCGACGCTCGAAGCGCTCACCCGCAGCATCGCCCTCGAAGTGGCGAAATATGGAATTACCGTGAATTGTGTTGCTCCCGGCCCCACGCAAACAGGATGGATTGATGATGAACTGGAGAAAGCCGTCGTTCCGATCATTCCGATGGGCCAATTGATCCAACCCGAAGACATTGCCGAAACCATCCTGTTTTTGGCAAGCGATCAGGCCAGGATGCTCACCGGCCAAGTCATCAAGGTCTCTGGCGGCCACGCCCTGTAACGCCCTCTAACTGAGAATAGAAAAATAACCAATGAGGGTGTGTCAAAATGAAGTTATGGCTCACCCTCTTTGGAAATCAACCGCCTGAGATTGCGATATATCTCAGGCGGCGATTTTTTGTCGGTTTGCCCGATAGGTGGCACTCTCGTGGAGTTGAGTGTGAAC
>JAFZKD010000043.1 GCA_017553785.1 Muribaculaceae bacterium | reverse complement strand
TGTAGCGCTCGCGGCTCTGCCAGAAGCCCAGCACCCACTTGGGATACAACGAAGCCTTGCCCGTGAGGGTGCGGTAGCCCGAGATGATTTCGTCGAAGTTCTGACCGGCAATGAAGTAGTAGTCCATGTCGCGGCTCATCTCGCTCCACACGGTGAGTTGCTCACGTTCGGCAGCGCTGCGGGGTGCCGACACGCGCAGTCCGCAATATGACACGTCGCCGTCGGGTTGCCACTCGATGCGCAACTGCGTCTTTTTGCCTGGAGGCACCTGTGCGGTAAATTTCCATGCGTTGGGGTTCCATGCCGTGCGCCAGCGCTCTGGAACCACTTCCTCGCCGCCGATGTACACCTTGATATAGCCGGCATAGTAGAGGATGAACTGGCGCAGCGTCTCGCTCACGTGTCCTTTGGGCTCGATGAAGCCTTCATAGACCACCGTCGCGCTGTTCAGGGCAAAGCCCTTCGGCAGGTTCTTGATGCCGCCGGGCTCGGTCAACTTGCCTAGTTCCGATCCAGCGGGCATGTCAAACTCAAAATAGAGGGAGTCCTCGCCGCGCACTAGACGTTGGCCGTTCTTGTCGGTATAGGTGCCCGTCAGGCTGCCTTTCTTGCCGTACTTGTCATAGAGGTTGAAGGCACGGTTGAGTTGCAGGTAGTCCTCGGGGTTGCCAAAGCGGCAATAGCTGTAGCTGTCCCACAGGATGCCGTAGCCGTTGGTGCTCAGCACCATGGGCACGCTCACCTTGGTATTATACTGGAACAGGTCCTCGTTTTTGCCCTTCATGTTGAGTTCTCCCGACTGGTGCTGCCCCAGGCCATAGAGCGCCTCATCTTGGTTCTCGAACTTGAGCGTCCAGGTCAAGCCCTTGCTCTGTTCGTCGGTCAGGGTGCCGACGCCGATTTCACGCTCGGGCACCTTGAATGGCTTGAACGACTTACCGCCCACGGCCTCAGCCGCCAGGACCTTGCCGTTGGCGTCGGTGAACTTGATGCGGCCGTCGGCCTTGTTGACGATAGCCGTCACGTTCTTGGCCTTGACGCAATAGCTGTCGCCATTGTCGGTGACCGTGAACTTGGGCTTGGCCGTCTGCGGCACAATCATCAGGCTGGCCAGCTTGGTCGGCAGCTGTGCCTCGCAGGTGGCCTGCACGCGCACGATATTGTCGTTCACCACTTGCAGGCGTACCACGCGGGCGGCACCTGCCTGAGCATTCTCGATGTCGATTGTCACGAAGTTGCCTTCGGTTTTGACGGCAGCCTGTGCCACAGTGGCATACAGCACAAATGCCGCCATCAAAAACAGTTGAATGGCTCTTTTCATTTTTAATTACACTATAATCGGACAAATTTACCATTAAATTCCGAAAAACCCCGCATATCAGAAGTTATTTATCTTTAATTTGGCCAAATGTCACCTTCGCATTCCTTGTGTGGCATTAGCTCGCTTCCGAATTGGCGATTCGTGAGGTGAAATTACGCTAAAAAACGGTTGTCAAAAATGACAACCGAAATCTACAGTTGATTACGCCTGCTTACGGATGCTTACACATCAACCATGTCGTAAATATCTGGAAAACAGAGGAGTATTGCGTAAGTTTCTGTAATACACTTTAATAAAATAGGGCCTGTAGGGATCACACAACGGAGACGCAATCGCTGAGAAATCAGTCGGTTGCGTTTCGTTTCTTTTGTTATTGGTTTTTGTGTCACGTTTTGTGCGCTTGGTGGGGTGTTTTATCGGTAGGGTCTAATAACACCGGATTTCCTGTTAGTCATACAGGTTCAGACATTTAAGAGGAAAAGATGCGGGAGGCAGAAATTCACTGAGGTGTAAAAAAAAAAGACAAATTCACATTATTTTTTGAACACTTATTAAAATAATGCATTTTTTTGCTACGCGATATACTTATAAAAACTAATTTTGCGACAACTATTAACAACACTAATATTAATGAACATGAAAAGCTTGATCACATCTGCACTCTTGCTGCTGGCGCTGCTGTTGCCCGCACCCGCTACCGCCTATAGTTTCAAATATGGTGGTGTGGACTACACCATCACGGGCGCCAATACCGTTGAAGTGTCCACAAGACAGCAAACTGATCCAGAATACCATGGAGATGTGGCCATCCCCGCCACAGTCGACCACAAGGGCATCAGCTTTACTGTCACTGCCATTGGTGATAGGGCCTTCTGGAACTGCAAAGACTTGACGAGCATGAACATCCCCAGCTCCGTCACCACTATCGGCGAAGCGGCGTTTAGGGATTGCAGTGGCTTGACAAGTGTGAGCATCCCCAACTCAGTCACCATTATTGGTGAACGGGCCTTTTTGAACTGCAGCAACCTGAAGAGTGTCACCATCCCCAACGCTATCTCTACAATCGGTGAGATGGTGTTCTCTGGTTGTAGTAGCTTGACGAGCGTAACCATCCCCAGCTCAGTTACCTCAATCGGCAGCGCTGCTTTCTCTGATTGCAGTGGTTTGACAAGTGTGACTATCCCCAACTCGGTTACCTCGATTGGTTATCGGGCGTTTGAGGAGACCGCTTGGTACAACGACCAGCCGGACGGACTTGTATATGTCGGATTGGTTGCCTATAGTTACAAGGGGACGATGCCTAGTGGTACAAGTATCACAGTAAAAGACGGCACGTTAGGTATTGCTGATTTGGCGTTCTATGACTGCCAAGCACTGAAGAGTGTGACCATACCGAATTCGGTCACCACCATCGGTGAGGGGGCCTTCTGGGACTGCTATAGCCTGACGAGCGTGACCATCCCCAGTTCGGTCACCTCGATTGGCAGCGAAGCGTTCTGGTACTGCCGTAACCTGAGGAGCGTGAACATCCCTAATTCTGTCACCAGCATCGGTTATCGGGCGTTTGAGGAAACTCCGTGGTACAATAACCAGCCTGACGGACTTGTGTATGCAGGCTCTGTTGCTTATTGTTACAAAGGCACGATGCCTGATGGTACAAGCATCGCAATAAAAGATGGAACGTTGAGTATTACGGATTACGCATTCGATAACTGCAGTGGCTTGGTAAGCCTTACTATTCCTAACTCTGTTACCACCATTGGCAGCAAAGCTTTTGAGTATTGCACAGGTCTGACAAGCATGACCTTTCCCAACTCCGTCACTTCAATCGGTAGTGGGGCGTTTCAGAATTGTACGGGCCTGTCGAGTGTGAACATCCCCAATTCCGTTACCACAATCGGCGGTGGAGCATTCGATCGCTGCAGTGCTTTAACAAGCTTGACCATCCCCAACTCAGTCACCTCCATCGGCAGCCATGCGTTTTATGGCTGCAGTGGCCTATCGAGCATCACCCTCCCCAGCACCCTTATTGCCATCGGTGAGTATACGTTCTATGGCTGTTGCAGTCTGGCAAATGTGACCCTCCCCAGCACGCTAAGTTCCATCGGCGACATGGCGTTTTATGGGAACTGTGGCTTGACGGACATGACTCTTCCCGGCTCCGTCATTTCCATTGGCAAATTTGCGTTCGATGGCTGCTCGGGCTTGACATGCATGGTCATCCCCAGTCATGTCACCAGCATTAGCGAAAGTGCTTTCGAGGGCTGTGAAAACCTTGAGAGTTTCGTCGTGGAAAGCGGAAATATAGCATACGATTCCCGCGACAACTGTAATGCCATTATTGAGACGTCAAGCAATGCATTGATTGCAGGTTGTAAGAATACGGTCATCCCCAGTTCTGTCAATAGAATCGGCAGTTTTGCATTCTCGGGTTGCACGGGCCTGACGAGTATAACCATCCCCGAATCAGTCACTGAAATCGCCTACAGAGCGTTCTTTTTCTGTAGCGGCCTGACCACTATCACCATCCCCAATTCAGTCACCACCATCGGTAACAATGCATTCTATGGCTGCAGCGGTCTGACGAGCCTGACCATCTCAGACGCCCTTACCACCATAGGTAAAGAAGTATTCTCTGGGTGCAATGGTCTGAAGAGTGTGGCCATCCCCAAAGCTGTCACTGAAATAGGCTTTGGTGCGTTCTCTCGCTGCAGCGGTTTGGTGAACGTATATATCCCCAATTCCGTCACGACAATCAGCAACTATGCGTTCGAGGAGTGCAGTAACCTAACGAATGTGAACTTCCCAAATTCCGTCACAACCATCGGCACAATGGCCTTCTACAGATGTTTTAGCCTGAAGAGTATAATCATCCCCAAATCAGTCACCCGCATTGGTACATGGGCATTCGCTCACTGCAATGGACTTATGTGTGTGTATAGTTACATCACCGACCCCTCTAGTGTGTCGGTTGAAAGAGAAGCCTTTTTATTCGATGTTGATTATTCAGGCCGCACGCTTCATGTGCCGCAGGGGACGGCTGCCGCTTATCACGCCGATGGGAATTGGTATCCCTATTTTGGGCAGATTGTTGAAGACTTATTACCTGACAACCAGACTGGCGATGTGAACTGTGATGGCGAAGTCAATATTGCTGATATCAATGTTGTGATCAACATCATCTTGAAAGGAAATAGTCCTACGGCCGATGCAGATGTAAACGGTGATGGTGAGATTAACATTGCCGACATCAATGCCATCATTGACATCATCCTGGGCAATTGACCTCATAGCATAGTGTATCAATGGAAAAAGCGACTTTCGGGTCGCTTTTCCTGTGCTTTCTCATCACGAATCGCTACATAATTAAATGATGAGCTATTCAAATTCTCATGAACAAGTGGTTGTCAAAAATGACAACCGAAATCTAAAGTTAATTACACCTGCTCACAGGAACTTACACTTCAGCTGCGCTGTAAGTGACTGAGAAATAAATGGTTGTTGTGTGAGCTTCTGTAATATACTTTAATAAAAAAGGCCTGTAGGGATCACTTAAAAGAGGCGCAATCGCTGAGAAATCAGCTGGTTGCGTTTCTTTTTTTGCGATTTTTGGCGAGATGTTTTTTGCAGGACAATCTCTAGGCATTCTTTGTTCCTTTTGTGTGTATGATGAATGCGCTGGATTCTCTATGATGCAGCCTCTGAGGATGTGATTACCAAAGATGAAAAGGTTGGAAATGGATTTTTACTGACTTAAAATGAATGCTGGATAGGCACTGCATGATGCGATGCCTATCCAGCGTCGGGATTTTTACCCGAAATTTCGATTAGTTGGTACCCTGGAGCTTGAAGGTAACGGGCAGGGTGTACCATACGGACACTGGCTGACCATTCTGGCGGCCCGGAGTGAACTTGGGCAGCGACTTGCAGACGCGAACAGCCTCATTGTCGAGGTCCTTGTCCACCGAGCGGGCAAGCTTCACTTCACCGACCTTACCAGTCTTGTCAACGACGAACTGGACGATGACACGGCCTTGGATGCCATTCTCGGCAGCCATGGGCGGGTAGTTGATGTGAGATGCGAGGTACTTCATCAGTGCGGCTTCGCCACCAGGGAACTGGGGCATCTGTTCCACTGACTTAAAGATTGGCTCAGGCTTCGCTACGGGCTCTACCTTAGTCTCAACGACAACCTCATTGATATGTTCTCTGAAGTTGTTTAAGTCAGTAGATCCTTGAGAATTCGTAACACTTCCGGCTATAGCATCTGTTTGCATTCGCTCGTCTTGAGAAACAATTTCATCCTCCTCCCTAACATTCTTGTCCTCGACAATTTGTAGTTCGGTTGCCTGATATGTTTTCGATTCTTCTTCTTGAATTACTTCAGGCTTTTCTTGTTCGATGAGTTCAGGTTCAGATTCCTCAGTCTCCTGAGAAATGTCGATGAACACTTCCACCTGTTCGCCCATCTCGGCGAGCCTTCTCTTATCAAGGTACTGGTTGGCCTTCATGAAACCGAAGGTAATCAGCCCGAAAATGATGGAACCGATGAGTGTCCACAGGACAGCCTCTTTGTGACGCTTGGGCGATTCAGTACGGATTACATATGCACCGAAGTCCTTGTTTTTTCCTTCAAACACAAGATCGCACCATTCGCGCGATGATAAATTAATTTCAGTTGCCATAATCGTTTCCATTTAAAAGATTAAACAATACTACTTGTGAGATTAGACCGCGCTGAATGATCAGTCAATTTCATTCCCAACTTTTGATTTCTTTAGAGCAAAAAATCTAAAGGTGTGGTGCGATGAAAACGGGCTAACGCTCACTTGCAAAATTACAACGGATTTACGGAAAATGGCTAGCATTTGATGGTCATTCTTCAAGTTGTAATATATTGATATTCAATTACTTGAAAAATAAAATAGTCATTTGAGGGTCATTCGTTTTTTTGGGGTGCAGATTACCTCAAAAAAAAGCGTATTTTTTACGGTTGAAAGCTCAAAAAAATCACGCCGAAACGCCATGGCACTAAGTGTTATTTCTTCTTCCAAACTCAAAAATATGAGCAACTGCATACATCTTATTGATATGATAGCGGCAATAAGTTTTGCCGCAATTTTGGGTGGACCTGTGCCACCCTCATCGACACCCTCTTGATACTCATACAATAAATAACAACATTCTCTGTGTAGTATGATATTTACTCTACTTCCTCATTACACATCAGCCATGTTGTAAATGTCTGGAAAAAGAGGGGTATTTTAATAAACACGGGCCTGTAGGGATTCCAAAACAGAGACGCAATCACTGAGAAATCAGTCGGTTACGCTTTTGGATTTTTCTCATTGATGATTCAGCCGTTCGGTCCAGGCGCGTGCCGAATGTGCAAAATCATGCAAGCCAATAATATCAAGTCAGAAAAAAAATGTACCTTTGCGCTAATTATAACTAATTAACTCATGATATTATGACAAGAAAAAAATCATTTTTCGCTTTATTTGTGTTTGCTTCCATGATGTCGACAATGGGCTACATGAACGTCCAAGCACAGACACAGGAAGGGCCCGACTGGAGAAAACTTCATTACCTGTCTGAAGAAGAAATGTACACACCCGTGAGGGCCACCAACTTCACGGAGACACCCGCGCCAACCGAAGCGCCCCGCTTCGTGGCAGAGTTTGAGCCCATGCAGGGCGTGACAATTGTCTATCCGCTGGGCATACCGGTTAGCTTGGTTAAATCGTTGGCCGAGAACTGCCAGGTGTACTGTATCGTGAGTTCGAGCCAACAGTCATCGGCTCGGTCGAGTTTCAACAATGCGGGAGTAAACATGGATCGGGTCACCTTTGTGATCGCGAATTCAGATTCCTACTGGGTGCGCGACTACGGCCCCTGGTATATTTTTGCCGGCAAGAATCCTGCCATCGTCGATAACGTGTATAATCGTCCGCGACAAAACGACGATGCGATACCCTCGGCTTTTGCCACGTACTGGGGTATTCCCATGTACGGCATGAACCTGAAACACACTGGCGGCAACATGATGGAGGACGGACGCGGTCATGCCGTTAGCGATGAATTGGTCCTTGATGAGAATAACAACAACGAAGCCAACGTGCGCCAGAAGATGCTCGACTATCTGGGCATCGACAACTACCACATCACCATTGACCCGCAGGGCGACTACATTGCCCATGTCGACTGCTGGGGAAAATACCTGGCGCCAGATAAAATCCTGATAGCGAAACTGCCGAAGTCCAACAGCAGATATCAGTATTATGAGGAAGTGGCCAACTATTTCGCCACCACCAACTGCTGCTGGGGCTATCCCTACAAGGTGTACCGCGTCGAGGAACCCGGTGGCAACACCGTCGCTCCCTATACCAACAGCCTTATCCTCAACAAGCACGTCTATGTGCCGCTGGGCAGTAACAGCACTTACAATGAACGCGCACTCGAGGTCTATAGGGAAGCCATGCCCGGCTATGAGGTTGTAGGTGTGACCAACACAAACTACAGCACCGGGTGGCTCAACACCGATGCCCTGCACTGCCGCACGCGCGGAGTGATGGAATTCGACATGCTCTTTGTCGACCACAGGAATGTGCTCTTCGGCACGCAGGAGTGTGGCGATTCCATTGCCGTCACGAGCAAGTTCATCGCCTATAGCGGAAAGCCCCTGAAAGAGGACTCGCTTTTGGTTTACTACAGCATTGACAACGGCCCCTACCAGGTTGCACACATGACAGCCACCGGCAATGCTGATGAATATGTGGGCTACATCAAGGGATATCACAATGCGTCAGAGGTTGACTACTACGTCTTCGGCGCCGACGAGTCAGGGCACCGCTACCAGCAACCGGTGTTCGGCGAACTGGATCCCCACCACTTTACTGTTAGCATTGCCTTCATCCGGGGCGACGTGAACAACGACGGCAACGTTGACATCGCCGACGTGACCATTTTGATCGACTACCTGCTCAGCGGCAACGCCAGCGGCGTCAACCTGAGTGCGGCCGACTGCAGCCAGGACGGCAACGTCAACATCGGCGACGTGACCGCTTTGATTGACTACCTGCTCACCGGCAATTGGTAATCAATCTGTTGCAGAGCCAAGATAAGTCCATTATGCTCTCTGGAGTATGGGGGATTTCCTTTATTGAGTGAAGGAAAAAGAATGCCACGAATCAAATCGGATTCGTGGCATTCGCTATAATCGTGAATGTGATTAGCGGACGTAGAACGTGGCTTTAAGGGGAAGGTTATCGCTGGCAGTGCCCACGAGCATCGTGCGCTTGCCAAGTGATGTTGTCCAGTCGTTCTTGCCCTCGTCCCAGTACTGGAATGCGCGCCCACCAATGGTGATGGTGACATCACGGCTCTCACCAGGTTGGAGGGTCACCTTCTGGAACCCGCGCAGTTCCTTGACAGGCATCTCAATGGAGCTGCTGTGGTCGCTAACGTAAATCTGGATAACCTCGGCACCCTCTCGATTACCTGTGTTCTTAACGGTCACCGTGGCAGTCACTGAGCCGTCGGCTGCGACCTCGCTCTTATCGAGACGCAAGTTGCTGACAGCGAAGGTGGTATAACTCAAACCATGTCCAAAGGCGAAGGCAGGGCGCTTCTTTTGCTTGTCGGTCCAGCGGTAACCCACGTAGATGCCTTCCTTGTATTCCTCGTCAATGATTTTGTGGTCGGGACGCCATGTTCCAGGGTAGGATTCCAATGCGTGAGCGCCCAGTTCATTGAGACTGTTTGTCCAAGTGAAAGGCAGTTTGCCTGAGGGATTCACATCACCCACGAGTACACTGGCGAATGCTGTTCCGGCCTCGCTGCCAATGAACCAGCCCTGCACGATTGCAGCGACTTTGTCACGCCATGGCATTGCCACAGCATCACCCGAGATGTTAACGAACACGACGTTCTTATTCACGCCAGCCAACGCCTCAACGAGCGCGTCCTGGCCGTAGGGCATGTCCATGTGTTTGCGGTCATGGCCCTCGGCATCCTGATAATCGCTCTTGTTCAGGCCGCCGAAGATGATAACATAATCGGCATCTTTAGCCTTGGCAACGGCTTCGGTGATGAGTTCGCTGGCGGGACGGTTGTCCACAAGCATTTGACCAGTGGTCACACCATTGTAGTTGCCTGTAGTGTCACCTACATAACCACGGGCATAATCTACCTCAATGCCAGTGCCTGCCAGACGCTTCTTGAGACCGTCAAGCGGCAAAATCTCGTGCTGTGCCTTGAGCGAGCTGCTGCCGCCGCCGACGGTCATCATCTTGATGGCATTCTCGCCAACGACGAGCACTTTCTTAGTGTGGCTGATGTCGATGGGTAGCACATTGCGCTTGTTCTGCAGCAGTACGATTCCGTCTTGGGCAATCTTCAGCGCTGCGTCATAATGAGCCTCGCTGCACAGGAAACCACGGGCGCGTTTGTCGCTCATCGTGGTACGGAAGAACAGTCGCAGCACACGGCTTACCTTTTCGTCGAGTTCACTGGTCGTGAACTTGCCTTCCTGAATCAGTTTCTTGTAGGGCATTGCCATGTAGTAGGAGTCATAGGCGTTGCTGGCACCCCATGCCAGACCGTCAGTCCAACTGCCGAACTCCATGTCCAGGCCATTCATCACAGCCTGCTCAGTATTGTGCGCACCACCCCAGTCACTGACTACTACGCCATCATAATTCCAGTCACCTTTCAGTATCTGGTTAAGCGTGTATTCATTGTGGCAGCAATGCTGGTTCTTGTACAGGTTGTAGGAGCCCATAATGCCCCAAACGTGGCCTTCCTTGACGGCAGCCTCGAACGCAGGCAGGTAAATCTCGCGCAACGCGCGGTCGCTCACGATGACATTGACCTGATGGCGGAACTCTTCATCATTGTTGAGGCAGAAGTGCTTGGCGCATGCTGCCGTACCCGTGCTCTGCAGGCCCTGAATGTAAGGAACCACTATACGCGATGCCAACAGCGGGTCTTCACCCAAGTACTCAAAGTTGCGGCCGTTCAACGGGTTTCGGTTGATGTTCATGCCGGGTCCCAGGATCATATCCTTGCCACGATAGCGTGCCTCTTCTCCTAAACTGCGGCCATAGAGGCGTGCCAGGTCGGGATTCCATGAGGCGGCGAGGCAAGTCAGGGCAGGGAAGGCCACACAGGAGTCATTGGTCTGTCCGGCCTGCTCCCATTCGTCCCACAGCACATCGGGGCGCACGCCGTGAGGTCCGTCATCGGTCCAGAAGTCAGGAAATCCCAACCGCTTCACGCCGGGGGAAGAGAACTTGCTCTGTGCATGGATGACTGCGATTTTCTCGTCAAGCGTCATGCGCGAGAGCGCATCCTCGACGCGCGTCTCGATGGGTAAGGTCTCGTCAAGATAGAGCGGCGTCTGCCTGTTCAGCCCCAATGATTGGATGTAGTCCATTTGCGGTGTGCAGTGCTCAAAGCGGCTGTTCTCGGCATACTGCATCAGCAGGTTGCGGAACTCTGCCTGGTCGGGACGAGCCTCGCGCAACTCCTTATAGGTGGCGCGGGAAGCCTCGGAATACTTCACCACGATGCTGTCCCACATTGCGGGTCGGGTGATGCCCATCATGCATGAGCCGTCAATCTTCTTGTAGGGCCAGAATGTGTAGCCGATGTTGGCCTGCTTCATCACATCCACCAGTTGCGCCTGCCACTCGTTGGTGTTATGTCCCGTCTCGCCCATATACATGGGCAGGCCCGTCTTGTCTCGGAAATCAATGTAATCCTTAATGGCCTCGGACGTAGCTTCGCCGCCATAGCGGTGGCAGGTGTACATGATGTTGTCATCGAATTTCCAGTCGCTGAACATGTAGAAATCGGAGTTCCAACGGGCACCGCCCAACAGAATCACGTGGTTGGTGTCCACCTGGCGGATTGCCATGACGGTCAGCTTATACAGTGGCTCGAGTTTCTTGTTCAGATCCTCTTTATTCTCGAAGTAATGGGCGATCGGCTCATTCATCAGCTCATAGCCCAGGATCACCGGCTCGTCCTTGTAGCGGGCAGCGATGCGTTGCCAGATGTCGATGAATAGTTGCTGGCTGGGCTCGCTCTCAAACAGCCATGGATAGCCGTGGCCGTCGTCGATGTTGTCGCCCGTCTGTCCGCCCGGACAGTCATGCATGTCAAGAATCAGGTACAGGCCCGCGGCGCGGCACCAGTTCACGACCGAGTCGATGCGGGCGAACCCGTCCTGCTCCCGTGAACGACCCATATAGTCCTCATCGGTGAAGAGCCGGTAGTTGAAAGGCAGACGGATGGTGTTCGCTCCTTGGCGGGCGATGAAATTGATGTCGGCGCGGGTGATGTAGTTGTCCTTGAACTTGCGCCAGAAGTCGGCTGCGAAGTCAGGTCCCACTGCCTCCTTGATCATCAGGTCAATCATCCAGGGTGAGTTGGTCTTGCTGAAGCCGAACATATAGCCCTCAGGGTTGAGCCAGTTACCTAGGTTCGTGCCCTGGATGTAAAGCTTCTCGCCGTTAGGCTTCACCAGGTTGACTCCCTCCACACGGACGAATTTGTCTTGGGGCTTCGCCTGAAGCCCCAAGGCTAAAACAAGAGAGAGTATTATCAATATAAATTCTCTCATAGTGTCATTTAGGTTAAACGGTTACTTCTTTTGGAACACGCGCACGTAGTCCACCTCCATGGTAACGGGCAGGGCACTCTCGTCAACACCTTGAGCGCCTCCCCAGTCGCCACCCCAAGCGAGGTTGAAGATGATGTAGAAGGGGTCGTCATAGGGCCAGTCGTCACGACCTAGGCCACGGTTGTTGTAGCTTAGTTGCACCTTGCCGTCAACATAGGTAGTGATATTCTCGGCCGTCCATTCCATGGCATAGGTGTGGAACTCGCCTTCGGCGCCCTTGCAGTACATCTCGTGGGTCACTTGAGTGCCGTTGGAGTGGACATGCGATTTAGCGTGCAGGCTTGAAGATACATAGTCGGGATGGTAGCCCACCTCTTCCATGATGTCGATCTCGCCGTCATCAGGCCATGACTTGAAGTTGACAGGCATCATCCAGAATGCAGGCCAGGTACCTTTGCCCGTGGGCAACTTGATGCTGGCCTCAATGTAGCCATACCTCCAGCCCTGGTTACGCTTGGCGTAAACGCGTCCCGAGTAAACCTTGCCGTTCTCCTTAAGCGCGGTGATGCGCAGATGGCCGTTCCTCACCTCGGTGACAAGTGCTCCACCAGGAGTCTTATGATTCACATAGTTCTGCAGCTCATGGTTCACCCAGCCAGAGCCTTGCACCTCATGGACCCAGTCATCGCCATTCAGTTCTGAGCCTTTGTCAAACTCGTCGTGCCAAACCAGACTATAGCCCTCGGGGGCATAGTATGCAGACTCGGCTGAGGCTTCTTGCATGACGGAGATGGTCTTGCGCGCTGACCCTGACATGACGGTAATAGCGCCAGTTCGGGTCGAGGTCATCGGATTGGCCGACACCGTGACAGTCAGAGTGCCTGACTTTGACGTGGAGTTCTTCGTTTCGATGGTGATGAAATCCTGGTCAGCATAGGCTCCCCATTCTTTGCCTGTGGTGGTGACATTGACAATATACGTCCCGCCACCAGCAGGGACCGAGATGTTCTCCTGCGAGATGGTGATCGTCACCGCCTGTTGCGGCTCATCGCTGTCCCCGCCGCAGCCCCAAAGGGCTACGGCAAGAGATAGCAAAAGTGTATGAATCATGAATCTCTTCATTATTCGGGAACTTATTCAGATTTGTGCTTTTGAATAATGATCTTACTGATCTTGGCCTCGAAACCTTCGGGGCAACCGCCGAAATCAAAGATAAATTTACCCTGATCAAATTCGATTTCCTCGCCGCCGTTCTTGGCAACGACGCCGATGAACGTAAGCACATTCTCACCATCCTCAAGGGCGAAGTCGCCCTTGTAACACAACGTGTTGGGATCGTTGGTGACATCAGGATCCTTGTTGACCTTGACGGTGCAACGGCCCAACTCCATATTGGTGTTGATGGTCACCGACACATCATAGGCCTGGCCTTTCTCGATGTGCAGGGGAACCCCATTGATGGCGCACTGAGCCTGCCACTCAAAGAAAGTGGCATCGTTGGCCTTAATGGTATAGACACCGTTAGCAAAGGAGAACTGCGGATCCTCAATCTGTGACCAACCAGCGTCAGCCCACCAGAAACTCAAGGTTCCTGCCGTATTGAAACCAGCACCAAGGTTGTCGGGTGAATTGACATCAACCCATTCTACAGTAGGCGTGGGCTCAACACTGGGCAGAACGGTTCCGTCGTCATTGGCATGATCCTTCAGCACGATGTTGGAGATGTTGACAGTTGTACCTGCTTGGCATCCACCGAAATCGAAGAAGAGGTTCACGCGCTCCATGTCGATACCGGGCATGTCGCTCTTCCAGAAGATGTAGTCCTGACCAGCCTTCAAGTCGATGCGGTCGGTGAAATAGAAGACGTTGTCATCGCCATCCATCACGAGCTTCACGGTGACGCCGTTCAGGTCCTTATCACTATTGAGGATGCAGGAGAAGTCATAGTTGTGGTCTGCCGAGGTGGAGATGTTGGTGGTCTTGAAGGCCATCTGGGCCTGCCACTGGTCGGTCGTGGCCTCGGGCAGGAAGATGGTATAGTCATTACCATTGGCCTCAAAGCTCGGGTCGGCAATCTGTGACCATCCTGGAGCGTACCAGAAGAACATGTTGTATTCCACGTTCTTCCACATGTTGAAATCACTGTTGGGATCAAAACCAGTGAAGCCCTTCTCTTCATCCTCGCTGGTGAAGATAAAGCGCCATGCGATACCACGGTCGGGTGCATCGTACACGAGGACCATCTTCTTGGCCGTCAGCGTCTCGATGCGGAAACGCGGGTTCTCATACTGGGCATCTGAGCTGATGTACGGGAAAAGGGTGTTAGGAGCGAGCTGGATATAGGTCTGCTTGCTCACATTGCCGTCGGCATCTTCCCAGTCATACTCCTCGAAACTCCAGGAGCTGGTCTGGTTGCCGATGTTGGCATCCCAGTCTGCATCCTGATGGCCCCACTTGGTGGTTCCGGTGTTCACGTAGGTCAGACCGTCTTCACCGGCATTGTAAAAGTAGGTACCACCCTTGCGGGTCTCGGCAGTAAAGGAAATGCGGTCGTCATACATACCAAAGTCCTTCTTCTCATCAGGTTGGGCCGACCACCATCCGTTACCGGCTGTGCCGGCAGGACCGCAGCCCAAGTGGGCCGGTTCCTTGTGGTCGAAGCGCCACTCCTTCTCGGTGATGCGGCGGAAGTCATTAGTATAGTCAATCTTTGACTCGTTGAAGGTGTATTCCTTTTTGATACCTGTCTGGCTGATGCCGTTGCGGTTGCCCAGGCGCAGCTCGATGGTGTGAGTGCCTGCCTCGTTGTTCTTGTAACCTACTTCCTGCAGGGTAGAATAGGACGTTCCGTCAAGGATCCAGATAGGATAGGTGCCGGGTTGCGGTGTGTAGCTGGCTATCATCTGGTTGGTCTCCTGGTCAACGGAAAGATCGAAGTCAATACCGCTCACCGTGGGCAGTCCGTCAGGGTCTGCACCGAAGAAATCATCGGGCGAGCAGGCCGTGAAAACAACAGCCAATAAACAATAACCCAAAAACGTTATTGCACTTCTTTTGTTTATCTTGGTAATCATAATATCTAATTTCTAATTACTGATTTCTAATTTATCAAATCAATAGTTATTCTGAACCAGTGTGGGATCAGCATCGAGTTCGGACTGTGCCAGGGGGATATACTTCTTGCTCGGAGTCCAGCTGTTGGTGCGATAGCCATAGCTGTCAGGAACCAATACGGTAGAAGCCTTCTGAGTGGCACCGGCGATGCCCTCGGCACGCACAAGGTCAAAGTAGCGCTTGCCCTCGCCGCAGAATTCCAGGTGACGCTCGGTGAGGATGTCGTCGATGGTGACACCGTTGAGAGCAGGAAGTCCTGCACGGGCGCGCACCTCATTCACATAACCTGCAGCCTCGGCAACACTGCCTCCGGTTTGGAGAATCAGCTCGGCAGCATTCAGTAGGGTCTCGGCATAGCGATAGATGCGCTTGTTGTTATTGTAGTTCAAGTTTTTGGACGTCGGGCAGTCCTGATTGTTGGCAGTCTGCGGACGGTACTTGCCGTGCCAGATGTGGGTGTCCTGATAACGCTCGGTGTAGCTGTAGCCGCGCACATCCCAGCAGGTGACGTCACGACGCAGGTCGCCCTCGGCATACATGTTGTAAGCCTCGATGCGCATGGGCAGGAAGCCCCAGCCGTCGTTACCGCTGTCCCAGCCTTCGCCGCCACCCCAACCGTTGGGTGAACACAGGGTGGGGAATACGGTACCACCGGCAGCAAGGGGAGTACCCCAGTCGCGCTGAGCCTGGTCGTCATTGTAGTTAATCTCGAAGATACTCTCGGAGCACCACTCGCCACTTTCTTGCCACAGGTCATAGAAACTGGGATTGAGCTTATAGTTGCTGTCAGCAATGATCTGCTTCATGTAGCCGAGGGCCTGAGCATAACGGCTGTTGTCGTTCTGGTACATCACCATCTCGGCATAGAGCATGTAGGCAAACGCCTGGCTCACACGACCAGCCTCGGAATTGGGCCAACGCATGGGGAGCACACCAGAGGCGATAATCTCCTCAAGTTCGGGCAAGAGCTGGTTGTAAATCTCATCGGCACTCATCTGCGGAGCAGTATAGGGCAGCGACAGGTTCTCCAGATAGAAAGGAACGTTGCCGTAGTAGTGCCACAGGATATTATAATAGTACACGCGCAACAAGCGGGCCTGCATCTCCATCGAACGGCGGAAGTCAGCACTGGCTTCGCCTTCCCATGTAGAATACTTGATGGCGTCGTTGCAACGCTTGATGCCGCTGAAGAAGTCGCCCCAGAGGGTGGCAAGCGTGTTGTTGCCGTCGGCTGCGAAGTTGAACAGACGGTGCCAGTGCTGGTTGTCGGTGTTATCGGCACCGCCTACCCAGAAGTCGTCGCCCATGATTTCGCCATCAACAGTCAGGTCGTTATAGGCCGAGCCGTCCCAATCGGGCCAGTGCAGGGGAGCATAGGCCGCAGTGAGGGCCTCGTTGAGGGTGGCCTCAGTGGTGTAATATTCCTCAAGAGGCTCACCCGTCGGGTTCTTCACCTCAAGAAAATCGTCGCTGCAGGAAGTCAGTACAAAGAATGCTGCGCAAAAACCTGCTATGATTGAAAATTTGTGCAAACCGAACGCCATGAAAACTTTTTTCAATAGCTGAGGTGCAGCCAAATTTATACAAATATGCTTCTTCATATTATTATTCTTTTAGAAAAGTTAGAATGAGATGTTGAATCCGACAGCATAGGTGCGTGCCTGCGGATAGACACCGTAGTCCACTCCGAGGCTGGTGGAACCGGAGCCGATCTCAGGATCGAAGCCCCAGTACTTGGTCCAGGTAAAGAGGTTCTCGGCACGGCCGTAGATGCGCAGACGGCTGATGCCGATCTTGTTTGTCAGGTAAGGATGCAGGGTGTAGCCCAAGGTGATGTTCTTCAGGCGCAGATAGCTGCCATCCTGGATGTACATGTCGCTACAAACCCAGTTCTTGGAGTCACCGAGGGTAGGCACGGTGTTGCTTGTGCCCTCACCGGTCCAGCGCTGGAGCACCCAAGTGGGATAGTTACCCGATGCGATGTCCTGGCGGTAGGTGGCGTCGAACACGTCAGCACCTTTCACGCCCTGGAAGAACACGCCAAAGTCAAAGCCTTTCCAGTCCACGTCGAAGGTCAGACCGAAGGTCCAGTCGGGCACACCGTTACCGATGTTAGTGCGGTCGTCACTGTTGATCTTACCGTCGCCGTTGGTGTCCACAAAGCGGAAGTCACCAGGATTTGACGAGGTGCCGTACATGGCGTTATAGGCTTGAGCCTCAGCCATGTTCTGCAGGATACCGTCGGTCTTGTAGCCGTAGAAGAAGGGGAAGGGTTGGCCGTTCTCGGCGCGTGTGCCACCATCGCTGAACTGGCTGATGCCGTAGTTCAGGAAACCGGTGTCGTTACCCAGGTTCTTCAATTCGTTCTTGAGATAAGATGCGTTACCCTTCACCGAGAAGTGGGCATCGGCGATGTTCCACCTGTAACCAAGCTCGAACTCGACACCGCTGTTTTCCATATCACCGACGTTGGCCAACGGACGGGCCTCGCCGACGTAGCTCGGGATGGGCATCTCAATGATCATGCCATTGGTCTTCTTGATGTAGTAGTCAACGCTAAAGGTCAACTTGTTGTTCCAGAAACCAAGGTCAAGGCCGACGTTGGTCTGCTCGCTCTCCTCCCATTTCAGGTCTTCATTGGCAAGACGATTGGCCTTGGAACCATAGACCATGGCTGCTGTCTGTCCGAAGTAGTAGTTACTGGTGTTGCCCAGTGCTGTCAGTGTGGTGTAAGCGAAGTCACCGATATTGTCGTTACCGTTCTTACCCCAGCTGAAACGCAGCTTCATGTTGTTCATCCAGTCACGGTAATCCTCCATGAAATTCTCATTAATGATATTCCAACCAACTGAGAAAGAGGGGAATACACCATACTTGTGGTTTGAACCGAAACGGCTCGATCCGTCGCGACGGACGGTGGCTTGGAACATGTAACGCTCATCGTAGTTGTAGCTGACACGCGCGAAGAGTGACGACAGGCGGTGCTCGGTGTATGGTCCGCCCCAAACGCCTATCAGGCTCTTGGCTCCGGTCATCTTGCCGTCAGCGTCGGTGCTGATCTCAAGATCGCCACCGGTGGTGTAGTTGATTGACGGCTTGTTGACATTCACGAGGTTCCAATGTGAACCGCCCAGCTCATCACCCTTGAACTTCAAGGCACTCTGGCCGAGAACTACGCCGATGGTGTGCTTGCCGAATATCTTGTCGTAGGTGATGGTGTTCTCCACCTGCCAAGTGTTGTTGTTTCCCTTGAATGCTGTGGCTGATGTGTGGTCGGCATTGTTATTGCCCGAGAGGTAATACTTTTGCAGGGTAGCAGCGTCATATCCCCAGAATGAGAGTTCGGCGCTGTAGGTGAAATGATACTTCAGCGCGTCGTACAGTTGCAGGTCAATAGAGAACTTGGGCATGAATTTGTGGCTCCAGTTCTTGGTGGGATTGCCCTGCATGATGGCGATGGGGTTGTTCTGCTCCTGATAGCTGCCAATAAAGCCGGGAATCGTGTAAGGATTGCCGTTCTCATCGTAGTAGAGATCGTAGGCGCTGTAGCGGTCTATCATCTCCTGAGCTACCGCACCCCTAAGGGTAACGGGCAGGGTGGGAGCGAGATAGAGGGCTGATCCCAGAGGTGAACCCCAAGTGGAGTTGGCATCAATGCCTGTGCTGTGCACGCGCATATATGAGAGGTTCGCGCCCAAGTCCAGCTTGTTCAGGAAATTGCGCTCATGGGTGGCGTCTAAGAGGTTGAACTGGTTGTTGGAGCGGATGGTCAAACGATCATAATTCGATTGGCCGTAGTTACCGCCCACGATACCGTCCTGGGTGAAGTAACCCAACGAGAGGTAGTAGTTCACCTTCTCGGAAGCACCGCTGATGCTAAGATCATGCTGCACGATGGGAGCATTATCGTTGAAGAGCAGTTTCTGCCAGTCGGTACCGAAACCGACAATCTGGTCGCCGTTGGCGTCCTTCAGGTTATAGGGGTCCTGATAGAGCGGAGCCAAACCGTTTTGCACGCGGCGCTCGTTTTGCAGAATTGCGTAGTCGGTGGCACCGGTCACGTCGCGGTAACGCCAAGGACTTTGCCAGCCATATGAGAAACCGTAGTTGATGTTGGCTTTGCCCATCCGGCCTTTCTTGGTCGTCACGAGGATCACACCGTTGGCAGCGCGTGCACCGTAGATGGCACCCGAAGCGGCATCCTTCAACACCTCCATACTCTCTATATCATTGGGGTTGACGCTCTCCATACCATACTGGTCGGTGGGCATGCCGTCAATGATGTAGAGGGGATTAGAGTTGTTGATGGTACCGATACCGCGAATGCGGATCATCGACTGGGCACCAGGCTGACCAGATGAGGAAGTGACGTTGACACCTGCGGCCAGGCCCTTCAGGGCATCCTCGGCGCGCAGACGGGTCTTTCCGGCCAGGTCCTCGGAGGACACCTTGGCAATAGAGGCCGTCACAACGCTCTTTTTCTGTACACCATAACCGATCACGACCACCTCGTTAAGCAACTCGGCGTCCTCGGTGATGGTAATGTACATGTTGTCGCCAGCAAGCACAGTCTGCTTGCCAAAGCCTACATACGTGATTTCCAGCTCAGCACCCTTGGGCGCATTGATGGAGAAATTGCCGTCGAAGTCGGTTACTACCGTGTTCGACGTTCCCTTTTGCACAATCGTGGCACCAATCACGGGTTCGCCGCCAGGATCAACGACAGTACCCGTGAAGGTCTGGTTTTGTGCAAATGCCGCTATGGACAGCATGACTGTCAACAGCAGTGAAAGTAATCTTTTCTCTTTCATGTCACAATGTTTGGTTTAATAAAAATATTGAATTGGTTAACTACATATTGTCATTTATCTGGATTGGTGGCTTGCGATCCTGAATCATGGGTCCGTCCACATCGCAAATTTAAGCTAATATAAGATGTGTTGTTCTGCCCAAAAACAAAAAAGTGGACGTTTTTGGCCGATGATTTTTTGTAATAAATTGATAAATAATTATTTACAAGAATATATCAATCGTTAAAAAGTGGTTAAAATATAGCCTCAATTATTTACGGAAATGGTAAATAATGTCAATATTTTGCCCATTTTTGTTGTTCATGAAATATTTTAAAAGTACATTTGCAAGCCATAGCTTTTTACATGATTGTCTGATGAAAAAGAACCTCATTTTTGCCTTCCTGATGCAGTTGCTTTGGTTGAGTTCAGCAGCGGCTGGCACTATTGACCTGGAGCAGGAGTACCGCAAACTCGATCACGCGATTGAGCAGTCCGGGCGTTATGTTCAGGAGCGAGAAAACCACATTCAAGCCTATAAGACAGCGCATGGTGCCACTTCCTACCTGCGTGTCCAGTATGACCTGAACCACAACCTGTATGAGTTATACCGCCCTTATATCAGCGACTCGGCCATCCATTACATTGGCCGATGCATCGTGTTGGCCGAACGCATGGGTGACCAGATCCGTGCCGAGGAGTGCCGTCTTCTGTTGGCTTATCAATGCACGGAGTCGGGAATGTACCACGAAGCTATGGATATCCTGAATTCTATTGATGAACAACAGATTAACGACGAGAATAATAAGCGCCGCTATTACAGTACACTGTCCCATTTGTATCAGGAACTGGGCTACTACTGCAGGGTCCCACACCTGAAAGGGGAATACTATGCCAAGCATGAACACTACAGGAGCCTGATTGATACGACCCGCATATCGATGAACGATGACGAGGCGTTGCAGATAAAGGAAATGGAGTGCTACGGAAAAGGTGATGCCAAGGGCGCCCTGCGGTTCAGCGACCTTCGGCTCAAGCAGGTTAGGGAAGGGTCACACGAGTATGCCATCGTCGCTTTTTACCGCTATCTGGATTATGCGTTGTTGGGCGACTCGGTTCAAGCGCGTTACTGGGTCACGCAATCGGCATTGAGCGATGTCGAGAACGCTGTCATGGATCAGGGTGCGATGTGGGAACTGGCGAACTTGCTCATGGCCGACGGCGACATCGACCGTGCCTACCGCTATATCCATTTCGCATGGCAATGCGCCAGCAAGTTCAACACGTTAAAGCGCAACAACCAGATTTCTCCTGTTTTGACAGCCATCAGTGATAACTACGAGGCGTCACTCAAGCGGGCCAACCGTCTGCTGGCAGTGCTGGCCGTGATCTCGAGCCTGCTGGCGGCCCTGTTTTTGGGTATCTTGTTCTATAGCAACAGTCAGCGTAAAAAACTTGCACGAGCCCGTAACGAGCTGAGTGAGAATAATGTCCAGCTGGCACAACTGAACACCCAGTTATCGGCCCTGAACAGTCAGATGCGTGAGACCAACGCGCAACTCAATGAGTCAAACCGAGTTAAAGACGAGTATGTGGGACGGTTTATCCACTTGTGCTCATTTTATATCGACCGGCTTGATGAGATGCGCAAGCGAGTGAACAAGATGGTGAAGAGCAAAGACCTTGATTCGCTGTATAAGTTCACCGGTAACAGTGAGCACCGGGAAAAGAACCTCATGGAACTGTATGAGATGTTCGACAGCACCTTTTTGCACCTCTTCCCCAATTTCGTCAATGATTTCAACGCACTGTTGCGTCCTGAGTGCCGTATCACCCTGTCCGAACCAGGCAGTCTCAATACCGATATCCGCATCTTCGCGCTCATCCGCTTGGGCATTGAAGACAGCAGCCGCATAGCCGAGTTCCTGCACTATTCGGTCAACACCATCTATAACTATCGCGCCAAGATTAAGAACGGCGCCATTGGCGACCGTGACGCTTTTGAGTCCAGTGTCAAATCCATCGGCATGTGATTTCCTGTCTAAGGAAAGAGTAACAATAAGGTAATATCTGATTTTTGATTTATAACAAAAAGAAAACTCCCCGATTCACCGAACGGAGCGGGGAGTAATGGTTGTGATGATATCCGTTTAAAAAACCTATTTGGTGGCGTTGCGGCCGGCCTCAAGGATGGGCAGGTTGCCCTCGGTGGGGATGTAGATGACCGTTTTGTTGTTGAGGTCGGTTTGCTGGCGCACCCACAGGTATTGGATGTAGGTGGGTGTGATGCTGCCGTTCTCAATTTCGATGGCCTTGGCCGCACCTTTAGCGCGCTCGATTTCGGCTTGGGCGTTCAACTTTTCGGCTTCAAGGTTGGCGCGGGCTTCCTCAATCTTGATTTTGCGGTTCTGCTCGGCTTTGGCAAACTCTGCTTTACCAGCCATTTCCTGTTGCCATACCTTGTATCTGGGGTAACCGAACAAAATAGCTGCAATAAAGACTAATACGGATAAGAAGAGTACACACGATGCGATGATCGTATAATTTGAATTTGTTTTTACTTTAGTCATTTTAGAAAATTAATCTATTGGTTATTTCTTGCGGTGGGCAATAAGGTACTGGCCGATTTGGACGGCATTGAGGGCGGCGCCTTTCTTGATTTGGTCACCGCATAGCCAGAAGGTCAGGCCGTTATCGCTGCTGGTGTCGACGCGGATGCGTCCCACATAGACGGGATCCTTGCCTGAACAGTCGATGGGCATCGGATAGCGGTTGCTGCGCGGGTCATCAACGACAACCACACCCGGGGCCAACTGTAGGGCGGCGCGGGCTTCCTCGGGGGTAATGGGCTTCTCGCACTCGATCCATACGGCCTCGCTGTGCGCGCGCATGACAGGCACGCGGACGCAGGTGGCGCTGACACGGATGTCGCTATGCATGATCTTACATGTCTCCTTGACCATCTTCATCTCCTCGCGGGTGTAATCGTTGTCCTGGAAGATGTCGATGTGGGGGATGACATTGTAAGCCAGCTCGTGCTGGAAATGGCGAACGGTCAGTTCTTCCTTACCCACGGCGATTTCGCTGGTTTGCAGTGCCAACTCGTACATCGCTTCCATGCCGGCTCCGCTAGCTGCCTGGTATGTCGCTACTTGGACGTTCTTGATGTGTGACAGGTCATCAAGCGGCTTGAGTGCTACCACCATGATGATGGTCGAGCAGTTGGGGTTGGCAATGATGTTGCGCGGAGTGTTAAGGGCATCCTCGCCGTTTACCTCGGGCACAACCAGGGGAACGTCATCGTCCATGCGGAAAGCACTGCTGTTGTCAATCATGATGCAACCATGCTTGGTGATGGTGGGGGCAAACTCACGTGCAGGACCGGCTCCCATTGCAACGAAAGCGATGTCGATGTCCTTAAAGTCATCGTTGTGCTGCAGGAGTTTAACAACATAGTCCTTGCCACGGAACGTGAAAATGCGTCCGGCACTGCGTTCCGAGCCAAAGAGCACGAGTTCAGTAACGGGAAAATTCTGTTCATCCAGGACACGCATGAATTCCTGTCCCACTGCGCCACTGGCGCCAACAATTGCAACCTTCATTTTTCTTAAAGTCGATGTGATTGGGTTAATACTCTTTTTTGTTGTAGTTCGTTTTCAGCACCTGTTTGTGCAAATCTTGTGCCAATACGACCAGTTTGAAGTCAACTCTGGATGTGGGTTCCCTTGTTGGGATTGCCCAATTGGGTGGGACAAGTGATGTACACGTCTTTCACGCCATGTTCAAGTGCGGTGAAAGCATTGTCCAACTTGTTGATAAACCAGTCCTTAATGATGTCCATATTGCGCATGGCCTTGTACTGTGTGCGCCGCAGATTGGCGACAACGCTGTCGGGGTCATCAGGGTTGAGCAGCACACCCTTTTTCTCAAAGCAATAAATCAGCGTGATGTCATAGCGCAGGGCCAGGGCTCGGGCAATCTCGGCGGCCATAGCGTCTGTCTCATTAAACAGCAAGTTGCCTCGCCCGTCATGCGTGATGGGAGCGAGTACAGGCACGATGCCATTGTCAAGCAGCCTTGAGATGCCCTCGGTATTCACGTGACGCACCTGGCCTGTGTCTCCAAGTTTGCCATCAGGCAACTTGACACTGGTGATCAGATTCATGTCTGCTCCGGTCACACCCAGCGCATTCACCTTGTTGCCTTGTAACAAAGACACGAACAGCCTACTCACCAAACCACCATATACCATAGTCAGGAGTTTGAGCGTTCCCGCGTCAACTACTGGTCGGTCATCAATGAGTTTTGTCTTGATTCCCAACTTGTTACCAATTTCTTGAGCCATCATGTTGCCGCTGAAGATGAGCATCTTCTTGCCTTTGATGGCAGAGAACGCCTTAATGAATGTACGTAATTCTTCGGCTTTCTCTACAATCTTGCCACTAACCTTGACAATGGTAAATTTCTCGTTCATTATCGTCAGTCTGAAATGAGTAGTACTTAGTTGTTTGTTGGTGGTTTCCGCTCCAATGCGCGGGATATGGTGTTCGGGCGCTGCTGGCCTTGGTGCTTGGTTCGGCGGGTCAACTCTCGGCAAACTCCATGAGGAAGGCCTTGATGAAATCATCAAGGTCGCCATCCATTACTCCGCCGACGTCGCTGGTCTGATGGTTCGTGCGGTGATCCTTCACGCGACGGTCATCAAACACGTAGCTGCGTATCTGGCTTCCCCATTCGATTTTTTTCTTGCTGTCCTCTACCTTGCGTTGCTCCTCTTGACGGTGCTGCAATTCTTTGTTATAGAGAATCGAGCGCAGGTTGCGAAGGGCGTTCTCGCGATTCTTGGGCTGGTCGCGGGTCTCGGTGTTCTCGACCAGGATTTCTTCCTCCTCACCTGTGTAGGGGTCCTTGTACTGGTAGCGCACGCGGACACCCGATTCCACTTTGTTCACATTCTGACCGCCTGCACCGCCGCTGCGGAAGGTGTCCCATGAGATGCGGGCGGGGTCTAGGGTGATTTCGATAGTGTCGTCAACCATCGGGGTAACGAAAACCGATGCGAAAGATGTCATGCGTTTGCCTTGGGCATTATAGGGGGAGACACGCACCAGTCGGTGCACACCATTCTCACTCTTGAGGTAGCCGTAGGCAAAATCTCCCTCGATGCTGATGGTGACACTTTTGATACCGGCCTCGTCACCGTCGATGATGTGCTCGATAGCGGTCTTGTAACCGTGGCGCTCACACCAACGCAAGTACATGCGCATCAGCATCGATGCCCAGTCCTGGCTCTCGGTGCCGCCGGCGCCCGAGTTGATCTTGAGAATGGCATCCATTTTGTCCTCGTCGTGGCGCAGCATGTTGCGCAACTCGAGTTTCTCGAGCAGGGACATCGCCTTGCTGTACAGGGCATCGACCTCGGATTCCTCAACGAGCCCTTCTTTAACAAAGTCAAATCCCGTGGCCACCTCATCGACAGCGAGTTCTACCTCTTCACAGCCGTTTATCCAGTTGCGCAGAGACTTGATTTTCTTCATTTGGGCCTCGGCGGCTTTCTGGTCTTGCCAAAAGTCGGGCACATGGGTGCGCAACTCCTCTTCCTCGACCTCGATTTTCTTGCCGTCAATGTCTAGATAACGTTTGAGGTCGTCCTTGCGTTGTTGCAGTTCCTTGAGTTGTTCTTGTGTAATCATTGTTCTTGTTTGTCTTTCTTTTTGCGGTAGTCTGCAGCATACATGGCGTCGATAAGTGGCCTGTAGCGCTTGTTGATAACGGCGCGCTTGATTTTCAGCGTGTTGGTCAGTTCGCCGCTCTCCATGGTGAAAGGCTTGGGCAGGAGCACGAATCGCTTGATTTGCTCATAACTGGCAAGATCCTTTTGGTAATCATTGATGCGTTCCTCATACATCTTGTGGATGTCGGGGTTGTTGACGAGTTCCTCAACAGTATTGTGCTCGATGTGCTTCTTGTCGGCATAAGCCTTTAATTCCTCGAAGTCGGGTATGATAAGCGCCGACACATACTTGCGGCCGTCACCGATGATGGCGACTTGTTCGATAAATTTGTCTTGGCCTAGCAGAGTCTCAAGTACTTGCGGGGCAATGTACTTGCCGTTGCTGGTTTTGAACAGGTCCTTGAGTCGTTCGGTAAGGATCAGTTCGCCGGTTGGAGCAATCTCGCCGCAGTCTCCGGTGTGGAACCAGCCGTCAGCATCAATGGCTTCGGCGGTCTCTTTGGGCTTGTTGTAGTATCCCTTCATCACCGTGGGTCCCTTGACCAGAATCTCATTCTTGTCACCAATTTTTACTTGAATGCTGGAAATAGGCATGCCGATGGTTCCCAGTGTCCACTCGCCGGGTTTGAAGAAGCTGACTGACGCGTTGGTCTCGCTAAGACCGTAGCCGATGCAGATGTTGATTCCCACGGCATGCAGGAACTCGGTGATGTTGTCGCTCAACATCGCGCCTGCAGTGGGGAACATCTTGCCGTCGGTCACGCCGATGGCACCGCGCAGTTTCTTGAAGACTTTTTTCTCGAAATACTGGTATTGTTGCTCAATGAGGGCGGGTGCTTTCTTGCCCACGCGGGTATATTTCATGTTGCGCACTTTGCCTATGCGGATCGCCTGTTTGACCATCATGCGCACAACGGGCTTGGCGTCGGCAAGGTTGTCGTTGACGGCGGTATAGACTTTCTCCCAAAAACGCGGCACGCTGCACATGTAGTTTGGTTGCACTTCTTTGACGGCGCGCTGGATTTCCTTGGGGTTGTAGTTGATGGCGACACGTATGCCGCTGGTCAAACACACCATTGTCCATCCCAACTCAAACACGTGGCTGAAGGGCAGGAAACTCAGTGAAATATCGGTTTTGTCATCGATGTAGTCAAAGCGCTCAATGTGGGCGTCCATAGCAGCGTTCATGTTGCTGTGCATGAGCATTACACCCTTCGGGACTCCAGTGGTACCCGACGTGTAAATCAGGTACATGATGTCGCTGTCCACGCCAGCCTGTTTTCGTTCCTCAATCTGGCTCAGCACTTCCTTGCCCAGTTTGTCTCCTGTGGCAAGAAACTCCTCCCACGTCAGCGTGGTTTTGTCATCGGGTTGACGGACTACGCTCGGATGCAGTGTGACGATGAACTTGAGGGTGGGGCAGTCGTCAATAATCTGACGGGCGATGTCATATTGCCCCTGGTCTCCCGTGAAGATGATTGTCGCACCCGAGTCGTTGACGATGTAGGCAGCCTCGTCCTTGCTGCTTGTGGCGTAGATGGGCACGGGTATAGCGCGGTTATAGAATGCACCGAAATGTGTGATCAGGATCTCTGGGCAATTCTGGGTAAACAAGCATACGCGGCCTTGAGGCATAACTCCGCCCATATATAGGGCACCGGCAGCACGGTTGATCATTTCGCTGAAATCGTTCCATGTCAATGATGACCACACCTGTGTCTCATAGTCACGGAATCGGAGCGCTTCGCGTTCGCCATATTTGGCTTGCTGCTTGGGTATCAATTCGACAAATTTGTTCATAAGTCACATCGCATTGGTTTTAATGGGCAAAGATAATAAAAATATATAGAATATCATCACTCGTTACTGAAAACCTTAATTTTTTCTTTGCCGGCAACGGTTCATTTTTACGCGTTGCGATGTCGAATTGGATTCATGCCAAAGATTTTTGGGATTGTTAATAACTATTGTGTGCGAAATTTGAATTATTAATTAATTAAATATTAATTTTGTAGGTTAATTGTGGAAAATGGCTACCGACACCATCGGGTAGTTGTTATGTGCGGAATATATCAAAGATTAAACTAAATAATTTAAATGACATGAGATTTTTTACGCTTTTTTCGTTGTTGATTCTATCAACTGCTATGGCGTTGGGTGGACCACGCAATGCTACAAGCAACATTAAGGGCGATGTGAACGCCGATGGTGATGTGAACATTGCCGACATTAATGCTGTGATTGATGTGCTTTTGGGAGGACGTGTGAATCCCGCGTGTGATGTGAACCGTGACGGTGACGTGAACATCTCTGATATCAACATGCTCATCGACCTGATCCTGAAGGGGCCGGTTGCTCCTGATGCCGAAACTGGAATGTATATGGGCGTGATTGGCTACAATCAGACGTTGACCACCAAGGATATTTCGGTTCTTGACACGACGACGGTTGGCCAGTTCAATGAGTTTGTCTCGTCTTTATCTACTCAGCCGGGCCGATTGCTCTATTATTCAGTGGACAAGGCTATCGATGCGCTGAGTGCCGCTCAGTATCCTGAGAATCTGCAGAATGTGGCTATTGTGACCTTTACCAAGGGATTAGACCAAGGTTCGCTGATGATGACCGACAAGTATGAGACCGAGACCGAGTACGCTGAGGCATTAAGCGCTCGAATTTCCGATCAGCTTGTTTATAACCGTCCCATCAAGTCCTACACGGTGGGCCTGCTCAGTGACAATGTGAAAGATGCCAACAAGTTCCGTTACAATCTCTATACGTTGGCAAGTGATTCGACCAAGGCGATGGAAGTCAGCTCGATGGCCGAGGCAAATACGAGATTCCAGTCTATCGCCGACGATCTGGTAAGGCGCAACATGTCCGAGAAACTGACACTGGTATTCCCTGGTGTGGGTACTGGCACGCGCATACGCTTCACCTTCGACGAGGTGGACGAATCGACAGTCGATGAGTCTCAGGTTTATATCGAGGGCACTTTCTCGTTGAAGACCCGCAGTTTGACTAATATCATCTATCAGGGCATGACTTGCACCGCTGGCGACAGCGTTGCTGCATCGAGTGTGGACGGCATGTTTGTTTCGCTCGTCTTCAGCGGCATCCAGCTTGATTCTGAGGAACGTATCGAGAAACAAAACATCAAGGAATGGTATTGGGTTGAGGACTTGAATCTCTGGGAGGTCAGCACCGAGTTCTCTTTGAGCCGTATCCCCGATATCGAGAGTTCATATTCAAGCGCACTGGTGATGCTGTTGCTGGACTGCAGTTCAGTGCTTGATAATGACTTTGTTGAGTTGCAGAATGCAGCAAACGCGTTTACTGAACGCATGTTGAATTACAATACGATTCCCGGCATGTACACTGTCAATGGCGTATCGTTCATGATGGTTCCCGTCGAGGGTGGCACATTCACTATGGGTGTTGACAGCACGGCAGTTGAAACCGGATTTGCCAACGACGATGAGTTACCCGCTCATGAGGTGACGCTCTCGCCTTATTCTATAGGTCAGACCGAGGTGACACAAGAATTGTGGTTGGCAGTGATGGGTAGTAATCCCAGTGGCTTTGACGGCAACTTGAAACGTCCCGTTGAGCAGGTTAGCTGGGATGATTGCCAGGAATTCATCGCTCGCCTTAATGCCATTACCGGTAAGAAGTTCCGTCTGCCGACCGAGGCCGAATGGGAGTATGCTGCTCGTGGCGGCAACAAGAGCATGAACTATCCTTATGCCGGCAGCGAGAGCCTTGAGGATGTGGCATGGTACTATGGCAACAGCTATGCAATGGGTCCTGCCAGTCCTGACTATGGTACTCATGTAGTGGGTACCAAGCGTGGTAATGAGTTGGGCATCTATGACATGTGCGGTAACGTGTTTGAGTGGTGCAGCGATTGGTATGGCGCTTATCCCGAGGAACCTCAGACCGATCCGGTCGGCCCCGAGACGGGCGTTCGCCGCGTGACACGTGGTGGTGGCTGGTTCAGTGTTGACCGTGACAGCCGCGTCACCTTCCGTAACAACGATGCTCCCACAAGCCGCAGCTACAACTTGGGCTTGCGTCTCGCCCTCTAACGGTTAGCGTCCTTTAGACTGATTAATGCGTCTGATGATTGCACCTTAGCATCATCAGGCGCATTGTTTGTACTATATATTATGGGCTATTGCTAAAGTTTTTGATTGGAGTGTAGAATAAACGGGATTTTTCATTACCTTTGTCAGTTGTTGCTAAAAGCCTTTTCAAGATTATGTTACTCATCATTGCCACTGCATTGCTGCCAGTATTGATATTAGGCTGGTGGATATACAAGAAGGACTCGTTGCGCCCTGAGCCATTGGGGATGCTTTACAAGGCGTTTTTTTATGGCGTGGGTTCCACATTTGTGACGTTGGTCATAGTCTCATTCTTGGGGATGCTGGGGCTGGCGGTACATGACTTGGGATCGTTTGGAGGAGCAGTCTCTACGGCCCTGTTTGTCGCCGCTTTGCCTGAAGAGAGCGCCAAGTTGCTGATGTTGTGGCTTTTCCTACGCAAAAATCCGTACTATGACGAATATATTGATGGCATGGTCTATGCGGCATGTGTGGGACTAGGCTTTGCTGGTGCCGAAAATGTCCTGTACCTCATGCAGAGCGAGAACTGGTTGGTTACAGGCGTCATGCGTGGACTCACGGCCGTTCCTGCCCACTTTTCCATGGCTTGCGCAATGGGTTATTTCTATAGCAAACGCCACTTTGGCGACCGTAGCCGCTTAACAGCTTTCTGCATCCTTGCCGTACCCATTCTGATCCATTGGATATGGGATGTGCTGGCCTTCAGTGAGGGTATCATGCCGGCTCTGTCGGTGGTAATCAGTATCCTGTTCGTGTTGCTGATCTTTTACCTTTACAAGAGCACTGTTCGTCGCATTACTGCTATGAAGCGTCAGGATCAGGCCCGCATGACCCCACCACCTCTTCCCGGTACAGGCACATCAACCCCGCCTCCTTTGTCAGGCAGTGATAAAGCGCCGAGGGTTTGACGATAAACATATCAGTGTCAGCATAAAACCGAGTGGTTTGGCTGACACTGATATGTTTTTACTGTGAGAAAAACCGTTTAGAATGCTGGCCTAAAGGCTGAATACCATGGTTAATTGTTATTCGGTTTCTTCACGAGACGCTCGTACTCGGGGTTGCCTTCGCGCAACAGGCGGTTGTAGCGGTCGCGGTCGTTCAGCACATCGATTGCAGCCTTCAGGTCACGGTTGCGGTGGTTGATGATGACACTGTAGGCGCTTTGGTCACCATACACATCGCGGGCGATCAAACCCTTGATGATATCCTTCAGCAGTCCCTCGCTGGTGCGGTATTTCTCTTCGTCATATTTCACACTGTCGTTTTCGCCCATAGCGATGAAATCACGCATCATTTCATCATTGACGATAAAGCCGTTGTCAAAATCCTTTACGGTCTTGAAACGCTTGCTGATGTTCTTGCGGTTCTTGTCCACATACTTGATGGCATACTGGTTGATGATGCCCTTGGCGGTAAGGTCACGGTAGTAGGTGGAATACTCGCTGGTATCGACAGGAACATAAACATCGGGCATCACACCGCCGCCTCCATAGATGGTGCGGCCGTTCAGTCTGGTGGTATAGCGCAGGGTGTCATTGAACTGGATGCTGTCCAAGCTGTAGTATTCACCCACGTTGGCGCGGTCCAGCAGTTCTTTCTCGTAGGCTTTTTTGTCACCACGGCTGTAGGGCTTTTGGATGCAACGGCCACTGGGCGTATAGTAACGGGCCACAGTCAGTCGCATCATTGAACCGTCCTCAAACTTGAAAGGTCTTTGCACCAGACCTTTGCCGAAGGTGCGGCGACCCACAATCACGGCGCGGTCCCAGTCCTGCATGGCACCGGCGAAGATCTCGGCCGCCGAAGCGGAGTACTGGTTGACCATGACCACCATGTGCAGGTCCTTGTAGTTGCCCCAGCCGTTGGCGTTCGCCTCGTTGCGGGGCGAGTGTTCACCTTCGGTATAAACCATCAGCTGGCCACGGTCCAAAAACTCGTTGCACATGTCGATGGCTGCATTCAGGTAGCCACCGCCGTTGTCGTTCAAGTCCATGATCAGCTGAGTCATGCCTTGTTTCTTGAGTTCGTGCAGGGCATCCATCATTTCCTCATGGGTCTTGGCACCAAAACGTGAGATGCGCAGATATCCCGTCCTTTCATCGAGCATGTATTGCGCGTCGATGCTGTGCAGCGGGATGTTGTCACGTGTGATGCGGAAGGTGATCAGCTCTTTCACTCCCGGGCGTTTCACCTTGATGGTCACTTGTGAGCCCTTTTTACCGCGCAGGCGTTTCTGGATGTCACTGTTTTTCATCTTAACGCCCGCAATGACGGTGTCGTTCACATAGATGATGCGGTCTCCTGCCAAAACACCAACGCGCTCGCTGGGACCGCCAGGGACGGTTTGGATGACGTAAAGGGTGTCCTTGTTCATGTTGAACTGAATGCCCACGCCGCTGAATTCGCCCTGCAACGGCTCCTCGAGTTCCTTGGTCTCCTTGGCGTCGGTGTAGGACGAGTGCGGATCCAGGCTCTCGAGCATACCTTTGATGGCTTCTTCTATCAGCTTATCCTCGTTGACGGTGTCAACATATAAACTGGTAATCGCATACTCGGCATTGAGCAGCTTTTGCATTGGTTGGGGCATCGACCGTTGGGCCGATAAGGTCAGTGAAAGTGCCAGACACAGGGGCACAGCTATAAATATCTTTTTCATTTTGTGTTCTCTTTGAATAGATGTATTATCACTTGTTGGTAGTGGGAAGTTGGGTGTTGTCGGCGCCTTCAGGCAGATAGGGGCTCACGTCCTGTCCATATCTCACTAGCTCGCGAACGATACTGCTGCTGATGTGGCTGTATTCGGGAAGAGTGTAAAGCAATATGGTCTCAATGCCCGATAGGTCACGGTTCACCTCGGCAAGGTGTTTCTCGTTCTCAAAATCCTGGATGAGGCGCACCCCGCGTACAATGAACCTGGCTCCTACCTCGCGTGCCACATCAACAGTCATACCGCTGTAGGTGATGACTTCCACTTGCGGGTCATGCTGGAAGATGCTTTCTATCCACGCTTTGCGTTGCTCCATGGTCATGAACGACCGTTTGTCGGCATTCACGCCGATAGCAATGATAAACTTGTCGAATAAGGGTAACGCTCGGCGAACGATGGACTCGTGCCCGCGGGTGAAGGGATCGAAAGAACCAGGAAATAATGCGATTCGCATTCCCTCATTATCAATGGATTGTGATGTCTTCATCATCTTCATTCACTAGGTTGTCAATAATGAAAATCTGGCGCTCCATGGTGTTCTTGCCCATGAAGAATGCCAGCATTTGCTTCACGGAGTCCTCCTTGCGCAACTGCACGCGATCCAAACGCATCTCGGGACCGATGAAGTCCTTGAACTCGTCGGGAGAAATCTCACCCAGTCCTTTGAATCGGGTGATTTCGGCGTTCTCGCCCAATTTGTCGAGTGCGGCCAGCCGCTCCTCGTCATTGTAGCAGTAGTAGGTCTCCACCTTTTGTGGTTTAGCCTCACGCTTGGTCGTGCGTGTCTTGCGCTTGGCTTCTTTCTTGTTGAGCACGCGGAAGAGCGGTGTCTGCAGGATATACAGGTGTCCTGTCTTGATCAGCTCGGGGCAGAACTGCAGGAAATAGGTCAATAGCAACAGGCGGATGTGCATACCGTCGACATCGGCATCAGTCGCGATGATGACTTTGTTATAGCGCAGTCCATCAATGCCGTCCTCGATGTTTAGGGCCGATTGCAGCATGGCGAATTCCACATTGGTGATAACCCTTTTGGGATCCATGCCATAGGTGTTCTGCGGCTTACCTCGCAGCGAGAATACCGCTTGGGTCTCTACGTCGCGAATCTTGGTGATGCTGCCGCTTGCCGACAACCCCTCGGTAATGAAGATGGCGCTCTCTCCACGGCGGTCGTTGTCCTTGGGAGCACGTGAGTCATTGAAGTGGACGCGGCAGTCGCGGAGCTTGTCGTTATGCAGGGCGGCTTTCTTGACGTTCTCGCGCACCTGCTTGCTCACACCGGCGATGGCCTTGCGCTCACGCTCGTTATCCTGGATCTTTTTCAGCAGCACCTCGGCGGTCTCGGGTGCCTTGTGCAGGTAGTTGTCCAACTCGCGCTTGATGAAGTCGTTGATGAACTTGTAGATCGTGGGGCCGTCTTTCCACATGATGCTGCTTCCCAACTTGATCTTGGTCTGTGATTCAAACACGGGTTCCTCGACCTTGACGCTGATAGCGGCAACGATGCCGTTGCGGATGTCGCTGTACTCGAAGTTTTTGCCATAGAACTCCTTGATGGTCCTCGACAAGGCCTCTCGGAATGCGCTCTGGTGCGTACCGCCCTGTGTAGTATGCTGACCGTTGACAAACGAGTAAAACTCCTCGCCCAGTTGCGCTGCATGGGTGATGACCACCTCGATATCGTCACCGGTGAAGTGCATGAGCGGATACAGCGGGTCGTTGGTCATGTTTTCTTTCACCAGGTCGCTCAGACCGTTGCGTGAGTGGTACTTCTTGCCGTTGAACGTGAGGGTGAGTCCAGTGTTCAGATAGGAGTAGTTTTTGATCATCTGCTCGATGTACTCCTCGCGGAACTCGTAATTCTTGAATATGCTGTTGTCGGGCTTGAAGCGTACGAGCGTGCCGTTCTCTTCGCCCTGGATAGCAGCGATGATGCCGCTTTCTTCCTTGGCGATGCCCTCGTGGTAGAGTACCGATGAGCATTGGCCGTCACGCACGCTGCGAATGTAGAACTCGGTGGACAAGGCGTTCACGGCCTTGATGCCCACACCGTTCAGACCCACAGACCGCTTGTAGGTCTGTGTGTCATATTTCGCGCCGGTGTTCATCTTGGACGATGCGTCCTTCACTTGGTCCAAGGGGATGCCGCGGCCATAGTCACGGATGCTCACTGTGCCGTCCACGACGTCAATATCGATATTGGGCTTGGCGTAGCCCGTGTTGAACTCGTCGATGCTGTTATCGATAACCTCCTTGATGAGGACATATACACCGTCATCATTCTGGGAACCGTCACCCAGTTTGCCGATATACATGCCGGGGCGCTGGCGGATGTGCTCACGCGGCGAGAGCGTCACCAGGCGGTCATATCCGCCAAAATCGCTCGATCCCTGTTGACCCGCGTCAGCAACAGGCTCCTCTATTTGGTTCTGTTTGTCTTGTGACATTATTCTTTTTGCGATTATATCTGATTTTTAACCTGCAAATTTAGTAAAAATCCCGCAACTATCATGCCATCAGCAGGAACTATAAGGTTTATTAACGATTTATTTTTTAGTCAAAAATCATCTAATCAGAAGTGCTGATCACTTTGGAATCACATAATTCGCATTCTTGTAACGTTTTTTTGAATTAGATGCAAGATTTAGACTTGTGTGTTCGTTTATTAGAATATATAGCAAACATTAAGACTGTCTTGAGAAAAATGGGAATCTTCAAAATATCGCTGTGGGTTGCTGTAGTTGCAGTTTTGCTTTCACTTGCCTCGTGCGACCCGATATCGTCGGTGGAATACAGCATCATTAACAAGACGAGTGATACGGTGTCGGTCACTTTCTATAAGGAAATCATGACGTCACCTTATCAGGGCTATGACATCGAGGAGAATGATAGTGTGACCATACATTATCAGAACGACAGCAGCAAAGTGGCGACTCTGGCACCTGATCAGCGCCTGTCGGTCCATCGGGAATGGAATGGCCTCTATCGAGAGGAGCTGATCGTCCCGATCTGGAAATACATCAAATCCATTAATACCGGCGATTTGGAATTACCAGCCGAATCATGGAACAAAGAGACGGCATGGTACCTGAAAACAGAAGGCGGAAAAAGGTTCCAAGGCGAATCCAGATATTATTCCCTGTTGCTTTGGACCAAATGATGTCCCAAAAGGACTTGTTACCTTTTTTACTTTTTCTTGATTATTGCGACGTAGGTGATGAGAATGACATTCATCATCAGCGCATAGATAATGGCGGGAATCGCTATGAAGTCGTTGTTGAACACCAACGGGCTGCTGGCAATGGCGATGGCCTGGGCGGCGTTCTGCATGCCTACCTCGATGACAATGGTGCGACGTTCCTTGCCTGTCAGGCTCATGACGCGTGACAGCAAGGCTCCGCTGCCCATGGCGAGCAGGATGAGCACGCTCACCGACAGACCCAGTTGTCCAAAACTGTCGATGATGGCGGTACGGTTCTGGATGAAGAACACGGTTGCCAGAAAGATCAGGGCAGGGAAGGCGATGCGCGACAACACGTTGTGCATCTTTTCGGCAGCAAGCGCCCATTTCTTCTTCACGGCGATACCCACAGCGATGGGCAGGAACATCAGCACGATGTTCTGCATGAACAGTTTGCCCACGGGCAGATGCACATCAACGGCACTGCCAGCCGCCAGGGTGACCCACTCCATGATGATGGGCACTGTCACCATCGTGATGATACTGCTGCAAGCGGTGAGCGACACCGACAGGGCGACATCACCTTTGGCAAGCATCGAGAACACGTTTGATGAGCTGCCGCCGGGACAGCATGCGATCAGCACAAAGCCGATAAGGAATATCGGTTCCAG
Source organism: Muribaculaceae bacterium (assembly GCA_017553785.1). Taxonomy (GTDB): domain Bacteria; phylum Bacteroidota; class Bacteroidia; order Bacteroidales; family Muribaculaceae; genus Sodaliphilus. The sequence goes on along the minus strand of JAFZKD010000043.1, from coordinate 31,525 downwards.
ACCCAATGCTTTGCCGATGAGCCATGCCAGCACGGGCAACACCACAATCTGACCGATCAGACCCGCCAGCACAGGCTTGGGACGTGTCTTGAACAGCTTAAAGTCTTCAATTTTCAAATTTAGACCCAGCTCAAACATCAGCAGGGTCAGGATGGGCAGTACAATCCAAATCGTGTTCATCGTGTCTGTTTCATATAAAAGGCGCCGAGACAGGCGCCTTTTTGTAATTATTTTAGAATTTTGATTCTTAGAGTTTTGCCGCAATAGCGTCGGCGATAGCCTGCATCTCCTCGGCAGGCAAGGTCAACTTGGGGCCGCCAAAAGCCATGTCCTTCTCGCTCTGCAGTGGTACGAGGTGGATGTGGCAGTGGGGCACTTCAAGACCCAGAACACTGATTCCGATACGCTTGCAGGGCACGGCCTGCTCAAGTGCCATGGCTACCTTGCGGGCAAAAGCCCACAGTCCGGCATACTCTTCCTCGTCGAGGTCGAACATGTAGTTCACCTCGTGTTTGGGGATAACCAGGGTGTGCCCCTTAGCCATGGGATTGATGTCGAGGAACGCATAGTAGCGGTCGTCCTCGGCGACTTTGTAACTGGGAATCTCGCCAGCGGCGATTCTACTGAAAATTGTTGCCATAGTGTTTAAATCTCGATTTTAAGGATTTCAAACTTCATCAGTCCGGCAGGTGCTTGAACCTCGACTTTCTCGCCCACTTTGTGACCGAGCAGCCCTTTGGCGATAGGGGTCGAGACCGATATTTTGCCTTCCCTCAGGTTGGCTTCGGTTTCGGTGACTATGGTATAGGTCACTGTTGCCTTGTTCTTGAGGTTGCGGATAGTGACTTTAGTGAGTAACTGAACCTCGTCGGTAGAGATCTTGCTTTCGTCGATGATGCGTGCCGATGCGATGAGACTTTTGAGTTCGGCAATCTTGGCTTCGAGCATCCCTTGACGCTCTTTTGCTGCATCGTATTCTGCATTCTCCGAAAGGTCTCCCTTGTCGCGGGCTTCAACGATGGCACGTACCACCTCGGGTCGTTCAACGTTTTCAAGATGGGAAAGTTCGGCCATTTTCTTGTCGTAGCCTTCCTGTGTCATGTAAGTAATAGCCATGCTAAATACTGTTTTTCTAAATTTTTAAGATTCAAAAAATTAGAAGAATCTCAACTTGTGAATGTGAGATCCCTCGCGGTTAATATTTGGTTTAACGCTGCAAAGGTATATTAAAAATTTGGGATTTGGGTAATAAAACGCTTATAAAATGAACTTTATTCATTTATTTTAACCGTTAAATATCAAAATTACCACTGTAATCAGTAGTGTTTATCGGCGTTTCCAAAGGGTGATGATTTGGCGGCTGCTGGCAGCGATGCTGACTATGGTGATAATGCCGGCAGCTATGGGGGAACCGGTTTCGACGCACACCATCACACTGGCTGCCACAGCAAGCGTCCACAGCAGGTTGAGGAAACTGGCGCGTGTGAGACTCAAATGGTAGTTCTTGAAATAGACTGCGGCGATGATAAGCGTGTAGAGCAGATAGGACACAAAGAAAGCGATACCCAGTCCCGTGAGTCCCCACCAACGGTAGAACACGATGTTGAGCACCAGGTTAATGATGGCGCTGGCAATCTCGGTCCACAAGTATGTCTTGCCGTCACCCTTGGCAAGAACGGTGAATGCCAGACACCACGACATGGTGCGCAGCACGGTGCCAATCATTCCCCAAGAGACGAAGGTGAGGATGACATTGAACTCGGGCGTGTAAAGAATCCACACCACCACTTCGCGCAACAGGATGAACAGGGCCACGACTGGCGCCATGACCGCCATGGCCACATTAATCTCTTGTGAGACGAAGGCGCGTAACCTCAGTCGGCTCTCGGCAACTTTCGACAGGCGAGGGTAGTATTCCATGCCCAGTGCCGTGAGGATTAGTCCGGTGTATTTGTTGATGAGCGTGTAACCTGCTTGGTAAAAACCCACTTGGTCGGTTCCTGCGTTCACGTTGAGCCATGCATTGAAGGCGTAGCTGGCGAGAATGGTGGCAAAGTTGCCCAAAGTCATATAGATGCCCAGTCTGACGAAGCCCTTGCCCATGTCAAACGTCTCACGCCTTGTGGTCTGGACAGGTGGATACTCCCGGCTGCGGAACAGCCAAGCGAATAGTGCCAGCGCCAATGCATAGGCGATAATCGATGGCAGGATACTCTGTTCACGCATCAGGTAGAACAGGGGGATTGATACCACTAATCCGACGATGGTACCCCACAGGGTCACGCTTGCCAGGCGTTTGAGTCGCGCCGTGCCTTGCAGCACGGCATACTCACCGTTGGTGAGCGCCTGCAACAGTACGGCAATGCTCAAAGCCACAAAGCCCCAGATGTGTGTCGAGTCCCCGAAGGTGACTTGGCTGAGCAATGGCGCCATCACCAGGGTCAGCAAGGCTCCGGCAAGTCCAAGCCAAAGGGACCACTTGCGCACGACCGTGATGATGCGGGCTGTAGCGCTAGAGTTACGGTTCTCGGTGGCTTGTGAGATGTCGCGCACGCTACTGGAACGGATGCCGAGGTTTGTGCCTGTGGAAATCAGTTCCAACGCATTGTTGAATAGTCCAAAAAGCCCAATGCCTACAGGACCAATCCACAGGGCCACCAGTTTGGTGCGGATGATGGAACACAGGATGCCCATAATCTGGACACCCCCGAAGATACCCATCGCCTTCATCGCCATGCGTGATATATTGCCTTGTCCTTTAGACATATCAGGTATTACAGGAGAATTTCGAATGTGTTATAGGTGATGCCGCGGCCGCCTAAACGGGATTTCTGCCTTACAAGTCCCTCGTTGAGGTAGCGTCCGTGGTCCTCGTTGGATATGCCGAAGTCAAAGTAACGGAAGCCCATGCTCTTGCTTTCCTGGATCAGGTGCTGGAACAGTAGGGTCAACGCCTTGCTGTCCTTGCCCTGACGCGAAGCGCCGATATACTGGCAATGCGCTACAGGAACCGACAGATACATTACCACACCTGCCAGTATCTCCTGGCCGAGAGTGGCTGTGTAGAGGCGAATCTCCTTAGGGAACCTTGATTGCAGCAGTTGCATTTCGTCAAGCGTGTGTACAGGACGGGTGTCATAGCGCTCACCAAGCAGCGACGAGAGCAGTTCCCAATAGCCTTGCCAGTCATCGCTTGGCCCCACGATGATTCCTGCCTTGCGTGCGGCATTGGCTCCACTCTTGTTACCGCGGTCCAGGGGAATAGGATGTGTGAGGTCGATTGTGGTCGAAATATTGGTCTCGGTGAGTGTGGCACCATGCCTGAACAAGGCATACAGGTCCTCCTCGCATGGGTACCGGTGATAGATGTGTGGCACAGGCTTGTAGACGAGGCGATTCAGGTGGTTGTCGCGCATCCACATTACAGCGGCGTCCATCACCTCAAGCATGACAGCGGCATCAAAGTGCTTGTATGGCAGCAGCCAGCCGCCATAGGTGAGCCCCCGGTGAGACCATAGCGTATCGCCATCGACACAAGCCGGTAACATGGCACATGGCTTCCCGTCGTGCAGGGCAATCAGCGAGCAATCTGTGAATCGGTCACTGTGGTAATCCATATATTCCCGCCGATGAAGGAATGTGCCGTTACGGCTTTGTAGGGCAAACTCATTCCATTGGGTTTGCATCGAGCGGTCATATTTGATGATTTCTGTCATACTCATCGTTTTGAAACGCAAATATACGCCAAAAAGTATTACCTTTGTCAAAAAATACCGCAAATCGCATGAAATTATCCAAGATTGGCTTGTTGCCGCGCATTATTATCGCCATCATTCTTGGCGTGTTATGTGGCACCTTTTTCCCGGAATGGGCTGTGAGGTGCTTCGTCACTTTTAACAGTGTTTTCAGCCATTTTCTCTCCTTCCTCATTCCCCTGATTATTGTCGGTTTGGTCACTCCAGCTATTGCCGACATCGGTAAGGGGGCAGGCCGGTTGTTGCTGATCACGGCACTGATAGCCTATGGCGATACGGTTTTCTCGGGTTATTTGAGTTACTTTGTGAGCACGGGCATCTTTCCCTCGCTCATTGACCGTGGCCAGGCGGCACAAGTCGTTGCCACAGCCGAGGAATTGCAGCCGTTCTTTAATATCGAGATTCCGCCCATTTTAGATGTGATGAGCGCCCTTGTCATTGCCTTTGTGATGGGATTGGGTATCTCATTTTTCGAGTCTCCGCAGTTGAAACGGGTGTTCGATGAGTTCCGTGACATCATCACCAAGACAATTGAGGTCGCGCTGATACCGATTTTGCCCCTGTATATCTTCTCCATCTTCTTGAACATGTCCTACACTGGCCAGGCTTGGCGCATCATCAATGTGTTCATTGCCATTATTGGTGTCATCTTTGTGATGCACATCTTTCTGCTGGTGTTCCAATACTGTATTGCTGGCGCGATTACGAGGCGCAACCCTTTCAGGTCGCTCTATAACATGCTGCCTGCCTATTTTACGGCATTAGGCACCTCTTCGTCGGCTGCTACGATTCCTGTGACCTTAAGGCAGGTCAAGAAGAACGGTGTGAGTGATGGCATCGGCGGCTTTGTGGTGCCCCTTTGTGCGACCATTCATCTATCCGGTAGTGCGATGAAGATCACAGCGTGTGCTGTGGCTTTGCTGCTCATGCAGGGTGGTACTATTGACCTGGGGCTGTTCACAGGATTTATTCTGATGCTGGGTGTGATGATGGTGGCTGCGCCGGGTGTGCCGGGCGGTGCCATCATGGCGGCATTAGGCGTGTTACAGTCGATTTTGGGCTTCACGGCCGATCAGCAAGCCCTTATGATTGCCCTGTACATCACGATGGATAGTTTCGGGACGGCTTGCAATGTGACGGGCGATGGCGCCATCGCACTAGTGATTGAAAAGATTGCCGGAAAGCGCAAGTCGGCATGATATGTACCTTGCCTGAAAATTAATGCTTTTTGCTGGTAAATATCCGATACGTAATTTTTGGTTTGAAATTTTTTTTAAAAAAATAACGAAAAAGTTTTGTATGTGCGAAAATGATATTATCTTTGTAGCGCATAAAGGGAAAGAATTATTTTTAATTTATTAAAGAGTTTCGGATTAACTATACTGTTGGATAATAGAATGGTTAATCCATTTTTTGTGTCCATACTCCTCCTGCGGTCCCCGTTTTTTTTGATGCAATTCCCGGACTTTATAATTATTATATATAAATATAAATAATGTATTGCGGACAGGCTAAACCGCAAAATGAATGAAAAATCAGGCCGTTTTCAACCCCTGGAAATCATTTCCTACATTAATCGGTACCTTTCATCCAATAAGCTTTAAAAACTTTGGAACCGCAGTTTTGCCGGTTGTAATTTTGTGTCAAAGAAAAATATTAATCACAAAAAAACAAGAATTATGACTAGCAAGATTACATCAAAGGGCGAGGCCCGGAACGAGAGCAAGAACAACCGTTATCAACAGCTCACAAGCAGTGCTGCAGTGTTGCGCACCATGATGATAGCATTTGTGTTAATGATCGCACTGCCTTCGATGGCACAGGTCCGCCTGGGTTTGCGTAGCGGTATCACGATGAACAAGGCCCGCATGGGTAGTGACATGATAGACAGCGACAACCGTATTGGCTATTCCGGCGGATTGGTGTTGGATGTGAATGTGCCTATTTTGGGTTTGGGTGTTGAGGCCTCGGCAATGTACACCCATCGCAGTGCCAACAATATCACTAAAGGCGACGAAGTGTTCAAGAGCCACTATATCGATATCCCTGTTTATGCACGCTACCGTCTCTCTGTCCCCGTAGCCGAGAGGATTATCGCACCTTATGCCTTCACAGGTCCTGATTTTTCAGTCCTTTTCAAGGATGGCGAGCCCAGTAATAGTGAAAACAGTAAAACGAGCGTTTCGTGGAATGTGGGTGCCGGAGCCGATCTGTTGAACCACCTGAGGCTGTCTGCAACCTATAGCATCGGTTTGACCAGGGACTTGAACTGTGCCCAGGTCAACTGCAACGACGGAAATGACCGCAGCAAGGACAACTGCTGGACAATCAGCTTGGCATATATGTTCTAAACTTGATTAGTAGCTGTGAATTAGTAGGGCATGCCAAAATTTTGGCATGCCCTACTAATTCATGATTTGTCACGGGCTTTATTAATTGCTCAGGATGATATTGATGATGAAATTAATATCGCTGATATTGAGCTCGCCGTCACCGTTCACGTCACCACCCTCACCATTGCCGAGGAGGATGTCGATGATGTAGCTGATATCGCTGATGTTGACTTCACCGTCACCATTTGCGTCACCCTTGAGAGGTTCGGGACCAGGCTCATCACCCTCGAAGATAGCGCCGCAAACACCGTATGCCAAAACGTTCTCGACAGCGAATGTTACTGTGGTAGGCATAGTGCCGTCTTCATTGGCCTTTGCGGGCAGGCACTTGATACCGCTCTTGTGCAAGGGATTGTTGGGATCCAGGGGCACACTGTTGCGGATAGCCTCGGCATCGCTGGCAGGAGCGATGTAACTCCAGTAGATAAACTCACCGTCGCTGTTGATCTGTGCAACGTTAGCAAGTTCACCACTGTCCTCGTTGCCTTCAACCTTGATGGGGGAGTCATCGATGAGTTCGCAGTCCGAAATGCGCAGATTCTCGTTGCCTTCAACATCTGCACCAGTCTCCAGATTCTCGATCTTGTTCAGCGCGATGCGGTAGATGCCGGGAACGCAGCCGTTGGGGTCGGTCTGTACCTGCATGTACAGGTAGCCGTTCTCCTCATCGAGGTAGAAGGTCTTGATGATGGCGTCCTTGAACAAGGCATTGTAATGCTTGGTGTGACCCTGACCGCCATCAGGATAGATGTCGCCCTTCTTGAAACGCAACAGGCAGATGCCGTTGAACTTCTTGCTCATCCAGAAGATGCCGTTCTTGTCCTGGGTGAAACCACCGGTGATGGAACCCCAGCTGATCTCGTCATTATAGTAGGGTAGCCATTGGTTCTGCAACAGGAACGGCTGCTGGCCATAAAGACCCGTGGTGTCGGCATTCAGTTCATGGATACCCACGTTACGGTCGCTGATGTAGATCTTGTTCTCGTTCTTGTCGATGAACATCGTGAACGGGTCCTCGCTGGGTGCGTATCCCACATTATTTAATACGGTCACGCGATAGAAGATACCGTTGGTGTTGTTCACGTAGAACAGCTCACCGTCACCCAGAGGCTGGTTGGGATCCTGGTAGGTGAAGCGCTGGCCGGCAACAGCCACATAAACGCGGTTCTTGTAGCTGTGCAGCGTGAAAGCGTGGGCACCGGCGTTGAAGTTGGTGTTCACGATATTGCCGTTCTCGTCTTTGTACATCAGGTTGCCGTCTGTAGTAGCGAAATACAGTCCGGTGGGGCAGCCAAGGGTTGAGCCTTCGCCCGAAATCGTCTCGTCGGCCACGATGTTCAGGTAGCGCCACTGGTTGGCGTTCTTGAACGCATTAACTGAGCCGGGAGCCACCTTGCAGATGACGTCGCCCTGACTCTCGTTGAACACGCCTGCGGCAAGCGCGGGAGTGTTGACGTTGAGCACACGGAGCACCTTGATGGTAGCGGGAACCGAACCGGGCTCCATGTAATTGACGTTAGCAGGAATTTCCATTTCCTCGAGAGAGACGCATCCCTCAAAGCAGTTGCGCATCATGTTGGTGGTCGTGCTGGGCAGTGTCACGCTGGTGAGCTGCAGACACTGGGCGCACAGTCCCTGAGGAATCTCGTTGCGGCCCTCGGCGATGACGATGGACTGCAATGCCGAGCCTGCAAACACGTTTTGGCCTACGGTAACATTGTTGGCGAGCGTATAGGACTCGATGTCGCTATAGGCAAAGCCGAAGTTGCCGATAGTCGAGAGTGCTGGCAGGTCAACACTGGTGAAGGGCGCGTAGGCTAAACCGAAGTTGTCGATGCTCGTTACAATGGCATTGCTGTAGGCTGTGCCGATGTTACCCTCATGGGCGCTTACCAGCAGTCGGGTGCCTGTGGCATTCAGTAGCACGCCGTTATCCAATTTGAAATTGGGATTGCCTTCAGCAAGGGTGATGTTGGCAAGCGTGGGGATGGGTGCAAATGCCGCCTGACCGATGCTGGTCACGCTGGCGGGGATAGTCACGCCAGTCAGTTGGGTGCTGGAAAACGCCTGTGCGCCAATGGAGGTCAAAGCATTAGGCAACACGATCTCGCCAGCCAGCTTGCTGTTCTCAAACGCACTTTGGCCGATTGATGTAAGGGCACTGGGGAAGGTGAACGAGGTGAGCCCAGTATTGTAGAATGCCGTGATGCCGATGCTGGTCACAGCATTGCCCATGGTCACATTCCTCAGGTTGTGGCAGTTGTTGAAAGTGTTCTGCTCAATGACGGTCACACCTGCGGGAATGTCGATGCTGGTCAGCGATGTACAGCTGGCAAAGGCGCTGGAGCCGATGCTTGACATCTGGTTGCCTTCCATAAAGGTCACATTCTGAAGCGCGGTACAGCCCTGGAACGTGGTGTTCTGGATGGCTGTGGTTGTGCCACCAATGACAAGCGTTCTCAGCGATCCCATGTTGTGAAAGGGCTGCTCGTTGTTCAAATAGGCGCTGGCGTCAACATTGCGACCCATGTAGATGTATTCGATACTGTTGATGGCCACACGTGCTTCAGACGAGGCTCCAAAGGCAGTCACCTTCATTACCACGGGGGTGGAACCATCGGCGATGATCAGTCGCTTGAGGTTGGGACAGTTGGCGAACTCCTCGCTGATGGGTTTGTTCCATCCCGGTACGATGGTGATTTCTTCCAGGCTGGTGCAGCCGTTGAACACACCGCTACCCACACTCGTTGCAGTTTCGGGAATGGGGCTCACGGTAAGTTTGGAACAACCCTTGAAGGTGTTGCGGGCAATTGTCACACATGTTGCCGGCAAGGTAACCGAAGTCAAATCCCTGCAGTCCAGAAATGCATTGGCAGCCGTTGCGATTACCGTATATTCCTTGTTGTCGTAGGTGAACTTCTCGGGAATAACTATGTCGCCCGAGTAGAACAACGTGTCGGCAGGTGTGTCGGCAGTGGCTTTGATGATCGTGTACTTCGCGATGGTGGCGGTACCGTCGGTCTTGGTTGTGTAGTTGATGCCGTCAACAGTCACGCTTGCGGCTTGAGCTGCTGAGGCCATGCACAAACATCCGGCTAATAGCCACATCTTGCGCAACCATTTGTTGTTAGCGATTTTCTTTTTCATAAGCAATCATGTTTTTTGGTTATTGAATCATTGAATAATGTTAGTCTCATTCCTTATTTCTGCATTTCAGATAACAATTCAAACCACAAAAATAATCAAAAAATATTGAAAACAATAAAAATGATTGGAATAGGAGATTTTTTTTATTAAAAAATAGGGGAGACCAGATCGTTTACAATGGTGGGACGATAGTATCTGATTATGGTGGGAATGCTAGGAGAATCAGTACTTTGCCTGGATGAGATTTGCAATAAAAGAAACCTGTCTCGACACATCACGACGAGACAGGTATAGATAAGTTTGCTGAAGGCTTAAAAAACCTTAGCTGTCTAGAATAGTCCTTATTATTTCTTGGTGTTAACCTTAGCGGCCAGTTCGGCACCAGCTTTGAATTTAACGACTTTCTTTGCGGGGATTTTGATCTTAGCCTTGGTTGCGGGATTGATGCCTTCGCGGGCGTCCTTCTTTACAACCTGGAATGTGCCAAAACCAATCAGGGCAACCTTGTCACCACCCTTGAGAGCGCGTTCGATAGCATCGATACCTGCATCCAAAGCGGCCTTAGCCTGAGTCTTGTTCAAATTAGCCTTTTCGGCGATTGCTTGTACTAATTCTGTCTTGTTCATAATGTAAGTTTTTAATGAAAAATTAAATATGTGAATAAAATATTGTAGTTTTCTTTGCGCAAATATAAGTAAAACAACACGTTCACCAAAAAAAATGGCAAAAAAAATAAGCGTTTTGGGCAAAAAATAGTGTTTTTGGTTTTTTTTTAGCGCCAAAACACAAGATATAGGGACTTTTTCGCTATTTTTGTGCGGTAATTTATTTGATAACGAGACTTTAGAATATGCAATACAATAATCGGTCGTTGTGGTCATCGATTATGCCTGTGACCAAGCACCTGCTTATCATCAACGTGATTATGTGGTTGGCCACTCTTGTGCTCCTACAGACGAGTAAGGTTGACTTGAGGCTATGGCTAGGATTATACTATTGGCAATTGAGCGAGTTTAACATCGCTCAACCTTTCACCCACATGTTCATGCATGCCAGTTGGACGCACATTTTCTTTAACATGTTCCAACTGTGGATGTTTGGTAGCCTGTTGGAGCGGGTGATGGGATCCAAGCGGTTCTTGTTCTATTACATCTCGTGTGGATTGGGAGCTGCACTGTGCCAGGAACTGGTGTGGCAATTTACGATGCAGGGCATATATATACCTGTTGTAGGCGCTTCGGGGGCGATATTCGGCATTCTTGTGGCGTTTGGTCTGATTTTCCCGAATTTGAGTTTATACATCATTCCAATACCATTCCCGGTCAAGGCCAAGTGGGTAGTTCTGGCATTTGGAATCATCGAGCTTTGGTTAGGTATAACAGGAACCTTTGCAGGTGTAGCTCATTTTGCGCATTTGGGAGGCATGATTGCCGGCATCATCATGGTGTTGTATTGGAAACATAATGGCACGCTGACTCGTGGCAATGGCTTTTATTGACGAAATCAAGCGCAATTACCTTCAGGGCTCGATGCTGATGAGAATCATATTCATCAACATCGCTGTCTTCATCCTGATAAGTATTGTATCGATTGGCGCTCTACTCATGAATGTGCAGGTTGATTCGTTGCTGCGATGGGTGGAACTGCCCAGTGATCTGGGTCTACTCTTGAAGAGGCCATGGACACTGCTGACGTACATGTTTGCCCACTACAGGCTGCTCCACATCCTGTTCAACATGCTGTGGCTGTATTGGCTTGGACGCATCTTCATGGAGTATTTCTCACCCAAACAGATGACAGGCGTCTATCTGCTGGGCGGCTTTGGCGGCGCTGTATTGTATTTGCTGGCCTATAATTTGTTTCCTTATTTCTCGGGAAACCAAGGGTTTATGCTGGGTGCCTCGGCTTCGGTCATTGCCGTTGTCGTGGCAACGGCGGTTTATGCGCCCGACTATAAGATAGGACTTCTGTTTTTCGGCGAGGTGTCGATCAAGTGGATTGCCATTGTTACTGTGTCTATTGACCTGTTGGGCTTGAATCCCAATAACATAGGGGTTAACATCGCGCACCTGGGCGGTGCCTTTGTGGGAATATGGTTTGCCTTGCGCATGAAGTCAGGCCACGATATCACCCGCCCCCTGAATGCCCTGATTGATGCCATTTCGGGTTTCTTTAATGGCCGCTCATTCAAGTTCCCCGAGTTCAAGAAAAAATCCAGTGATGTGCCTCGTGGCGGCAAATCCGCTCAACCTCATCAGGCTGGCACTAACCAGGTCAATGAGGATGAGTTAGATATCATTTTGGGTAAAATCAAAGTGGCCGGTTATGATGCGCTGACCGATGAGGAGAAGGAAAAACTATTCAAAGCCTCCCGGCGCCGTTCACCTTAAAATGTTCTCTAAAAGATTATATGGCTGATTACGATAAATATAGACGCAAAAAGAAAAAAAGCAGGTTTTTTGATATTGTCACACTGGTCGCGGTTCTGATCATGGTGTGTTGTGCCCATGCAGGAGCGATCAATCCGCAACAGTTTTTCCTGGCACCGTTTATGTCATTAGCCTATATGCCGATGCTCATTCTGGTGTTGGTGTTGCTGCTTATGGCATTGATCTGGCGAAAGTGGTTGTCTGTGCTGCTCGTGGTAATTGGACTGGTGGCTACTGCTACGGTAATCAAATTGTTTGTGCCCTTGAATTCGGGCGATGACAAACCCGCTATCCCCGCCGACACCACTTTGATCCTCAATGTGATGACTTATAATGTGCTGGGATTTAACTATAATGAACCCAGTTTGAGCGCTCAGCCGTCGGCTTCAATACGTCTGATACTTGACGCCAACCCCGATGTTGTCCTTCTGCAGGAGGGCAGCGCGGGCGGACTTGGCTGGGACGAGATACCCTCAGTAAAACCGCAGTTGCCCGAGGTGATGGCCAGGTATCCTTATTGCTATAATGGCAACGAGGGTCTGAATATCATGTCCAAATACCCGTTCACGACCCAGCCGGTGGGAAAATTGCAGCATTCACGCACCCCGCTGAGTTACAATAGGGAGCAAACGTCCTATCTTGCTAGAGCCTTTGACTTGACCTTGCCGAGCGGCAAGCAACTGCGGCTGGTGGACTTCAGGCTACAGTCCTACCATCTGGGCTTCGGAAAGAGTGCGACAGTGCGGGTTTCGCCTGATGTCAAACCCTCGTCGATGGAACGCATGCGCCGCTCATTCGCCCTGCGGAGTGAGAATGCCGCGGCCCTGCGTCAAGCCTTTGACGAGTCGCCTGAGAACCTTATCGTGTGCGGTGACATGAACGATATTACGGCCTCCTATGTGTATCGAGTCATCCGAGGCAATGATTTGAACGATGCTTGGAGCGATGCTGGCACCGGCTATGCTCCCACCTATAACCGCCACCACTTGCCATATCGCATTGACCACGTCTTTTATCGTGGTGACGTGCGTCCGATTGCCGCCCAGCGTTTGACAGGCGGCAGTAGTGACCATTATCCGTTGATGGTGTCGTTTGATATTGATATTACCGATAATCATTGATAAAAACCAAGTATTAAACATTTATTTGACATGAAGAAAGTTTTAATCACTGTTCTCGCCTTGGTAGCCCTCACACTTGTGAGTTGCAGCGAGAAGAAATCTAACGAGAACAATCCGTTTATGATGGATTACGAAAACGAGTACGGCATCCCGCCGTTTGACAAGATCACCTATGCTGACTATAAGCCTGCCGTTCTGGCTGGTATCGAGGAGCAGAACGCCGAGATCGATTCCATTATCAAGAACACGGCCGAGCCTAATTTCGAGAACACCATCTTAGCACTCGACAACAGCGGCAAAACCCTGACTAAGGTGTCTGCCCTGCTGTATGCGCTTAGCGAGAGTGACAACACCAAGGAGATGCAGAAACTCACCGAGACCCTGATGCCCAAGCTGACGGCACAGAGCGATGCCATGTATATGAACGACAGCCTGTTCGCTAAGGTAAAGGCTGCCTATGACAACGCCGACAAGTTGGGTATGGATCCTATCCAGAAGCGTCTCACCGAGAAGTACTACAAGAAGTTCGTTCGCAACGGCGCGCTCTTGACCGCCGCTCAGAAGGACTCTCTCAAGGAAATCAACCGCAAACTGGGTGAGTTCAATCTCAAGTTTGGCAACAACATCCAGCATGACTTGAGCGAATGTGTTTTCTTTGTGGACAACAAGGACGAACTCGCTGGCCTTCCCGAAACCATCATCGAGAACGCAGCCAAGCTTGCTGCCGAAAAGGGTAAGAAGGGCCAGTGGGCATTCAATGCCATCGCTGCCACCCGTCTTCCTGTGTTGACCTATGCTGATAGCCGCGACCTGCGCCGCAAGATGTATGAGACTTACACCTCTACCGCCAGCCATGGCGATGAGTACGACAACAGCGAGAACATCCGCAATATCCTCCTCCTGCGTCAGCAAAAGGCCAACCTGCTCGGCTTCAACACCTACGCTGACTATGCTACCGATCCCTATATGGCCAAGACTCCGAAGGCTGCCGAGGATCTGCTCATGCAGCTTTGGCGTCCTGCCATCAAGAAGGTCGATGAGGAGGTTGCCGATATGCAGAAGTATGCTGCTGCCCACGGCGACACTGCCCAGATTGAGGCCTGTGACTACTACTATTATGCCGAAAAGGTGAAAGCCGAGAAATTCAACTTTAGCGAGGATGACGTGCGTCCTTACTTCGTGCTCGACAGCGTGGTGAAGAACGGTATTTTCTTCGCTGCCAACAAGCTTTACGGCCTCACCTTCGAGGAAATGCCTGATGCGCCCAAGTACAATCCTGAGGTCAAGGTCTATGACGTGAAGGATGCCGAGGGCAAGCACCTTGCTGTCTTCATGACTGACTACCTGCCCCGTCCCGTGAAGAGTCCCGGCGCATGGATGAATGCCATGCAGGAGGCGTACAACTACGGTGGTGAGAACGTACGTCCCATTATCTATAATGTGGGTAACATGGCATTGCCCTCGGGCGACACCCCCTCATTGCTCACTTGGGATGACGTTCAGACCGTATTCCATGAGTTCGGTCACGCCCTCCACGGCATGTTGACCCGCGTGCAGTACCGTGGACTGGCCGGCACCAATACCGACCGCGACTTTGTTGAGTTGCCCTCACAAATCAACGAGCACTGGGCGTTTGAGCCAGAAGTGCTGAAAAACTACGCCCGTCACTACAAGACCGGTGAGGTGATCCCCGACAGCCTTGTGCAGAAACTCAACGAGAGCGCTCAGTTCAATATGGGCTTCATGACCACCGAGCTCGTGGGTGCTGCCCTCATGGATCTGTACTGGCACAAGAAGGCATGGACCGCCGACGAGGCGAAGAACATCGACGTCAAGGCCTTTGAGCAGGATGTGAAGAACCAGCTCAACATGCCTGCCCTCGTCGAGTTCCGCTATCGCAGCCCCTATTTCAAGCATGTCTTCGCCAGTGACGAGTATGCCTGCGGTTACTACACTTACCTCTGGGCACAGGTGCTTGATGCCGATGGCTACATGGCATTTGAGAAGGCAGGCTGCTTTGACAAGGCTACTGCCGACGCATTCAAGAAACTCCTTGAGTCAGGTGACACCATGGATCCGATGGAACTCTACAAGCAGTTCCGTGGCCAGTTGCCAAATGCCGACGCTCTGCTCCGCAACCGCGGCCTGAAGTGATTTCTATTTGGGCATCAGCCCAAATAGAAAGTTTAGGGTTTAGAGAAACTCTGCCCCTCAAAAGATTTATCGGGACCTTGCCTACACCCAGGCAAGGCCCCGATATGCTATATAAAACTTTAGCGATTTTTGTAACTATGGAAAGGTTGTATATAACAAGCGCGACGGATGCGGGCAATTTGACCGTTTGCCTGCAATTTAGTGACAACAGCACACAGACTGTTGATATCGGTGACTTTATTAGGCGTCATCCACATCCCCAGTACAATAAGTATCTTGATCCACGCAAGTTTAGTAAATTCTCAATTGAGAATGGTAATATTGTTTGGGGCAAGAATTGGGATATGGTATTCCCGATTGAACAACTTCATGCAGGCTTCATCCAATAGAATCAACTTGTTCCCACTTGTCTATCAGTGAAGACGGGCTACACCTACTTTATGAAATAGGCGAGACATTATGAAGTGCACCTTAAATCTTCTGTTTTGACACAAAGGTCAATCGAGTTTCAAGAGTATGTCGATGAGAGCGGTGATGTCACTGACGTTAATTGTGCCGTCTTTATTCACGTCTCCTGTTCCGATCATGACCTCGATATCCATCAGCATATTGATGAGTGTTGTCAAGTCATTAATGTCCACGACGCCGTTGTGATCCACATCACCGGTCTTGAAGTAATCAACACTGGGGACCTCAATATATGCTCCCAAGGCGTCATCTTCGCAATGGACCTCTAACACGTACTTACCCGCTTCGGTGAAAGGAATGGGTTCGGTATAAAGACGCTGCTGGTACCATGTATTACTATCATAATGTCTCCAGCGGTAGTAGATTTCTGCGTCATAGAAAGATGAGAGCGATACATAGTACCCTCTCTGCCCAAATGGTGTCAAGGTGATACTGGGGGCCATTGTCATGCCGAGGAAATTCACCCTGAAAGTTACGTTCAGGATAGAACTTTCTTCTTTTCCTGTTGCATGGGCAAAGGTTTGGAGAACATAGGTCCCAGCTGTGGTAAATGAAACGGGCTCATCGTAGTCACGCCACCTTGTCCAGAATCCTTGGCCAACACCGTTCTCATTCAGATGTACCCAGCGGAAATATGCTTTGCCCTCGCGGGGCGTAATCGTGACGTCATATGCCATGACCATTTGGGACAAGTCGCTACGGGCCATAGCCATGATGCCTGGTGCTGCTGTGTGGTAAACTAATTCGGACTCGGTGTAATCCTTGCTGTTGCCCGATGATTTGGCAAGTGCTGGCAGCATGACCAGCAAGACTGCGAAAAAGGTAAATAGTCTTTTCATATTACTTTCTTAAATTGGAGGTTACATATTCATAATTCGGCTGCAAAATTACTAAATATTGCATTACAAGCAATTCCTTTGAATATTTTTTCTTCATGAGAGCCTCCTCCTGCTAGCGGCGTATGAGGCGCAGGGAGTTGAGAACACACAGCAGTGCGACGCCCACGTCGGCGAAAACGGCTTGCCACATCGTGGCGATGCCCAGTAGCCCCAAAACCATCACAAGCGCCTTTACACCGATGGCAAATGCGATGTTCTGCACCACGATGCGTCGGGTGCGCTTGCCCAGGGTGACGGCCTCGGCGACGCGTGAGGGCTGGTCGGTCTGGATGACGACATCGGCCGTCTCGATAGCCATGTCGCTGCCCAAGGCTCCCATGGCGATACCCACGTCGCTCAGTGCCAGCACAGGCGCGTCATTGATGCCGTCGCCCACAAATGCCACCTTTATGCCTCTGTTCCGCAGTCTCTCGATGTGTTCCACCTTGCCTTGTGGCAACAAGTCGCCGTGTGCCTCATCAATGCCTAGTTGTTGCGCAACGGCATTGACAAGCGCCTGCCTGTCACCCGATAGCATCACAGTGGCAATGCCTTGACGGTTCAAGGCCCCGATGGCCTCGGCGGCATCGTCTTTGGACTTGTCGCTCAATAAGACCTGCCCCGTGTATTTGCCTTCGATAGCAACAGCGACCGTCGTCCCTTCAATATCTTGCAGTTCGGCTGGGCAGTTGACACCTTCTTTTTCCATCAGGCGGGTTGTTCCCACCAGCCATGTCCTGTCGCTAACAGACGCACTCATGCCGTAGCCGGCGATGTTCCTCAAGTCACCAATCTTAACATCCGCTGGCTCATGGTGCCTGACGATGGCTTTAGCGATGGGGTGGGGGCTGTCCTGCTCGATGGCGGCAAGAATGGCGAGCTGCTCATCGGTTAGCCCATGGACGCCGCTCACGGCGAATTCGCCTGTGGTCAACGTCCCGGTCTTGTCAAAAACCACCGTGGCTATCCTCGACAACTCGTCCAGGTAGTTACTGCCCTTGAACAGGATACCGCGGCGTGAGGCGGCACCGATGCCTGCGAAGTAGCTGAGCGGGATGCTGATGACCAGTGCGCACGGGCAAGAAATGACCAAGAAGATGAGGGCTCGGTGCAGCCATGAGGAAAAATTATAGCTGAAAGTGGGCACGGCTAGCGAGTATAGCCCGGGTGCAATGATAACCAGTGCAGCCATTCCGATGACGACAGGGGTGTAAATGCGGGCAAAGCGCCTGATAAACAGTTCGGCGGGCGCTTTGCGCTCGGTGGCGTCCTCAACCATCGACAGGATGCGCGAGACGGCACTCTCGCTTGCAGGGCGAATCGCCTTGAGACGCACGGTGCTCTCGCTGACAATCATTCCCGAAAGCACCTCTCCACCACGCTCGATGACGCGCGGAACGCTTTCTCCCGTGAGCGCAGCAGTGTCAAAAGCTGCGGCATTGCTAATGAGTGTGCCGTCGATGGGTACGCGCTCTCCCGTCTTGACTTCCACGATGTCGCCTACCTTGACGGCTGACGGGTCGACGCTCCTGAGTTGTTCTCCCTCAACAATGACCGCGTGGTCAGGACGAAAGGTAATCAGACTCTTGATGTTGCCTCGGGCGCGACTGACAGCACAGTCCTGCAAGGCCTCACCGATGCAGTACAGTGCCATGACCGCCACGGCCTCGGGATACTCCTCGATGGCGAATGCGCCGATGCTGGCTACCGACATGAGCAGGAACTCGTTGAAAGCATCGCCCTCGTGCACGGCCTCGATAGCTTCACGCAGCACGCCAAGCCCCGTGGGTAACCATGCCACGGCAAACCATGCCATGCGAACCCAATTATTCTGGAACCAACTGATTTCCAGATGACTTAAGATGATGCCTGTGACGAGTAAAACAATAGAAACAGCAGGTTTCCACCAGCTGATGTATTCCTCGCCGTGTTCATGAGTAATGATGCCGCCCGATGCGCGGCAGTCATCGTGGCATGTGCAGTGATGATTGTGGTCGTGTCCCATATCTTTGCGTTATTGTTTGCCGCAAAGATAGACACAATCACGTGCAACCGGGTTGCAAAGTTAGTAGAGCAGACGTGCGATGCGTGCCGAACCGCGCTTTCCGCTGGCGATTCGGGTAAACAGGCGGCGTGTCATGGGACCGACAAACCAGCGCCATTTTCGGGAATTGCGGTAGCTTTTTTGCAGGGCTTGATAGGCTTGGCGGCACAATGGCTTGGCAAGTTCAGAGCAGCCCTCGCGCTCATATTGTGCGGCGAGTACCATGCGCCGGTACTCCAGCAAACGTTCGAATCTGATTTTGTGTTTCGTTCTGAGGCGCGAGCAGCGCACCTCGTTAATCATGATGTCAATCACATGTTCCCATTGGCCTTGGCGGCTGTGGAACTCGGTGCCTGTGATGGAATCAGCCCCGTTGTGGTTGATGGTAACCCGCGACTGCCCTCCCATATAGGCGACGTGAGGCGCAGCCATCAGGAGCCGCAGCCCCAGTTCCCAATCGTTCCAGCCAGGCAGGTCGATGTTCCAGCCGTCGGTGCTGGCAAAGAATTCCCGTCTGACAGCATAACGTTGTGTCGCAAGTTGACCGTGCAGGATGTGTTGGGCAAACAGGTCGCGTTTGTGGAACGGGGCGGGCCGTTGGCTGCCATCAGGAAAAACCAGGGTGGATTTGGCGCTGATCAGATCCAATGGCTTGTCTTTTGCTTTGGCTTTGTTAATGATTTTCACGTAGGAAGCAACCAGTCCTTCTTCCATCAGGTCATCGCTGTCAAAAAACAGTACCCACTCGCCCGTGGCGTACTCAAATCCACGGTTACGTGCGGCTCCAGCCGTGTGATGCTCCTCGCGCACGATCTCCACATTGAAACCTTCACCGGGATGCTCTTTCTTGAATGTCTCAAGCACTTGCAGTGTGTCGTCGGTGCTGTAGTTGTCCACCAATACGACCTGCAAGGGACGGTAAGTTTGAGCAACCACACTATCCAGTGTGGCTCTAACCACGTTAGCGCGGTTATAGACGGGTATGACGATTGAGACTTCCATAAAGTTGGGGTAAAGGTACTGCTTTTTTTGATGAAATGCAAAAAACACACTATTTTTGCACCCGCTATGAAGATTTTGTTCGCTGGTGATGCCAGCAATATGCATAACTGCCTCGCCCAAGAATTGCGACGCATGGGTCATGAGGCAACGGTGGCTTCCGACGGTTCCCGTTGGATGGACACCCATCGTGACATCAACTTGTTGAGACGACCGGGCGTGATGGGCACGATCCGTTATCTGATGGATATCAATCGTGCTTTGCCTAAGATGACAGGTTATGATATCGTACAGATCGCATCTCCCATTTTCCTGCGTCTAAGGCCTCACCGCAATGCGCGCGTGTTTGACTTCCTCAAGGCCCACAATGGCCACATGGTGTTGTCGGCGCTTGGTACCGACATGGTTTACTATGACGCTTGCCATGACGGGCACACCTTCCGCTACAGTGATTATATGTTGGGCGACGAGCCGTCACCCTATGTGGGCTCGGGCGAATATATCGCCCAGCAGCAGGACAACTGGAAACAGCCGTTCATGCGCCGTCATAGCGACCACATCATGGCCGGCATAGAGGGCGCCGTGGCGTGCCTCTACGAATACTATGCCGCCTATGAGCCTTTGCTGGGCGATCGTGTGGCCTATGCCGGCATTCCCATCGATACCGAATCGTTGGCGTTCCGGCCTTTGGAACAGGCGCCCGAAAAGGTGCGCTTGTTTATCGGCATCCAACGCGACCGTCACGTCATTAAGGGTACCGACCGCTTGCTGGCTGCGATGAAAAGGGTGCATGACCGTTACCCAGGCATTACCGAGCTTGAGGTGGTTGAGAATCTGCCTTATGACGAATACACGCGGCGCATGCGTGATTCCCATGTCATTCTGGATCAGCTATACAGCTACACCCCTGGCACCAATGCCCTGATAGCCATGGCTCAAGGACTGGTAGCTGTCTCGGGCGCCGAGCCGGAGTATTATGACCTGATTGGCGAGAGTGCCAACAAGCCTATCGTGAACGTGTCACCGATGGTTGAGGGGGATATCGACCAGAAATTGTCATGGCTTGTGGAGCATCGGGATCAATTACCCCAGATGGCACGAGCCAGCCGTGTTTTTGTCGAGAAACACAACACTGCACCCGTTGTCGCCCAGCGCTACCTCGACTTTTGGAATCAGCTGTTGAAACCGCAGAAATAACCTTGTGGCACATATACCATCAAGAGGTCTCAATCGCAACCGCGAGAGAGACCTCTTGATGTTTGCTGGGATGTAAACAATCAGGTATTAACTCAGCAGCATGTCAATAAGTTCTGTGACATCGCTGATATTCACCTCATTGTCTTCGTTCACATCGGCACGGATGAGCGTGTCAGTATCACTGTAGCCACCCAGCAATATATCGATGAGGGCTGTCACGTCGCTGATGTTCACCTCACCATCATTATTCACATCTCCCTTGAGTACCGCATACTCGGCGGTGATGTCAGCTACCGTGTATTTATTGGTGGTCGAGGTGATTTCCAGATAGATGTCCTTGGTGATGCCGGTCACGTCAACACTCTGGTGACCGCTGTCTCCCTGACTGAGCACAACATTGAAGACATAGTCATCGCTATTGACGTTAAAGGTGCGGTAGTAGAACTTCTGCCCTTTCACGACCTTGGTCGCTGTGGTCTGCACGCCAGGCCAGCTGTCACTGACAACACCCGTGTTGTCCCAAGCATAGACCCACACGCTGCTCCAATTGTTGGGCGAAACGGTGGGATCTTTGATATAGACTGTTGCGGTATAGGGAACAAATCCATGGAAGATGTATTCTCGTTGTATGACGTTGCGCACCTTGCCCTCATAGAGGACTCCGACAGTCAGTACGGTGTTGTCGGTGAACGTAAGGCTCACATGACCTATGGCTTGTTGGCTGGTGGCCGTTGGGGTTGTGCCGTCGGTGGTATAGACGATGACGGCATCGCTCTCGCTGGCGGTGATAGTGACGGTCACGCTGCCCTCATATTGGCCGCTAGGCTTGTCTATGGTCAGTGATGGGGCGGGCGAGGTGTAATTGGTCACCGTATGGTCCCATGTGCTTCCGATGTAGTAACCGTGGTTGCGGAACGTCAGGTCGCTTGTCTGTTGACCGTCGGTAACGAAAATGATGCCTGTCGGGTCGGACGTGTTGGTGCCCTCGTAGGTCCATTTCCAGATTTTTCTTGTGCCGTCGTTGGTGGTTCCCATCAACGTCATTGACTGGCCTGGCCATGAGCCACCTGTGAAGTTACTGCTGCTGTTCCACACCCATGTGGTGACTTTGCTAACGTTCATGTCGGTCTCCAGGAATACACTCAGGTCGTCTTCCTCGCAGCTAGGCTCGTAAGGCTCCAGTGTGGTGCCTGGTGAGGTGCCGTTGCCCTCGCCGTCGTTGCTCGACAGTTCCTCCTCGGTGCCGTCATAGCTCAGCACTGTGCCGGCGTTGGCGCTACTGGTGTACAGGTAGGGACCGTCCTCGCCGATTTTGCCCGGTGCGGGAGTGAGCGAGGTCGAGAGAACGTAAACCCTCATGTTGCCTTTTCCGCTGCACGAGGTGGTGGTCAGTGTGCCGTTGGTGACAGTCTTCACGTCTCCGGTCACGCAGTCGGTATAGGTGCCGTTGAGCACGCCCGTGAAGGTGGCGGGACCGTTGATGGTCACCAGTACGTAGCTGTCGGTGCTGCTATCGGTATAACGGCGCTTAAAAGCGTAGCCGCCCGTCGATGAGCAGCCGCTGGTGCTGTACTGTCCCTTGCGCAATGCGGGCACGGCCTGACGGATGCGGTTCAAGCGCTGCAGGTGCTTGACCAGGGGCTTGCTCAGCGTGGCGGCAAGGTTGCCGGTGGCACCCGTTGTGACACCGAAGTCGCTGGTCGTCACGTTACCCTTGATGTAGCCGCCATAGTAGGCGCGTCCGCTGTCTTTGAGCGAGCCGTTGCCACCTGGATCAATGGTCTTACCTGCCTTGAACTCAATCTCGCTGCCGTAGTACAGGCACGGGATGCCGCGGAAGGTGAACATGAATGAAAGATTCTCGGCCCATTGTGCAGTACCCTCGTTAAAGCGGATGTTGTCGTTGGGGCCGGGACTGTAGTCGTGGCTATCGACATAGACCACATTGTAGGTCGCGTCGTTGTAATACTTGTCGCCGTTCAGGGCAAGGTTCCACACGCTGGAGATGTTGTGGAAAGAGTAATGCACCGGAAAATCGATGACGTTCAGGCCCGATGCCATGCTCACGTCGGGTGTGTGGTAGCTGTTGCCGTTGAGCGTGGCATTGCTCGAAGTGGGCATCGCGCTGCTGGTCTCGGTCTTGTTGTCGGCATACATCTGCTGGCAGGAACCTATGTTGGCAAGTGAGCTAAGGTCGGTACTCTCATAGATGGCGATATTGTCCCAATAGGTCGGGTCATCGTTCCAGCTGTAGCTCTTGTTCTCGGCCCAAGTATAGAAATAGGGTGACAGCGCGGGTTGGTTACGGTAGGTCACGCTACCCTGGTAGCGGGCGCACACCTCGGTGCACAGGAAAAAGTCGGCTTGGTTCAGGCGCTTGTGCTTGTATTGCTCGCCCAACGCTTGGAACGCGGGAATGTATATCTTGTTGAACGTCAGGCGCGCGATATGGCCGCCCGTGTCGATGCGGAAGCCGTCAACCCCCATCTTGATGAACGAGCCGTAGCAGTTAATCAGATACTCGGCCACCGCGGGGTTCTCGGTGTTCAGATCCACGCAGTCGCCGGCGATCTGTGCCCACCACCGCGTATTGTCGTCCCAGTTGAACTGGCCGAAGTGGTGCCAGTAGTTGTGGGTGTCGTGGTTCTGGTTGTCGGTGTTCTTCATCTGCTTGAGGCGGGCATCATATTGCTGGCCCGAGGGCAAATTTGCGTAATTTGTCGGCAGACGGCCACCCACGGAGTCGGTGGTATAGGGCAGCATGCACTCGTCAATCTTGAACTGATTGGCGTTGCGGTCGCGCGTGAACAGTTTGCACAGGTGCTCCTCACCGAAGTTGCCCGTGTGGTTCAGCACCACGTCGAGCAATATCTTCATCCCTCGGGCATGGGCCTCGTCGATGAGCGTCTGGAACGTGGTGTCGCCGCTCTCGTAGCGGTGGTCAACACGAGAGAAGTTAGAGGCATGGTAGCCGTGGTAGTCTAAACCGGAGGCGTTTTCAACAATAGGAGTCACCCAGATGGCGGTGAAGCCCAGCGCCTTAATATAGTCCAGCTTTTCGATCAGACCCTTGAAATCGCCTCGCCAGCACGGGTCACCGTGGTTGGCGTTCCCACCGTCCCAGCACTGCGCGTTGTTGCTCGGGTCGCCGTCATAGAAACGGGTGGTGATCACAAAATAGATGCTCTCGTCACGGAAATCGTTGCGTGGCCCCACAAACGCGGCCCACGCCTGTTGCGTAGCCAGCACAGCCAGCAGCAACAGAATGCTCAACTTGAAAATGGTCTTTCGGTTCTTCATCTTGTCAGGTTTTTGAATGGATAATCAATTTTGCCCCAAATATATAAATAATGCACCAGAATTCCAACCACACCCTTTCAAAACCTTCAAAACGACTCTATGCAAACGATTGCATTACAAGGACATAATATGGGTCTTTAAAGACTCGCAAATCTTTAAAGACCCTGAAATGTAATGTTTAATCGTTAACAGCTGAAGTTTAGCGCTTGATGGCTAAAGCTTAGTAACCGAAGATTTCCTCGAGGGTGAGGCGGTGGATGGGGCCAAACTTGCTGATGGCTTCCATGTCAAGTTCCTTCTCGTCTCCCAGGATGATGTAGCGATAGGGCTTATTGGCCATGGACTGCTGCTCGAACTTCACGATGTCGTTCAACGAGAGGTTGGGCAGTGCCTTGTAAACCAGCGAGTTGATATCATAGTCCAGACCCATGCGCTGTGCCTGTAGGTAGCTGTTCAAGACGGCTCCGCGAACGGTGCGGCGTGAGGCCAGTTTTTTCATCAGCGCATCCTTCGCGAGCTGGAAGGCTGCCTCGCTTTGGGGGATGGTGCCCACGATGTTGTTGAACTCGTTCACGCAGTCCATCATCTTGTCGTTTTGGGTGATGATGTAGGTCATGGCATACTCGGGATGCTTCAGCGTGTTGGGCTGACGGTAGTAAGCAGCAGCCGAATAGGCGAGACCGCGGGCCTCACGCAGTTCCTGGAAGACGATACCGTTCATGCCACCGCCAAAGTACTCGTTGAACAGGTTGATGGTGGCGGCGTGCTCGGGAGCCCACTTGGTGCCCTCGTTGTGGTATTGTACCATGTAGATGTTCTTGGCATCGTAGGGGGCAATCATAATCTCGGTCTGCGGAGTTGTCTGCTCGACGTAGTCCACACCCACGGGAACGGCTGCCAGATTCTTTTTGGTCTTGTGGGTCTTGCCCAAGGTTTTGTTCAGCTCTTTCTGAGTCATGGGGCCATAATAAACCACTGAGTGCTGCATCTTGTTCAGACCTTTCACGAGGCTGAGCAGATCGGCGGGCTTGGTGTCGCGCAGCTGCTGTGCGCTCATGATGTTGGTATATGCGTTACGGGGACCATACATGGCATAGGCATTCAGACGGCCGAAGCACTCTTCCTGGTTGTTCTTGGCATCGCCGCGCATCTTGAGGATAACGTCAACCATGTTGCTGTAGGCCTCCTCATCGACCTTGGCATTATTGAGCAGGTCCTCGAGCAGGGCTACAGCCTGCGGCATGTTTTCGCTCAGACCGCTCAGGGTGATGTAGGTGCGGTCATCGGTCACGTTGAACGAGGCGTTGCAAGCCAACTTGTACATGCGCTGCTTGAACTGCTGGGGTGTGAGCTTCTTGGTGCCCAGGTAATCCAGATAGTTGAGCGCGGTCTCGTAGCGGTTGTCGGCGGTGTTGCCAAAGTCATACAGATAGGTCAGCGTGAACAGGTCGTCCTGGGTGTTCTGCTTGTAGAGCAGGGGCAGACCCTTGTTCGTCTTGTCGACGGTCATCTCGGTCTTGTAGTCCACAAACTGCGGATGGATAGGCTCGACGGTTTCACTCAAGATATTGTTCACAAAGTCACTCTTCTTGTCACGGTTGGTGGGGATGGGAGTGATGGCGGGCTTGTCAATCTTCTTGGCAGTGGTGTCTTCGCCCATGCGCTTGAAGGCGCAGGCGTATCCGTTACCGATATGTCGGTTGGCAAAAGCCACAATCTGCTCCTTGGTCATACCGGCCTGGCGGTCCAGCTTGCCCACTTCCTGCTTCCAATCCACGCCAGTGATGAAGGCGTTGACCATCTGGCGCGTGCGTGCCGCGTTGTTGTCGATTCGGCGCAGGTAGTTCAGCTTGTTGTTGTTCACCACACTCACGAGCAGGTCATCGTCAAAGTCGCCCTTGCGCAGCTTGTCGATCTCGCCCAGCATCAGGTCACGTACTTCTTCCAGTGTTTGGCCCTCGTTGGGATAGCCATAGGCCATGAGCATCGAGTAGTCGGCCATACCGTCGGCATCGGCTCCTGCCATCATCACGCGCATGGGCTGGTTCAGGTTCAGGTCCATCAGACCGGCTGTGCCGTTCGAAAGCATACCTGCGAGGACCTCAAGGGTGTCGACTTGCAGCGAGTTGCCGCCATCGAGACGCCATGCCAGTGCCACGAATTCTGCCTCCTGGCCCATGACGGTCGTGTCAACGGGAGCGATCGTCGGTTTGATGGGGGCGTACTCGGGACGGGTCAGGCTGTAATTGGGCTTCCAGCTGCCGAAGTGGCGCTCCAGGATGGCGATCACCTCGTCGGGGTCGAAGTCGCCCGCCATACAGATGGCGACATTGTTCGGGCAATAGTAGTTGTTGAAGTAGTTCTTGATGTTGGTGATGGAGGGATTCTTCAGGTGGTCCTGGGTGCCGATGGTCGTTTGGGTACCATAGGGGTGACCAGGGAAGGTCTTTGCATACAGAGCCTCGATGAGTTTCCACTCGTCCTTGGCAATGCCTATGTTGTACTCCTCATACACGGCCTCTAGCTCGGTGTGGAAACCGCGGATGACCATGTTCTGGAAACGGTCGGCCTGGATGCGTGCCCAGCGGTCCACCTCGTTGGCGGGGATGTCCTCGGTATAGCAGGTCACATCATTGCTGGTGTAGGCGTTGGTCCCGCTGCCGCCGATACCTGCCATGAGTTTGTCATACTCATTGGGAATGTTGTATTGGGCGGCAAGCTGTGAGATACTGTCAATCTCGTGGTACAACATGCGGCGACGCTCGGGGTCAGTCACGCGGCGGTACTGCTCGTAACGAGCCTCGATGGTGTCGAGCAGCGGCTTCTCGAGCGCATAGTTGCTTGTGCCGAAACTCTGCGTACCCTTGAACATCAGGTGCTCCAGATAGTGAGCAAGACCGGTGGTCTCGGCGGGGTCATTACGTGAACCGGTGCGCACGGCAATGTGTGCCGAGATGCGCGGACTCTGGTGGTTCTCGCTCAGGAACACCTTCAAGCCGTTGCTCAAGGTGTAACACTTGGTCGCCGTGGGATCACCAGGGTAGGAGGTGCCCACGGGCTTTTGCGCTGCCATGCCCAGGTAAACCAGGACGGCGAGCAGCATCATGAAAATTCTCTTCATTTTGTCTGTTAGTTAAATCGGTTAATTGGTTTTAAGTTTTTAGTTTGGCGACAAAGTTAGAAAATTTTTTCCACAATAGTCATGATTGGCTCAATTTTGGGCATTTTATCCATGTAGCATAATACAACAATCAGCAAATTATACTTCACTTTAATGAACAATAAGGGGTCATGAGCTCAAGAGAAAAGAGCAGACATCTTGGGTTGAAATGTAAAAAAAAATGACACTTTTGGATAAATACTTTCCACAAATGTAAAAAACACGCTTTTATATTTGGTGGGTTATTGCACTGACAATTATATTTGCATCACAGAACGACAAAAAGATGGATGCGAATGCAATTGTTCTGTAAATGGTAGTTGAAAAACTTGTTTTTTCTTGTTACTATACGTGATTTCGCCATAAGAATTAACAATGAATAGATAGCAAGCTGAATGCAAAACCAATTTGATTTGAGTTTTGTTGAAGAGCGCCAAATTTATCCAAAATGAAAAGTCTGATTACATCCACATTCTTGCTGCTGGCTCTTTTATTGCCAGCAACAGCAGCTGCAAATCCAATAACTCGGCAACAGGCACAACAAAATGCGATGACTTTTCTTGAAAGTAAAGGCAAGAGCATTAACATTCCATTCTTGCGCCAAGCCCCATCAAAATCATCGACGGCAGCAACAGAGGGTTACTATGTGTTTAACATTGGTAATAATGAAGGTTATATCATAGCGTCGGGCGACGACTGTGCTCCGGCCATTCTCGGTTATGCCGATTCAGGTCACATTGATATAGATAGCCTGCCCGAGAACATGAAGGGCTGGCTGGAGGAATATGAACGGCAGATACAATTCATGCAAGAGAAGGGGTCCCCTTCGTTTCATCAACCTGGATTGACCTCAAATTTTCCTGCCATTTCTCCGCTATTGACAACAACATGGGGACAGGATGACCCCTATAATCAAAATTGTCCAGATTTTTTTGGATATGGTAAATGCTTATCCGGATGTGTGGCTACGGCAATGGCTCAGGTGATGTATTATCATCGCAGTAATTCAGTGAATCAGACAACAGCTACCATTCCTGCGTATACGTGCAGCCGGACATGGGATTTTGGATACGGTCCCCAACGAATAAGTGTTGATTCGATTCCTGCAGGATCTGCCATTAATTGGAACGCTATGAAGGACAGTTATCAAGGTTTGGCTACTCCTGTACAAAAACGGGCCGTTGCCAATCTGATGAAGTATTGTGGAGCCTCGGTTCAGATGGACTATGCAGATAGAAATAATGGTGGTTCAGGTGCATATTCCTCAAAAGTTCCGATTGCATTGAAAACATTCTTCAATTATAATAATGCAACATCATTGGAGAGCCGTGCCTATTTCTCGTCTGACAACGAGTGGAATAACCTCATTTATAGTGAATTGAGGCATTCGAGGCCTGTGTATTACAGTGGTAAAAGTGACAGTGGAGGACATGCGTTTGTCTGCGATGGCTTTGATGGAGCAGGCTATTTTCATATTAATTGGGGATGGAATGGTTATTACGATGGATATTTCCTGCTTTCTGCACTGGATCCTCAAAGAGGCTCATCGGGATATAATCAAAGGCAAGAAGCGCTCATTAATGCCTTTCCCAAACCTAGCAAACCCATCGATTCTCCCATTATCAGTTTTGCCGATGACAATGTTAAGGCACTCTGTGTTCAAAATTGGGATTTTGATGGCGATGACGAAGTGAGTGAAGCCGAAGCAGCTTTAGTGACCACTCTCAACAATGTGTTCAGTGGCAATCGCGATATTACATCTTTCAATGAATTAAAGTTCTTTACAGGGCTCTCTGGAATTGGCACCAACGCATTCGCAGGTTGCACTGGCCTGACGAGTGTTATCATCCCCAATTCGGTCACCTCCATCGGCGAAAGGGCGTTCAATTTTTGCAGCGTTTTGACTAGTATTGAAATCCCCAGTTCCGTTACTGAATTTGGTAGAGACGCATTCAAGGGTACTGCATGGTATGACAACCAACCCGATGGACTTGTATATATAGGACAGATTGTTTATAAGTGCAAAGGCACAATGCCCGATGGGACTAGCATCGTCATAAAAAACGGTACGTTAGGCATCGCTGGGTTTGCGTTTGAAGGTTGCTACGGAATGACGAGTGTGACCATCCCCAGCTCTGTTACCTCCATCGGTCAATATGCGTTCTGGAACTGCCGCAGTCTGACGAGTGTGACTATTCCAAACTCGGTCGCCTCTATCGGCATGGGTGTGTTCCGAGGTTGTAGCAGTCTGACGAGCGTGACCATCCCCAACTCGGTCACTTCAATCAGTCGCAATGCGTTCGAGAACTGCATCAGTCTGACGAGTGTTACCATCCCCAACTCGGTCACCTCTATCGACATCGGTGCATTCCGGTACTGCCGCGGGCTGACGAGCATAGTTATACCCAATTCGGTTACCTTCATTGGCGGTGCTGCATTCCAGGACTGCTACGGGCTGACGAGTGTGGCCATCCCTTACTCGGTCACTTCCATTGAGGACTGTGTTTTCCAAAACTGCATTGGCTTGACGAGTGTGACTATTCCTAATTCTGTTACCTCCATCGGTATCAGTGCGTTCCAAGGTTGCCGTGAGCTGACGAGCTTGATTATCCCCAACTCGGTCATTTCCATCGGTAACAGGGCGTTTGTAGGCTGTACAGGCCTAATGAGTATCGTAGTAAATAGTCGTAATCCAAAATACGATTCACGCAATGATTGTAACGCCATCATTGACACATGGAGCAATACATTGATTCTGGGTTGCCAAAATACGGTCATCCCCAATTCTGTCATCTCCATCGGCGACATGGCGTTCTATAACTGCACTGGACTGACGAGCATAATTATCCCCAACACCGTCATCTCCATCGGTGAAATAGCATTCTATAGATGCACTGGACTGACGAGCGTGACCATCGGCAACTCGGTGGCTTCCATCGGTTTAGGTGCGTTCTCTGACTGCAGCGGCCTAACGAGTCTAGTCATCCCTAACTCGGTCACCTCCATTGGTGACAATGCGTTCTATAATTGCAGCAGCCTAGCGAGTATAGTCATCCCTAACTCTGTCACCTCCATCGGTTATTGTGCGTTTTATTACTGCAGCAGTTTGACGAGCGTGACTATCCCAAGTTCGGTCGCCTCCATAGGTGACGGTGCGTTTTATTACTGCAGCGGCTTGACGAACGTGATTATCCCCAACTCGGTCACTTCCATCGGTTACTATGCGTTCTATGGCTGCAGCGGTCTGAGGGATGTGTTTTGCTACATTACTGATCCCTCAAAAGTGGCGAGCGAGAATCGGCTGTTTGCTGTAAATGATAATTATGACTATTCCGGACGCACGCTTCATGTGTCGCATGGGACGATTGACGACTATCGAGTTGACGAAAACTGGTATCCGTATTTCGGCTCTATCGTGGAAATCGTGCTGGGCGACGTCAATTGCGACCTTGAGGTCAACATCGCCGATGTCAATGCCACAATCGACATCATTTTGGGAGGAAATGGTTATACCGTTTTTGCCGATGTGAACGGTGATGACGAAATCAATATCGCCGACATCAACACCTTAATTGACTTCATCTTAACGCATTAGCCTGTCATCAAAGGGACGGACTAATGCATAAGCCTAATGCCTAATTTGCGTAATTCGTAGTTTGCCCCGTTGTGTCCGCATGGCTAAATCCATCTGTTGTTTAAATAGTTTACTGGTTGTTTTTAATTCGCTGAAAATGAGGCAGTTGTCTTTCTTGTGTTTCTTGTTTTCTTTTTTTAATATGTGGATTTGCCTTTAAAATGCGGATTTTATGGCGGTTATGTGGAAAATATTTTGTACCTTTGCCCGATTTTTTACAATATTAGAGTAATTTTTTATGACACCTACTACAAAAACCATCGTACTGAGTGACGGACGTGAGATCACTCTGCAGACAGGAAAGCTTGCTGAGCAAGCCGATGGAGCTGTTGAATTGAGGCTGAACAACACGATGTTGTTGGCCACCGTATGCTCGGCCAAGGAGGCCGACGAGGGCGTGGACTTCATGCCCCTCACTGTTGAATACAAGGAGAAGTTCTCCGCTTTTGGCCGTTTCCCCGGCGGTTTCACCCGTCGTGAGGGTCGCGCCAGCGACTATGAGGTGCTGACCGCGCGCCTGGTGGACCGCGTGCTCAGGCCGCTGTTCCCCTCTAACTATCACGCCAACACTATCGTTCACATCATCATGTTCTCGAGTGACGGTGTTGACGCCCCCGATGCCCTGGCAGGTCTTGCCGCATCGGCAGCCATCGCAGTGAGCGATGTGCCCTTTGAAGAGCCCATTGCCGAGGTGCGTGTTGCACGCATCGACGGCGAATTCGTTATCGACCCGACGTTTGAGCAGATTGAGAAAGCTGACATGGAATTGATGGTAGGTGCGACTTACGATAATATTATGATGGTCGAGGGCGAAATGGACGAAGTGAGCGAAGATGACCTGATTGC
>JAFZKD010000042.1 GCA_017553785.1 Muribaculaceae bacterium | reverse complement strand
TTACAGTTCACACTCAACTCCACGAGAGTGCCACCTATCGGGCAAACCGACAAAAAATCGCCGCCTGAGATATATCGCAATCTCAGGCGGTTGATTTCCAAAGAGGGTGAGCCATAACTTCATTTTGACACACCCTCTTTATATTAGTGTTTTGATGAATCACATTATTGAACTAGGCGCTCGAGGCTTTCACTGATAATCCTTGTTGAGTTGGAGACATCTTCGGCCGAGAATGTGTCACCGGTCCAACCTTGCCAGCCGAGGAACCTGTAGAGCAATTCCTTCTCGCTGTCTTGCAGCTGCTCATCATTGTGATGAGCCAGTATCGCACCAACCAGGTAGGGATAACGCAAGAAATCCCAATCGACATAATCTGCTGCAGAATAGAACTCCACGATATCGTCAATCTGATTGAAAACCTCACTGGCAATGCGCTTGACCTGAGCCTGGTCATACACACCGCAATCCACAGCGGTCATCAGGCAAATCAATACGGGAGCATAATCCCATTTGTTCAAACTCACATCACCCCGAGTGAGGATAGTGTCGCCATATTGCAAATCACTGAACACATCCAGCAATTCAGCGCGCCCTGTCTTCCGACGCATCAACTCCTGAAAACAATTGGCTTCCATAGCAACCATAACACCATAGTACTGATCATTATAGGCAGAATAGATGAGAGAATAAGGATGCTTGAAACATGTCAGTACGAGATTGCGAGTGGACATTGCCTCAAGCACAGACTGAGGCACTTGACATAATGCCATATAATCCTCAAGTGATTGTGCCTCGGAACGATGCGCCCACCAGTAATCATACGAGAAATAACCTTCACCTTGGAGATCAGTGTCATCAACCGTGACTTCAGGCCATAAAACATAACCTACAATCCTTTCGTGATTCGCAAAAAAGATGGAATTGGGCACAACATCTTGAGGCACAAAGGCTGCTCCAGGCAACAGTTCCTCTGGTGCAGGCTCATCCTTTGATGAATCTTCATTACAAGATGCCGTGAGCAGCGCTAAAGCAAGCATGAAGAAAACTATCTTACCCAAACGCATAAGACACTGTTATGTTATTATAGAATCTTATCTACACTTTTTCAGAAGGTGAAGCCAGCGCCAAGCATGAATCCGATGCGCTGGGCACCCTGGCCGTAGAGTATGTCGTAACGGCGATTCAACAGGTTGTGAGTCTGGAGCCACAGGTTGATGTTACTATTCAAGCGATAGTTGGCGCCAGCATGCAGGTTGATGGCATCATCCATGTCCACGAAGGTATAGTTGCCAGGGATGAGACCTTCGCCATCAAAATAGGACTCAGTGCGGAACAGCGCCATGCGTCCGCCACGGTACTCAAGACCCGCATTCAGCGTCAAGGGTCTCCACGGTATCACTTTCAAGTCGATGTTCGCCACAGTCGAAGCACGGTCAACACCCAACTTGTAGTTGTTATAGTGCTTGTCGCTGGTAAACAATTCATCGTCATGAGGCGCGTATTTGATAGACGCTGATGCTTCAAGGAGTGAACGATATTTGTAATTAATCTCGGCATTGAAATAGTAGCCACGACCATCAATCACCGTATAGGTCGACATCATACCGTTCATCAAAGCATTGCGCACATAGGAACCATAATAGCAAATGCCCGGCTGGTCCTTTACAATTGCATATCCAACTGACAGCTTGCCACTCAACCCCTGGAAGGGACCTGCCTTGACACCGAGTTCGGCATCCAGCGGAGTATAGATGCTGCCATACATCAACAGGGGATAATCATAGCGGTAATTGTAGAAATGAGTGGGCACACGGTAGCCCAGTGACTTGCCTCCGAGGAAGTTGGCAAACAGCGAGAAGCCATCCACCAACGCCACATTAGCACGCACATTGGGTGACAGACGGAATGCGGCCCCATCGCTGAAACTGATGTGTGCATTCAAACCCAGTTGCAGCTTGTACATGTCACCAAGCACGGTATAGGTGGGTGACAGGGTTATCATTCCCACCTCGTCGAACAGGTCATTGACACTGCTGTCCTTGGCCTTGGCACCACGGCTGAGGTATTCGCCCTTGATGCCCAAAGCGGCCGTCGTCAGCTCGGTGAGATCATAGGAGCCGCCCAAGGTCAAGATGCCCCAATTGTCATGGGCTCCCTTCTTGTACTTGTCGTCGAAAGGCTTATCATAGGCTGCATGTCCATATTGCAGACCCACATTGTAGCGCAAGGGCTTGTCACGTAACATGAAGCGGCTTGCCCAACCCGCATTCAGGTCAAAGTTGACGAAAGTCTGTTTATCATTCGCCCAGTTATATGCCGGTTTAAGATGATCAGTATATTCCGCGCCATTCTCATCATAAGCGATGACGTCATACCCGTTCCATCCACCGTAATAGTTGTAACTGTCAATATGGAACTTGGCACCCATGGTGAACGTGCCCGCGCCTAAACCGCGACTATAATCCACTGCCAGCGTGTTGTCGTTATACTTCTGCTTGTTTCGGTTCTCGTTAAGATTGACTTGCTTACTGGGGTTCTTGCTGTTCCAGGTGCTGTTGTGATTGAGCCATACCCCCAGTTTCTCGCGTTCCTCGTTGATGATGCGATAGCCGAAGTCCACCCTGAAGTTGCCCTGAGTACCGCCACCAACGTCGAAATAGCCACGCTGGTTGCTGAAGTTGTGTGCCGTGCGGTAGCCGTAGGGCAGCAACGTCGGGATTGTTGTCGGCACCTCGATAGGGGTCGTGAGGTCACTATAACCCAATGCGTTCTTCGTGCCGGTTGGGACGGCCTTTTTCACCTTGGGAAGCTCGTTCTTCTTGACCACCTTCTTGTCGATTGGAGCGATGTCCTTCTCAAGGGTGATTTCCTTGTTCAGGTTCTTATGATCTTGGGCGTGCACCGCATTGAGTGCAAACGCAGCCATCAAAATGGCTAAATATATCTTCTTCATATTAATGTGTGATACTTGACGGATTAATTACTTGCTCTTGGTACTCTTTTTCTTGTTTTTGCCGTTGTCCGAACTGGAATTGGACGTAGAAGCGGCATTGCCACATTTCCACTTGTTCAAGCGGCTTTCAATGGCGTTAAAGATTTCCGCTTCCTTTCCGGGATAGTTCTTCTTGAGGCTCTGCAAGTATTCACGAGCCTGGGCCACGTTGTTCTGCTTGTAGCAGACATCAGCCATCGTGATAAAGCTCTTGGCCAGCCAGTAGGTGTGGGGGGTACCCGCGTCAATCAGGGCGTTGACAGTCTGCTCGGCAGCCTGGTAATTACCCATCTCATATTGCATGCGTGAGAGCTCATATGAAGCTTGAGCGCCATATTCGTTAGAAGGATCCTGGGCAAGTGTGCGCAAGGCAGTCTCTGCTTCCTTGGTATTGCCCACCTGGGCGAACGAGAGGGCTCGTTCGAGACGGCATTCCTTTTCCTCGTTAGCGGTGAGTCCGCCACGGTCAAGCAGGTTCTCGGTGAGCAGGCGCACCTCGCTCCAATTACCCATCTGCTTCGCGACGCGCATCGCACCCAGTTGAGCGAGCGTCCGGTTGTCTTCACTCGAGGCACGCTCCACAAGCTCTTTGTAGCTTTGCAGCGCTTCTTCCAGCTTGCCCTGTCGGGTAAGGATATCGCTGCGCATGGCAAGGGCATCCTGAGCGTAGGAGGCATCTCCGCCACCCTTCAACGCTTCGTTGATCGCCGTCATCGCCTCATCATAATCACCCTTGCCGTAATGGTAGCGGGCGATGTAGTATTTCGCCTTGGCGACATAAGCGCCTGCGGGATAATCTTTCAGGTACTGCTGCAACTTATCGATGCGGGGGCTGCTATCGATGGCGGCCTTCTCTGCGGCCTCAAAGGTGAGGCGTTCCACCTCGTTTACATCAATTTTGGGAGCATTAGGCACACTATTGAGGAACTTGCCGAATTCAGCCAACTGTCCCCGGTCGGCATAGATAAGTTTCATATCCTCGGCTGCGGCTTGCGCCTCGGCGCTGGTGGGATATTGCTTAATCACTTTTTTATAAGCATCGATAGCCTCATCTTCCTTGCCCATGCCCTTGTTGACCAGCGCCGTCTGGAGCAGTCCCTTGCGAGCCTCAAGGCTCTTGGGGTAGTTATTCAACAGGGTGGCATAGGTGGCCAAAGCGTCACTGTTCTTGCCAAGCAACGCCTGGGCGTTACCTTTCTCAAGCATAGCCTGCGGCACAAGGTCACTCTTGGGATAAGCCTTGATGAGAGCGTCCATCTGCTTAATCTCATCAGCATACTGGCGGCTGAGTCCCATCATGATACCTTTCTGGTACATTGGGTAGTCCCCGGTAGAATTCTTATCAACTTTCGAAGCCTGGTCATAGGATGACTGGGCGCCTCCGAAGTCGCGCGCGTAATACTGCGCGTCACCGATGCGGTTATAAGCATCGGCAGTCAGGTCACTCGTGAGCTGCTTGCTGGCAATGGCGTTCTGGAAAGCCGTCTTGGCCTCGGCATAACGTTTCTCGCCAAAGAGACTGTAACCCAAGTTGTATTGCGCAAGGCCATAGTTCTCATCGCTCTTGCTTGCATCACGCACATATTCCTGCTGATACTTGGCGGCTTCTTTGTAGTTCCCTGCACGGTACTGCGCCTCGGCCAGCCACAGGCGGCTCTCGTTCAACGCTGTCCTGTCATAGTCACCCACAGCGATTGCCTGCTTGAAATAGTCGGTGGCATCGTTGTTGCGGTTGTTCGCCAACGCCTGCACACCCAAGTTGTAAAGGACGTTCTGCTTTGCCGCGAGAACCTTGGTACTGGGATTCTTGATGCGGTTGATGCTCGTGAGGGCACGCTGATAGTCGGTCGTGTTCATGTAAGCGTCCACGAGATAGCCTTCGACATTGTCCTTGTAGCGGGAATTAGGATACTGGTTGAGGAAATCCTCGAACAAGTCCACGCTCTTGTCAAACGGGGTACGGGCTCCCTTGCTGACACCGACAGCATAGTTATAATAGGCCGTCTCCTTCACACTCTTGTCACAGTCCATCATCGCTGCCTGCTGGAACGCCATATTGGCGCCATTGATATCACCCAATGCGCGCTTGGCCTGTCCCGTATAGAGATAAGCGCTCTGAGTGAGCGCATCACTCTCGTCGGTCACATGAAGCATGTTGTTGACCACAGCCTGATAGTTGCCGTCCCGATAATTCAGGACACCCATGGTATAGGCTGCGGTGCGGTAAGGCTCTCCCTCCGGATTATCAAGATAGCGGGTCAGATAGGTGCGAGCCTGCACATCATTACCCTGATGATAATAGCTCTCACCAATCAACCTGTTCAACTCGGCGTCAAAGTAATCGTTCTGCCGCTGGGCAAGTAACGCCTGCCCCTGCTCAATGACTTCCCTGAAGCGTTTCTTGTTATATGCGATCTGCGCGAGATAGTACTGGGACTGGTAACCCAGTTCACTGTCGGCCGGGATGAGGCTAAACTTGTTCTGGGCCTCGGCATAGTCACCACGCGCATAATCCAGATAGGCCTTATAAAACTCACTTGCACCGGCATAACGAGGACTGTTGTCAAGCTCATAGTACTGACGCTCAGCATCACGGAAATTGCCCAGACGCAGGTTACAGTAGGCTCGGCGATACTCCAAATCCTCGTCACTATTGAGATCCAGTGAGCGATTGCGCACGAGCGAATAGCTCAAGAGGGCGCTCTCCCACTCGCCACGGTAAAAATAGTAGTTTCCCACCTTCAGCTGCGCCTCCATGGCCAGTGGTGATGCCGAATACTGCTCAATGAACTGTTCCAAAGCCGCCAGACTGGATTTGTCGCCCCGCTCAAATTTGCTCAAGGCAATATAGAAGTCAGCCTGTTCTCGCATCGACGCATCAGCGGGCAACTGTTTCATGTGTTCCAGTTGATCGATAGCGCCCACATAGTTATGGGATTCGTACATGAGCCGCCCGCGCTCAAGATAGCCGGCGGCCTCGCTTGACATCACGCCTGGTTGACCCACAGCGACCGCTGGAGCCACAACAAGTACTGACAATAAGGCTTTTTTAATCTTTTTCATATATTTATTGTTATTACATTTTCCACAGGTCTAACGTCATGCCCAGAGAGCAAGACGTGCCGTCACATTAATATTAACCGCAAATGTAACAATAAATTGCCACATAGCGCTCACGCCACATCAAAAATAATCCTAAAAAAAACCTACAAATGTTTTTTGAATTTTTCAGGTTTTACCACTCACGGGCCAACTACCGCGCTAAAACGCACGACATCCACATGTCGGAAAAAGGTGAGTTAGAGAAGAAAATGCAAGAAAAAACGTTTTCTTTTTTGGTATGATACAAAAAATAACTACCTTTGCGAGGTTTTTTAGCGAAATGCCCTAAAATCGAATAAAATATAGTAATAAAAATAATTGTAAATGGCTACATTAGAGAAAATTAGAAACAAGAAAGCATGGTTAACCATCGTCATCGGTGGTGCCTTGCTTGCATTCATCATCCAGGGTGGTGTCGAGATGTTTGGCCGATTTGGCAGCAAGACGACAGCCGCGATGGTCGGCAATGAGAAAATTGACGTCATGCGTTTCCAACAGCGTTATGAGGAGGAAGTCGCAAAAGATCAGCAAAACAACAGCAAAAACCAGACCGACCCCGCTATTCGCCAGCAGCAGGTGCTTGAAGACATGATCAATGAGGCACTGCTTGAGCAGGAGTACAAGAAGTTGGGTATCAACGTCAGTGATGACGAGATCACTAAGCTGATGACCGGTAAGGAGGCTGCTCCCGCCGTGGTACAATTCGCTCAACAA
This sequence comes from Muribaculaceae bacterium, assembly GCA_017553785.1. Classification (GTDB taxonomy): domain Bacteria; phylum Bacteroidota; class Bacteroidia; order Bacteroidales; family Muribaculaceae; genus Sodaliphilus. The sequence continues at coordinate 40,064 of JAFZKD010000042.1, read as the reverse complement.
GCTGGTGCAAAATCGCCTCTCGAACTTTTTGACATCATTACCAACCCCGGCAAGCACGGTATTCAGAAAGAGCAGATTAAAGAGTTAGAAAAAGAATACTACAGGCTCCGCGATGATATCATTAAGCAATACAAGTTCGCTAAGCTGCAGAACCTGATGGCCGGCTGTATGCAGGCCAACAACCTCGACCGCGCCAATATGGCCGACGAGGACGCCATCACCAATGTGGTTACCTTCGCCAAGAAGGAGTATTCGACCATTCCCGATGACAAGTATCCCGTTAGCGATACTGAGCTGAAAGCCGAATGGGAGAAACTCAAACCCATGTTCAAGTCTGATGAGGAGATTCGCTTCATTCACTATATCGCTGTTAATATTGACCCCAACCAGGAGGATATTGCTGCCGCCAACAAGATTGCCGACGCAGCTTATATCGCCCTGCAAAAGGGCCGCGGCATCGATTCAGTCCGTCTGCTGGGCACTGTGCAAATCGACACTGCCAAGCTGACCAGGAATGATCTCCCCGCCAAGGTTCGTGACTTCTTCGCAGCTGCCGAGGTAGGTACCACCCGCCGTGACAGCACTGTAAACAATCACCATGTTATGTACAAGCTCATTAACAAGCAGACTAGCCTTGACTCAATCGAGCTGAGCTATGTGATTGTGCAAGGTGATGCCAAGACCCAAAAGGCGGTTCTTGACCAACTCAACACCGGCAAGAGCCTTGACGACGTGAAGAAGGCTTATCCCCAGAAGGTAGACGGCAAATTGAAGGAATGGCAGCGCATTTTCAACGCTCCCGACTCCATGAAGACCAAGATCGCCAACGCTAACGATGCCTACTTTGTATATATGGCAACCGATCAGGGTGCAACGCTGATGAAGGTTGACAGCAAGAAGCCCGCCAAATTGTTCTACACTCTGGCAACCGTTAGCTATGACGCCTATGCCAGCACTAAGACCAGCGAGAATCTGCGCGACAAGTTCCAGGACTTCCTGAACAAGAACAAGACCTCCAAAGACTTTGAGGAGAATGCGGCAAAGGCCGGCTTTAATGCTGTTGAGATGATGATTACCCCCAGCACCGCACAATTGGGCTTGAGCTCATTCGGTCAGGGTGGCATCAAGGATACCCGCAAGGCCATCAAGTGGGCGTTTGAGAAGAATACCAAGGAAGGTGAAGTATCACCCATCTTCAGCGACAATAACAACACCATGGTCGCTGTCGCCCTCGACAACATCTATGATGACGGTTACTTCCCCTACAACTTTACCCAGGGTAAAGAATTCCTCGCAAGGCGCATCCGCAACCAAAAGAAAGCTGACGACCTGATGAAGCAGTATCAGGGCAAGGCTAACGACCTGAACGGCTATGCCGCAGTCATGGGCGTTTCAGTCGACACCACCAACTTCGTGTTCAGTGCTGGTGATCCGAAACTCGAGCCCCGCGTTCAAGGCCGCATCGCCACCACCAAGCTGAACACCCTGCAGGGTCCCTTCAAGGGCGATGATGCAGTCTATGTATATCAAGTCGTGAAGCAAGAGAAGTCAGAGCGCAAGCCCACTAAGGAAGAGCTCGACAACCGCTATGCACAACGCAACGGTGCACAGGTATTTGCTAACCCGCGCAAGATCTACAGCATCCTTTCCAAGGCCAGCAAGGTCAAGAAAAGCCTCATCGACTTCTATTAATGAAGTTTGAATAATCACACAAGCCCCGCCGGTTTTACTGCTGGCGGGGTTTGTTTTTGAGGGCAAAATGCATTTTTAGGGGCAGAATGACACCTTATTCAAAAAAAAATCCGTAATTTTGGAGGTTAAACCAAAACATCACTGTTTTTCAATGTCAACAGTTAACGAGCGACAAGACGAAATCATTGAGGAGTTTGAGGGCCTGGACGACTGGATGGACCGCTATGCCGTCATCATCGACATGGGCAACGCCATGCCCGCGCTGGACGAGCAGTACAAGACCCCCGACAACCTGATTGACGGTTGCCAGAGCCGCGTGTGGCTACAGGCCGATTGCATTGATGGCCACATGCACCTCCAAGCCGACAGCGACGCCATCATTGTCAAAGGCATTATCTCAATGCTCGTGCGCGTGCTGGATGGTTGCACCCCACAGGAAGTGCTGGATGCAGACCTCTACTTCATCGAACGTATCGGCTTGAGGGAGCATCTCTCCCCCACCCGCAGCAACGGACTGCTCGCCATGGTCAAGCAGGTGCGCGCCTATGCCATCGCTTTCCAAGCCCGCAACCACGGCGGCTGTTGACTGCTATGCTAGACAACACGAACTGATAACAACATTATTATATTAACTAATAAACCAAAAAAGTTATGTTTAAAAATCATCCCAAGGGGTTAATCCCCGCCGCATTGAGCAACATGGGCGAGCGATTTGGCTACTATATCATGGCAGCCGTATTGTCGCTGTTCCTATGTTCCAAATTCGGCCTTGCCGATGACAAAGCGGCCCTGATTTACTCAATTTTCCTTGCTGCCATCTACATTTTGAGCCTCGTTGGCGGTATTATCGCCGACCACACCCAGAACTACAAGGGCACCATCATGACCGGTATCATCATTATGGCTCTGGGTTATGCTGCTCTGGCTATTCCCATCACTGCCACATCAGGCACGATGACCATGCTGCTGGTGCTCACCTGCGTTGCATTGGTGATGATCGCCTTCGGTAACGGTCTGTTCAAGGGCAACTTGCAGGCAATCGTAGGTCAGATGTATGATGACATGGAGGCCGATGCTGTTGCTGCCGGCAAGTCGGCAGAGGAAATCAAAGCCTTGAAAGGTCGCCGTGATGCTGGTTTCCAGATTTTTTATGTATTCATCAACATCGGTGGTTTGCTCGCTCCGTTTATCGCTCCGTTCCTGCGCAAATGGTGGTTGGGCCATCACGGCTTCACTTACGTTGCCGAGTTGCCAGCACTGTGTCACAAGTTTATTGATGGCACAATTCCCGCCGACCAGATGGCTAACCTCCAAACCTATCTTGCTAAGGCAGGAGTAGATGGCGGCGCGTCTATCGAAGCTTGCCAGCGTTACCTTGAAGTGTTCAACCAGGGTGTTCACTTTGCCTTCATCGCATCAGTGATTGCCATGTTAATCTCGCTGAGCATCTTCATCGCAAAGCGTGGTCTCTTCCCCACTCCGGGCAAGAAAACCGCTGCTGTTTCGGTTCAACTTACCCCCGAAGAGAAGAAAGCTATGTCCAAAGAACTCCGTCAGCGCTTGGGTGCTCTGCTTGCAGTGCTTGGTGTGGTTATCTTCTTCTGGTTCTCGTTCCACCAGAATGGCGTGACCTTGTCATTCTTTGCCCGCGACTTCGTCAAGAGCGACCAGTTGCCCGCCGAGTTGTGGCAGGCTGTGAACCCGTTCTTCGTAATCGTGCTTACCCCGATTATCATGGTTATCTTCGGCGCCTTGAGTAAACGCGGCAAGGAGATTTCCACCCCTCGCAAGATCGCTTATGGTATGTTTATTGCCGGTATGGCGTACCTGTTCCTGGCCTTGTATTCCTACATGGCAGGTTATCCCTCGGGCGACGAGTTCAAGTTGGTTGACGCTGGCACCAAGATGGGTCTGAAGGCCGGTTGGTGGGTAATGATTGTCACCTACTTCCTGCTTACTGTGGCTGAGCTGTTCATCTCACCGCTGGGACTGTCATTCGTTTCTAAGGTTGCCCCCAAGACCATGCTCGGCCTTTGCCAGGGTCTGTGGCTTGGCACAACGGCTGTCGGTAACATACTGTTGCCCATCGGCACCATCATGTACAACAAGTTCCCGCTGTGGCAATGCTGGGGCGTGTTCATCTGCGTCTGCCTGATTTCGATGGGCGTGATGCTCGCTATGGTGAAGTGGCTTGAGCGCGTGACAAGTGACAATTAATCATCCCGATATTCATTTAATTATCATTCAACACAGGAGAATCTAGAGAATCTAGAGTGACTAGATTTTCTAGATTCTCTAGTTAAAGAGAAAAAGATTATGTTTGAAGGACAACCAAAAGGACTATTCGCGTTGGCTTTGGCCAACACTGGCGAGCGTTTCGGCTACTACACGATGATTGCCGTGTTCGCACTGTTCCTTAGGGCCAACTATGGCCTTTCTCCCGCAGTTGCCGGCACCATCTACAGCTCATTCCTGATGGTGGTGTATTTCCTCCCGCTGATTGGTGGTTGGATGGCCGACAAGTTCGGTTTCGGCAAAATGGTAACCATCGGTATCATTATCATGTTCCTGGGCTATCTGCTGCTTTCGATACCCTTGGGCGGCAACACATTCGCATTGGTTGTAATGATTGGAGCGCTATTGCTCATCGGCCTTGGCACAGGTCTGTTCAAAGGCAACCTGCAGGTGATGGTGGGAAATCTGTATGACGACACCCGCTATGCAGCCAAGCGCGACGCAGGTTTCTCGATTTTCTATATGGCCATTAACATCGGTGCCCTATTCGCCCCGACTGCAGCCGTCAAAATCAAGGAGTATGCCGAGACCGCATTGGGCTTCTCGTCGAACGATGCCTACCATTTCTCGTTTGCCGTGGCATGTGCCTCGCTGATTTTGTCCATCGCTATCTATTACGCGTTCCGCAGCACGTTCCGCCATGCAGAGGGTGGCAAGAAAGCCGCGGTCAAAAGCGAGGACGCCAAGGAACCCGAGTTGAGCAAAGAGGACACCAAGGCTCGCGTCGTGGCTTTGTGCCTCGTGTTTGCGGTGGTCGTATTCTTCTGGATGGCGTTCCACCAGAACGGGCTCTCGCTCACCTTCTTTGCCGATGAGTTCACCGCTAATACATCGAGCGGACTTGAGAGCATGGCCTTTGACGTGTGGAACCTCGTACTGATTATTTTCATAGTCTATGCAGGCTTTTCACTGTTCCAGAGCAAAACCGCAAAGGCTAAGGGCATCTCGGGTGCCATCATTCTTGCGGCGCTGGGCATTCTGTTCTACAAGTACACCCGCACCAACGGTAGCATCGACATCGCAGCACCCATTTTCCAACAGTTCAACCCGTTCTATGTGGTAGCATTGACACCTGTCTCGATGGCCATATTTGGCTATCTGGCCAATAAGGGCAAGGAGCCGTCGGCACCACGCAAGATTGCCTATGGTATGGTGGTCGCCGCCATTGCCTATGCCATCATGGCATTTGCCTCGGTAGGTCTGCCCATGCCACAACAGGCGCCTGATGCCACTGGAAACCTTGTGGGACAGCATGTGGCCGATGTGACGCCTAACCTGCTCATCAGCGTATATCTGGTGCTGACCTTCGGTGAGCTGTTACTCTCTCCGATGGGCATCTCATTCGTCAGCAAGGTGGCTCCTCCCAAATACAAAGGGGCCATGATGGGCGGATGGTTCGTATCTACCGCATTGGGTAACCAACTCGTCCTTGTGGGCGGTGCCCTATGGGGCAAGGTGCCCTTGTGGGCTTGCTGGAGCGTGTTCCTGGGCGTTTGCCTTGTGGCAGCCATCTTCATGTTCGCCATGATGAAGCGCCTTGAGAAAGTAGCCAAGTAAAAAACGGCTACAACTAGCGAGGCCTAGCCTCGCAATACCTCAACATTTTAAAACTGTTCAACAATGGCAAGAAAAATTTACTTTTTCTTGCCATTGTATTCACCTTGCACTAACTTTGCAGTTTATTATTCACATGAACAATGGAAGAAGTAACTTATCAAGGCTTGACGTTTGAGCCTTACATCAGACGAGAAGATATTGCCAAGCGAGTTTACCAACTTGCCCAGGAAATTAAACGTGACTATGCCAACGAGAATCCCTTGTTCCTGTGTGTCCTCAACGGTTCCTTCATCTTCGCCGCCGACCTGTTTCGCGCATGCGATCTGCATGATGCCGAGATTACATTCATCCGCTTCAAGTCCTATGAGGGCATGGCATCGACAGGCAATGTGAAAGAAATCATGGGCTTATCTGAGGACATATCCGGACGTAACGTGCTTATCGTCGAGGACATCATCGACAGCGGTGTGACCGCAGCACAACTGCGCAAGGAACTTGACAAGCAGAGTCCCAAAAGTGTTAAAATGGTATCCTTGCTGTTCAAACCCGAGGCCCTGACCGTGGGCAAACCACCTGAGTATGTGGGTTTTGAGATTCCCAGCAAGTTCATTCTCGGCTATGGACTGGACCTTGACGGGCTGGCACGCAACTTGCCCGACATCTATGTGTTAAAAGAGAAATAACCACATTATATTATATATAACCAAAACAAGAATATGCTTAACATTATCATTTTTGGTGCGCCCGGATCGGGAAAAGGCACCCAGAGCGATAAACTCATTGACCATTACAAACTCTTCCACATCTCGACTGGAGACGTGCTACGCGACAACATCCGCCGCGGCACCGAACTCGGTCAAATTGCTAAGGGTTTCATTGACCAAGGTCAACTCGTGCCCGACGAGCTCATTATCGATATTCTCGCCCAAGTGCTTGACGAAAACAAGGAACAGGCTCAAGAAGGCGTCATCTTTGACGGATTTCCCCGCACCATCCCTCAGGCCGAGGCATTGGAGCAGCTGCTTGCCGATCGCGGTACCAAGATTGACGCCGTGGTAGGGCTTGAAGTCCCCGAAGATGAACTGATCAAGCGCATCCTGCTGCGAGGAAAGATGAGTGGCCGCGCCGATGATAACGAGGAAACCGCCCGCAAACGCCTGGAGGTATACCACAACCAGACCTCGCCTTTGAAAGCCTACTACGAGGAGCAAGGCAAATACTGCGCCATCAATGGTTTGGGTAACATCGACGACATCTTTGAGCTCATCAGGGAAACCCTCGACAACCTGTAACCATGCCTCTTTAGGATATTGCCGCAACATGGCCAGTATCTGAAAGAACAGCCCCTCTAACCGAAACAGCAAACAATGAGCGAACAGAAAGACAATCTTTGGCAGCGTATTGAAAAGAACATTCGCTACTGCATCAGCGGCGTATGGAATGACACTCGCTCGTTGTGGTCGGTTAAGATAGTGAAGATTGTCAACCTGAGCGTTCAGGCCTTTCTTGACCGCGACTTGCAGGTGCGGGCATGCGCACTGACCTACAACACTGTGCTTGCGGTAGTCCCTGCATTAGCCATGCTGTTCGCCATAGCACGAGGTTTCGGGTTCCAGAATCTGTTGCAGAGTGAGCTATTCCGCTACTTCCCCGCTCAGCGCCAAGCCCTGGAGACTGCTCTCACCTATGTGGACAACTACCTGGCCCAGGCATCGCAAGGCGTGTTTATCGGCATCGGCCTGATTGTCCTGTTGTGGACACTGGTATCGCTGATGGGCAATGTCGAGGACACTTTCAACCACGTTTGGAATGTGTCCACAAAGCGTTCCCTTCAGCGCAAGATCACCGACTACACGGCCTTGTTCCTGCTGCTGCCCGTGCTGATGGTTTGCTCGGCAGGTATCACAATCTTCATGAGCGATGCTGTCCAACGCCTGTTTCAGGACAACGCATTGTCTCCGATGATGCACCGACTGCTGTCATTCATGCCCACAGTAATCTCGTGGTTCGTTTTTACGGCAGCCTATTATCTGGTACCTAACACAAAAGTCAAGTTCAAGGGGGCATTGTATGCAGGTGTAATATGTGGAACTCTATTCCAAGTCATACAGTGGCTCTTCGTCAGTGGTCAAGTGTATGTGTCAAAATACAATGCCATTTATGGAAGTTTCGCCTTCCTCCCGTTGGTGCTGATATGGTTGCAACTGTCATGGCTCATCACGCTATCAGGGGTTGTTCTGACCTACGCGTGGCAGAACTTCGACAGCTTTGCCCATCGCGACAAGGCCAAAGGCGTTTCCCAGACATATGCCAACAATCTAGCCATCGCCGTCCTGGCGCTCGCCGCCCAACGGTTCAAAAACCGTGAGCAAGCGATAACCCGCAACGAGATCATCCGCAACTATGACATCCCCGGCCCACTTGCCGACAAGATCTTTGAGCAGCTGAAACAATCAGGGCTGCTGACAGTGATTACCAAAGACAAAGATGATGACGCGGCCTACCAGCCAGCCTTTGACCCCGACGACATGACCGTAAACATGGCCGCCAATGCCCTGACCGATTTGGGCAACACCCACTTTATCGCCAAAGCAGATACCCAATTCGCACAGTTGCTGGAACGCATCACAACCCTGCGGGAAGACCAGCAGTCTTCAACACCCGATATCGCCCTGTGTGATTTATTGTAAGTCCAAAAAACAAAAAATCACATGAAAAGGCTCATATATCGCCAAAAAGCACTATCTTTGCAGCCGAATCATTACCACAAGCCTGAATGGTGGAATCGGTAGACACGAGGGACTTAAAATCCCTTGGCCATTGCGGCCGTGTGGGTTCAAGTCCCACTTCAGGTACTACAAGCGATTGATAATCAAAATATTACCAATCGCTTGTTTTTTATTTCAGGGATTTTTCGCCCAAGAGGCGCGAATCACTTCATCACCTCGATAATGGCTTTACCCAAGTTGTCGACAATGTCACCGGCAATCATGCCATATGTGCCATGAACCTGGGCGGCCAAGTCGCCAGCCAAACCGTGCAGATAAACGCCTAAAACGACCGACCAGTCGGCCGGATAATTCTGCGCAATGAGCGCCGAGATGACTCCCGTGAGCACATCACCGCTACCAGGTGTTGCCATTCCCGCATTGCCGCTGCTGTTGACATAAATCTTGCTGTCAGGCCTTACAGTCATGGTATAATGACCCTTCATGACGATGGTGATGTTATAGAGCCTTGACACGTCGATGGCCTTCTTGAGTCGCTCTTCATCGGTGTTATGCTCACCAAACAAACGGTCAAACTCAATGGCATGAGGTGTGATGATTGAGCGCGGCGGAATGCTCTTGAGCAACATGGGACGACGGGCGATACAGTTGAGAGCATCGGCATCCAACAGACAAGGACGCCTAAAGTTCATGATAAAATGATGAACGGCCTCAAGCGTCTCGTCGTTGACACCCATGCCTGGACCCAAAGCCACAACGCTGTAGGTGTGTTTCAGATCGATGGAACTGGTCACAATCTCATTGCGGTCAGGCTCAAAAAGCGCTTCGGGGACTGCCGTCTGCAAGACCTGATAGCCACAACGCGGAGCATGCACGGTCACGAGTCCTGCCCCAGTTCGCAGAGCGCCACGAGCGGTGAGTACAGCGGCACCCATCATGCCGTAACTGCCCGCGATGAGCAGCACAGTGCCATTGTCATACTTGTTCATGAACGGATCGCGTGGACGCATCACCTCATGTACATCTTCACGCTCAATGAGGTAGAAATCAGTCGGCGTGCGGGCAACGCTCTCACGATCGAGCTCGATGTCAAGCACCTTACACTCGCCAACGAACTCGGCATTCTCGGCAAAATAAAACGCCAATCGTTTGCTCTGATAGGTGAGTGTAAGGTCGGCACGAATGATATTACGTCTGTCATTGCCCATATTCCACTCGCCGAACATGCCCGACGGCAAGTCTATTGAGACCACATAAGCGCCACTGGAGTTAATGTACTGCACCAACGCGGTATAACCGCCCTTGAGCGGGCTGCGGAGGCCGTTACCAAACAGGCCGTCCACCACCACATCATTCTCGTCGAGTTCAGGTGGGGTGAAGTTCTGGATGACCTCGATAAACTCTATATCATCGCCTGCGGTTTCAATCAACCGGTCTCGGTTGGCAAGACAGCACTGCGAAAGCTGTGCCGACTTGATGTTGAACAGATACACCTCAGGTCGGTAGCCTTGTTCATACATCATGCGGGCAACAGCAAGCGCATCTGCACCATTATCGCCGGGGCCGGCAAAAATGACAAAACGCTTGGAAGTTCTCCATCGAGAAATCAGCTCATAGGAGACTGCAGATGCAGCACGCTCGATGAGGTCGAGCATCATGATATTCTCTTTTTCTATAGTTCGATCGCCGATGCGGCGCAGTCCATCGTTGGTAAATATTTTCATTGCTATCGAGTGATTTTCAAGTCTTGTGAAACGAGAAAGCAAAGTTACTTCATTTTTGTCTTATATAAGACAAAAAAAAGAAAAAACTATCGAAAATATTTTTAGGGACTCAAAGACACCTTGTCACCGGACATCACTTTGCATTACAAAAGGTAAACGAGTGGCATAGACCAGTTGACATGAAGACCAACATCACCGCTGACTAATCATGCAAATTCAAGAGTAGCATCTCAACTTACCGACATAGAAATCGATCTAATGATAGAAATAATAATTTTGCTGATTTTCAGAGACTTACCATCGATACTCAGTAAAACTTGATTAAAAAAAGTCATTCATTTTCAGTTACATATAAACATTTTTACTATCTTTGCGGCCGAAAAAAACGGGCTATTATATAATTCATATATTTTTTGAAATGAAAAATAGATTATTTCTGGTTTTATCACTGATGCTTATGGCTGCCACTTCGTGGAGTCAAACCATCAACATCGGTGGACACCGTGCGGTGCATGACAGTATCAATGATATTTGGTTGTGCAGCATTCCACAGTCATTGTTCGGCGATGATTTCAGCGCCGTTGTCACCTATGGCGACGACATTTATGATTTGGTCATTGAAGAGCATCCTCTCGAGAGTGGTGATTCTTACTATTTTTCCGCTATCGAAGGAGGAAAGAATTACAGCATCTCGCTTGTTGCAGGGGATAGTCTCATTACTGGTAACCTCACATTCACGTGGTTGCCCATAGTCGAACTTGAAGGAACCTTCGACAACAGTTACAAATACGGTACAGTAACCGTTAGTGAGCCCGACTCGGCATATGCCGAGCCCTTGATGGCTAAGCTGAAATGGCGTGGTGGTGCCACTAACACTTTGAGCAAACACAAACGCAACTACCGCATCAAGTTTGTCAACGAAGAAGACAGCACCAAGCAAAATCATCGTTTCTTCGGTTTGCGCAAAGACAATAACTGGATTCTGGATGCAGGTCAGATGGACTTCCTGCGCGTGCGCAACCGCGTGAGTACCGACTTGTGGCTCGACATGGCACGCCGTCCCTGGTACAGTGACACTTTGCCCAACGTACATAACGGTTCCCGTGGTAAGATGGTTGAGGTCATTCTCAATGGCGAATATGCCGGCATCTATAATATGTGCGAGCCCATCGACCGCAAGCAGCTGAAACTCAAACGCTATGATGAGGAAAATGAGACTTTTAACGGCGCACTCTGGACCGCATACACCTGGACTCGCACCGTCACCATGAGCAAACCTGCGAAACGAGGCACCAACAGCCGTTTTTGGGACGGATTTGAAGCCAAGTACCCCGACCTCGACGAGACTAGAAAGGTAACCTGGGATGTGCTTGATAATGCAGTTAAGTTTGCTGGTCGCGCCGACAAAGACACCCTACTCTACATCGACAGTATCGGCGAATACTTTGACATGCCCGTCATGCAGGATTATTACATCTTCATTGTAACCCTTCAGGCTTTGGACAACGAGAGCAAGAACATCTATTACGGATGCCATGACATGAACGACAACCACCGTCTGACCATGGTGCCTTGGGATCTGGACATCTGCCTTGGTCAAGACTATTCACCCCAAGTGAGTCGTCCTGACATTATTAAGCCCGAACGCCAAGTTGACTGGATCAGTCATGTGCCGATGGCCGATATGGTTCAGATTGAGGAATATTGGAACCAAATCCTCGAAAGATACCGCGAGTTGCGTGAGACTAAACTTAACACAGACAGTCTCGTGAACCGTTACCGCGCTGCCATCGACGAACTAGAGAACAGCGGTGCTGCCGCTCGTGAGGAAAACCGTTGGAGCAGGGATCAAGACCTCGCAAAGAAAGTGCTTGACTTGAGCCAGGAAATGGACTATGTTGAGGATTGGCTTCGCCGCCGCATGGCATATCTCGATGAGAATGTCTTCATCAAACGAATTAACTATGGCATGAAGGGTGACGTGAACAATGACAAGGAAATCAACATTGCCGACGTTAACGCTTTGATCGATATCATCTTGGGCGCAGCCTATGATGAAGGCACTTTCTTCCGTGCTGATATCAACAGTGACAATGAGCTCAACATTATTGACCTTAACGGTATCATCGATCTCATCTTGAACTAAAACGTAATCCATAACAATTCACAAGTGGCGCCTGCTTTGATAAGTTAGGCGTCACTTGCTTTTTATGTCGCGACAACAGTGTACCGGATGAGACATTGATGCTGACCCCATAACGCAAGAAAACGCAGCCTGAAAAGACCACGTTCTCCTGTGATTCGCGTGGGGCTCGAACCCACGACCCCATCCTTAAAAGGGATGTGCTCTACCTGCTGAGCTAGCGAATCTCCCAAAAAGCGGTGCAAAGGTATAGCAAATTTCGATACCCACCAAATTATTTGGCCCTTTTTTGATAATAGCTATCCTCAGCACATGCTATCGGCATTCCTCCGATAAATGTCCTTCAGCTAATCACTCAGCCACCAGCTTGCAGATTTCCACAATGGTCATCATCGCCTTTTCCATCGAGGGGATGGGCACATACTCATAGCGGCCGTGCATGTTCATTCCTCCGGCGAAGATATTGGGGCAAGGCAATTTCTTGAACGAGAGCTGGGCACCGTCGGTACCGCCACGGATGGGCTGCACCTTGGGGGTGACCCCGGCATTCTCCATGGCCTGCTTGGCGATATCGATGATATTCATCACCGGCTCGATCTTCTCGCGCATGTTGTAGTATTGGTCCTTGATCTCGCAGGTCGCGCAATCGGGGAACTCGCAATTGATCTTGCGGCACAGGTGCTCAATCTCGCGCTTGCGGCTCTCAAAGCGAGCACGGTCGTGGTCGCGGATGATGTAGCTCAATGTCGTCTTTTCTACCCCACCCTCCATGCTGATGAGGTGGTAGAAGCCTTCGTAGCCCTCAGTGTGCTCGGGAGTCTCCCAGCGGGGCAGCATCGTTGCGAACTGCAAGGCCACACGCATCGAGTTCAACATCTTGTGCTTGGCAGCGCCGGGATGCACGTTCAGACCCTTGAAGGAGATCTTAGCACTTGCGGCGTTGAAGTTCTCATACTCCAGCTCACCCACGGCACCGCCATCCATCGTGTAGGCCCAGTCACAACCGAACTTCTCCACATCAAAGTGGTGGGCACCCAAGCCGATTTCCTCATCGGGATTGAAGCCCACGCGGATGTTGCCATGCTTCACCTCGGGATGCTCCTGGAGCCACTCGACGGCGCTCAGGATCTCGGCGATGCCTGCCTTGTCATCGGCACCAAGCAGCGTGTCACCACTGGTGACGATAAACTCCTGGTCCTTATAGTCGTTCATCTCGGGGAACTGCACGGGGTCAAGCACGATGCGGGGTTCCTCGCTCAAGACGATGGGGTCGCCCTCATATTTCACGATCCGAGGCTTCACGTCGTGGCCGCTCATGTCGGGCGCGGTGTCCATGTGGGCGATAAAGCCGATGACTGGCACGGGCTTGTCGGTGTTGGCGGGCAGCGTGGCAAACAGGTAGCCGTTCTCGTCAAGCGAGATGTCGATCAAACCCATGGCATGCAACTCTTTCTCCAGTTCTTTGGCAAACACCATCTGGCCGGGGGTCGAAGGTGTCAGGTTGGTGAGCTCGTCACTCTGGGTGTCGAACTTCACATACTTCAAAAATCTGTCAACTAATTTTGTCATAGTGATATAAGTTGTTAATGGTTCATTTCTTTTCAATCTGCAAATTTAATGTTTTTTTCGCTCAAAACCGAACATCCAACGAAAAATCAAAGACCATGCCCACAGGAAAAACAAAAAACTACAATAAACACCCTGTTAGTGGACATCAGTGTTCTTCTTTAAAGACTGTTATTAGAAGGTCAAAACAATGAAAAAGAGAATTTTTACTAAAGCCGCCATCGCACTTCTGTTGTGCGTGTCGCAGTTTCCCTTGACGGTGCCGAACGAGCCGAGTCCTATGCAGCCCGTCGAGTGTGTCGCCTGGGAGGAATGCCAGGAGTTCATTGCCCGTCTGAACGAGCTGACTGGCCGTGAATTCCACCTGCCTGCAGTCGCCCAGTGGCGGTGGGCGAAACGTGGGGTCATACACTCGCAGCACTATCTTTATGCCGGCTGTGACGACGTCGATGAGGTGGCATAGGTATTAACGAACAGGCCCTATCCGTACGGTAGCGGTTTGACCTTTCCTGTAGGCATGCGCCTGGCGCTGCAGAAGGACTAGCGGCCGCCTGACACCAAAGGCGTAAACCTACTAAGACAGGCAATTATGATTCAGGTCCTGAAGTGTCAACTACTTCAGAACCTGAAGTTTATGATTTATAATCCAACTATTTGTTATTTCTCGTGCTATCGCAGGATCCTTGTTTCAGGCGCGTATTCTGGCACATCCCCGTTATCGGATGGGGGTAAGTGTCAGCTCGGTAGGTGACTGGCTATAGTCGAGGGGGAAGACCATGCGGGAGACGGTGCTGTCGGGCTGCGGGGCGATGAGCCAGCACCGCCCCTGGTAAAGAATGGGATAGAAACCCTTGGGGTTATAATCGGTGACCAATGCGTAATTGCGTCGGCGCGCCTGCTCATGGGCATCCATAGCCGTGGTGGGGTCAGACATGTAATAGCGTGCGGTCTGAGGCATGTGCGGGATTGTGTCGGCACTCAAGAGTACCGCCATGTAATCCGTGCCAGGCACCATCATCACCGTGTCGGCCATCGCAGGATGATCACTCTTCACAGGAATCCTGACCGCTCCGTCCAGCAACCGCCCTGCGTGATAACGGTGATAGACCGAATCGTTGACGAACTGCACGTTGTCCTTGTCGTAATAGGCACAATAGATAATCTCATGCGCAAAGAATTCTGAGGAAATATAGTTCATGGGATTGACAAAGCGGCTATAGCCGTCAAACAGGCGCTCATGCAGAATCGCCTGACGAGGCGCCTGACGGATCTCGCTCACCGTCTGCTCATCATAGGCCTTGTAAGCGGACAGCATTCTCACGCCCCGCGCGCCGGTATAGGCTGCTAAGCCCAGGCACACGGCAACGGCAGCAAGCCGCAGCCACGGGAAACGGTCGGTCAGCCAATGAGCGGCTATCGTCACGATAACAAATGTCACGGTCACCAGGGGAGCGTAGGCACGCTCATGGATCACACCCAAGGCGAACATCACCAGTGCCATGCACAGGAACACGCTGGCCCATGGAGAATTCCTCAACACTCGCGGTCCTTTCCACACCAGCGCCACAACGCCCGCCAGGAGCGCGGCGACAGGCAGGTAGAAACGCCACATCTTCTCCTTGAAAATGAACCAGCGGCTGGACAACATGTCGGCAAGGCCCAGATTGACAACGAGATCGCCCGATGCCGCCCGATGCCAGGCGCCTGGTGAAGCCACAATCACCAGCAGCCCCAACAGATAGCCCAACAACACGATAACGGCCCTGCGGTTCAAGCGCTCGCGGTTCATGACATAGTAGAGGCACCACCCGCCAAAAAAGCCGAACGATGTGGCCTCGTTGAAACTGCCTGCTACCATTGCTGCCCCAAACAGCAGCAGCAGCGCCTTTCCCCAGTTCAACGGTTCGGTGCCTTGCCATCGCAGCAGATAAGCCGTCAACAGCAACGAGAGCGTGATAGCCCACATGTAATTGCAACTGCCGTCAAGCCACAGCATGGTCTCTCCGGGAACGGGATAACAGGTGCCCACCATGGCCAGGAACATCGCCAGCGCCATCAACGACTTGCGCCCCGTTGTCAAGAGGCTCAGCAGATGAGCCATTAGTCCGAACACCAGCGTGTTGCACACGTTGAATACCGTCTTGCCCAGCAATCCGCAGAAGATGGCAGCCACCAGATTGGCAGTCCGTCCATTGGCGTCCACAAAGTGATTGGCATGGGAACGCGCCACGTCGAGCAGCGACCGGATCGGTGTCCACTGCCCTTCGATTAACGAGTAAGCCAGGTCATCTTCCTTTAAGGTGGTGAGCACATTCATGACGAAGAACACCGTGCACGCCACAGCCAGCACGCCCCAAAAGGCGGCATCATGCCACCGGTTTGAACGATTCAAGAAGCTATGGCCGGTTCTTGTTGTCATGAAAGAAGCCCATGTTTAGGACAAAGAACCTTACGGCGCCGGGGTTTCGGCCGACTTGCGCTTCAACGTCATTTCGCCGTCAGAAATATCCCCTTCAAATGAAATCACCACCGTTGAGACATCATCACCCAAAAGCGGGCAAATCAACAGATGCTTGCCCTGATACCAAAGGGGATAATAGCCTTGCGGCGTGTATTCGGCCGAGATGCCGTAATTGCGGCGTCGCTCCTGCTCCTGGGCATCAAGGTCGCCGTTGAGTTCATAGTAATAGTAGCGCGCCTGCTGATAGGTGGGCGGCAGCGAATCCACCTTGAGCACAACCGCCATGTAATCCTGGCCAGGGAACGAGAGAACCGTATCGGCCAGTTCAGGACGATCAGTCACCAATGGCAGCACCGTAGCACCATCAAGCAGACGACCCGAGTGGAAGCGGTTATAAACCGAATCGCTCACAAACTGCACATTGTCCTTTTGATAATAGCTGCGATACACCAGTTCACGTTCAAAGAAATCAGTGGAGACATATTTCATGGGCCTGATGAAGCGGCTATAGATGTCGAACTTGCGTTCCCGCAACACGGCTTGACTGGGAGATGCCACGATTTCGCTAACGGTCTGGTCATCATAGGCCTTATAGGCACGAAGCGCCTTGATGGCATACATGCCAGTATAGGCAAACAAAGCAAACCCTAGGACAATCGCCGCCAGTCTTACCCACTGCCAACGCTCGAGCAGCACATCGGCTGCAATCGCAACGACGATAAATCCCACTGTCGCCAACGCGGCATAGGGGCGTTCATTAACGATACCTAACGCAAACATTGCGGCCATCATGCACAGGAAAATGTAAGTCCACGGACTTTGTTTCAACGGCTTGAATCCTTTCCACAACAGCGCTATCACGCCCACACCAATGGCGAGCAACGGTGTGTAGAAGCGGCGGATCTTCTCAAAGAAGATGAACCATCGACTAGACAACAGCTCACGCAAGCCCATATCAACCACGATATAGCCACTAGTAGCCCGGCCCTGGGTCGCTGGCGAGCACATGATGAGCAGGACACCCAGAATATAGCTGATCAACACCACAACCACCGTGCGGTCCACCTGCTTGCGGTTGAAAAGGTAATAGAAAACCAGGCCAGCAGCGAAACCGATTGACGTCGCCTCATTAAAACTGCCGGAAATCAAGCCAAACAGTATCAACAAAATGGCTTTGCCCCATCCCAACCGCTTCTCGCGGTTGTGGTGCAACAGATAATAGACCAGCAGCAGCGAGAGCGTGATGGCCCACATGTAGTTGCAGCTGCCCGAGAGCCACAGCATGGTCTCGCCGGGAATTGGATAACAGACTCCCACAAACGCTAAAAACATCGACATGACCAGCAATGAGCGGCGCCCGGTAATCAGGAGACTCAGCATATGGATCATCAAGCCGAACACCAGCGTGTTGAGCACATTGAATACCGGTTTACCCAACAAGCCGCAGCACAGTTGCGAGATAATATCAGACGAGCGGCCGTTAACCGTCAGGTAGTGGCAGTAGTGCGACCTGAAGAAGTCGGCCAGCGTTCGCATTGGCGTCCATTCTCCCTCGATGAGGGAAAAAGCCAAGTCATCTTCCTTGAACGTAGTGAGGACATTCATCACATAGAACACTATGCATGCCGCCAGCAAGAGGCCCCAATAGGCCAAATCGTGCCAACGTTTACCTGATGGCGTGTCTAATAATCGTGCAGATTTCATATCGTATGGTGGTTTTTTAACGTTAATCGATCTTCAGTTATAAAAAAACACGTTGCGGCACTATGGTCATTGCCGCAACGTTTTATGATAACGGCTTCAGCCGTAAAATCTCTTGGGAGTGCAAAATCACACGGTCAATATCTCTTTCTCCTTAGCTGCAAAAATCTCGTCGATCTTCTTCATGAACTTGTCATGAATCTTCTGGACTTTTTCCTCGCCATCCTTGGATATGTCCTCGCTCATGCCGTCCTTGACAGCCTTCTTCAAGCCTTCGATGGCCTCGCGGCGTGCATTGCGGATGCTCACACGGGCCTTCTCGCTCTCGGCCTTGGAGTCCTTAACGAGCAGTTTGCGGCGCTCCTCGGTCAACGGCGGGATATTAAGACGGATCACCTCGCCGTTGTTGACCGGCATGATGCCCACGTTGCTGTCGATGATGGCCTTCTCGATGGTTCCGATCATGTTGCGCTCCCAAGGCATGATAGCGATGGTGCGCTGGTCTGGAGTGCTCACGTTTGCCACATTGGCGATGGGCACAGGACTGCCATAATAGTTCACACGTATGCCGTCGAGAATTTTCACGTTGGCCTTACCCGCACGGATGTGAGCCAGCGTATCATCGAGGAAATCCACGGCTTCCTGCATCTTCTTCTCGGCTGCGTCAAGATAGAATTTTACGTCGTTCATAATCTTCTGTTTTGCTGATTTGTTATTATGTATTTGTTTTATTGGTCACGAAAGTAGTGCATTTGGGGCAACCCTGCAAATTTTTTGCCAAAAATGTGGTTTTCGCTCAAAAACTGCCAAACTGTCAAGAAGCCTAGCGCACAAGCTGCACATCAACGCTGTTGATGGTCGCGCCATTCTGCCTCCAGACAGTCGCATTATAGTAAGTGTCATTGATGATATTGGTTCCCACGCGACTGTCCTCAAGCTCACGGGCTTTTACCTTATACTCGTTGCGTACAGCCGTCACCGGCCCGAACACCCTGTCCTCGATCATCTTGAATGCGCAAGTTGAGTCCTGTCTCGTCCAGACCAAGTAGAAAATATTCTGCTTCTCTCCCATCTTGATCACCTGGGAATCCAACTTTTTCCCGATCAGACCCCTCACTTCAACAGGTCTCCATTCCAATGGTTTATCGTTGCCCTCGTACAGCCACTGACGCTTCAACTGATACAGCGACCATGAGTTGACGCTGTTCATGGCGTCCTCGTCACGATAGAAGTAATCCTCGTCATCGATATCGCAATACACCACCCCATCGGGACTGGCTTGATACAGTTCATATATGCGGTTGACAACCGCCGTGCGCCTGGCGATGTTGCTGAAATCATCAACCGCCGCCAAAATGACAAGCGCGGCCAAGACACAGGCCGCTGTGGTTCTGAGTTTTGCCCCACCCAACGGATAACGGCGCCATAGCCTGACGATAATAATCATGGACATGACTTCAATGCCGAACAGCTGGCGGTTGCAGTACACCTTGGCGATGAAATTGAACACGAACATGAAGAACATCGCATTGAACCAGAACGCATTCTCCTTGTAGATGTCAAGCAAAGAGACCTTTCTGGTCAAGAGCAGCACCATCACTAATGCCGCCAACAGATAAGTTGCACGCAGAAAATAGGCTATGGCATAGGGTGTGATGCGCAACGATGACATGTTGCCCACCCTTGTGAAATTGCCTGGTGCCAGGCACAAGCACAACATTCCAGCCGTGAAGGCTACAACCATGAGCCAATGACGCAAGGTCATTGACCTGAAATGCAACACGGCATATATCCACATGGCTGCCGCGATACCTGAACTGATGGACTCCTGTCCCCAACCAGCCAAGAAGCAGAACGGGACGAGTAAAGTCACGGCCAAAGGAGAGGACTTGCCAGGCTTGAGAAACAAATCAACGACCAACAGTCCAGCTGTCATCGCCCAAATGTAATTCACCTGACAAGGGGGCGAGAACTGAGTCCTCAAACAGATGAACGCAAGCGAGGCAAACACAAACACCACCCACGGATGATCCTGAAACTTGACACGGGCTGAACGAGTCAGCATAATCACAAAGGCGACCCATACCACGGCATTTGCCAGCGAAAAAAGGCTTTGACCGGCAATTCCGCAAAAGAATTGAACGATGAAATGAGTCACATACCGTCCCAAACTATTCAGGTAGTAGTAAGTCTGTGACTCAAAAATGTCACCCAGCGTATGGATTCTCGCCAGCCAATCCTCGGCCGCGATGTTAAAGGCAAAGAAGGTGTCATCGCCAAGCCAGACCACACGATAACACAACACAAAAACCAATATCGCTAAAACAGCGAGTATCAGGCCTGAGCCAATCGAAGCGGTGCGTTTTGCTTTCATTCCGACAGGATACTAGACGTCAACTCTCTCATCGTTAAACTCACGCACGAGATAGTCGGGACGATTCTTGGTCTCGTTATAGATACGCCCGATGTATTCGCCAATGATACCCAACGACAGCAACTGGATGCCGCCCAGAAACAGGATGAGCATCACCATCGAGGGATAACCCTGAACGGGGTCGCCCCAAATGAGCGCCTTGACATAAACGAACAACATGTAAATAAAGGCGAACAACGATACTAAGCATCCTATAACCGTAGAAATGCGCAAGGGCAGGTTAGTAAACGAGGTGATGCCATCAATCGCCAACGAGAACAACTGCCTGTAGTTCCATGATGACTTGCCGGCAATGCGGTCCCCGCGGTCAAAAAGAATCTCCTTTTTCTTGAAACCGATCCAGCTATACATGCCCTTTGTGTAACGCTCGCTCTCGCGCAGTTTTTTCAGCGCATTGATACAGCAGCGGTCCAGCAGACGGAAATCTCCCACATTAGGCAACACATCAAACCGCGAAGAACTCTGCAGCAGTTTATAGAACTGCATCGACAACCGCTTGCGCAGCCAGCTCTCCTTACCACGCGACTTGCGGCGGGCATATACATCCTCATATCCTTCTTCCCAATACTTAATCATTTCGGGGATGAGTGAAGGAGGATCCTGCAAGTCGGCATCGATGATAACCATGCAATCTCCCGTCACATAGTCAAACCCTGCCAACATCGCGACTTCCTTGCCGAAATAGCGGGACAAGTCCACATAGTTGACCCGCTTATCCTGCTGACGCAAACGATGAAGTTCAGACATTGTGCCGTCGGTACTGCCATCATTGACAAACATGAGTTCCCAGTCATACTGGTTGTTGGCTTCCATGAGTTTCAACAACTCAGGATATAGTATCGACAAGGATTTCTCCTCGTTGTAACAAGGAATGAGCAATGATATTTTCTTCATATTCAGGATGTTAATTATTTCAACTAATGTCTGTTTCGATCTCATGACGCGCCATCGCCAAAACCGTAACACGAAAAAGTCGATTACGAAATTACTCATTCTGAACCAATCCTGCAATTATTTTCCTAAAAAATGAAACAAAACGGTCCATAAACCGTAGTTCAGGACCGTTATTCGTTAACTAAAAAGGCTTGCAGGGCAGCGGTATTTCTCAATCATGCAGCGGTTGATATACCCGCTGGTTATTGAATTCCCTCACGATATAGTCGGGACGGTTTTTGGTCTCGTTATAGATGCGTCCGATATATTCGCCAATGATGCCCAATGACAACATCTGGATGCCGCCAAGGAACAGGATGAGGATGACCAATGTGGGATAGCCCTGAACAGGATCGCCAAAGAGCACAGCCTTGAAGAACACATAAATCATGTACAGGAAAGCGCACACCGACACAATGAAACCGATAATGGTTGAAATGCGCAGGGGAGCTGTCGTGAATGACGTGATGCCATCGATGGCAAATGAGAACAGCTGCCTGTAGCTCCACGATGACTCACCTGCCACACGGTCGCCCTGTTCAAACTCGATTTCCTTCTTTTTGAAACCAATCCAGCTGTACATGCCCTTAGTGTACCGCTCACTCTCCCGCAACTGTTTCAAGGCATTGATACAGCATCGGTCCAGCAGGCGGAAGTCGCCCACATTCTTCAAGACCTCGAAACGCGACGAGCGCTGCAATATCTTGTAGAACTCCAGGGACAAGCGCTTGCGCAGCCAGCTCTCCTTGCCACGCGACTTGCGTTTGGCATACACATCGTCGTAACCCTGTTCCCACAACTTAATCATCTCGGGAATAAGTGTGGGCGGGTGCTGGAGGTCGGCATCGATGATGACCATGCAGTTGCCGGTCACATAGTCAAAGCCCGCCAGCATAGCGTTCTCCTTGCCGAAATTGCGTGACAAGTCCACATAATTTACCCGCTGGTCCTTTTGCCGCAACTGCTGGAGCACCTCGAGCGTACCGTCACGGCTCCCATCGTTGACAAACATGAGTTCCCACTCATACTGGCTGTTCCCGTCCATGAGTTTGACCAATTCGGGATACAGGAAAGGCAGGGATTTTTCCTCGTTGAAACAAGGGATAAGAATTGATATCTTTTTCATATTACATCGTTGATTATTGATTTCTGGATTTACATGAAAGTGAGAGATGACAGGCGATCGGCACGCAAGTAGGCTGCCGCCTGGGCAATCTGCTCGGGAGTGACGGCCTGGATGTTGGCAATGGTCTCGTCGATAGTCGCTACTTTGCCGTGATAGAGCAGCCCTCTTCCGGCACGCATGGCTATGAACTCAGTGCTGTCGGCGGCGACAATCAGCTGACCGCAATACTGTTTCTTGTAAGCTTCAAGGCGCCGCTCAGAGAACAGTTCATGACTGAGGTTGCTCGTGATGCGTTCAATCACCCGAATGCTGGAACGCACATCGTCGTGGTCGCATCCCAGATAAATTTCCATCCAACCGCAATCGCTGAGCATACTCAACGTTGATTCAACGGTATAGACATATCCACGGCGCTCACGCAACTCGACATTGAGCAATGAATTCATTCCCGGTCCTCCTAGGATGTTGTTCAGCAGCATCAGGGCATATCGCAAGGGGTGATTCATGGCGGGCATCCTTGCACCCACAATAGTATGCGCCTGATGGGTGCCGATCTGAATCACACGTTTGAACGGTTCAGTGGCTTGAGGAACATTGCGGTGACGCGGTGCCATCGCATGGCTCATGCCGCCAAAACATTTCTCAGCCAAGCGAAAGACGCGGTCAGGACTTGCCGGACCCACCGAGAAGAACGCCATGTTGCAGGGAACATACAATGTCTTGAGATAGCGCATGCAGTCGTCACGGGTAAGACGTTCCACGTCCTCCTTTTTGCCCAAGATGTTATGCCCTAGCTCACTGCCAGCAAACAACAGGTCCTCGAAGTCATCATAGACCGCATCACTAGGTGTATCGCGGTAACTCGCTGCCTCCTCAAGTACCACATCGCGCTCGCGGTCCAGTTCCTCCTGCGGGAACACCGACCATTGGATCAAATCGGCCAGCAGGTCCATGGCACGGTTCAAGTGCTGCTCGGGAAAAACCGAATACAGCATGGTGCCTTCCTTAGTCGTATAGGCGTTTAATTCACCGCCCACACGCTCCATGCGGTTGAGGATATGCCACGCACGGCGGTGCTTGGTGCCTTTAAAAATCGTGTGCTCCACAAAATGAGCCAACCCGTGGTGGCCGTCTTGTTCATCACGGCTGCCCGCGTTAATGGCCAATCCGCACCACGCAACCTGATGGTCGGTCAACACATGGACAACCGTTAAGCCATTAGAGAGAGTATGATATTCAATATGTTGTTTCATTAGGTTCTCTTATAGTCTTGAATTGATGTGCAACACATGCTGTACCAGCAACATCTCATGAATGTCTACGCGTCGCACGTCCATGTCGTCATAGTTGGAATTCTCGCTACGCAGCACCACCATGTTAGGGTCGGTGTGGCGGCGTAGGTATTTTACCAACCTGAAATCATCAAGTTGGACAACATAAATCTGCCCCCAATAGATCTGATCAGGATTGCTCACCTCACGGACAGCGACAAAATCGCCATCCATGATAACAGGTGCCATCGAGTCGCCGCTCACCCTCACGATGCGGCAATTGGGGCTAACATTGGGCAGATTGATCCAACCGACAATATTTTCGCTGGAGAACAACTCATTGCGTCCTGATGAAGATCCCGCCGTCGCGTCAACATCATATACTGGTGTGCCTCCGGCTTGGCCGTTGCCCAGATTGACCAGTGTCAACTGGCCGTCTGTGCCATCAATTCTTACGGGCGTCTTTCCAAACGGCAGGTCGGTACCGTCGAGCAGCCACTCCTTGGAGACACCCAGGTTGACCACGAGGCGGTTAAGAAATGAGTCGCTCAACGGCATGTGGGCATTGAGATACTTCGACAAATTAGAGGTATCCACTCCGATGCGCTCAGCGAGTTGGACCTGCCTCAAACCCATCTCCTTCATCAGATACTTAATTCTCGCAATAATTTCTGCGTTTTTTTGTGGTTCCATTGATTAAAGTTGTTGTGGGGACTTGCCTAAAATCATCTAAGCCCCGTTATGTGTTAATATCGCGGCAAAATTACCATAAAAAATTGTAATAAACAAATTTTTTTCTTTATTTCTTGACTCAATGATGGTAAAATAATGACATTTTTTCCTTTTTTAAAAAATAATTCCCATTTGATGTAGCTTTTTGTCCCCTTCATGAGTCTAAAGGATAAAAAACAATTATTCAACAACTAAAAACAATTCAATTATGAAAACTGCTCTTAAGTATTTATTGATTTATTTCGGGCTTTCTATTGTCGGCGCAATCTTGTTTGCGTTTCCCGTCGTTTTATTCGACACCATCGTCCTCAACAATTCTGCTGCCATGACAGATGATGTTGGGTTGGACATGTGGAGTCAGATTACCATACTAATCGGATCTCAGTTGCTTCCTCTCTTTCTCTTCTGGAAGAACAAATGGTGCAATTACAGCCTTGTGAAGGAGCAAAACACAAGCAAAATGTTCTTATGGGCAGCTATTGGATGTATTGGAGTCATGTTGGTTTTATCAACCATTCAGGTCTATCTGCCTCATTTCGAATGGGAATTAGATCTCATGAAGGACCTCGGTGACATGCTCAAGAACCCGCTGGGCATTATCAGTGCTTGTATTTTGGCACCACTGCTTGAGGAGGGAATCTTCAGGGGAACCATTGAGCGCAAGTTGCTGGAAGCCGGCAAGAAGCCATGGGTGGCCATCGTGATTTCGGCAGTTGTCTTTGCTATCGCACACCTCAACTTTACTCAGGGCGTCACCGCATTGATCATCGGACTTTTCCTCGGATGGATTTACTACCGCACACGCAACATCTGGTATTGCATTTTTGTTCACGCTTTGAACAACCTGACCTCAACAATCATGTTCATCATCACCAACGACGCCTCGTGCGATTCTCCCTTCTCGCTGCCTGTCAACCTGTTGTTATTCGTTGTTGGCGCTGGACTGACATTCTTCGTTGTAAAGCAAGTCATCAAACTGACCCACACCGGGTCTTGGGTGCCTGAGGTATTGGCCGAGGAAACCGGCATTCCCACTCCACCCCCATTGAGCATCAACGATGAAGAGGAAGTGTGATAGATAATGATCCATCAAAGAAATCCTGCCACAATGCGGGATTTTTTTTGTGGCAATCACTATGAAAACACAATAAGAAGCCAAGGGGCAGCTTCGCCGTTTGTGAAAAAAATGCCATTGAATGCGGTTTTGTTGGAAATGGTTGCTAACTTTGCCCAATGAATTCTAAAAAGATCCTGTTATGACAGCAATCAGCACATTATTACTGTTTGCCGCAGCTATCATACTCATGGTGGTAGCGATAGCACGGTTCAAGGTGCATCCGTTTTTGTCGATACTTGGCACCGCCATTTTGTTAGCGGCGATGCTGGGTGTTCCCTTTGCCGATATTCCCGATGTGATTGGCAAAGGCTTTGGGGGCGTGTTCAGTGGCATTGCTCTGGTCATCATTTTCGGCACGTTGATTGGCAGCATCCTTGAGCGCACTGGCGGTGCGGTGGCTTTGGCCAAGGCCGTAGAGCGTGTGGTGGGAAAGCGTCATCCGCGGTTGGCGATGATGCTCATCGGGTGGATCGTGTCGATACCGGTGTTTTGCGACAGCGGCTTTGTGCTCGTTAGTCCCATCGGCAAATCGCTGGCGCGTCAATCCTGCACATCGCCCGTGCCGCTCATGCTGGCATTAGCTGGAGGATTGTTCGCCTCGCATGTTTTCATTCCACCAACGCCAGGCCCTGTGGCGGCAGCAGGAATGGTGGGGTTGGAGAACAACCTGTTAATGGTAATAGGTTTTGGTGTCGTGATATCGCTTTTGTCACTCATTCCAGCCTATTTCTTCACTGCCTATATCGGCAAACGGGTGCAGGAGACCGAGGAAACCGAAGATAGTCAGATTGTCGAGAGCGAGTGCCGTTGCAGTGCCGCGATGTCATTCCTACCCATCGTGCTGCCCATCATCCTCATGGCGCTGGGTAGCATGGCTTCACTAATCGAACTGCCGACTGGTATTGCCGAGGTACTCACTTTCCTTGGCAAACCCACCATAGCTTTGATGATCGCATTGCTGACATGCATTCCTTTGCTGATGCAGCAGAAAATGTTGGGAAAATTCCACGATATCACCCAATCTTCGCTCATGACAGCTGGACCCATTATCTTCATCACAGCTGCAGGCGGTGTGTTAGGCAGCGTGGTTGTGGCAAGCGGTTTTGTGGACATTATCAAGGACTCAGGAGAGTCACTCAAAATGTTAGGAGTGGTATTTCCATTTCTGATAGCAGCTATCCTGAAGTCGGCGCAAGGGTCCTCGACAGTGGCCATCACTACGACTGCAAGCATGATGGGCATGTTCAACGATTCGGGATCAATCATGAGTGCGCTAGGTTTCACGAGCCCGCTTGCCGCAACGCTTGTGGTAATGGCGATAGGTGCCGGCGCGATGACCGTGTCTCACGCCAACGACAGTTATTTTTGGGTAGTGACAGGATTTGGCGGCATCAAGGCTCGGGACGGTTACCGCACCATGACACTGATGACACTCATCATGGGCATTACAGCCATAGCACTCATTACCCTTGCCGCTGCGATCCTGCTCTAAGATCATTCTCAAGACACAGACATTAAAACCAAAATACATGACAATATGAGAAACGTGATGTTATGCCTCATGGCAATGTTAGGCGTGCTGACTCTTACAGCACAAAGTGTTTATGAAAACGAAGTGATCAACAACATCATGGCGCGTCGTTCGGTGCGACAGTACTTTGACCAGCCTGTCGAACACGAGAAACTGGTGGCTGTGGTTCGCGCAGGCATCAATGCGCCCAGCGGGATGAACCGCCAACCGTGGATCATCCGTGTGGTGGAAGACCAACAGCTGATTAATGATGTGACCGAGGTCTTCAAACGGGAGAACCCCGAACAGGTGAAACGCGACCCGCACTTCAAGAATATGTTCCGCAATGCCCCGAATCTCATCTGTGTATGTACGCCAGCAAAGGGTGGCGGCGAACTGGATGCAGGTCTGCTGGGCGAAAACATGATGCTGGCCGCCCAGTCGTTGGGACTTGGCACTTGCTGTCTCGCAGGTCCGGTGCGCTTCCTGTTGGCAAATGAGCAATGCAAGTTCTTCATCGACCGCCTCGACATTCCCGAAGACTACAAGTTGAATTACATCATCGCCATCGGCTATCCCGACGAGCAGCCTGATGCCAAACCCCGCGACGAGTCCAAAGTGAAATACATCAAGTAGTGGAATCATGAACGACAACAAAGAACAGATCGCACGCATCCGCAAGATGGAGCGGCGGCTTGACCGTGCCTTGGCAGCAGTGAAAAGGCTGTCTGCCGCGCTCGACAAATATGAAGCCACAAAAGAGGACATCGATGCGCTAGATGAATACTATGGCAGCAACGAATGGCGACAGGACTTTGAGGACGATGAGGCTGGGCTCTTGCCCGAGGGGCTGAAGCGAGGAGTGCTCTCGGAGGACGGCATTTGGAATATGCTCTCCGACTGTAAGGAATTGAATGAGCGTTTAAAGGAACTAGGAGAGCGTTTTTGAGATATAGCCACGCCAAATGAATCCAATTGCCATCAGGCTTCTCAACCAGCAACTTATCGTTCCTCAGTTCAGCGACCCTGTCCAGGTAGTCAGCCACATGGGGGCGATGCAGGCCCAGGAGTATCGCATGATGCGGTGGGCTGTGGAGATGCGCACCCGCAAGCCGTCGGCACGGGCATTCAAGAAAGCCTTCGACAGCGGACGCATCATCCGTCTGCACCTGATGCGCGGCACCTGGCAACTGGTATCGGCCGAAGATTACTGGTGGCTGCTCGACTTGTGCGCGCCCAAGGCTATGGCTGTCACCCGCGGCTGGATGCACAGCAACAAAATCACCATCCCCGACGAGGAGGTTATGGCAATTCGTGCCATCCTTGCCCAGACGGCTGCGGATCATGGGAGCGTAACCAAAGAGGATTTCATTCAGGCGTTGGCTGCGAAAGATATCCGTATGGACGACCATCGATTGTCCTACCACATCCGCATGGCAGAGATGTCTGGCACCCTCTGCAGCGGTGACCTGCTGCCCATGAAGGCGACCTATGCCCTCACGGCCGATAAGGTGAGGCCGTCAGGCAAGATAGAACGCGACGAGGAGTTGATGCGCATTGCCCGCAAGTATTTCCAAAGCCACCAGCCCGCCACGCTGGAGGATTTCGTCTGGTGGTCAGGGTTGAACGTCAGTGACTGCCGCAAGGGCATCGCCCTGTTGGGCAACAGCATCCACGTGGAGAAGTATCAAGGCCGTGAGTTCTACCTGACCGATGACTGCCGCACGCGGGGCTTCCGCAAGGGTAAATATTTGCTGATTCCGCCCTATGACGAATACCTCATCGGCTACAAGAGCCGCGACATTGTCCTCCCCAAGGAGCACACCCACCGCGCCCACAACAACAGCGGGATATTCCAGCCCATTATCGCCCGCGACGGCATCATCTGCGGCAACTGGTCGCCCTTCAAGGACACCTGCCAAGCCGCCTTCTTCTCCGGCGCCCCCGATACCACCGCCCTCCACTCCGCCTGGCAAACCTATCAGCAGTATTTGTGATGATACACGTTGTAGTTTTATGCCCTAGTAAACAAAGGGTTTGAGATCAATAGTATTCTGCAAGAATTGTTGTATCTTTGCCGCAATCAAAATCAAACAGAATTTAAGAAAATAACGTACTCATTATACTTACTGAACACTATGAAACGATTGATACTGATTTCCTTTATTGTTGGTTTTTTCGTAGATAGTCTTTCGGCTCAAGAAGCGTTTGATTCTGTTTCCTATGCCTTTGGAAATTACAACATGCGCAATGCGTTTGAGGCGAACTCCAACCTGCTGATACTGACCGACCACGAAGAATTCTATCGGGGGCTGAAGGAGTGCATGAATACAATCATTCAAGACTCTATCTATGCAGATTTATATGGACAAGGATTTAACACTGGTCTATTTGTCCTGAAGATGCTGATTATTGATCCCGAGAATAAACCATTCGATTTGGACTGCGTCTATGATGGGGTTCATAAAGTGGTCTCAGGCAATGTCGAATTGCCGCAAGACACCATCGGGTTATTCGACAACATCGGGATATTCAATGATATGCTTCATGTTTTTGTCGAAAAGACCGTTGAAGCGTTGCCGGCTGAAGGTGATGATTGCCGATTTGGAACGCTCTTCGGCATCGCTATGGCTTACTGCCCTCAATCAATTGGATTTGACTGGATTGACTTAGCTGGTCCCGACAGCATTCATAAACGACAAGCCTTTGCTACCGGAATTGCTGATATGCTAAAAAATGACAACAGCTATACTTCAGGCAAGATATATGCCTTTATGCTCTTTTCATTCATGGATTTCATGTTTGGGTCCGTGGGCCAGACCCCCGATTATGAGGATTTGATGGATGGGGCTCGCTGTGCTTTAGGTCTGAGTGAACCCAAGATGTCCATAGAGGAGGTGGATCAACTGATTACAAGGTTCTATGAGGAATCGATTGAAAAGGAGTTTACCGATGAAGAGATACTACCAGAAGAACTCATTGAAGAAATCAAGAAAAACAATGAAGAAGAAATAAGCCGCCAAAACAATCCCGAATTGCCATAGTATTCTAACAACCGTCCCGTTATTGTGACGATGAGATATAAGAACATATTATTATGGCTATTGATGTTGCTATCATTGTTTTTTAGTTGTAAAAACAATGGTGTTGAAATCAATGGTGTTTATAGTGATGAAGAACTAAAGGACAGACTTGGGGCACCTGAGTATGAGAAAATGATTGTCCTAAAACCTGATACATTCATTAATCTCTATGAGTATCAGAGTGGATTATATCAATTTATGCCTGAGAAAGACAGTCTAATTGTTCTTGAACAAGGATATAAAAATGGCTCTAATAAGAAAATACTCTGGTTAACTGGATATGAAAACAAGAAACGGGTATTAGACATTCTAGAATACAATCCTCAAAAAATCCAATTTTGAAAATTAATCCATAAATCAAAAGGACAGTTCCTTTGACAAATGTCAGTCTTGTGCAAGAAATGTTGTAACTTTGCAATAATCAATGAAAGAAACAGAATGAACGCATCGAAAGAAAAAAGCATACGCAACTTAGGGACCTATTTCCTGGTATTGGGATTCACCTGTGCATGTCTTGTACCGACTTATTATTCAGGCTTTCGCATCGTCGTGCCAATTTGTATCATTCTGATGTGTGCTCCACGACTAATGTACAACTACAAGAAGTGGGCGAGTGTGCTTCTCATGACTGGAGCCATCTTGACGACACTGGCACTGCTGTATTTCGACTGGATGTTAATACTGATTTCTTTATCTAATGCGTTCGGTCCAATGGATGTTTCAGGCGCCATCATCTTAAGTGTTATTACATTCATAGCGCTGCTGAGCTGTTATCTGTGCTATCGCCTCTTTAAGTTGCTTTTCCTAACAAAGCAATCATAATTGCAGAGTTCTTTTCAATTGGGTGGCGATTCATGGACATTCATGTAAAAATCATCAATCATTCATGAATAATTCGTGGGCATTCGTGGACATTCATGTAAAAAAATCTCTGGCCATTCATGTCTTGCTTTTTGACATTGACTCTGCAACGAGTCAGATAGTATCTTTGTAGCGAGAAGAAAATGATTTTAACATTCTTTATCAATCGCGCACCACCACTTTCATGATTATCACGATTTAAGACATCTCTGATAACCAGCAAGTTGCAAGATTTGGCCACAAAACCCTCGTTTTGCTTTTTGTCATTTCGGGGATTATGAGTATTTTTGAAACGTGATAATAAAATAACGACTATGACGCTACAAGAAGCCATTCAAACCCGGCATAGCGTGAGGGCTTATAAAGGACAGCCACTGACCGATGCAGATGCAAAAGCGTTGGAAGAGAAGATTGCGGAACTCAACCTCGAGGGACGCTTGCATATCCAGTTGATAAGGAATGAGCCGAAGGCTTTCTTAGGACCGTTTGCCCGGTATGGCAAGTTCAGCGGTGTGACCGACTACCTCGTCATGATTGGCAAGAAGGCCGATGACCTTGACGAACGCATCGGCTACTATGGCGAACAACTGGTGCTGTATGCCCAGACCCTGGGACTGAACACCTGCTGGGTGGGCCTCAGTTACACTAAAATCCCGGGAACCTATGTGCTTGACGAAGGCGAGATAATCGGTTGCTATATCGCCATCGGCTATGGTGAAACGCAGGGCGTAGCGCACAAGATCAAACGCATCGACCAGGTGAGCAACGTCGGCGATGACAGCCCTGAATGGTTCAGGCGTGGCGTGGAGGCCGCATTGCTGGCTCCAACAGCCATCAATCAACAAAAGTTCTCGTTTGAACTACTGCCGACCGTAAAAGGCCAGCCGGCACGTGTCCTTGCCAAACGCCATTTCTCCCTTGTCGGCTATACCCAGATGGACCTAGGCATCGCCCGTTACCACTTCGAAATCGGTGCCGGAAAAGAAAATTTTGAATGGGCATAAAATATAAAAAGAACCGATAAAAATCTCTGGAACAATGGCAAAACCAAAAACAAAACAAGAGCTCCTGGCCGCTATGCAGGACGGCTATGCTAAACTGAAAGAACAAATCGCCAAGATGTCACAAGAGGAAATCTCATCGCCTTTTGAGTTTGCTGCCGACCCAAAGAAGTGCGGTGTCAGGTGGCAGTATGACCGTTGCACTCGTGACTTGCTTATCCACATCCACGAGTGGCAAGTGCTGATGCGGGAGTTTGTGCAGAACATCCGTGACGGGCACCAGAGGGATTATCTGCCTGATGAATACCGCAAGAACTATCATGAGATGGACAAGATGCTGGTCGAGAAGCATCAGCAGACGCCATTGGAGACTGCTGACCGCCTGTTGGCCGAGACGCATGACGAGATGCTGCGCCTCGCCGATAGTTTCACGGTTGAGGAACTGTTCACAAAGGGTTTCTATAAATGCACCTACACCACGAGCATGGCGGCCTACTTCGAGAGTATCACGACCAGCCCGTATTCCCAAGCCGTGAAACTACTGAAGAGTCATCAAAAACAGTTTGCAGCAGGGAAGAAATGACGTTGAAAAGGGCTTTAATGGTCATGATGGCGTGCTGGTGTGCGCTGACGTGCTTGGCTGGACGCTTCATCGAGGACTCGGTCAAGGTGGACGGCTATATGCGCCACATGGTGATATACCTGCCTGATGGTCTTCAGCATAAAGCCCCAGCGGTTTTTATTCTGCATGGTTACGGAGCTGGCATCTGGCGCGAGAATCCGATGCTTGGCGCTGCTGATCGTCACGGCTTTGCGGTCTGCCTACCACAGGGATTAAAAGACCCCAAAGGGGAAACAAGTTGGAACGTGGGCTATCCCTTCCAACAAGGATGGAAAGTGAATGACGTCAAGGCACTGTGCCGTATGGCCCGATATGTACAGAAGCGTTACCGCCTAAGCCGCGAAAACACTTTTTTGACAGGTATGTCCAACGGCGGTGAGATGTGCTACCTGATGGCCTACAGTAAGCAATCGACTTTCAAGGCGGTAGCACCCATCGCGGGACTGACGATGGCATGGATATATGAGCGCATGGAGGCTCCTCGCCCCATCCCTCTCATGGAAATCCATGGCACAGAGGACCGTGTGTCGGAGTGGATGGGCGACATGGACAACACTGGCGGTTGGGGAGCCTACTTGCCAGTGCCGGTGGCAATCGGCTACTGGATAGCAAAGAACCGCTGCACCAACGAGGTGACCGAGCGCGTCATGAGCCTGCTGGGCAACGGGGGTCATCATGTCATCAAGCATCGCTACACAAGTCCCTCGACAGGCTGCGACGTCTGGTTGTACGAAGTCGTGGGAGGCGTTCACTCATGGCATACCGGTGACATCGATACTGGCGAAGAAGTGTGGCAGTTCTTCTCCCGCTATGTGAAATAGCACCGCATCATTTATAATGGTCGCCCCGTCAGTGCTCTGGAGGCAGGATATATGGCATTTAAGTTTCGTTAATATTTCCGCTCCACCTTTTTCGGGTCATCTTCTCTAAAGATGCAACTGATAACCAGCGGGTTGTAAAAATGGCCTTAAAACCTTGGTTTTGCTTTTTGCCATCTCGGGGATTATGAGTATTTTTGAAACTTGAATAATGATATCATCAACTATGACACTACAAGAAGCCATAAAAGCCCGCCATAGTGTGAGGGCATATAAAGAGCATCCGCTGACTGAGGCAGATGCACGTGCGCTTGAAGAAAAGATTGCGGAACTCAACCGCAAGGGAAGGCTCCACATCCAGTTGATACGGAACGAACCAAAGGCGTTCCTGGGACCGTTTGCCCGCTACGGCAAGTTCCGTGGAGTAAGCAATTATCTCGTCATGATTGGCGAAAAAGCCGACGACCTGGACGAGCGCATCGGCTATTACGGCGAACAACTGGTGCTATTTGCCCAGACCATCGGGCTAAACACATGCTGGGTGGGGCTCAGCTACACCAAAATACCCGGAACTTATGAGCTGGGAGAAAATGAGACAATCGGTTGCTATATTGCCATCGGCTATGGTGAGACGCAGGGCGTGTCGCACAAGATCAAACGCATCGACCAGGTGAGCAACGTCAGCGATGATAGCCCTGAATGGTTCAAGCGTGGCGTGGAGGCAGCATTGCTGGCTCCAACAGCCATCAATCAACAGAAGTTCTCGTTTGAACTACTGCCGGCCGTAGAAGGCCAGCAGTCACGCGTCCTTGCCAAGCGCCATTTCTCACTGGTCGGTTACACCCAGATGGACCTGGGCATCGCCCGATACCACTTCGAAATCGGCGCCGGAACTGAAAACTTTCAATGGGCATGACGACTGATAATCCAGAGTATATGAAGATAATCAACCGACCTGATTCTAACGAGGCGTTTCCCAATCCCAAGATTCCTAGCCTTTGTCTTATCAAGAATGTGGTGAAGAACCCTAACATCATCGTGGGTGATTACACCTATTATGATGACGTGGATGGTGCTGACCAGTTCGAGAAGCACGTCACGCACTTTTACCCGTTCATCGGCGACAAACTGATAATCGGGAAGTTTTGCGCGATTGCACGGGGCGTGGAGTTTGTCATGAACGGGGCAAACCACAGGATGGACTGTGTGACCACCTATCCGTTTTACATCATGGGCGGTGATTGGGGAACGGCCATCGCCCCAGTCAAGGAAGAACTGCCGCTGAAAGGTGATACCGTCATCGGCAATGATGTGTGGATAGGGCAGAATGTGACCGTCATGCCTGGCGTGCACATCGGCGACGGCGCCATCATCGGGACAAACTCGGTCGTGGCAAGTGATATCCCGCCTTATGCCATTGCTGTGGGCAATCCCTGTCGCGTAGTCAAGATGCGTTTTGATGATGAACTCATCAGTTTGTTGCTGCAATTCAAATGGTGGGACAAAAGCATCGAGGAAATTG
Source organism: Muribaculaceae bacterium (assembly GCA_017553785.1). GTDB lineage: Bacteria > Bacteroidota > Bacteroidia > Bacteroidales > Muribaculaceae > Sodaliphilus. The sequence goes on along the minus strand of JAFZKD010000042.1, from coordinate 5,166 downwards.
AAACCCTGATGCCCCTCCTCTCCTGTAAAGATTTGGAAAAGGTTAAGCAAGAAATCAAGGCAAGGCTATGATCATACTGATCACGGGCGCGTCCCACACGGGCAAAACGCTGTTGGCGCAGCGGATGCTGGAGAAATACCATTATCCCTATCTTTCCATCGACCACCTGAAGATGGGACTGATTCGCAGCGGCAACACCCGTCTCACGCCTGAAGACGATGACGAACTGACCGCCTATCTTTGGCCCATTGTTAGAGAGATGATCAAAACCGCCATTGAGAACAATCAAAACCTGATTGTGGAAGGATGCTACATTCCGTTCAACTGGAGGCAGGACTTTGACGAGCAGTACATGCCCTCTATCCGCTTTATCTGCCTTGCCATGACCGATGAATACATCGATGCCCACTTCGAAGAAATTAAGGAGCACGCCTCTGACATCGAGCCCCGACTTGATGACTTGTCATGCACAATCCAAAGCCTGAAAACCGATAATCAGGTGTACATTCAGGGTTGCTGAGCAAACGGCGAGCAGGTCACTATTATCGACTCGTACCATGAACTGAAAATGCAAGAAGTCCTAGATAGGTTCTAGTCCTCATTTACCCTGCTGCGAGTATCGCATGGCTTTGATTTCCTGATAATTGTTGACGATGCTGATTATGCCTAGACTTATTAGCACCGAAAGAAAAGCCGCAGTTATCAGGCGGGAGTTTTCACTGAGCCAGATCATCAAGCCAGCAACAATGTGGTTATTGCTTTTCCCACCGAGGAACGAGAACAGGGGCTCATCAATCGGTGTGGAAAGAACAAATGCCATTGTGATGGCACCGCTAATGATGCCCACGACCAATGCCACAAACATGACCATCTTGTAACGACGGATTGTGGCTTCCTGGTGCTGTTTGATATACTCCACGGCGTCCAAGCGCTTTGTGAGCGAAGCCATGAAGATATCACTATCCTCAAAATGCGGCTTATGTGCGAGGAAGAGTTCCTCTAGGGCTTTATCTTTGTTCATAACTGTAGTTTCGCTTTAAGTTTGTCACGTCCACGTGAGAGTTGTTGCTTGATGGCGTCCTCCGATGCCTCGGTAATGGCGGCTATTTCCTTGATGCTGTAACCGTTCAGATAGAATAGCGTGATGGCAGAGCGTTCCTTGGGCGGCAAGGTGCGCAAGGCGAGGTAGAGGTCTTGGTGCTCAAAAGAAGAATCGGTAGCCGTGCTGCTGACGAGTGTCCGTGCCTTGTCGATGCTATCCATGGTCCGGCAATTTGCCTTGTGGTTGAGGAATGTGTTGTGGGCAATCTTGAAGAGCCACGAGCGGAAATGCCCCTTATCCTGGTAACCCGTCAGCGAGAGGTATGCCTTGACCAGGGCGTCCTGCGCCAGGTCATCGGCATCGTCCTTCTTGCCACAGCACAGGGCAAGCAAGAAGCCTCGCAGGGCCTCTTGCTCACGCTCGACTTGCGCTATGAATACTTCGCGCGTCACAGATTATTCTTGCTCTGTCAGCCTTTTCTCCTCGGCCTCTATCTCCTTAGCGAGCATTTTCTTGCCCACGAAATAATTGATCATGAAGGCGATGCCCACCCCGAGGGCAATCAAGCCAAAGCACACGACTGCATAGATATCGTCGGGGACAGAACCGCCCACATAACCCATCCATGCCCCTGTGCCTATCAATCCGATGCCGAGTAGTGATGCCAGGGTGCCCCAAAGCAGTTTCGTGAGCAGTTTCTCTTTGAGCAATTTTCCTCCCTTGGAAACCTTCTTAAGCAGTTCCTCAATATCGATGTCGGGATTTTTCTCAATGGCCGCCATGGCAATCTGGGTGCGGGAGTTCGTCTCATTCATTCTGCGGCGAACGATTAACCAAATGATGGCAATGGGAAGAATGCAGCCACATGCAATGGGCACTAAAATTTCTGCTAAATGATTCATTTTTTTAAAATATTATGACGTTAAACTTTTGTTTTCTTGAGCCGGTTCACTTATATAACAAGTCAAGAAAGCAAAAGGTGACATGAGTTACAGAATAATCGTCATTTTTTTATGTTCCGTTTATTCTGAACGGTTTTGTGAATTTCCTAAAGCTTACCGTTTAGTATCCTGTTTCTAACGCATTTTACGGCAGGTTTGTAATAGCCTATCTCCATCGATTCAAGCGTGCGCATCAACTCCTCCATTAGTTCAGGGTAGAATTTGCACATACGATAGGCGAGTTTCATGCAAATCGACTGAATGCCCGGCAATTCCCCAAGATTTATCATATGCTCGAAACAGAAATCCAAGAAATCTGTTCTCAGGTTAGCCTCATTCATCTCCAGGCGTTCAATGATATTCAGTGACAATCGTCTGAATGACGAGTTATCGGTCTGCATGGCCAAGTCAATCAGTTCATCGTATAACACCTGGAGTTGTGACAGTTCCTCTTTGCTGGCCTTGGTCAGCCCCCACAAGGCGCTCCTCGCCACCCGATAATCATCACTGAAAGCGTACTGCCTGGCGAAACTGAGGAAATCTCCCCCAGACTTCACTTCCTGGTAAATCTCTTGGGCACCTCCCTCACTAAATGTCTGACTCAGTCGCTCAATCATTATGACAACGATAATCTATTATATAACCTCGGTTGACTCTGCAAAAATACGAATCATTCCCCAATTCGTCAACTTTCTGGGACAAACAACACCCATTTGTGACGAATGGCATTATTTCACGTCTATCAGACAACAATAACAACCCATTGACAACAGGTGACAACTATCTGGAGAAACTATAAAGAAGTCTCCCATACTCTTTGAATTCCCGAAAAATTGCGATTTTTACGGAACGCATTCCTGAAATATCATGATTTTTATGGAATACAATCCCGAAATATCATGATTTTTTTGGATTTAATATATCAAAGGAACAATTCTAGAAATATCAAAACACTGTTGTCAATTAAGTTGTTTTATGGTTGTCTGATAAGAGCTACAGTAGGCTTTGGATGAAGGCGGACATCATGGCGTCGTGCTTACGCACGTCGCGGTAGAGAGCCAGTTGGTTGCGGGTGCGGTCCAGGTTGTGGGTCGGGTATTTGATTTTATAATAGGTGTCGCCGTTGAGGTAGTCGGCCAGGAAACGCGCACACTGCATGAAGGGGAACAGCGCCACGGCATAGGGCAATAACTTGATTTCGATGGGCGTGAGGAACCCGCGTGCCGATTCCAGATACCCCTGTGTGAAGGACCTGAAAATGGCTTCGTTGAAACCCACCTTTGACAAATCGGGATCGTCCTCGGCGACGAAATTGGCACCAGTGCGCAGGAAGTCGCCGTAATCCGAGAAAATGAACGATGGCATCACGGTATCGAGATCAATGACGCACAGCACTTGTCCCTGCTGATCAAACAGCATATTGTTGACCTTGGTGTCGCAATGGCAGATGCGCTTGGGCAAACGGCCTTCACGGTAGAGCCGTTCGGCCTGACACATCTCGTCGGCATCGCGTTCCAGTTCCTTGACGATGTCAAGCACCTCGTCGAGTCGCCCTGCGGCATCATTCTGGACGGCTTCGCGCAGTTGTCTCATGCGCAGTTCCATATTATGGAAGTCAGGGATGGTCTCACCTAACTCCTCAGGCACATCGACCAGCATCTTTTGGAAGTTGCCGAAAGCCTTGCCGCAATCATAGGCGCTCTCGGGCGTGACAGCCTCATGGGTAACCGAGTCGGGGATAAAAATCATCACGCGCCAGTAACGGTCAGCCTCATCACGGTAGTAGGTCTTGCCGTCACGGGCCTTGACGAATTGCAACACACGGCGGTCGATATCGTCTGAACCTTCGGCTTCCAGTTTGCTGCGGATATGGGCAGTCACCACCTCGATGTTATGTTGTAGCAGGTCAACGTCCTGAAAAATGGCGTTGTTGATGCGCTGCAGCACATAGTCGGGTGCATCATCCCCTGAGGTAACGATGCGGTAGGTGTCATTGATGAGTCCATTGCCCAACGGCTTGACTTCCTTGACAGCACCTTTTATCTCAAATTGCGCCAGGATGCCGGCAGTGTCAATCATTCCCATAAAGCAAGAGTATTATTTCTTTTTGGTTTTATTTGCGGCTTTGGCCTCCTGCTTGGCGACCTTCTCCATATACCTGGGACCCACTTTCCAATACTTGGCGCCCTTAGCCTTCAACTTCTTGGTAAAGTCCTCGGCGGCAGCACGAGTGGCGGCCTCCTCTTCGGGGGTGGCCAGGGCATGGTGATAGCTGCGGGTCTTGTTCCATTCGCCTCGAGTAAAGTCAGGCACCTGTACTGGCAGGTTGCCGTTGTCCATCGAGATGCTGCCCAGTTCAGCCAGGCAACACCATTCGGCCAGGTCATAGACGTCGATGTCGAGCGGCAGCCCGTTCTGCAGACAATATACCAAACGCGAGTCCATGATGAAGTCCATGCCGCCATGTCCACCTACCTCTTTGGCTTCCTCACCATAGCGCGCCACCAGCGGTGAAGTGAACGACTTCAGTAGCTCCTCGGTATCCTCTTTGCTCAGGTAGGAATGGCCTGTATATTCCTTGCTGGGGTGGATTCCCGCATTCTTCATTTCCTCGGCAGCCAGCGCAAAGCCCTCAACGGGATATTTGTTGCAAAAGCCCTTGGTGCCCGTGAGTTGGTACATGCGGTTATAGGGCTGCGGCGTCATCACGTTGTGGTGCACCTCGATGACTTTGCCGTTCTCGGTCGAAATGAGCGTGGTGGTGTGGTCACCGTTCCTAAAGTCTGGGCAATCCTCACCCGTGCGGTCTTTGACCAGTTCCTTGCCGTTGAACGAACGGGTATCCATCGCCACCAGCGTTTTCATGCGGTCACCGCGGTGGATGTTCAGCACCTGGGCGATGGGGCCCAGTCCATGGGTGGGATAGACATCTCCACGGAATTTGCTGTTATAGTCCAAACGCCAACCAAGCTTGTCATCCGCGCCGTTTTTCCAGTACTCGTCCCAATAGGGCGACAACTCGTGGCGATAGGCCCCTTGCACATAAATGACCTCACCCAGCAGACCTTGTTGTGCCATGTATAGAGAATTGAGCTCAAAGAAATCGTAGCAGCAGTTCTCGAGCATCATCACGTGCAGACGCTTGCTCTCGCTCAGGTTGATGAGCGACCAGATTTCGGTCAT
>JAFZKD010000041.1 GCA_017553785.1 Muribaculaceae bacterium | reverse complement strand
TTTCGGTTCATTCACAGATATTTTTATGATGAACGACTTGGAGAATATTGTTTGTTCTCAATCATTGTGGATGGAATATGACTACGGGGAGTACCTAGCGCGCGAAATCAGTGCTGATCCGTTATTTGCCCATGACACCGGATGGCTAGACGGTTCGTATGACGATCCTCCTGTAAACGAGGGCTATACAAACTGTTACATCGAGGATGGAAATGTGGTATTTGAAAATGTTCAGTTATGGTGGGCACATCGCGATTACTCCTTGTATTATCGGAATGGAGACGATATCTATAATGTTTATACTTGGGAGTTGGAACCCCATGTCGATGGTGGCGATTTAGCCCTAATAAGAGATGTTGTCACACTCAAGGGGTTGCCGACGCCCGCAAGCGGCCAATACACAATCCATATTGGTAATCACGAGTATATAGCAAGCAGCGTCGATGATATTGTCACAAACACTATTGATATTGTCACAAACACTCAGCACGAAGACCATTTTTACGACTTGCAAGGTAGAAGATTGGACTCGAAGCCCACACAAGGTTTTTATATTAGGAATGGAGAGAAGATTTATGCAAAATAATTGACGGCATATTTGAATCAATTCACAATAAGATTAATCATTAAAATATCTAAACAATGAAAAAAACATTCTTAATATCAGTATTGGCGCTCTTGGGTTTCTCTCAAGGCTTTTCACAGGAATACGAGTACATCCCGTTTGTTCGTGAAGGCGTAAAATGGGTTTGTTCTTCAATTGAGCTTCCAATTGATTATTATACGATTGAGCATTTCTTCACTCTGGAGTTCAAGGGAGATGCCGAAATCAACGGCAAGACCTATAAGGCGATGCACAAATACAGTGGAGAAACGATAGACCCTTATAACGACACCATTCCTGTATATATGCGTGAGGAGGGTAAAGTGGTCTATGCTATCGTGCCCGACGGTAAGACCTATGAGGATTGTTACATTAGTTGTTTTGATGACAGTACTATAGCGGAGAGCGTCAAAGCTGGCAGGGAATTTGTCCTGTATGACTTCAACGATCCTGTTGACTTTATTATGAGCAGAATTGGCGATATTGGCGGTGTCATGCCTCAGACAATCATGCTGGATAATAAGAAGGTCAAACGCTATGTGTTCCGAAATGATTATATGGACTTCTGTTTCATAGAAGGTATCGGGTGCGACGGACTGACCCAAGGTTATCCCCTGGCATACAACAACAACGATTTAGAATTGTTGAGACTGAGGCTGAGCCATGTCATTGAAAACGGGAAAGTCATTTATCGGTCAGAACGTCTCAATCTAAGGGAAGACAGTTACCAGCCTCTCATTCGTGAAGGGGTACAATGGGTTAACGAGCGTGTGGTCATTGATCATGGTGACACTACCCGTTGCTACTACACCTACGAGATGAAGGGTATAGATGATCGTGACAGGACGCTTTGCCATTACTATGAAGGGGAATCATTAGATGGCGAGCAGGACAGCACAATCGCAAAGTTCTTCGAGGGCATGAATGTATACTGCGATAACAACAAAGCCCTCATGGCTTTGTATGGCCAAGGACGTTATATGATGAATTGGACTAATGCGCTGTACTCATTTGATAACTATCACGGGTCAGTATTAAGCATTTATCATCCCATTATGTTCTATAACCGAATCCAGAAGGGTGATGAGCTGACCCTTGACAATTTCGTGGAGGTCGAACCGGTTTTAGTCGATGGTGTCAAAAGCAGGCGTTACGCCTACTACGGCGACGGGGATGAGCCGCTTTGTTACGTTGTTGAGGGTATCGGCTTTGACAGCCGTGACATGGGCGACCTGCTCACGCCGTTCACCCGCAAGCCCGACCCCGATGCCGACTATCAGGAGTGCTGGGGTCTGAGCCACGTCATTAAAGACGGCAAAATCATCTACAAGGGCATGCGCTACCACGGAGACCAGGAACCGGAGACGGTTATAGGCGACGTGGACGGTGACGGCAGGGTGACGATCAGCGACGTGACGGCACTGATCGACATCCTGCTCAATGGCAGCATGGAGTTCAAGATGGGTGGAGACCTTGACAGTGACGGCAAGGTTACCATCAGTGACTTGACCACCCTGATCGACCTGCTGCTGTCATCAGCAAAAGAATAAGAAAGTCAATATTCATCATTGATGATGCGGCGGGCACGCCAAGCCCGGGAGGGAAAGGCCTGCCCCGCAGCTTGTTTCCTCTCTCCATATTCAGGTTCTGAAGTGTCAACTGCTTCAGAACCTGAAGTTTATGGTGTGGGTTATAGATTTTAGTTTTTAGACTTTAGATGTTAGACTTTAGGCTTTAGACATTGGGTGATTTAGATTGTTGTGAGAATTTAGGATTTCTAGAGGAGTGGGTTCTCACTCCTGATTCCTCATCCATCGCTAATCGAGGCAGTGGACGAGGAGGTCGGTCTTTCCGTTCTCGATGAGGTGGATGACCAGTTCTCCGAACAGGGTGTTCTGCCATGCGAACCATGCGCGGGTGTATCGCGATGCGTCATTTCGGTTAAACGACTCGTGCATGAAGCCCGTGCCGGCATCGGTGGTGAGCAGCTGCCGCATGCACCAGGCGATTTCCTCGTCATTGTCGGCAGTGAACGCCTTCATCATGATACTCATGGGCCAGATGAGGTTATAGGCCGTGTGGGCTCCGCCGATTCCCTCGCCTGCCGTGCCCTTGAAGAAGCAGGGGTTGTCCTCGCTCCACACAAAGCGGCGCGTGTTGCGGTAGATGGGGTCGTCCATCGGCACGTCGCCCAGGTAGCCCATCGCCAGCAGGCTGGGCACGTTGGCATCGTCGGCGAGGACGCGTCCACCCCAGCCGTCCACCTCGTAGGCGTAGATCTTGCCGTACTTGGGATGGTCAACGATGGCATATTTGTGCAGGGCGTCCTCCACCTCCTGTGCCAGGTCAAGGCACTGTTGGGCAAGCAAGTAGTCCCGGTTCACCTTCTGCAGGATTTCGCCAGCCTTGCGCAGCGAGGACACCGCCATGAAGTTGCTGGGCACCAGGAAGGGCAGCACCGTGGCATCATCGCTGGGACGGAAACACGACACGATCAGCCCCACGGGGTTGACGGGAGGTCCCCAGCCGTACCATGTGAGTGATGACTTGGCGTCGATGTCGCGCCGCATGAACTTGTAGGGTCCCTTGTCGCCATTTTTGCGCTGCTGCTCCTTGAAGGTGCGCAGGACCGCCTGGACAGCCTGTTGCCACAGGTTTCCAAAGATGCTGTCATCGCCCGTGACGAGCCAGTATTCATAGGCCAGGCGGATGGGGTAGCACAGCGAATCGATCTCGTACTTGCGCTCATGCAGCTCGGGTTTCATATCGGTCAGGTCGCTCTCCCACTGGCTGCCGGTCGGGCCGTCGTTGAAGGCGTTGGCATAGGGATCCAGGATGATGCACTTGAACTGGCGCAGGATGACGCCGCGCAGCATGTGACGCAGTTTCTCGTCCTGACGGGCATACTTGACGTAGGGCCACACCTGCGCACCGCTGTCGCGCAGCCACATCGCGTGGATGTCACCGGTATAGACGAAGGTGTCGTCCTCGCCGTTCTCGTCCAAGCGGTAGTGAACGGTGCTGTCGAGCGTGTTGGGGAAGCAGTTCTCGAACATCCATGCCAGCTTGGGGTTGCCCTTGATCAGCTTGAGCACCTCGCGGATGCGCTTGTCGATGATCTGGCTGGTGAACAGGCGCTCCTCGGCAGGCGGGCGCTTGGTGACATAGGTAGTGGTCGCATCGCTCACCGCCGTGGTGTAACGGGGATGCACGTCGGCCACGGCAGGCATCACGGCTGCCGCGGCTACTAGAGCCAATAAAAGGTGTCTCAATCTCATAGTCTAATTGGTTGGTATATGCCGCAAAGTTAGCGAATTTTTTGAAAAAACGTCCTTATCGCATAAAAATTCCCCGAAAACCTTGCAGCGGAACGAAAAAGAAATTAAATTTGTGACCTGCAACCAAATTGAACTGGAGCCTATGAGAATTAAGAGCATCCTGTTTTGCCTGCTTGCGTGCTTTGCGCTGGCAGGATTGGCACAGCCCGTCCAACAGACGCCAGAGTGGGAATGGTATCTTGACGAGGTGGTGGGCGAGACCTTCGTGGGCCGCAACTATTTTGAATACTATTACACACCCAGCGCTGCCGATATGGAACAGCAACGGGCCAAAGGAGAAGTTTCATATTTCCTGAATTCCCCAGAGGGGTTGAACAGCAAGAAGGTGCGCGACATGATTGACCGCCTGATGGCCAGCTATGATGACATCAAGGCCGTGGGCGAGTGGCATGTCACAACAACTACCTACTGGCGGGACTTCCGTTTCGAGAAAAACAAGTTCCGCTTCAGCATCAAGCGCAAGGCGCTTGACGACGGCACCTACTATGTGAGTGTGACCGAGACAGCCGACTATTTCAAGTCGCTGGGCAAAAAAGGCAAGCAAACCGACGAACCTAAATCCCGTCCGGTTAAGAAAGACGGGGCTTCGCGCCGCAGCACGCGTGACCGCAAGCCTGTTGTCATTGACGATGAAACCGGCACTGAAGAGGAAGTTGAATCGCTTGGCGTCGAGAAGCCTCAGCCTGAATCGGTCATCAGTGAGAAGCAGCAGCGCAAGCTGGATGCTGAGCGGCGTGACGCCGAGCGCCGCGAGTTGCGTGCCAAGCAGCGTCGTGAAGAGGAAACGCGCCGCGCCGAGGCAAAGGCTCAGAAAGAAGCTGAGAAACTGAAAAAGGCCGAGGAAAAGAAACAGCGTCAAGAAGAAGCGCGCCTCAAGAAAGAGGAGCAGCGTCGTCAGCGCGAGCAAGAACGTGAACAGGCACGCCAGGAGCGCGCGGCCAAGCAACGGCAGGCGGAGTTGGATCGAAAGCCGAAAACCGCCCCCGCGGTCAGCAGCAATTACCATTTCAGCGATGTCGCCTTGTGGCTTAGCGAGAAATATGATTTCACACAGACTCAAGGGAGTGATAACAGTTGCACCATGTTCTCTACCATGGTCAAGGACACAGAGATGGCCAAACTCGCCATCAAGAACGCGCTCAAGGGCAGCAACGCACGGATGGCGGTTCCCTGGCGGCTGAATAGTGAGACCCAGGCTGTCGAAACCGGTTACACGGTTGACGACCATGTGCTGGTCTTCACGATCGGCAAGAACGGGGATGGCAATATCACGCTCACGATTACCGAGGTGAGCGCTGAACAGTTTGAGCTTTTCAAACAGGGTTTGTATCCCTAACGAAATCGGGAAAGAATTAATATATTAATGTGTAGATCTTTTCTACCTTATACGACAAGAATAATATCAATAAACAAAATAAAAAGACTGGAATGATGAAGAACTTAATTTTAACCTTGTTACTGGCGTTGCTGGCGTTGACTGGCTGCAAACTGGGCAGTCGTCACAACGCCCAGCCGGTTTCTGATGCTTATGTCGTTCCCGAGGTAGCCGATGTGGTACTCTATCAGGTGAATCCCCGAGTGTTCGCTCCGTCCAACTCCCTGCAGGCTGTGATTGGCCGCTTGGATTCCATCCAGGACTTGGGCGTGAACATGCTGTGGATCATGCCCATTTATCCCATTGGCGAGGAGAAGAGCAAGAATTCGCCATATTCGGTGCGGGATTACAAAGCTGTAGCACCCGAGTATGGAACGGTCGAGGACCTGCGCATGCTGGTCGAGTCCTGCCATGAGCGTGGCATGGGTGTTATCCTTGACTGGGTAGCCAACCACACCGCTTGGGACAATGTGTGGCTCAAACAGCATCCCGATTGGTACACCCACGATTCGACGGGCAATATCGTTTATCCTCCAGGCACCGACTGGACCGATGTCGCCGATCTCAACTACGACAACAAAGACATGCGCGCCGCGATGATTGATGCGATGCGGTTTTGGGTCGATAGCGTGAGGATTGACGGTTTTCGCTGTGATGTCGCCGACCAGGTGCCTGTGGACTTCTGGTCCGATGCCATCGACAGCCTGCGTGATGCTGCCAAGCCCCGCCGCTTGATCATGTTGGCCGAGGGCGCTAACCCCGAGAATTTCAAAGCGGGATTTGATTTGAATTACGCATGGGAGTTCATGGGCGCCATCGCCAAGGTGATGACTGCCGATGCCAGGGTGAACCAGTTGATCAAAGTTGACCAAAACGAGTATAAGGACTTGGATCGAGGCAAGTTCAAACTGCGTTTCATCACTAACCACGATGAGGCGACCAAGGCAAGCCCGATCAAGCAATATGGCGGTGAGAGGGCGTCGATGGCGGCGTTTGTGGCAACTACCATGCTGCATGGCGGAATGCTCGTGTATGGCTCACAAGAAGTGGGATATCCCGAACCCATCAACTTCTTCAAGTATGTGCCGGTGAACTGGAATGCCAATCCCCGTTTGCGTGAGGAATACAAGAACCTGATTGGTATATACAATGATCATCCGGCCCTGCGCTCGAGTGGAAAAGTGCATGTGTTTGACGATGACGAGAACAACATCTTGTGCGTGGAGCGTGTGCTTAATAATGACAATGTGCTGGTGATGGTTAATGTGCGTGACGAGGCCGAGAGCATTGATGTGCCCAGCATGTGGACCGACAAGTCGGTTACCGAACTGGCTACAGGCGATGAGATTGTCTTGGGAAAGAAAATCACGCTGAAGCCCTATCAGTACATGTTACTTTTCAACAAGTGAGCCGCAGTTGTCTCAAGATAGCTGAACATCATCAATAGCGATTGGCTTGATTCATAATGTCTGTCCCGGCAAGGTGTCCTTGTTGGGACAGACGTAATTATTGACGCGTCAACCTCATGTATTTGTGTTGGTTTCCACCGCACATGCTTTGGGTCATGTTCCTTCCCTGACCCCCCCTTGATTGGTCTAATTGGGTAAAAAAACGATGATTTTGTGTTCAAAAACACTGAAAAATAGTCTAGAATAGTTAAATAACGTTAATGAAGTGCATTTTCTTGTTCAAAAATTATGTTTAATAACATGTTTAGCATTAATTTTGCACTCGATTTTTCATCAAGACAAAATAATCGTTGCCGTGAGGCATGGGATTATTATTGTAAAGGTTAAGATTTAGTTTTAAGGTTTATGTTAATGGTATTAGAGGTTAATTAGATTTTTTCATGGATCCGCGGCGTGAGTCGGGGATTTTTTTTGCTATATCCCATCACCTGCCCAGGCGGCGCATTCCGTGATTGAGGCCGCTTAGCCGATAATCAGTGTGGGCAAGGCTTAAATCGGCTTTGCTCTGTTAATCTTTTAACAATATATGTGTTAAATTAACGTGATTTTCACGCGGGGGTGTTAGGTAAAGATGTATTTTTGCGCTTTGTAAAAACAGCATATTAGAGACATTACACTGAAAAACAATATTGTTATGGCAGAAACCGTCAATATCAGGGAATTGAATGACCTGATTGCAAGTAAAAGTAATTTTGTGAATCTCATCCGTCAAGGTATGGACCAGACCATCGTTGGTCAAAAGCATCTTGTCGACTCGCTGCTCATCGCATTGCTTGCCAATGGGCATGTGCTGCTCGAGGGTGTCCCCGGTCTTGCCAAGACCAAGGCGATCAGCACCTTGGCATCGCTGATTGATGCTCGTTTCTCGCGCATCCAATTCACGCCCGACCTGCTCCCCGCCGACGTGGTGGGCACGATGATTTACAGCATCAAGAAGGAACAGTTTGAAGTGAAAAAAGGCCCCGTGTTCGCTAATTTTGTCCTGGCCGATGAGATTAACCGTGCTCCTGCCAAGGTGCAGAGCGCCTTGCTAGAAGCCATGCAGGAACGCCAAGTGACGATTGGGGAACAGACCTTCCGTCTTGACGATCCCTTCCTGGTACTCGCTACCCAAAACCCCATCGAGCAGGAAGGCACTTATCCGCTTCCCGAAGCCCAGGTGGACCGTTTCCTGATGAAGGTGCTCATCGGTTATCCCAGCAAGAGCGAGGAGAGCGATATCATCAAGATGAACATCGCTCCCGACCCTGTTGAGGTTCGTCCCATGGTCACCCCCGCCGATATCGTTGATACACGCAAGGTGGTACAGCAGATCTATATCGACGAGAAAATCCAGAAATATATTGTGGACATCGTATTCGCCACACGTTTCCCCGCCGACTATGGCCTCAACGACTTGAAGAGCATGATCTCGTTCGGCGCTTCGCCACGTGCGTCCATCAACATGGCGCTGGCATCAAGGGCATACGCCTTCCTGCGTAATCGTGGCTATGTCATTCCCGAGGACGTGCGTGCCGTTTGCCACGACGTGATGCGTCACCGCCTGGGACTGACCTACGAGGCCGAGGCCAACAACATCTCCAGCGACGAGATTATCAGCAATATCCTCGACAAAATCGCAGTACCTTGATTGTCAAGTTGCACCGCAACTTGTGGTTTAGAGTTTAGAGAGTTTGAAGAATTTGGTCGCAAGATTTTGACGGCTTTAGTAAGGACTAATGACTAGCGACTAGAGACTAATGGATACCAATGAACTGTTGCGCAAGGTCCGCAAGATAGAAATCAAGACCAAGGGCCTGTCGCAGAACATATTTGCCGGCGAGTACCATTCGGCCTTCAAGGGCAGGGGTATGACCTTCAGCGAGGTGCGTGAGTACCAGTATGGTGACGACGTGCGTGACATCGACTGGAACGTCACGGCCCGCTACAACCGCCCCTATGTCAAGGTCTATGAAGAGGAACGCGAACTCACCGTGATGCTTCTCGTTGACGTGAGCGGTAGCAAGGACTTTGGTGCCGTGGGTGTCGCCAAGCGCGAGATGATGGCCGAAATCGGTGCCACCATCGCGTTTTCGGCCATCGAGAACAATGACAAGGTAGGTGTCATCTTCTTCAGTGATAAGATTGAGAAATTCATTCCTCCCAAAAAGGGGCGTAAGCACATTTTGCTCGTCATCCGCGAACTGCTAGATTTCCAGCCCGAGAATACGGGAACTGACATCAACATGGCGCTGGAGTACATGACCAGTGCGTTGAAAAAGCGCTGCACCACTTTTCTGGTGAGTGACTTCATCGATGAGCATGACTACAGCAAATCATTGTCGATCGCTAACCACAAGCATGATGTCATTGCTGTGCAGGTGTTCGACAAGCGCGAGGCCCAGTTGCCCGATGTGGGACTGATGCGCGTGCGGGATGCCGAGCGGGGCAACATGCGGTGGGTAAATACCAGCAGTAAGCGCGTGCGAGACGCCTATAGCCGGTGGTGGTATAACCAGCAACAGGCGGTCAATGGCACATTGCAGCGTTGCAACGTGGATATGGCCAGTGTAGCGACCGATGAGGACTATGTCACTGCCTTGATGGGGCTGTTCAAGAACAGACATTAATGATAAAAAGACTGTCCAGAGCATCTAGTGTTCTGGAAATTGAAAGATTGACAATGAAAAAGATAGTGATAACGGCCGTCTTGATTATGGCCTCCGTTGCGGGGGCTTGGGGCGGTAATGTCACCTTTAAGGCCAAATTGGATAGTGTCACCCTGCTCATGGGCAAGACCACAACCCTGCACCTGGAGATTACCCAGGACAAGGATGCGCGTGGTTTCTTTCCCGGTGAGCAATCAGACACGTTAAGTGCCATGATCGAGATTGCCGAGCGCCCTGCCGCCGACACGATTGATCTGGACAACAACCGCATACAGATCAATCGGGACCTCATTATCCAAAGTTTTGATTCGGGTATGTGGATTATCAAGCCCATCCCATACGTGGTGAATGGTGATACGGCCTATTGTAACCAACTCACGCTCAAAGTGCTGCCTGTAGACGTGAGCCAGATGAAGGATATCCACGACATCAAACCTGTTGAGGAGGTGCCGTTCAATCTTTTTGACTGGCTCCCTGATTACTGGTGGGCTTGGCTCATGGGGCTGTTGCTGATTGTTGGTGGAATCTGGGCTTATCGTAAGTATTTCAAAAAAGGCATCAATCCGTTGAAGCCCAGCAAGAAGCGTTTGCCGCCCTATGAGGAGGCAATGATTAACCTGCAGAACCTCAAGGCCGCCCAGTTGTGGCAACGAGGGCAGGAGAAAGAGTACTTCACCGGACTGACCGACATCCTGCGTGTGTATATCGACCGGCGCTTCCACATCAACGCTGTGGAGATGACCTCGTCACAGATTATCGACACGTTGAAGAAAAACGAGGAGACCAAGGCCGTGAACGAGCAGTTGGAGATGATTCTCGAGATTGCCGATATCGTGAAGTTCGCCAACGCGCGCCCGCTGGCCGATGACAATGAGGTCGCATATCAACGTGCAGTGAACTTTGTTGAGGCCACGCGTCCTGTGGAATATGATAAGGAGGAGGTGAAGAAATGATGAACTTTGCTCATCCCGGTTGGTTGTGGCTCTTGCCCGTGCTGATGATTCCGCTTATCGCATGGTACATCTATAGCCAGGACAAGAACGAACCCGAAATGAATGTCTCGTCAACGCGTGCCTTTGATAACGTGGGAACGAGCTGGAAGGTGTGGCTCAAGCACCTGTCGTTCGCCCTCAAGATGGGCGCTCTGGCGTGTCTTGTCATCATCCTGTGCCGCCCGCAGACCAAGGACAGCTGGTCCACCAGCGATGTGGAAGGCACCGACATCGTCATTGCCCTTGACGTGTCAACCAGCATGCTTGCCAAGGACTTCAACCCTAATCGCTTTGAGAGTGCCAAGAAAGTGGCGATGCAGTTCGTCAGTGGCCGTGACCATGACAACATTGGCCTAGTGTTGTTTGCAGGCGAGAGCTTTACCCAGGTCCCCATGACTATGGATAATGCCACGCTAGTGAACGCCATCGGTCAGACCGAGATGGGTGCCCTTGAGGATGGAACCGCCATTGGTGATGGTATTGCCACCTCAATCAACCGCATCCGTGACGGTAAGGCTAAGAGCAAGAGCATCATTCTGCTCACGGACGGCTCGAACAATACAGGCGTTGTGGCGCCCAATACGGCAGCCGACATCGCCCGCAAGTACGGTATCAAGATATACACCATCGGTGTGGGCAGCAACGGTACTGCCGATTATCCTGTGGCCATCGATTATGCGGGCAATATCCAGTACCAGCGCATGCCTGTGGTGATTGACGAGGCTACTCTCAAGAATATCGCCTCGAGGACTGGCGGCAAGTATTTCCGTGCCACCTCGGGCAGCGTGCTGCGCAGCATTTTCGATGAAATCGATAAGTTGGAGAAGACCCACATGGACGTGCAGCGTTTTACCCACACCGAGGACCACTACGAGCCGTGGGCTCTGCTGTTATTAGGCCTACTGTTACTGAGTCTGCTGCTGGACTACACGCTACTGAGGCATATTCCTTGATGTGCTGCGCACAGTTTAAAGTTTAGAGTTTAGAGAACTATGATCAATTTTGCTCATCCGCAATATTTCTATCTGCTGCTCCTGCTGCCCATGCTGGTGCTGCTGTTCCTGTGGAACCGCCGCAACCGCCGCAACAGGTTGCAGAAATATGGCAAGCGGGCTTCCATCGAGCCGTTGATGCCCGAGGTGTCACGTTACAAGCCTTGGATCAGGCTGGTGCTGGAGCTCCTGCTGCTCACCATGGTCATTGTGGTGCTTGCCCGTCCTCGTGCCGGTTCCAGCAAGACGACGAGCAAGGTGCATGGCATCGAAGTAATGGTTGCCGTTGACGTGTCTAATTCAATGAACGCGTCAAGTACCGACAACCCCCAGGATGTGAGCCGTCTTCAGCGCTCCAAGATGATTCTGCAGAAACTCGTTGACCGGCTTGACAACAACAAGTTGGGACTTATCGTGTTTGCCGGCAATGCCTATATGCAGATGCCCATGACCAGCGATGCAGCATCGGCTAAGTTGTTCCTCAATGGCATCAGCACCAGTATGGCTCCCACCCAGGGTACTGCCATCGGTGCCGCCATTAATTTGGCGCTCAACGGTTTTTCGCAAAGCAAGAAATCACAAAAAGCCATTATCATTATCACCGATGGCGAGAACTTTGAGGATGACGCGGTCGAAGCGGCTAAAAATGCGGCCAAGTTGGGTGTCCAGGTCGATGTCATTGGTGTCGGTTCGACCACAGGCGCTCCCATTCCCATGGATGGAGGTTACCTGACCAATGACGAGGGTGAACCTGTGACAACCTATCTCAACGAGAAGATGGCGCAACAGATTGCTGATGCCGGAAAAGGTGTCTATATCTCGGGTACTGCATCGGACGCAATATCGGTTCTGCAGGAAACACTCGACAAACTCGCCAAGAGCGACTTGGCTGCCGTGACCTATACCCAGCACGATGAGCAGTTCCCGGTGTTTGCCACGTTAGCGCTGTTGTTGTTATTAGCGTTGCTGCTCTTGCTGGAACGCAAGAACCCGTGGCTCAAGAAGTATAATTTCTTTACTAAAGATAAGAAGGAAAGCACAGTTTATCATGAGACTGAACAAGATAAAGAGTAACCTGATAATGGTCTTGGTGGCCACAGTGCTGGCCATGGGTGTGTCAATGCCTATTGCGGCAAGTGACAAAGGTCCAAAGATGACCAAGCAGGAGCGTGTGTGTCTGCGCAAGGGCAACAAGTTGTATGAGAAAAAACGGTATGCCGAAGCCGAGGTTGAGTACCGAAAAGCGCTGCAATCCAACCCTTCAAGTGAAAAGGCGCAGTTCAACCTCGCTACCGCACTCATGCGTCAGGGCAGTGTCACCTCCCAGGAGAATGATGACAAGAACCCGATGAAGCAGGCCGAGGGCATTTTGACCAACCTTGCCAAGGGTGCACAGGA
The DNA here is from genome assembly GCA_017553785.1 of Muribaculaceae bacterium. GTDB lineage: Bacteria > Bacteroidota > Bacteroidia > Bacteroidales > Muribaculaceae > Sodaliphilus. The sequence continues at coordinate 8,747 of JAFZKD010000041.1, read as the reverse complement.
CAAGAACCTGCGTGGCAAGGCAAGCTATGACTTGGGCAATATCGCCTATGGGCGTCAACAGTATGACCAGGCTGTGGAGTTTTATAAGCATGCCTTGCGGTGTAATCCTGATGATGACCAGGCGCGCCACAACTTGCGCCTTGCCCAACTCAAAAAGCAGCAACAGGATAAGGACAAGAACAACAAAGATAAGAATCAGGACAACAAGGACCAAAACCAAGATCAAGATAAGAACAAAGACCAAAACCAAGACCAGAATAAGGATCAAAACAAGGATAATCAAGACCAGAACAAGGACAAGCAGAACCAGGATCAGCAAAAGCAAAATCAGGATCAGCAGAACCAAGATCAACAGAAACAACAGCAAGGTGGCATGAGCCAGCAGAATGCCGAGCAGGTGCTCAAGGCGATGCAGGACCGTGAAAGGGCCACCCAACAGCGCATCAATGCTCAGCAGGCTCAACAGCAGCGCCATGAACGTCAGCGCACAAACAAGAAGTGGTAATCCACCTGAATGGAACAATAAATGAAGCGAATCATCAACATAGCAATCCTGCTCTTGACCGTGGTTGTGGCGCGGGCGGCATCGTTTACCGTCGAGGCTCCCCGCCAGGTTGTCGAGGGCAATAAATTCAACGTCACCTTTGTGCTAAACAACGGGGAGGGCAGTAATTTCACACCCCCCGAGGTGAGCGGTGCGAAACTCATCTATGGACCGAGCGTGTCTCACAGCTACAGCTCGTCATGGGTCAATGGCAAATCAAGCCACAGCTCAAGCGAAGAGTACACCATGATATACAAGGCCACCCAGTCGGGCAAGTGCAGCATCGGGCCTGCTTCGGTTGTCGTTGACGGCAAACGGTTGACGACCCGCGCGTTGACCATCGAGGTGCTGCCTTCGGGCAGTAGCCAGCCCAATCATTCCAGCCAACCCCAACGCACACCAGGTGCTCCCACACCCTATAGTGACCCGATGACCCAGAGCGCCGATAAGGACGTGAGCGGTAAGGACTTGTTTGTGCGCATTGAGTTGAGCAAGCCCCATGTGTATGAGCAACAGGCTGTTGTGTGCACCATCAAGTTGTACACCAAGTATCAGGTGTCGCAGTTTCTGCCCACGATCCAGCCTTCGTTTGACGGCTTCCTGATTGAGGAAATCCCCATGCAGCCCAGCCTCAACAAGGTGGAGACCTTTAATGGCCAGCAGTACATGGTGGCGATTCTCAAGAAGTGCATCCTTTACCCGCAACAGAGTGGCAAGCTGACGATCACATCAGGCAACTATGATGTGAGTGTCGTCCAGTTCGATACGTTCCGTAGCATTTTCGGCACCATCTCCAAGCCTGTTGAGAAGGAACTCAAAGTCACCAGCAACAAGGCAACAGTCAACATCCTGCCGCTGCCTGAGCCTAAGCCGGCCTCGTTCACAGGTGCTGTGGGTAAATTTAATGTCACTACCGATCTTAGGCCCGATTCAGGTCTCAAGACTTATAGCGCCGCAACCTACCGCTATATCATCAGTGGAACGGGAAACATCAAGTACATCAAGGCTCCTGAGGTGAAATTTCCTGACCAGTTCGATGTCTATGACCCCAAGACCGACACCCATGTCAATGATGGAGCAGGCGACATGAGCGGAAAGGTGGTTACGGATTATACCTTCATCCCGCAATACGCCGGTGATTTTGAGATTCCGGCTGGCGAGTTCACCTACTTTGACCCTGAGGCTGGCAAATATGTGACCGTCACTGTCCCTGCACGTCACCTGGCCGTTGCCAAGGGTGAAGGCCAGCCCAGCAACCACTACCGCATGAAGAACATGGACATCAAGCCCATTAAGAGCGGTGATTTGGGGCTCAAGAAGTCGCACGGATTTATCGTTGACAACTGGACCTACTGGCTTTGGTTCCTGCTGCCGTTGCTGGCATTGGGCACTCTGCTGATGTATTATCGCAAGCAGCTGAAAGAGCGTGCCGACGTGCGTCGCATGCGCTCCAAGCGAGCCAGCAAGGTGGCTCAACGCCGCCTGAAGGCAGCCCGAGGCTTCGCCTCACGCAATGACCGTAGCGGCTTCTACGCCGAGATGCTTAACGCCCTGTGGGGTTACATGAGCGACAAGTTGTCGATTCCCGTGAGCGAACTGAGCAAGGATAACATCAATGCCGAATTGGAGAAATATGGCATTGACGAACAGTTGCGCAAGGAATCGATGGACCTCATTGACAAGTGCGAGTTTGCCCAATATGCCCCCGAACTGGCATCGGGCGACATGAATTCCGTGCTTGATGAGGCTGCAGCCGTCATTGACCGGTTAGAGAGTGTCAAACGCAAGAAAACCACAGCAGAGTCATGAAACAGATTATCATTACCATCATATTAGCCGTGCTGGCATTGCCTCTCGTGGCCAATAATGCCAACATAGACCGTGCTAACCAGGCCTATAAACAGGAATTATATAACGAGGCGCTGAAACTGTACTTGCAGGAGGCCGAGCAGACTGGTGTCTCATCGGCATTGTATTGCAACATTGGTGACACTTATTATCGTCTCAAGGACAATGTTCACGCGGTGCTCTATTATGAACGTGCGCTCTTGCTTGACCCATCAAACAACGACGCGCGTTTCAACCTGGAGTTTGTACGCGGCAAGATGCAGTTGCCCGATGACGCCGGTGACTCGTGGTTCAGCAACTGGGTTGATCAGATTGTGAGCCGCTTGTCGAGCAATGCATGGGCCGTTATCGCTATCATCACTTTCCTGCTTTTCCTGGCAGGAGTGGCCGCCTATCTGTTCCTTGACAATGTGCTGATGCGCAAGATCGGTTTCTTTGGCGGTGCTTTGGTGTTAGTGCTGAGTATTCTGGCTAACTTGGCTGCTTTCCATGTCTATCACAAGGCGACAGGCGGCAATGGGGCTATCGTCATGCCCGAGAGCGTGATATTGAGCACCGCGCCGCGAGAGCCGCGCGACAAGGACGAAGAGGCCTTCCAGTTGCAGCAGGGAACACGTGTCGAAATCATCGATTCCATTGCCGACAAGACCCACGGCAAGTGGCTGCAAGTCTCTACCGCTGGCGGTCACAAGGCTTGGATCAACGCCAAGGACGTTGAAGTGATTTAGTTATGCGGGCATTGCCCGCAGTTTAGAGTTTAGAGAGTGGCCCAAAATTAAAAACTAAAAATGCTTGATTACCTGATGGACATAGATACTGACGCGCTACTGGCCGTGAATGGCTGGCATAACGTGTTTCAGGATGCCTTCTGGTGGTTAGTGTCTGCCAAGTGGGCCTCGCTGCTCCTGGTGCTGGCACTGGCATGGGTGCTGTTGCATCAAAATCGTCGCCATGCCCTGTTGACGCTGGCTATGCTGGTTTTGGCGTTCGTGGTTGCCGATCAGGTTTCGTCTGGACTCATCAAGCATCTGGTGGAGCGTCTGCGTCCCACCCATGATCCATCAATAGAAGATGTGGTCCATGTCGTGAACGGTTATCGTGGGGGAATGTATGGTTTTGTGTCCAGCCATGCCGCCAATTCCTTTGCTGCCGCTACCTTAATCGCATTAATCATGCGTCACAGGCTGGTTTGGTTCACCATGTTCACCTGGGCGGTACTGCAATGCTATAGCCGCGTCTATTTGGGTGTGCATTATCCGGGAGATATCTTGGGCGGCATTGCCGTTGGTGTAATCATCGGCTGGCTCATGTGGCGGCTGATGGGTTGGATTCAACGCCGCTGGCGCATTCCTGAGGGTTATTACACCCGTACCGACGCCGTAGCGATGTCATCGGCCTTGGTCATCACTTTGGTCGGCTTTGTCGGTGCCGCCTTGTTCCAGATACTGTAAAACATCATCCATTTAATGATTCAAAAACATCTCAACTGAATTAGTTGAACCCACTTTAAATAAATAGGGATAACATGGCGCGTGAACGCTTTTCCCGCTTTTTATTTTGAGAATTGCTTGAATTGTTGTATCTTTGGAGAAATTTAAAACAATTAGGATAATCAATACATTAAAGAAGTGCTTGCTATGTCAAGAACTATCACATTCAACGAACTGCGACGCATCAAGAATCGTCTGCCCGAAGGTTCCATCCACATTATAGCCGACAAACTCAATTTGCCGGTACAATCGGTGCGCAACTACTTCGGTGGGTCAAATTACGAGTTCGGGACCAACATGGGTTTCCACTTGGAACCAGGCCCCGATGGGGGTATGGTCATGCTTGACGATACCCAGATTCTGGATATGGCTCTTGAGATTCTTGAACAGAACTCCTAGTCACCAAATCATCCAAGCCCTATGGACAGCAACAAGAACAATAACGACCCGAACAGGCTAATCACCGTTGCCATTCACACGTTTGACCGCGCAGTGGAGTTGAAGAACACCCTCGAGGAAGAGGGCATTGAGGTGAAATTACATAACGTCAACTTGGACGAGAAAGTGCTTTCGTCGGGTGTGAGGGTTCGCATCCGCGAGCGGGACCTGCCTCAGGCATTGCAGATTATCGAGTCGCCCGACACGACAACCGGTGAGCAGCGCTGTGTGTTGCTGCCCGTTGATTTCGGGAAATATTCGCTTAAGTCAGTCAGGCTGGGAATGGAGTATGCACGTCGCAGCCGGGGCAAAGTGTTGCTGTTGCACAGTTATATCAACGAGCGCCATACGATGTCGTTGCCATTTGGCAGTGACCGCTATGAGAGTCCCGAGGACAACTTCAAGAGCATCAAGAAGAACGCCCGTCAAAAGATGGACGAGTTCAAAAAGACGATCATGGACATGATTGCCGCTGGGGAGTTGCCCAAAGTGAAAATCGAGGCCAAGGTGGCCGAGGGTATCCCCGAGGAACAGATTCTGCACTATGCACAAAAATATGACGTCTCGCTTATCGTGATGGGCACCAGCGGCACCAACCGCCGCCGTCAAAACCTCATCGGCAGTGTGGCGGGCGAGGTGCTGGATGCCTGCAAATTTCCCATTTTCACGGTTCCCATCGGCATGCCCGACATTGGTTTGACTGATATTACCCATGTCGCGTTTTTCTCTAACCTCATCCAGCAGGACCTCTTATCATTCGACCGCTTCGCACGACTGTTCAACATGCGTGGCGTGGATGTGACCATCATCCCGGTTGTCGAAAAGAAGGAGCGTCATCTGGTTGACCAGTCGCTGCAGCAACTCGTGCAGTATTGTCGTGAGCATTATCCCGAGTGCTCGTTCAAGACCAAGCGCATCGCCGCCAAGACCTTCATGGACAGCTTCGCACAGTTCGCCAAGGACGAGAACATCCAGCTCATCGCTGTTCCCAACAAGAAATCCAGCATCTTCTCACGCCTGTTCAATCCCAGCATCGCCCATCGCGTCTTGTTCCAGACCGACACGCCGATGCTCGTTGTCCCCGTGTAAATACGATATTCCTTTGGACGCCCGCAAGCAGGCAGAAATCAAAGAAAATCTGCTTGTTTTCCTTTGCGTAGCAGTTTCTATGCAATTAGAAAAGTCTTTGATTTCTCGTGCGTCAGCACGATTCCATTCATTATTTCATGAGTGCCAGCATGATAATCCAGCACAGTGCCAGCAGGGCAAACAGCGATGACAGCATGTACATCTGCCGACGGATGTAACGCCGCTCGGGCCGAATGAAACTGCCGCGGGTAAACATGTAAGCCGCCATAAACACAAAGCAGTCATCCACATAGCCCACAACCCCTTTGTTATCAAAGTTACCACCCCAAATCACACCCCAAATCAGATAGCCGATTGCCGCTATCATCAGTAGAATGCCAATCACGCGGCACACCTTCATGCCCATGCTCACCTCAACTTGTCCTTTCTCTCTCTGTTCCATATTCTATCGAATTTTAATAATGCTCTCCACTAAAGATGTTGCCTTGCCACAGCTGCTGCAGGAAATGGGTGGCGGGCATCACTTCCACATCGTGGAAGATGCGTGGCTGCACATCTAGCGAGACAATAATTAAGCGTGCCGCAGGGTGTTCCTCCTTGAAGGCTTTGAGGCCTCGCAGGTGCTTGGACTGCACTTCCTGACTCGACTTGAACTCAATAGCTACCTGGGCATCACCTAAAATCGCATCAACTTCATACCCTGTGTACGTATGCCAATAGGATAGTGCGTTTTCAATGTCGTGATACCCCAGATAGGCGATGATTTCCTGCATGAGCAGATGCTCAAACGCATGGCCAAAGTCCTCGCTGCCGGGCCGCAGACCCCCTCGGTGCAGCAGGTAATTGGGCAATGCTACGTCAAAATAGTAAAAACGCGGAGCCTGATTGATTTTTCGCTTGACAGTCCGGCTGAATGCTGGCATAGTGTAGCCGACAAGCGTCTGCTCCAGAATGTTGAAATACTCCTTAACCGTCTTGGCATCGACACCACAATCTTGAGCCACGTTTCTGTAATTTACCATTTCGCCATTGGTGAGAGCAGCAACTTCCATAAACCGTGTGAATGACGGCAATCGGCGTACCAGCGCCTCGGCAGCAATCTCTTCCTTCAAATATACTGAAATATAGGCCTGTAACCGCTTTTGCAGTTGGCGGTCGTCTGGTGCAAGATAATGGGTTGGTAACATGCCACGATTCACCGCTTTGACAAGATCAAATTCAGGAATCTCGGCACTGACCAATGGATAGAGTACATTCCTAACGGCGCGCCCACCAAGTGTATTTACGCCTTTACGCTTCAGCTTGCGTGCGCTCGATCCGCTGAGGATAAAATGGATATCTTTGCGAGTAATAAGCCAATGGACCTCATTGAGCAGTTCAGGAATTAGCTGTATTTCGTCGATAATGACAATTTCACCTGGTTCACAGTCCTGCAATTCTTGCCGCAGCAATGATGGATTACGCCTAAGACGCTCATAGGTGTCGTTTTCAAGCATGTCATAAAAACGGCTATCAGGAAAAAGCGACAACAGCAGGGTCGTCTTTCCCGTTTGGCGTGCTCCAAACAAAAATACGCTGCCATACTTGACGTCTTCGATCTTAAATAAACGCTGTATCATAATCATCAAAAAATCATGAAAATCGGGAGTACAACTCCGCATTTTCTTGTAAAATCAGGAGTACAACTCCGCATTTTCAATGCAAAATTAGATACAAATCCTCAAAACTCCAAATAAAAAGCCAGAAAAATCGGGAGTAACACTCCGTATTTTCAAGAAGCGCATAGCGAAGCATAGACTTTTTTAACCTTTTCTACTCAATGACTCGTTCTTTGGTTATTGGTGGCGGTCAGGGTGGAAAAAGTGCATATATTCGTCGATGGTGAGACCAGCTTTAGTTGTTGCTTCCTCGATGGATTTCTTTCTTATTTGGAAATCAAATTTTGCCTGCCAAAATTTGCCCTCCATGTGGTCATCCATAAGTAAATCCCATGCAGCGTCCTCGTCGCCGTTGTTGCGGTGAATGATTTCTTTGGCTGCGGTGTGCTTGGCCACTTGCTTCAGGTGGTCACCACGGCGACCACGATCCAGATTATGTTCAAGGTCGTTGCACTTCACATTGATGGCGATTGGATTATGGGAGTCTGCAATGCGCTGTACATAGTCAAAGTACGGTACATCCTTGCTATGTGTGAGCAAGCGCAGCGCATCAACCACCTCGGGTTCAATGCCCGCTTCAAGCAGGTCTTCAAACGTCCATTCGGTGTCCTCCACCACATCATGCAGAAGCCCGGCAACAATCTCGCTCTCATTGTTGCCCTTCAGTGCGACTGTGAGAGGATGCAGTATCACAGGGTTGCCGTCAAGGTCGCGCTGACCCTTGTGCGCCTTCATCGCAATTTCAAGTGCAATCTCAATCTGAGACAGATTATCTTTATTCCTTGTTTTCATTAAATTCTTTTCTAGGTTTCAAATGGTTATTAATTGTTCACCCAAAGATTTAACAAATGTGGCCTCCATTGCTTTCATCTGGTTGCAGAAATCAACATAGGACGATGCCGTTTTGCTTATCTCAATGCCAAAAATGGAGAGCGTTGCATCTTTGCCCTTCAGGTGCGAAGTGGGCACCTTTGTCTGCGGTTGTTCAAGTGGGGCGACAAAACCGCCTCTAGACGCATGAAGTGGTGAAAGGTAAGCTATGACCTGGTGAAGATCATCGCCACCAACCTTCGAGACCCGATCATAGCTGCCGAGCCGTTTGTACTTGGCATCAAGTACCATGTCTTCTTTATAGAAGTCAGGGTAGCGAAGGCCACTGTGGTCATCGAACAGGTAGATTCCGCCCTTGCCTAGTTTATTCTGGGGATGGTTGAAGCCCAAGTTGCGGAGAATGGTGTTGACGTATTCCTCCCAAAGCCATGCGCCATCAAAGAGGATGCCACAAATCTCATCATCGCTCTCGCCATACTTCACCTCCTCCATGCGGAGGATCTGGAGGCACAAAGTCTGCAATGGGCGGTAGTCAGTATAATAAGGATGTGTCTTCATCCGAAGGTTCTTGCTGATTATGCTGCCACGCTCGTACTTGTTGTATAGTGGTGTATGCTCGATGATGGTCTTGACATTCTCCACCGACTCGCGGTCGATGTTCAGGACAGCCTGGCCATACTTCTTGGTTTTCATGAACTCAATCGTATGGCGAATCAGCTCAGTCATCGTGTTGTCGTGGCTGTATTCGCGGGTCGAATATGCAATGTTCCCGACAAAGGGGATGTTCCTCGCTATATGTCGGCCAACATCGATAGCCCCTTTGATGTTCGCATCGTTGTGTCTGTAGTT
>JAFZKD010000040.1 GCA_017553785.1 Muribaculaceae bacterium | reverse complement strand
TGTTCTAGAAAACGTTAAATAATCCCGGGCCCATTATTTCGTGTTGTTGCCGCTGTGACCACGGAAGGTGCGCGTGGGGGCGAACTCGCCGAGCTTGTGACCAACCATGTTCTCGGTAACATAGACGGGAATAAACTTGTTGCCATTGTGAACGGCAAAGGTGTGTCCAACGAACTCGGGGGCGATCATCGAGGCACGTGACCAGGTCTTGATCACGGTCTTCTTGCCACTCTCGTTCATGGCGTCAACCTTCTTCTCCAGCTTCACACTGATGTAAGGGCCTTTTTTTAATGAACGACTCATAATTAATCGAATTTAATCAAATTACTTCTTTCTTCTTTCAATGATGTATTTCGAAGACTGCTTCTTCGGCGCACGGGTCTTCAAGCCCTTAGCATACAAACCATTGCGGTTGCGGGGATGTCCACCACTCTGGCGGCCTTCACCACCACCCATGGGGTGATCAACAGGGTTCATAACGACACCACGGTTGTGGGGACGGCGACCCAACCAGCGAGAACGGCCAGCCTTACCTGACTGCTCCAGCGCGTGGTCACTGTTACCAACCACACCAACGGTGGCTTTGCATGTTGCAAGCACCTTGCGAGTTTCGCCCGAAGGTAATTTGATGATCGCGTAGCTACCCTCGCGGCTGGTGAGCTGGGCGAAGGTACCGGCTGCACGTGCCATAGCGGCACCCTGGCCGGGACGCAACTCGATGTTGTGAATTAAAGTACCAACAGGAATCTTGTTGAGTGGAAGCGCGTTTCCCACTTCGGGGGCCACGTTCTCACCGCTCTCAATCGTTGCACCAACCTCAAGTCCGTTTGGCGCAATGATGTAAGCTTTGTAACCGTCTGCATAGTAGAGGAGCGCAATGCGAGCCGAACGGTTGGGATCGTACTCGATGGCTTTCACTACTGCCGGTACACCGTCCTTGTTCCTCTTAAAGTCGATCAGGCGGAGTTTGCGCCTGTGACCGCCTCCACGATAGCGGGCGGTGAGGTGACCCTCGTTGTTGCGACCGCCGGTGGAACGCTTACCGACCGTAAGAGACTTTTCTGGTGTACGCTTGGTAATGTCGTCAAATACACCAATAATCTTGTGTCTTTGCCCCGGTGTTGTGGGCTTCAATTTTCTTACTGCCATTTTTTATTATAAATTACTATAGAAATCAATAGTTTGTCCTTCGGCAATAGTGACGATGGCCTTCTTGAAAGCCACGGTCTTGCCCTTGATGATACCGCTCTTGGTGTAGCGCTGCTTGTTCTTGCCGCCATAGTTCATGGTGCTCACGTCAACCACCTTCACGTCATACAACTTCTCGATGGCGTCCTTGATCTGATACTTATTGGCATCGGGAGACACCTTGAATGTGTAACGGTTACCCTTCTCGGTAATTGCGTTGGCCTTCTCGGTCACAACGGGAATGATCTGAATGTTCTCCATTGTTTCTCCTCCTTACTTTAAATTGTTGAGCGCATCAACCGAGCTCTCGGTAACGAGAATCATGCGGTTGTCAAGCACGCGATAGGTGTTGATGTCGGTTGCGGTCACCAGGCTTGCGGTGGGGACGTTGCGCAGCGACAGATACAGGTTGCGCTCCTGGCTGGCCAGGACGAGCAGCAACTTCTGACCCTCGAGCTTGAGGTTGCGGGTAATGTTGACAAATTCCTTGGTCTTGGGGGCATCGAACTTGATGTCCTCGATTACCATGATCTGGTTGTTCTGTGCCTTATAGGTCAGAGCCGAACGGCGAGCCAGAGCTTTCACCTTCTTGTTCAGCTTGAAGCTATAATTGCGGGGACGGGGACCGAATACGCGGCCACCACCATGGAACAGCGGAGACTTGATGTCACCGTGACGGGCACCGCCGCCACCTTTCTGGCGACCCAACTTCTTGGTCGAACCAGCGATTTCACTTCTCTCTTTAGCCTTGTGGGTACCCTGGCGCTTGTTGGCCATGTATTGCTTAACATCGAGATATACGGCATGCTCGTTGGGTTCGGCAATGGCGAAAATCTCATCGTTAAGGGTCACCTTGCGACCGGTGTCCTCACCCTTAATGTTATATACTGCGAGTTCCATTATTACATTTCAATAATTACGATTGAACCTTTGCTGCCCGGTACTGAGCCTTTTACCATGAGAAGATTGTTCTCGGGCAATACTTTAATCACTTGCAGGTTTTGAGCGGTGCAGCGCTTGTGGCCCATCTGACCGGCCATACGCATGCCCTTGAAAACCTGGGCGGGATAGGAGCAGGCACCAATTGAACCGGGAGCACGCTGACGGTCGTCCTGACCGTGTGTGGCCTGGCCCACGCCGCCGAAGCCGTGACGCTTCACGACGCCCTGGAAGCCCTTACCCTTGGTTGTGCCGATAACATCAACAAATTCAACGTCGTTGAGCATCTCCACGGTGAATTCTTCACCAGCCTTGTGCTCACCATCAAATTTGAACTCGGCCAAGTATCTTTGCGGTTTCACTCCTGCTTTCTTGAAGTGACCGGCCATCGGCTTGGTGGTGTGCTTGTCCTTCTTCTCGACGAAGCCTAGTTGCAGTGCCTCATAACCATCCTTCTCAACAGTTTTCACCTGAGTGACAACGCAAGGACCCACTTCGATAACAGTGCACGGCACGTTCTTGCCGTCGGCACTGAAAACGGATGTCATTCCGATTTTCTTTCCTAATAATCCTGGCATTTCTCTTGAAATTTAATTACTGTTTGTTAATGCTGTTAGTTTTACTCGTTTTGTTCAATCTTTTGTACTACACCTTGATCTCAACCTCAACACCGCTGGGCAATTCGAGCTTCATCAGGGCGTCTACAGTCTTTGCGGTAGAGCTGTAGATGTCTATGAGACGCTTGAAGGATGCCAGCTGGAACTGTTCGCGAGACTTCTTGTTAACAAAAGTCGAACGGTTCACTGTGAAGATGCGCTTGTGTGTGGGCAGGGGGATAGGACCGCTCACTACAGCGCCAGTGCTCTTCACTGTGCGCACGATCTTCTCGGCAGACTTGTCGACCAAGTTGTGATCGTAGCTTTTCAATTTAATTCTAATCTTCTGGCTCATATTATTTAATAATGTGAAATTGTATTATTGCAATAATTCGACGTGACCTAAACATTCGCTCAGCACCTTGATGGCGATTGGAGTCGATATCGGTGCGTAGTGCGAAAACGACATGGTGCTCGTGGCACGGCCGCTGGTGATGTTGCGCAGGGCGGTGACATAGCCGAACATCTCGCTCAGCGGAGTGCTGGCCTTGACGATGCGGGCGCCACTGCGTGATGTCTCCATACCCTCGACGACGGCACGACGCCTGTTCAGGTCAGCGATAACGTCGCCCATGTTCTCCTCGGGGGTCACTACCTCGAGACTCATCATCGGCTCGAGCAGCACGGGGCGTGCCTTGCGGCAGGCGCTGCGGTAGGCCTCCATGGCACACAGCTCAAAGCTCAAGGCGTCGCTGTCCACGGGATGGTAGCTGCCGTCAAGCACAGTCACCTTCAGGCTCTGAAGGGGGAAACCAGCCAGGACACCGCTGCGCATGGCGCTCTTGAAGCCTTTCTCGATGCTGGGGATATACTCCTTGGGGATATCTCCACCCTTCACCTCGTTGACGAACTGCAGTCCGCCTTCGAAGCTATCATCAACAGGCTCTACGCGGCACTCGATGTCGGCGAACTTGCCGTGGCCACCGGTCTGTTTCTTGAAGACCTCACGCACGGTTGCGGCCTGAGAAATGGCCTCCTTGTAGGTAACCTGGGGGCGACCCTGGTTGCACTCCACCTTGAACTCGCGGCGCAGACGGTCGAGAATGATGTCCAGATGCAACTCACCCATTCCGCGGATGATGGTCTGGCCAGTCTCCTCGTTGCTCTCGACCTGGAAGGTGGGATCCTCCTCGGCAAGTTTTGCCAGGCCCACGGCCATACGGTCAAGGTCATTCTGTGTCTTGGGCTCAACTGCGATACCGATCACGGGCTCGGGGAAATCCATTGCCTCGAGGACAACGGCCGAATCCTGACTGTCGCATAAGGTGTCACCAGTGTGCACATCCTTGAAGCCCACACCTGCGCCGATGTCACCACAACCGATCACCTCCATGGGGTTCTGACGGTTGCTGTGCATTTGGAACAGGCGGGATACGCGCTCCTTGTGACCCGTGCGCACGTTGTACACCTGGCTGCCGGCTTTGAACTGGCCCGAATATACACGGAAGAATACCAGACGTCCAACGTAGGGGTCGGTCGCGATCTTGAACACGAGAGCGCAAAGGGGCTCCTCGGACAAGGGCTTGCGGCTGATCACCTTATCAGGGTCGTTGATTGATGCGCCATTTACCTCGCCAGCGTCTTCAGGGCTGGGCAGATAAGCGCAGACGGCGTCCAGCAAGGTCTGCACACCCTTGTTCTTGAACGAACTGCCGCACAGCACGGGAACCATGTTGCGGCCGAGGGTTGCCTTGCGGAGGGCGGCCTTGATCTCATCAACGGTGATGGAGTCGGGATTTTCAAAATACTTGGCCATGAACGCGTCGTCAAATTCGGCGAGCTGCTCAAGCATCTTATCGCGGTACTCCTGTACCTCGTCCATCATGTCGGCAGGGACGTCGGTGGTCTCGTACTCGGCACCGAGTGTCTCGTCGTGCCAGTACAGGGCCTTCATCGTCACCAGGTCAACAACACCCTTAAAGGTCTCTTCGGCACCGATGGGCAACTGAATGGGGCAAGGATTAGCCCCGAGGACCTCGCGAATCTGGCGAACCACGTCGAGGTAGTTGCAGCCGATACGGTCCATCTTGTTCACGTAAGCGATGCGGGGCACCTCATACTTGTCGGCCTGACGCCACACGGTCTCGCTCTGGGGCTCCACTCCGCCAACGGCGCAGAAGGTGGCGATAGCGCCATCCAGCACGCGCAGCGAGCGCTCCACCTCGACGGTGAAGTCCACATGCCCCGGAGTATCGATCAGGTTGATCTTGTACTTGTTACCGTCATAGTTCCAGAACGCGGTGGTGGCGGCGCTGGTGATGGTGATTCCCCTCTCCTGCTCCTGCTCCATCCAGTCCATGGTGGCGGTACCCTCATGAACCTCGCCCATCTTGTGGGTAAGGCCCGTGTAGTACAAGATCCGCTCCGATGTGGTGGTCTTGCCGGCATCGATGTGTGCCATGATGCCGATGTTACGTGTATATTTCAGTTGTGCGTCGGTGCCCATTGTCTAGTTCACGTCGTCGCTAAATCAGAATCTGAAGTGAGCAAATGCGCGGTTAGCCTCGGCCATGCGGTGCATGTCCTCTTTGCGCTTGAACGCGCCACCCTGCTCGTTATAAGCGTCCATAATCTCAGCAGCCAGCTTGTCGGCCATAGTCTTGCCGCCACGCTTGCGTGCGTAAATGATCATGTTCTTCATTGAAACCGACTCTTTGCGGTCGGGGCGGATTTCGGTGGGCACCTGGAAGGTTGCACCACCCACGCGACGGGACTTCACCTCCACCTGGGGAGTGATCTTCTCCAACGCGGCTTTCCAGATTTCGAGAGGGGTCTTCTCTTCACTAGCCATCTTCTGGCCCACGAGATCCAGGGCACTGTAGAAGATACGGTAAGACGTGTTCTTCTTACCATCATACATGAGGTGGTTGACGAACTTGGTTACGCGAACGTCACCGAACTTAGGATCGGGCAGAATGATCCTCTTTTTTGGCTTAGCCTTTCTCATTTTTTAAACACAGTTGTAGTTTTAAGTCTGCTTGGTTGTCTTTTGCTTTGTTCTTCAACGCCCGCCGCTGCGGCGCGTTTACTCAACCAAATGTCCAATCCAATAAAACTGAAAACTAAGTTTGAAATTAATTTTACTTC
>JAFZKD010000039.1 GCA_017553785.1 Muribaculaceae bacterium | reverse complement strand
TTGACGAACTTGTCGGTCAAATAAACACCGGCGTCAGCGTCAAAGATAGAAGTCAGCGGGCAGCCCATGAAGTCGCTGGAAACGACCTTGTCCTCGGTGTAACCCAGAATGCCCTTGAGCTCACCCTCGCTGGCCTTCTTCATGGCAGCGCAGATGTCCTCCTTGGTGGCGGGGTTCTTCAGGTTAACGGTCAGGTCAACAACCGATACGTCCAGGGTGGGAACGCGCATCGAGATACCGGTCAGCTTGCCATCCAACTCGGGAATGACTTTACCTACGGCCTTGGCGGCACCGGTCGAGCTGGGGATGATGTTGCCGCAAGCGGCACGGCCACCGCGCCAATCCTTTGCGCTGGGACCGTCAACGGTGCGCTGGGTAGCGGTTACCGAGTGTACGGTGGTCATCAGACCGCTCTCGATGCCGAAGCTGTCGTTCAGCACCTTGGCGATGGGAGCCAAGCAGTTGGTGGTGCAGCTGGCGTTGCTCACGATGGTCTGGCCGGCATACTTGTCGGTGTTCACGCCGCAAACGAACATGTCAGCCTGGCGGCCGTCGTCACCCTTCTTGCTGGGGGCCGACAGTACCACGTACTTGGCACCAGCCTTCAAGTGCTGCTCAGCACGGTCCATAGTCAGATAGAAACCGGTCGATTCAACAATGTATTCGGCACCAATTTCACCCCATGCGATGTTCTGTGCTTCCTTCTCAGCAAAGATGCGGATGTGCTGACCGTTGACGATAAGTTCCTTCTTGTCCAGGTCATAGTCCACAGTGCCGTCAAAGCGGCCATGCATGGTGTCATACTTCAGCATATAGGCCATGTAGTCAACGTCGAGAAGGTCGTTGATACCTACTACCTCGATGTCGTTAATGTTCTCGGGCTCAAAAGCTGAGCGGAACACAAAACGGCCAATACGTCCAAATCCATTAATACCGATTTTAATCTTCTCCATTTTTTAATAATTTTTTAATAAATAATGTGGATATATAACGTTTATTTTAATTTTTTATTACCTTTGCATTGGCGTTTGTAACAAACAGCCGCTATGCGGCTGCAAAGTTAGCAAAAAGTATTGATTCATTGTTGACTTTGAATACTAAAATGCTCCTTTTAAAGCCGAATTAAGAATGTTTAATAATTCAGTAATTCTATTAATTTTTTAAAACTTGACAAATTATGGGTTTTGTAAAAGAATTTAAAGAGTTTGCCATGAGAGGTAACGTGATGGACATGGCTGTCGGTGTGATCATGGGCGGTGCCTTTGGCAAGATTGTTAGCTCCCTCGTGGACGATGTGCTCATGCCGTTCATCGGTATGTTGACTGGCGGTATTGACCTGTCAGGTCTGAAGTATGAGATGATGTTGCCCGCAGTGGATGGCGGTGAGCCTATCGCCGGTGCCACCCTCAAGTATGGCATGTTCATCCAGAACATCATCGACTTCCTGATCATCGCCCTGTGTATCTTCTTGATGATTAAGGCTATGAACAAGCTCATGCCCAAGAAGGAAGAGCCCGAGGCTCCCGCTGGACCCACTCAGGAAGAGTTGCTTACCGACATCCGCGACCTGCTCAAGGACAAGAAGTAATCTTCACGACAAGGCAAGGGGTTGTTCCACCTGATGGGACCCACTTGCTGGATTGAGGCAAAACACGCCCGCTGCCGTTCAATGTGCAGCGGGCGTGCTTGTTTTATCGGATATGGTCAAAAAAATAAGACCATGCCCCCTAAACGGCATAGCCTTAAATCGTTGAATACTGTAAAGTCAGTCGTTGATTTTCAACAGACCGGTGCGGTATGCTTTACCGATTAATTCAGCAACATTGCGAGAGCCTGTTTTGCGCAATAATTGCTTGCGGTGATACTCCACAGTGTTGGAGGAGATGAATATCTTCTCACCTATTTCTTTGCTGTTATACCCTGATGACAGCAGCTCCAGTACTTCCTTCTCTCGGGAAGTGAGTTCAGTTTTTGGGGTATTCATATTACTTGGTTTTGATAAGACGCTAATTATAACGTACTTGCAAATTTATGGAGTAAAACCCATCACACCAAACAAATTGGCAATAATTTGGGCAAAATGATATCAAAACTATTTATTTCAGTAGAAATATTTGGCTTTTTTTAGAAAAGATATCTAAATCGTCTCAAATTATCCCATTTTTGTAAAATAATTAGTGGTTTTCAAATATTATTGTAAACCATTAATCTTTTCTGTCAACAGGCCTGTTTATACAAGGACAGTTCGCCCATTCTCCAATAATAGGAATGCGGCTTTGACGAGTGTCTCAGGGAAACACGTTGACGTTAAATGTTGATGATGGCCGTGTGGTCATTGATGACGGCCTCGTGCTTGGTGCCGATGTCGTTGCGGTCCTCAAGAATGCTGCGCAACACCTTGCGGGCAATGCTGTAAACACGCAGCCGTAGCGCGGCCTTGGCCAGAGGACGCAGGATGCCGCGTGTCGTCTCGTTGACCACATGATTCACACCGTCGATGAGCTGCTCGACCAGCGCCAGATTGTCGCTGCCTCCCTCATTGCCTTCGGCAAAGGCGATATAGGTCTGTGTGACAGGTTCCTGCAGGTACTTGAGCAGCAGCTGGGCAATGCCCTCGGGTGTATCAGGCAGATTGACGAAACGCATCATAAAGGCATGTTCATGCCTGTAGTTCTCGATGGCCTGACTCACCTCGGGCCAGTAGCGAGTGAGCACGCCGCGGGTCATAGTGGGGATGCAATTGACGAACACATCGCGGGAGCGCTCATTGAAGTCGGGGTCTGACGGCAGGCTATGCAGGGTGACGGTACGCAACTGCATCTTGCCGGTGGATGTGTTGCAGGTCGCTACTCGCCACTGGCAGGGGTAGCCCACGGCAGCAGCGGTGGCAATCTCCACCATTTGGCCCTGGTTCACACTGGTCTGGCTGATGTCGCTGATGTGCAGGTGTCCGGTAAAAACTACATGTACACCTGCCGCAACGAGCCGTTGGCACAGCTGTCCGGCTTCATCCACCATATAAGGCGCTGCCAGGGTATCCTCCATGTGGAAGTGCGGTACCAGGTGGTGGTGCATCATGGCAATGACACGTTTGCCTGCTGCGGTTGCGGCGGCAGCTTGCTCCACCAGCCATTGTTGGCTTGAGGCTTCCAGATTGCCGCTGGTCTTGCAGTGGTCGCGGGCATCACCACGCGACACAAAGGTGTTGAGACGGTCCA
>JAFZKD010000038.1 GCA_017553785.1 Muribaculaceae bacterium | reverse complement strand
TTCTAACGGGTTAAACAATAGTAGAACTGTAAAGACTATACTAACTATGGAAAATCGTTTCATATTCATTTGTTTATAAAAATTTAACAATTAACAATATCTGGCTATATAATAACGAGGCTCATCTGACAACAATTCATCTTCAATGGATGAAATCGGCCTTAGTAGGTGTCGAAGAACTCCCGAAGGAGTTGCCCGTAGGAGAGTCGATGGTGATGCAGTACTCGCCCGTGGGGAGTGACGACACGTCGATGGTGTCGTAGTAGCCGCTGACCTGAGTCGAGATCACGACTGTCCATGTGGAAACCGAGGCGATCTCCACGTCATAGTAGGTCACTTCGCCCCCACCGTCAATGATGATCTGCTGATTAACCGCATCGTAATACACATCCGGCTGATCGGCTGGATCAGGGAGATTGAGATGGCCAATTCTTAACTTTTTCAGAGGAATGGTTTGTTCGTTTCCTCTGACATCAGGCTGTGCAACCAACAGCTGCACTGCAAAAGCAAAAATCAATAAAAACAATGTTCTTTTCATAGCGTTACGATATTAATAATTCACATTGCAAAGTTACAGCCATGCCCCAAAAAAACCAAGTATCACGATGTAACACTTCGATTTTTAAAATACTGATAATCAGGTGCTTAAAAAATTAAAATGTAACACCCGTGTAACACCTCGGTTTTTGGCCTCGATTCAGGCGTTTTTTCGCAGTCAAAGACCACTATTTTTTGTAATTTTGCAGCCTATGAAAAATGTGATTCATCTCATCCTGTTTTTGCTCATTATGGTGGCCAGTCTGGTCACGGGCTGCGGCGGCAGTCGGCAATATGACCATCGGCTGACAACCGTTGACAGCATCCTGCGCTGCAATCCCGACAGCGCGCTATCGATGTTGGGCGGCATGGCGTGCAGTGAATTTGGCTCGCCGCATGACAAGGCCTACTACTCCCTGTTGCTGACCCAAGCGCGCTACCGCTGCTACGTCACCGCCACCAACGACAGCAGCATCAACCTGGCCCTTGACTACTTCTTGCGGCAGGGCAACGATCGCGAGAAACTCACCCGCGCGCTCATCTACAAGGGTGCCGTGATGGAGGAACTGGACCAAGCCGACAGTGCCATGACCTACTTCAAGCAGGCTCGCGAAATAATCGCACCCGACGACCACTTCAACCTGGGCTATGTGAAACTGCGCATCGGAAATCTGTACCGCAACCACACTGTTGCCGACAGCAGCGACATCGTGCTGTTCAAGGAGGCACTGCACGATTTTGAGCAGGTGCCCGACAGCTTCTACGTGCTGACCTGCCTGGCCGAGATCGGGAGTTCCTACATGAAAAACAACCCCGACAGCGTGCTGCCCTACCTGTACCGCGCCCGAGACCTGGCACAGGAACTGGATGCTGTTGACCTGAGGCGGATCAATGACTACTATATCGCCTTGAAAAAAAGCTATAGCAAAGATCCTGCCGATATTGACGAGGCCAAAACCATAGCGCTCGCACTGATAGCCGAAGATGAAGGGATGGAAAATATTGAAAATGTGTATATGACAGCTACCCTGGCCCTGGCCAAGCAGAACAAAACGGATTCAGCGTTGCTCTATCTGCATCAGGTTGATAGGTTGGCCACGCCTCATGATTCAATACAATATTATATGTGTCATGCCGAGATTGCGAGGAGCCAAGGCGATATCGACCGATTCAAATATTACTTTAAGCGGTCAGATGAGATTTCTGATTCCCTAAGCACCAACGGCTTGCAGCTGCAGTTGCGGGACGTGGAGGCGAAGTATGATAACGAGTCGCTAAAATATGAGAACCTGCGCTACAAGACGGTGTTCACCGTGTCGCTGATGGGACTGCTGCTCGCGCTGAGCGTGGTTTCCATCGTGCTGCTGGTGATCTCGCGCATCTCGTCGCGACGCCAACAGCAACTCAAAGATAGCGAGGACACCATCGAGCGCATGCGCATCGATGCCTCGACCCTGTCAGCACAGCTCAAGGCCAACAAGCGGATGAGCGAGGGACTCAAGAACACCATCAGCAAACAAATAGGCATCTTTACCCGCCTAGTGGAACTGCACCGCACGCTGTTTGGCCGCAATCCCACGAAGTTCGGGGAACTGTTTGAGCAGGCTTACAGCACGCACAAGCCTGACCTTTCCTTCTGGTCCGACATCCGCGCCTATGCCGACAGCGTGTGCGACAACCTGGTCACGCGCACCCAAGAGTCGATGCCCTCGCTCAACGAAAACGACATCCGTTTCTTGAGCCTGTGCTGCTGCAACCTGCCCTCGACAGTGATCATGGCATGCATGGGATACAAGGAAGTCCACTCGGTATATAACAAGAAACGCCGGCTGGCCCAAAAGATGAATCTGCCCGAAGGTCTGGACGAACTGGTGGAGCAATACTTCCCGCCCCTGCCTTGGGAAGACGAGGATTTCGACAAACCCGACAGCGAGGAAACCACCCACGACGAGGATGCCGCCCCATGCGACACCCCCTAAGAAGACATCCCCCAAAACAAACTATAAAACATAGCCCACAGCCTCCAACTAACGTCTAACACCTAATGTCTAACGTCTAAAGTCTAAGGTCTAACATCTAAAATCTAACGTCTAACAACTAACAACTAACAACTAAAGTCTAAGGTCTAACATCTAATGTCTAAAAAACCATTTACAATCCCTATCAAATATTAAAATGACGGGGATTGCACTTTTATACCCTTCAAATACATTACCTTTGCCGCTGTTTTTTTAACCAATCACACTATCTGAGAACATGAAAGAATACCTCCATTTGACCGACCAACAAATCGAATCCTTGAAAAGAAATGACTGTTGGGCACAAGACTGGAACGACGTGATGGTGACTGACCACTTTGATGTCAGCCGTTGTCACCGTGTGCAATTTTACGGCTGGGCACGCCTGGGAAGCGGCGAAGGCACGGTCGAGATCACCGATGGGTTCGTGAAGAACTGCGGCATCTACAATGCCACGTTGCGCAACGTGACCATCGGCGACAACTGCCTGATCGAGAACATCGGCAACTACCTGAACAACGTCACCATCGGCAACGGATGCTATATATCCAACGTGAGCACCATCGACACCCACGGCCAGCCCAATTACGGGCAGGGCCACACCATCGCCGTGCTCAACGAGGTGGGCGACGGCAACCTGTTGTTGCTGCGTGAACTCAACAGCCAGCTGGCGGCCCTCATGGTCAAGCATGGCGACAACAAGGAGATGATGCAAGCCATCGAACGCATGGTACATAAGTCGGTGGCCCAGGCGCGCCCGGCGTGCAGCACCATCGGCAACCACGTGCGCGTGGTCAACACGGGCACTATCAACAACACCGTGATCGACGACGGATGCCAGATTAGCGGAGCCTCACGGCTGAGCAACTGCACCATTTGCAGCACTGTGGAGAATCCCATCATCATCGGCACTGGCGTGATCTGTGACAACACCATCGTCAGCGGCGGCTCGCATCTGAACGGCAGCGTCAAGCTGACCGACAGCTTCGTGGGTGAGGCCTGTGAGCTGGAGAATGGTTTCACTGCCGCCAGCAGTGTCTTCTTTGCCAACAGCTATATGTCTAACGGTGAGGCATGCGCAGCCTTCTGCGGCCCGTTCACGGTAAGCCACCACAAGAGCTCGCTGCTCATTGGCGCGATGTTCTCGTTCTATAATGCGGGATCAGCGACCAACTTCAGCAACCACGCCTACAAAATGGGTCCCATGCACTACGGCGCCCTGGAACGCGGCTGCAAGACCGCCAGCGGAGCTTATCTGCTGCTGCCTGCCAACATCGGCGCCTTCAGCGTGCTGTTCGGTAAACTGATGTACCATCCCAACACCCAAGACCTGCCTTTTTCCTACCTGATCGCTTACAGCGACACGATGTACCTGGTGCCTGGACGCAATTTTGCCACCGTGGGCCTGTACCGTGACATCCGCAAATGGCCAAAACGCGACAAGCGTCCCCAGGGCGTGCGCAAGAGTGTGGTCAATTTCGACTGGCTCAGCCCCTTTACCATCAGCGAAGTGCTACGCGGCAAAAAGATTCTAGAGAATCTGCGATCCGCCAGCGGTAACCGCGTGAGCACCTACAATTACCATGAGTACGTCATCAAGGCTCCCTTGCTGCACAAGGGCATCGAATACTATGACATGGCGTTGCGCATCTATATGGGTGCCGTACTCAAGCGCCACAAACCGGTGCCGCCTATAACGACCGAGGGCGAGGGCAACTGGATAGATCTCGCAGGACTTCTCATGCCTCAAAGCGCCGAAGACCAGATTATCGACGACATCATCAGCGGAAAACTCAACAGCATCGAGGCGGTGAACGCCCGTTTCAAAGCCATTGACACCGACTACAACGAACTGCGCTGGTCATGGAGCTACCGCGTCATTCTGGACTACTACGGCATCGATGAATTAACCGATGAAGCAGTGGAACGCATCCACCAAGACTATGTCACGGCACGCCGCCAGTGGATCGCCCTCATCCGCGAGGATGCCGAGAAGGAGTTCTCGCTGGGTGATGTGGACCGTGGGGTACTCGATGACTTCGTTTCCATGCTCGACCGCGAAGTGGACTTCGAAAACCAAAGATTGTACATGTGAAATGCGTGTGCGCATTTCACATGTACAAGTTTAGAGTTTAGAGAATATGGAAACTTATCAGTTCGAAAAACTGACAGCATGGCAAAAAGCAAAGGAACTGGCGATAGCTGTCTATCGGCTTGTGACCAAATTTCCTCAGTATGAGCAGTATGCCCTTAGCAGCCAACTGAGAAGGGCAGCGTTATCGATTCCCTCAAATATTGCCGAGGGAACAAGTCGGTTATCAGCATAAGAGAAGACCCATTTTTTGGAGATTTCCTACGGCTCATTATTAGAAACTTATTGTCAATTTCAGACTGCAGTGGAGTTGGGTTATATCACTGCCGACGATTTAAAAGCGATAAAGCCCTTCTTCTTTGAGACATCTCGTTTAATCAGTGGCTTGCGCAACAGCTACACCTCTAAACCCTAAACTGCTCGCTGCGCAATCATCAATGCGGATGCCCCACTAAACTCTAAATTCTAAACTACGAGGGGTCGCACAATGTGCGACCCCTCGTATGTAGCGGGACTGAGAATTGAACTCAGGACCTCCGGGTTATGAATCCGACGCTCTAACCGACTGAGCTATCCCGCCATCTTTTTCCGAAAAGCGACTGCAAAGGTATAACCATTTCCCAAACTGACCAAATTTTTTGTGAAAAAAGTGATTTGCGGCTCAGTTATTCTTCCAAAAGGCGGAGGTGAAAATCACCAGTACCGTGAAAATCTCAAGACGTCCCATCAGCATAAGCGCCGAGAGAATCCACTTGACAAAGGCGGGCAAAATGCTCCACGACATCGTAGGCCCGATCTCCAGGCCCAAGGTCGGCCCCACATTACTGGCGCAACTCAGGGCAATGGTAAACGAGTTGGTGCTGTCAACCCCCACGAGAATCATGATGAAATAAGCGATAAAACACAGCACAAAGTAAGCCATGAGAAACGCAATCAAGGTAATCTGGCCTGACGAGTTAATCGAGGTATCGTTGACTTTTACCGGTAATATGGCTTTTGGATGAAGGCGGTGAAGCAGCTCGTTGCGCAGGATTTTCAAGGAAATCACACCACGGGCGCACTTGAAACCGCCTGCGGTACTGCCTGCACAGCCGCCAAAGAACATACACAGGCAAAGCACCACCCAAGTGATGTGATGCCATTGCGCAGCATCCTCGTTGAACATGCCTGTCGTGGTGATGAAGGACACGACCTGAAACAATGAGACCCTGATGGCATCGGCAACGGAATAATCGTTATAACGCAATAGGAAAGCCACAATGACAGCAGTCGAAACCAAGATGAGCAAAGAATAGAAGCGGAACTCAGCGTTCTTGAACAGATGCTTGATCCTGCCCTTGAACAACGCGGCATAGAGCATGGCAAAACTGATACCCGATGTGAACATGAACAGGATTGCCGTATAGTCGATGGCAGCATTGTTGAAATATCCGGTGCTGGCGTCATGGGTGGCAAAACCACCTGTAGCGGTAATGGTCATCGCATAATTGACGGCATCGAACGCTCCCATGCCAAACAGGAAAAAGCAAAGCGCGCAAACCGCGGTTAGCACCAGATAGACGCCCCACAACGCCTTAGCGCTCATCGTGAGGCGCGGTTGCAGTTTGGACTGGACCGGGCCCGTTGCCTCGGCAGCAAAGATCTTAACCGACCCACCCACAAAGGAGGGAAGAATCGCGATGGTAAAAAACACAATTCCCAAGCCGCCTATCCATTGAGTCAATGAACGCCACAACAACAAGCCATGCGGCATGCCTTCCACATGATCAATGGTAGTGGCACCTGTCGTGGTCAAACCTGACATCGCTTCAAAGAACGCGTCGGACACATTTGAGATATAGCCCCCAAAAAGAAACGGTAACGAGCCGAAAGCCGCAAAGGCAATCCAAACCACCGTCACCAGCAAATAAGCGTCCCGACGGCTCAAAGTATTGGAGGCGCCACGTCCTAACAGCCTTAAAGACAAAGCAGCTACCACCGTTACGACGACTGTCGCGGCCAGAGGCACCATGTCACTCTCACGATAATACAGAGACAGAACCAGGCACAATGCCATGAACGCGGCCTCGATGTTCAACAATGCGCCTAATATCTTGAATATGAGTTTGGTATTCATCATGGCTCAAATAAAGTACTTCTCTATCTGGCTGATGTTGGTGTCCTGACAGAAGACCACCACGTTATCGCCAGGCAGAATCTGAGTGTTGCCGCTGACCAGCATACCCTTCCCATCGCGCACCAGTCCGCCCAATTCGACAGTAACGGGCAAGTTGAGTTCACGCACCCGCTTGGAGGTGATGCGCGAGCCTTCACGAGCGTGGAACTCGGCGACATCGGCATTCACCATCAAAAGGTTGCGGATGTTGCGCACGTCGCCGTTCAGCATCAACTGGTAGATGTAGCTGGCGGTCAAGGCCTGTTTATTGATGACCGTGCCGATGTCGGCATTACCCGCGATGTTCATGTAGTCCATGTTTTCAATCATCGCGATGGTCTTGTTCACACCCAGTTCTTGGGCAGTCATGCAGGTCAGGATATTAGCCTCGGCGTTGCCTGTTAGCGCCACGAGGGCTTGGGTATTCTTGACATTCTCCTCAAGCAGATTGGCCACCGAGCGCCCATCGGCATTGATAACCATCACACGGCTGGTGTCGATAATCGCATTCAGTTCCTCACACCGTGCCGCACTGGTCTCAAAGATTTTGGCCTTCATTCCTCGAGGCAATCTGTTGACCACCCGGGCCGCTGTTTTTCCACCACCTACAATGATGATGTTCTTCACATCAGGATAGTCTTCTTTGCCGACAATCGACCTCATGGAGGGGATGAAATCACGGGTAGTCATGAAATATACATAGTCATTGTCGAGCAGCATATCATTACCTGTGGGAATGATGGTTGTGTTGCCCCGCTTGATGGCCAACACATGATAAGGCGTGTCAGGTTTGCAAACTTCCTTAAGCGGTTGGTTGAGTATCTCGCACCCTTCTTTCACTTTCAGACCCAGCATCGTGAGGGCACCCCCATGGACATCCCAGCACTGGCTCACCCATGAAACGTCAAGGCCTGCAATGATGTCCTGAGCCGCCAAATCATCGGGATAGATGATGGATGAAATGCCGGCACGATTAAAGGCTTCGGTAATTTGGGCATCGGTAAACTCGTCATTCTCAACACGCGCGATGGTCTGTTTGGCACCCATCGATTTGGCGAGCACACACAGGCTCAAGTTCAAGTTCTCATCCTTCGTCACCGAGATGAAAAGGTCGGCATTCTTCACGCCAGCATCCCTAAAAGACTTGATGGGCGTGTTGGACGATGACTTGATTGTCAACAGATCACAGTAAGATGATATGCGCTCCAATTTCGCCTCATCCTCATCGATGATGACGATGTTTTGCTTGATTTTGGAGAATAACTCAGCCAAATGAGCACCTATCGCATCGGCGCCAACTATAATGACTTTCATATAGATAATCTTTGCAAGTTATGGCGCAAATTTACTGACACATCCCCGATGATGCAAATAATAGAATAAAATTTTGTTAAAAACTCACTATTTTTTCCTTTCCTTGTTTATTGACATCATTTTCAATCCATCTCTTGAAATACGACAAATCAAGATTATTGCGATTTTAGGAAGAAAACTTGTAGGAATGAAATAAAACATCTATTTTTGCTAAAATATGACCAGCATTCTGACGTGTGAGACCCGAATCAGCATTGAACAAGTCGATGAAGGTGGGCATCATAACGTAATAACGGTTAAACGACTAGAGCATGATGAAGAAATACCTACATTCAAGCGCAATATTTGTGGCGGCATTGCTGTCTCAAGCAGCAGTCGCTCAAAGCGTCTATGGCGACGTGAACGGTGACGGCGAGGTGAACATTGTCGATGTGAACGAGGTGGTCGATGTGATCTTGGGTGGCACCATACCCACGCCACCCCCTGATGACCCCGAAACCGAGACGATTGTGGCAACGGTGTTTGACACCGATGTCGCTAACCGCCACTACTACCGCATCCCGGCCATAGTGCCTCTAGCCGACGGCAGGCTACTCGCCATTGCCGACGACAGACACAACAGCGATACCGACATCGGCAGCAACCGTGGCATCGACATCGTGGGCAAAGTCAGCAATGATAACGGCAAGACATGGGGCGAGACCATGATGATTGCCGACGGCAACAGGTTTATTGATGACTTCGGCAACAGTCATGGCGACGCGGCTGCCGTGGCCGACCGTGAGACGGGAAAACTGCTCATCATGTGCGCCTCGGGCAAACAGGGGTTCATGAATTCCACGCTGACAAATCCATTGCTCGTGGGACGCTACACGAGCGATGACGGCACGGTCTGGTCGGGCAGCGAGGTGACCGAGGACATCTATGGCATCTTCGCTGACTTCCCCGAGGTCAACGCACTGTTTTTCTCCAGCGGACGCATCTGCCAGAGCAACCGCATCAAGCAGGGCGAGTATTACCGCATCTATTCGGCGATATGCGGTCCTGGTGGCGTGGGCAGTCTCGTGCTCTACAGCGATGACTTCGGGCAAACATGGCAGGCCCTGGGTGGTCCTGGAGCAAGACCCACGATAGCCCCATTCGGAGATGAGGCCAAGGTCGAGGAACTGCCTGACGGTAACGTGCTGCTCAGTTGCCGCTCCAAGCAGACAGCCACCAGCGGCAGACTGTTCAATATCTATGACTATACCACGGGGTCATGGGGCGAGATGGTGGTGAGCAACAATCCCGAGTCGGGAACATTTAGCGAGATCTGCTCCTGCAACGGCGAACTGCTCATCGTGCCAGTGATCCGTGCCAGTGACCAGAGGCCGATGCATCTGGCACTGCAGTCGGTGCCGCGAGGCCCAGGCCGCCAAAAGGTAAGTATCTATTACAAACCATTGATGGAGCCGGCCGACTATGATGAGCCATCCGACTTCTCATGGGGGTGGCAATGCTATCAGGTGACCGAGAACTACTCGGCCTACTCCACAATGATTGCCACCGCTGGCGGTGACATCGCCTTCCTGCTCGAGGACTGCAACGACAACCCGAGTACATCAGCCTATGATCTGGTGTTCAAATCCCTCTCAATCTCAACGATAACCGGCGGAAGATTCCTTCACTTCAATCAATAATGGAAATTAAAGAGATGAATATACAGGTACTTGCCGCACCTCTGCAAGGCGTGACCGATAACGTGTGGCGCATGGCGCAGCATGAAGTGTTTGGAGGCGTGGATGCCTACTATGCCCCCTTCATGAGAGTCGAACATGGCGAGGTGAGGCGCAAGGATCTGCGAGATGTGGAACCCGCGCGCAACAAGGGTATCTCCCTCGTTCCCCAAATCCTTGCCTGCCAGCCCGACCATGCCTTGATGATGGTCAATGCCCTCCGGCAGATGGGCTACAGCCACATTGACATCAACCTGGGATGTCCCTTCCCGCCCATCGCGTTGCACCGCAAGGGCTCGGGCATGCTGCCTCATGCCGATCTCGTCAAGGCGCTGTTCGAGGCCCTGGCTGCCATCGATGGCGTGACCTACTCGGTGAAAATGCGCTTGGGATGGGACCGCAACGACCAGTGGCGTGACATCCTGCCGCTGATGGACATCATTCAACCCGTGAACATCGCCGTTCATCCGCGCACAGGCAAGCAGCAGTACAAGGGCGAATTGGACATGGAACAGTTCGAGGCGCTACTTGCCGCATCAGCATGGCCCATGGTGTATAATGGCAACCTGCGCACTATTGATGACATTGAGCAGACCATGCAGCGCTACCCCACCCTTGCCGCTGTGATGGTGGGCAGCGGCCTGGCCGCCAACCCGGGCATGTTCGCCACCGATGCCAAGCCCAACGACTATCGCCGCTTCCACGACCTGCTGGTCGAGGGATACACCGAGCAACTCAACGGTGGCGAGGCCCAACTGGTGCGCCATCTGCAGGACATCTGGCAGACCTTCCTCCCCGGCACCGACCATAAGCTGTTCAAGGCCATCCGCAAATCCCGTACCATCGAACAATATGAAACCGCCGCGGCCGCAGCCCTAGCCGATGTCGAGAACGCTTTGATTTCTGAAACAGAAGAAGACTCTGAGAATGACTTGGCTGAATAAATATTTTCCATTAACTTCGCAGCCAAATCCAGCATCAATTAACGATAAAAAACAAAAAATATGAGAATCAAACTTTTATTAGGCATTTTAGCCATCGTCGCGATGGTGTGTGCTCCAGCACAGGCCCAGAATGAAGTCGCAGAACCCCGTCATGAGATTGGCGTCAGCTATGGTGCTGTCCCTAATTCAATCTGGATTGACGCCCTCACCGACATCATTCCCGCCATGTTTGGACATAAATACGAAAACACTAGCTACGTCGGGCCCATTGGACTCGAGTATTATTACCATACCAGCAAACTCGTCGGCGTGGGAGCCATCGCGGTATTAGCTACCAATAGCGAAGACGTGTATTATAAGGAGGAATACTGTTGTCATCGCAACAAATCCTATTACACCCTCATGCCTGCGATAAAGTTCAACTGGCTGCGTAAGGCCAAATGGGGTATGTACTCCAAGGTGGGAATTGGTGCCACTTTATCACACTTCAAAGACGGGGATAATAACGATAACGAAACGCCTCAAGGCGAGGTGGGGAGCACCAACGATGTGATATTCAATTTCCAGGCATCACTGTTAGGTGTGGAGGTTGGAGGCCAACAAGTTCGCGGCTTTGCCGAGTTGGGTATCGGCGAACAGGGCATCATCCTTGCCGGGGTGCGCTACAAATTCTGACAACTTAAAACCTGTAATTATGATGAAACTGAATCTGATTACATTCGC
The DNA here is from genome assembly GCA_017553785.1 of Muribaculaceae bacterium. Classification (GTDB taxonomy): domain Bacteria; phylum Bacteroidota; class Bacteroidia; order Bacteroidales; family Muribaculaceae; genus Sodaliphilus. Next base: position 12,029 of record JAFZKD010000038.1, on the reverse strand, counting down.
GTCGTCGCTGGCAACAAGGGAGTCGATTTTCACCGACCACCACGAGCTGCTCGACGCCATCAGTGAGAAATATGACGTGCAGTACATCTTCCCCGAGGAACTGGATGGCAAGCCCCTCGAGGGCGCCACAATGGTTCTTGTGGGCAGCGGAGGCGTCGAGGAGATGGTCAAGGCGAACATCGACCGCCTGCCGCCCTATGTCGTGCTTATCGCCGACGGCTTGAAGAACTCGCTCGCTGCCTCGCTCGAAATCCTGTCATGGATGCGCCTTGAGGGGCGGCTCGGTCGCGTGCTGCATGGACCCACCGGTTTCATCATACAGGGCATCGACGATTATGCCTGCACCAGCGAGGCTGTAGCGCGTCTTCACGGCAAGCGCGTGGGTGTCATCGGCAAGCCGTCAGGATGGCTCATCGCCAGCAATGTGGATTATGCCGCGATGCGTGAGCGCTGGGGTGTTGAGATGGTTGACGTGCCCCTCGACGAGGTAGTCCAGGGTTATGAAGCCATCGATAACGATGAGGTGCAGGACATCACCGACGAGTTCATCAACAAGGCCGTCGGAGTGAAGGAACCCTCCCGCGACGAGGTCGTCAAGGCGATGCGCCTTTACCGCTCGGTCAAGGACATCGTCGAGAGGTATCATTTGGACGCCTTTACGCTCAACTGCTTTGACCTCATCCCCACCACCCGCACCACAGGCTGCGTGGCGCTGGCATTACTTAATCAGTAAGGCATTCCCGCCGGCTGCGAGGGCGACGAGCAGACCTTGCTCACCATGCTTGCCGTGCAGGCCGCCACAGGCGAGATGACATTCATGGCAAACCCCTCAAAGATTCTGGACAACGCCTCCCACGAGATGGTGTTTGCCCACTGCACCATCGCTCCCGCGATGACCAACCGCTACATCGTGCGAGACCACTACGAGTCGCTGAGCGGTGTCGCCGTCGAGGGCATCTTCGACCCGATGGACATGACCGTCGTGAAGTGCGGCGGCAAGAGTATGGAGCGCTTTTTCATCAGCCGCGCAAGCCTGCTGGAATGCACCACCAACCCCAACATGTGCCGCACCCAGCTGTACCTGCGACTAGACGAACCGCTGGACTACTTCCTGGAGCGCAGCATCGGCAACCACCACGTCATCGTCCGTGGCAACCACAAGCAACGTCTGGAAACCGTCCTGCGCATGCTCGGCGCCAACGCCAGGACTTGACATCGACAATTTCCCTACGGTTTTTTTAAGAATCATTTTTCAACCTTCGATTTTCTATGTATCTTTGAAGCCATGTTGAAACAGTTATTATCCTTAAGGTATATTCAGTGGCGCCGCAATTTCAGTTGGAGGAAATTCCTTGCGGTGCTCTATTTCGTTGGCATTATGCTGATGATGATTGTGGCCATGCTCTTTGCGATTCGCAACGTGTTAGCCTATCAGCTGGACAGGTTGCCGCCTGCAGCTTTGGCTATTGCGCTAGTAGCAATGCTGTCCCTGCCCGACTTCATGATGAGAATGATGTGGGACTCTGATGCAGTGGTGATGGACGACTTCCTGCGCACCAAACCCATCTCCTCCAATGCGTGGAACCGATTCATAGCCATCATGCTCACGGTCGACCCTTGGAACTTGGTTATGCCGATGCTCGTAGCCATAGTGGGCGCATTTTTGCTTCCTGCCGGAGTCACGGTCCTGGCCGTTGTGGCCGCCTTGGTGCAGACACTGATGCTGTCGTGGCTGGTGGCTGATATCCACAAGGCCCCTAGCATCGAACACTCGCTGCCGTTGTGGATTGGAGGGGTGGTTTATTACTTGGCAATGACGGGCTTGGGCGTCACTCTGATTGTGTTGGCCTTGATGTCTGGAATGACCCTGCATTTGCCTGGTTCGCCGTGGACCGAGTTGGTGTTGTTTATCGCGCTGGACATTGTGTTGACGGGGGTGCTCTACCTCTATTTCTGTCACATGCGCGCTTACGACGAGCATGAGCAGCACGCCAACAACGTTCGCTCGCTGGGCGACGTGACGCTCTTCTCTACCGAATACCTGAGCGTGTGGCGCAGCAAGCGCTTCCGCGTCCCGATGCTCTTCATCACCATCCTGTTTCTCCTGCAGAGCTATACACTTCCGAACAATAATGTTAATCAAGTGAACATACCTCTGTACTTCGTTTTAGGCTGGCCGTCAATGTTTCTGGGCCAGTGGGTGTTTGGTATCGAGGGCAACTACTTCCACGGCTTGTGGACCAAGCCTTATTCCATCGAGCACATGTTATTGAATAAGTACAAGTTCTACATCATTCTGACATTGGGCATGGCGGTGTTGCTGATCCCGGCCATTTTCTTCATGGGGCTGCGACCCACCACGCTCATGGCCATGATCCTGTTCTTGGGTTGCGGCCAGAGTCTGTTGATGATGCCCACGTGCCTATTATCCACGCGCGTGGACTTGTTCACGTCGGCCTTCTTCAACTATCAGGGAGCAAGTAGGCGCATAACCATATATTCGTTAACAGCTGGTATAATCCCGTTGGCTATTTATGCATTTTGTAGCCTCGCGTTGGCACCGCTCTGGGGTGACGCCATCATGGCTGCCATCGGCCTTGCCGCACTGGCTTTTCACCGTCCCTGTATCCGCCTGCTGGCGCAGAAGTGGAAGAACAATCGATATGAGAATATGGAGAGATATTTGAATTAATTTAGAATTTTAGTTTTTAAAGCAGATGGATATAAAGATAACAAACCTCAAGAAAGTGTATGATGGGGTCACGGTGCTCGACATCTCCGACCTAACGCTGGCCTCGGGCGAACTGATTGGTCTGGTAGGGAATAACGGTGCAGGAAAGACCACACTGATGCGTCTTATCCTCGATGTGATTGGTGCCAGCTCAGGCTTTGTGGAGAGCGACGGCAGGCGGGTTGATCAAGATGAACTGTGGAAGACCTATACAGGTTCGTTCATTGACGGCAATTTCCTCATCGACTTCTTCACGCCAGAGGAGTATTTCTCTTTCATCGGACGCATCTACGGCATTGACAACGACACGTTGCAGCAGTGTCTGAAACCCTTTGAACCGCTGATGCACGGCGAAATCATGGGTACAAGTAAATTTCTGAAGGACTTCTCACAGGGCAACCGTCAGAAAGTCGGCATCATTGGGGCAATGATGATTCAGCCCAAGGTGCTTATCCTCGACGAGCCCTTCAACTACCTGGATCCGTCGTCACAGATTATCGTGGCCCGCCTCATCGAACAGCAGAACCGAGAGTTGGGCTCTACCGTGCTCATCTCCAGCCACAACCTCAGTTTCGTCACCGACATCTCATCCCGCATCCTGCTCTTGGAGAAAGGTGTTGTCGTGAAAGACTTGGACAACCACGGGCGAATGGCTGAGGGCATTCTCAAGGCTTACTTCCAAGAACAGGATCCCGTCACCCCTCCCGAGGGACAGGAATAGAGTGGGAACAGCCCACTTCAGGCGGATGATGACATACCGTCTTGTTCGGCTTTTTAAGCATGATGATTAATAAGAAATATGAACACCTGCGCGAATGGCTGGAACAGCTGCCCGAGCATTTCGAGCAGTTGGGCGAGGTCATCTATGACAAACGCAACCAGTTGCGGGTCATCGAGGCCCCCGACGGCACGCTGGTCAACGCCAAGCGCTACTGCAAAACCCACATAGTCAACCGTGTGGTGTATTCGCTCGGCATCCGTCAGCCCAAAGGAAAACGCGCTTTTTTATACCCGGCCCGACTGCTGGAACTGGGCATTGAGACGCCTGAACCCATCGCTTATATCGAGCGGCGCAAATGCGGTCTTTTGGGACTGAGTTATTTCATGAGTGAACAATCCAAGCTGCGGCACACACTCTTTGAGTTTGGCGAGGCCCAAGAGGGCACCTACGAGGAGATGGCACGTGAACTGGGCCGATTCACCGCGATGACACACAACCGCGGGGTGCTCCACCTCGACTACTCCCCTGGCAACATCTTGTGGGACAAGGACGGACAGGGCTACCATTTCGCTCTGGTTGACATTAACCGCATGCGCTTCGGCGAGGTCGGCATGAAAGACGGCTGCGCCGCCCTGTGCCGCCTGTGGGGACCCAAGCGCTTCATCGAACTGACTTCGCGCAGCTATGCCGCTGCCCGAGGCTTCGACGAGGACGAGGCCGTCCGCCTCACCATGGCAGCACGCACCGACTTCTGGACCCGCTACCAGCGCCGCCACCCGCTACCCTTCCCCCTGGAACTCTAACCCTCTCAGACAACACAAACAACATAAAAACAGCTGAGGTTTCTGAATAGTCTGAATCAGATTTATCAGAAACCTCAGTTGCTTTATCAAGTGCGGTAGCCCCTTTAAACTCTAAACTTCTAGTTCTGAAAGCCTTTAGAACTAGAATAAAACGTAGGCGGTCATGGGGGCAAGCGTGCCTTTGAGGACGCCTTTCTTCACCTGCAGGCGTTGTTTGGTGACCACGTCGCGGTATTTGCCGTTGGAGAGGGTCACGGGGATGGCCACCTGTGCTGCCTGTTCGTCGAGGTTGATGACGACTGCCGACTTGGCGCCGCGCTCGACGATGATCTGCTTGCCGTTGTCGCTATAGATGATGTTCTCGGGCTGATTGACGTTGCGGTGGCGGAATTCGTTGACGGCGCGCACAACGGGGTGCTTGAACTCGTCATTGCCCACCTTGCCGATCTCGTTGTCACCCCAATAGTTCTCGCGGGTGCTGCCGTGAGGACGGGAGTAGAACAAGGGCGTGCCATACTTGCGGGCGGTCAGGAAGACCCAACCCAGGCGGATGAGCTCGTCGCTCATGCCTGCCGAGGCGTGGTCGTTGCAGTAGGTATCGTGCGACTCCACCCAGGTCACCAGGTGGGCGGGATCGACCGAATGGTGCCAGGTCAACAGGTTATCGGCGCGGGCATCGTGCTTGTTGAGCACGTTGCGCAGCACCCAGCCATAGTTGCTGGCAGTCAGGTCCATATACTCGGCATAGCCCTGCTCGGGCACATTGCGGTCCTGCAGCACCTCACCGTAGATGAAGAGCTGGTCACGGGAAACAGCGAGCATCAGCCCCTTGACGGGTTTGCGGCCCATGGCGACGTCCCAAAAGTCGTTCTCGGGCGACTTGGGGTCGCGCATCTCACCCGGCAGACCGATGTGCTTGGCGGTGTCGTAGCGGAAGCCCCGCGCGCCACATGCCAGCACGTCGTTGACAAACTGCATGTAGTAATACTGGAAGTCGGGGTTCTCGGTATTGACGTCGGGCAGGGTACCCATCTCGCCGGTCGTGCACTGGTAGCGGTCGCTGTAGTCCTTGATGGGCCACAGGCCGTTGGCGTGGAAGAGGTTCTCGCGGCCATGCACGGCGCTGTCGAGGCGCGCGTTGATCTGCGTGCGGTCGATGACCGTGTGGTTGGGCAGCACATCCACAATAATGCGCAGCCCCAGACGGGTCGCCTCATCACACATCGCCTTGAACTCGTCGCGGGTTCCCAACTGATAGTTGCCGATGGTCCAATCCGTCGGCTGGTAATGGTAGTACCACTTGCCGTGACCAAAGAGCTGGCGACCGCCGCCTTCGCCCACGACACACTCGTTGATGGGCGACGTCTGGACTATCGTGTAGCCCGCGGCCTTGATTTCGGGCAGGTGCTCCTTGATGGTGTTGAACGACCACGACCACGCGTGGAGAATAATCTCGTCATTTCCTTGAACGCCATCAGCAGGAGCAGCCTGAGCCTGGCCTGACAGCAAACAGATAACGGCAATAACCGCCGCAGTGATAAATCTTGACATAACTATATAAATTGAGTTTCGTTAATAATCACACAAGTCATCAAACGTGTAGATTGCAAAAGTAATAAAAAAAACCTCCAAACGCAGCCGTCATCCTCTTTTTTCTCCCCCCATCCCTCCAAAATTAAGACTGAAATCATAAAAATCAACCCAAAAATTGTGATTGTAATCATAAAAATTGACCAAAAATTTGTGATTGTAATCATAATTTCTATATCTTTGCAGCGAGAAAATGTTTTAAATTATGCAACGATTACTGAATGCTTACGGCAGATTGCTCGCCAACGTGGATACTACGTTCATGCGCTACCTTTACCCCCATATTGACTGGGGCAACCGCTTGATTATCATTAAAGGTGCGCGTGGTGTGGGCAAAACCACCATGTTGCTGCAACACATCAAGACCTCATTCCCTGATGTGAGAAAAGCCTTATACGCCTCTCTCGACAATATCTGGTTTACTACCAACACGATACTGGATTTGGCAGAGTATCACTATACTCACGGTGGCACACACCTATTCCTCGACGAGATTCACCGCTATCAAGGTTGGCAACGAGAGATAAAGAATATCTACGATTCCTATCCCGACCTCCATCTGGTCATTACGGGATCCTCGATGCTGAAACTTGAAGAGTCGATGATTGCAGACCTGTCACGCCGACACCGCCAGTACACACTCGAAGGGCTCTCTTTCAGGGAATATCTGCTACTCGAAGGCATCGCTACATTACCCGTGCTCTCGCTGCAAGAAATCCTCAGCAATCACTTCGCCTTGGCATCAGAGATAACAGCCAAGACCAAAGTGCTGCAACACTTCGAGACCTATGTGCGCAGCGGTTATTACCCCTTCTATCTCGAAGACAGAGACGGATTTGATGAACGCTTGTCACAAATACTGGACACTGTCATCGAGAGTGAAATCCCCGCTGTAAGTAATATCAAATATGAATCAGTTTATAAGGCAAAGGGGTTATTGGGTGTACTTGCAGAGCAATCGCCCTATACTCTCAACATCTCAGCATTGAGCAACTCGTTGCAAGTGTCACGCGAAAATGTACTCAAACTGCTGGATCTCATGGACAAAGCAGGGCTGGTGCGACGCCTATACACTGTCCCTGGAGGGATGAAAATGCTGACAAAACCCGAGAAGATTCTGTTCAACAACTCTAACATCATGTATGCATTGAGCAGCCAGGCCGATGCAGGGACAATGCGCGAAACCGTCTTTGCTTCACAGTTGAGCCAGAGCCATAAGCTTCACATGCCTCGACAAGGCGATTTCGTGGTGGATGGCACATATACATTTGAAGTTGGAGGGCACAACAAAGGATACAAACAAATACGCAACCTTGATAACAGTTATGTCGTGCGCGATGCCATCGAACTCGGTAGCGACAACAAAATCCCCCTATGGCTCTTCGGCTGCCTGTATTGATTTGGCGCCCGCATAATAAATTGCAGACACCAATAGTTCAAAATGCCATCCAGGGAACAAATAAATTCATCTCGTATTGTTACGCACTTTGATTGCTTCAAGGAGTTGACATGTCGGCTCTATGGATTGTAGATCCGTTAGATTTTTGGATCTCCTGTCTTCAACCGCATCGACAAAAGCCTCGATCTCCTGATAGTACCCTTGTGTGAAAACACTATTGTTTTGAAGTATTGGAGAAAACCAATCATGACGGTATAATTGATCCGTCACTTGAAGAAAATGCCCTAATTTCTCGAGAGGTAGTCCCATGATTGGCGACCGCTCGGGAACAAAGGACAATTCATCGGTCTGATTGAGATAGAATGAGCCTTCGCGAGTGCGTATAGTGATGGTTTGCTGGGCATTATGCCAAGAATGACTTGCGGACAATTCAATAGTACCCACGGCATTATTATGCTTTAACATCAGAACATAGGCACCACCGACTATTTCCTCGCAGGACACGATTTCGCATCTGCCAAAAAGCCATACTGCTAAATCTAGGGGATGAATGAACAATTCGAGAAGCGAATCACCCTCAGGGTAAGCTCCTGTCAAATAATGAATATCATAATTGAGAGGATGACCGCGGCACGTCTAGAGCAGCGTACCTCTCAAAAGGAAACCATCGAACGGCAGGCTCGGGAAATAGAAATACTGAAAGAAGAAAACTCTCGTCTCAAAGCTCTGCTACAGGCTAGCGGCTACAGGGAGGACGAGATCAACGGATGAGACGGATTTGGCAACCCATATCAAATCCGTCAACTCCATTATGTCCGTTGTCTCCGTTACAGGACGCGGCGAAAAAACACTGCATAGCTTTTTGACGCTTTGCAACGTCACTAATTGCACAAGTCACAATCCGTAAAATCCGTAATATCCGTGTCCGCCCTGCTGAAATGGTGCGGATGCCAAAAAAAAAGTTGTGCCTGTTGTCTAATGTGTTGTGTAAGTTGTCTGAAAAAGAACAAAAACTAGGGACTTGGGACTAGAAACTAGAAACTTTTTCATTATATTTGCAGCCGTAAACCGATACATTCAATTTTAATAACCTATAAGACATTAACTGAAACAAGAAAATGAACGAAATTGAAAAACTGAAACCGACATGCATCTGGCGCAACTTCTATGCGCTGACGCAGATTCCCCGTCCCTCGGGACATGTTGAGAAAATCCAGAAGTACCTGCTTGACTTCGCCAAGAAGGTGGGCGTGGAGGCCTTCCAGGATCCCGCCGGCAACATCGTGATGCGCAAGCCCGCTACACCGGGCATGGAGAACCGCAAATGCATCACCATGCAGGCCCACATGGACATGGTACCGCAAAAGACGCCCGAGAGCAAGCACAACTTCGAGAAGGATCCCATCGAGCCCTACATCGACGGTGACTGGATCAAGGCTAAAGGCACGACGCTGGGAGCTGACGACGGTCTGGGCGTGGCAGCCATCATGGCGGTCATGGAGGACAATACCCTCAAACACGGTCCAATCGAGGGCCTCATCACCAAGGATGAGGAGACGGGCATGTATGGCGCCAACGACCTGCCCAAGGGCCAGATGAAGGGCGACATCCTGTTCAACCTCGACAGCGAGACGTGGGGTAAGTTCGTCATCGGTAGCGCCGGTGGTATCGACGTAACCTGCACGCGCAAATATAACGAGGTGAAGACCGCAGCCGGCGACACCGCCGTGCGCATCACCCTCAAGGGTTTGAAGGGCGGTCACAGCGGCCTCGAGATCCATGAGGGCCGTGCCAACGCCAATAAGCTGATGGCACGCCTCGTTCAACTCGCCATCGTGGACCACAAGGCCCGTCTGGTGAGCTGGCATGGCGGCAACATGCGCAATGCCATCCCCTTCAAGGCCGAGACAGTGCTCGTCCTTCCCGAAGATAACCTCAAGGGCCTGAAAAAACTCGTCAAGACGATGAAGGCCCAGTTCGAGAGCGAGTTCAAGCTCATCGAGGACAACGTGGACCTGACCCTCAAGGCCATCGACCGTCCCAAAATGAAGATGGCGCTCGACGACCAGACGACCATCCTGCGCGCCCTGTACGCCTGCCATGACGGCGTGGTACGCTTCATTCCCGCCTATCCCAATGTAGTAGAGACCTCCTCCAACCTCGCCATCATCGATATCGAGGACGGCAAGGCCGCCGTGCAGATTCTTGCCCGCTCGGCCCGCGAGGACATGAAGGACTACATCGTCAAGATGCTCAAGACCTGTTTCCACCTCGCCGACTTCAAGGTAGAGACCGGTGGTGACTACATCGGCTGGGATCCCAACCCCGACAGCGAGGCCCTACACATGCTGCTTGACCTGTACAAGAAACTGTTCAAAGAGGATGGTATCATCCAGGTGGACCACGCTGGTCTGGAGTGCTCCATCATCCTGGGCAAGTATCCGCACATGGACGTAGTGAGCTTTGGACCCACCCTGCGCAGCCCGCACACCACCATCGAGCGTGCCTACATCCCCGCAGCAGAGCCTTTCTGGAAACTGCTCGTCAAGGCCCTCGAGGAGGCTCCCGTCAAGAAATAAGGCTATTAGCTCTTAGCAATAATTACCGCAGGCTGCCACCCAGCACCCTGCGGTAATATTTTAAAATGAAGCTATAATCTGTAAAAGACTTAATCAAATTTACTCGCCATCGGGGCGGTATTCCAAGATGTCGCCAGGGGAGCAGTCGAGGACACGGCAGATGGCGTCAAGGGTAGAGAAACGCACGGCTTTGGCTTTGCCGGTCTTCAGAATCGAAAGATTAGCAACGGTGATGCCCACGCGCTCGCTGAGTTCGTTGAGCGACATTTTGCGCCTCGCCATCATCACATCAAGATTCACGATAATCATAGCGCAAAGGGGAGTTTATATGGTTAATTTCTGTTCCTCGGCAGCGTCATAAGCCAACTTGTAAAGTGTGGCGACGAGCACGGCCACTATCGCACAAACAAACGGGGAGTCGGTCAGCATCCAGTCAAACTGGTCAGCATCCGAGCAGGCGAAACCCATGTTATCGCTGATAAACGAATGGATAGGCAAGACGATCGCCATGATCCACAACAGCACCACATTGGCGCGGTTGAAAATCCGGCCACCTTTCAGGTGCTTGAGGATATTGAACACGAAAATGCCCATCAGTACCGCCAACAATATAATCGTCAGACGGTTGACGGCAAACATCGTCAATTTGGCACCCATTTTGGGAGAGCCCCAGTTGATCACACCCTGCCCACTACCCGTTGTCAAGACGAAATAAGTCTGAATCGCATAGAATACCACCCAAAGGATGGTACAAATCAGCGCTAAAACGCACACGATTTTCAATGTTTTGTTTGAAGTCTTTTCCATAATGAACAAAAAGTATTGAATTGAATTACACTGCAAAGATAAATTAATTTATCGAAAAACAATAAATATATCATGATATTTAGTAATTTTTAACTGATTAACAAAATGCTTATTCCTATCTTTTTGCAAATCACTTTTTTCTGACCGTGCTGCTGGGTAATTTTTCTGGTTTATATACCTTAATAAAAATAAAATAATGCGTACCGTTGACCTGAGGTCGAAGGTACATGGTGCCTCAGGAATGCCCGCATTATCAATCAGTCATTCCAATTTTTAAAGCTGTGCCCAAGCCTTTGTAAGCATGCTTTCACGTCTAGTGCTCTACTTTAAAAAAAGAAATGCCAAATTAATTTGGCACTTCGCTCGGCTTTGAGTACCTTTGCAGCCTGTAAAACGAAAATTACGACTAATAACTAACTATATCAAGTTTTTCTAAATTTTATGAGTAAGGAAAAGAAATTCATGACGTGTGACGGTAACCAAGCTGCCGCCCACATCAGTTACATGTTCACCGAGGTAGCCGCAATCTACCCCATCACTCCGTCATCAACAATGGCCGAGCACGTGGACGAGTGGGCCGCCGCTGGCCGCAAGAACATCTTTGGCGAGACCGTGATGGTCCAGGAGATGCAGAGCGAGGGTGGCGCCGCCGGTGCCGTTCACGGTTCGCTGCAGGCAGGTGCCCTGACCACGACCTACACCGCGTCGCAGGGTCTGCTGCTGATGATCCCCAACATGTACAAGATTGCCGGGGAGTTGCTCCCTGGCGTGTTCCACGTTTCGGCCCGTACGCTGGCCAGCCACACCCTGTGCATCTTTGGTGACCACCAGGACGTGATGGCAACCCGCCAGACCGGTTTTGCCATGCTTGCCGAGGGCAGTGTCCAGGAGGTGATGGACCTTGCTGGTGTTGCCCACCTGAGCGCCATTAAGGCTCACGTGCCCTTCGTCAACTTCTTTGACGGTTTCCGCACCTCTCACGAGATCCAGAAGGTTGAGGCCATGGACCAGGAAGACCTGCGTCCCCTCATCGACATGGAAGAGCTCGCTAAGTTCCGCAAGGGTGCTATGAATCCCGACAAGCCCGTTACCCGTGGTACTGCCGAGAACCCCGACGTGTTCTTCCAGCACCGCGAGTCGTGCAACGACTACTATACAGCAGTCCCCGCCATCGTTGAGGACTACATGAACAAGATCAGCGAGATCACCGGCCGCAAGTATGGTCTGTTTGACTACTACGGCGCCAAGGATGCCGACCGCGTCATCATCGCCATGGGTAGTGTGACCGAGGCTATCCGCGAGACCATCGACTATCTGACCGAGAAGGGTGAGAAGGTCGGCCTCGTCGCTGTTCACCTGTATCGCCCCTTCAGCGCCAAGCACTTCCTTGCTGCCGTTC
>JAFZKD010000037.1 GCA_017553785.1 Muribaculaceae bacterium | reverse complement strand
GGCTGCACCGGCCTGGACATTACACCTTCCAGTCTTGACCCTGACCGTCTCGAGAACGTCATTCCCGGCTTGACCGGGAATCTCGTCACCCTGACCACGACGGTCGGCATCGATGCGAGCCCCGCCACGAAGGCACTGGATGCGGACGGAAAGAAAACCTTCGCCGCCGGCGAGAAGGTTGCGCTGATTTACACGAAAAGCGACGGATCGACAAAGGCGATCTCGGAATATGCGATCCAGTCCGAGGATATCAGTAACGGCGGCAAGAACGCCAAACTATCCTTCTCGCTGGACGATCCGAAAGCGGGTAATGTAACCCTCGTCTATCCCGCTTCGCTGGCCAGCACGACGGCTGCCGACGGCATCGACATGACGCAGCTTCAGAACAATCAAGACGGCACACTAACTACATTGAGCGCCAACTTTGATGCCGCCACCGCCACGAAGGACATGACAATTTCCGGAGAAACGGCCATCCTGCCGACATCGATAGCACTGACCAATCCGCTGACCATCGGGGCATTTACCATCACAGACAAAGACGAATCGAGCGCGGATGTCACCAGCGCCATCACCCAGCTCATCATCAACGATGGCACCAACGCTTACACCATCAACCGTGCGGCAGCAGCCGGCCCCATCTATGTGGCCATGCTGCCTGTGACCAGCGACAAGACCATCACGCTGACGGCCGCTTCAAGCGCCCATCACTATCTCAAGACCGTGACGGGCAAAGCGCTTGCCGCCAACAATTTGTATTCCATCTCCGTTGACATGCCGCAGGACATGCTTTACGAACCCCTGACCATTGTGACAACGGTAGATAATACACAAATTTGTGTCCGCAATACAGCAGTAACAAGTGACTATGCTCCTGGTGTAATAAAATACACGATTAATGGCGGTAAGGAAGAAACAATCCGTTTCGACGATTATATGAGCAGTTATACAATCATTGATATTCCAAACGCAAATAGCATTGTGCGCTTCTTTGGTGACAATGCAACATATCATCTCCCTTCTATCGACCCATCATATAAAGGTAGCTATATTTTTGTCGATAAAGACTGTTATGTCTATGGTAATATCATGAGCCTGATCCGCTCCACGGGTTTTTACGCAGAAACGGCTTTGATAAGGGATCATACTTTTGATGGATTATTCTATAAGGAGGATATATCCGAGTATAACAAACTAAAAAATCATCCTTCAAAGGCGTTGCTACTGCCTGCTACGACACTGACAAAATCTTGCTATTATAGTATGTTTTCTGGTTGCGCGGGTTTAACTACGGCGCCTGCCTTACCTGCCACGACGCTGACAGCATATTGCTATAGTAATATGTTCTCTTACTGCACGGGTTTAACCACGGCGCCTGCTTTACCGGCCCCGACACTGGCAGAGGGTTGCTATTATAGTATGTTCCACGGCTGCACCAGCCTGGCGACCGCCCCAGCCCTGCCTGCCGAGACGCTGGCAGAGTCATGCTACATGTATATGTTTGATGGCTGTACTGAACTGACCACTGCCCCGGCCCTGCCTGCCGGTACAATGAAAAATGAGTGTTACTATCAAATGTTCTATGGCTGCACCAAGTTGACAACTGCTCCGGCCCTTCAAGCCACCAACCTGGCCGATGGATGCTATAATGGCATGTTTGC
>JAFZKD010000036.1 GCA_017553785.1 Muribaculaceae bacterium | reverse complement strand
TCGTGGCAAGTCATCGTGAAATCATCTCCAACTATGCAGCGCTCGGCCCCTTGTGCTATGAAAAGATTGGACCGGAGATGCAACGCTTAGGCTGTAAGTGTCCTCCTCCGGGCTATTGCTTTACCATCGAGCACAACAAGGAATACAAACCGACTGACATCGACATTGAGTATTGTGAACAGGTCGAGGAAATGGGTACCAACAGTGCCATCATCCAGTTTAAACGCCTGCCAGCCATACCCAAGGCACTTTGCATGAAGATTATCGGCCCCTCCGAGCGTTTCTATGAGTCATACACCGAAGCCTTCCGCTATATGGAGGAGCAGGGCTACAAGATTGCCGGTCATCCTCGCACCTGCTATGTTGATGGAGCATGGAACCAGGAAGACCCCGAGAAATGGCTGTCCATTATTCAAATCCCGATAGAATGATTACGCATTGTTACACTCGCAGATAAGGCGTGCGAGGTCATTGAGATTCAAGCACTGGCCACGGTTGATGGTCAGTGCTTCGTTGTGATGTCCCCATGGAGCCAGGACGAGCAGCTGACCCCGTGCACTGCCGAAGCTTGTCGTTATACAGCAGGCCGTGGTTGAGGTCCTTGCAAGGTGGTGTTTGTTGCGTTGTCAACGCAAATGACGGAATCATAAAGATACTACTTTTTCTACTCTTATTGATAGTATCGTGGAACAAAAATGCCTACCTTTGTGGCAACATTTTGCAATATTTGATATGGATGTCATCAGTTTTCATAATAGTGCCAGGCAAGAGCTCTGGCTGGAGGAAATCAAGAGAAGTGACTGGGGTGCCGGCGCTTTCCTTCATGAGCTGTTGAGCAGTGACACCTTCTTTGACGCTGTTGGCGAGGGTTCCAAAGTGTTGCTGCTGACTGATGGAGATGAGTTGATTTCCTATTGCACCTATGCCCGATGGGATGACATCCAACCAACTGAACTCTCGCCGTGGATGGGTTTTATCTACACCTTCCCCGAGCATCGTGGCCACCGTTATGCGGGACGGCTGTTTGAGGAAGTTGAACGTCTCGCCCAAAAGGAAGATGTGCCCGCGGTATATATCTCGACTAACCATGTCGGGTTATATGAGAAATACGGATGCGAGTTCCTGACGATGATGGACGACATGGACGGGAACCCGTCAAGAGTATATGTAAAGAAGATCCTGATGCAAAACGAGGGGATTATATTGCGACACTGGCATGAGAGCGATGCCAAGGTGCTATTCAAGTATGCTTCGGACCCTGATGTGGGGCCTCGTGCCGGATGGCCACCCCACAAAAGCGTTGACGAAAGCCTGGAAATCATCCGCACAGTGTTCAACAATCACACCACGTGGGCCATTGTACTCAAAGAGACGGGTGAACCTATCGGGGCAATCGGCTATGGACCTTCATGCGACTGCAACCTGCCCTGCCGTGAAGATGAGCCCATTGCCGGCTATTGGATTGCTAAGCCCTATTGGAACCAAGGAATCTGCACCGAGGCTTTGACTATGATGATTGAGCACATCCGGGAAACGACCGACATTCCCTCGCTCATCAGCGGCCATTTCATCGATAATCCCGCATCGGGACGCGTGATGGAGAAATGCGGTTTCGTGGCTACTGGCGAAACCTGCATCGATGAGAACCAGTATCAAGGCAAGGACAGACCCATCAGAGTACTACGACTCTCCCTGAAATAATGATAACAAAGGAATAAAAAAATGAACATCAGATTAGAGCAACCCAGTGATTACCGTGAGGTGGAAAATCTTACGCGTGAAGCCTTTTGGAACGTTTACCGTCCAGGCTGTACCGAGCACTTTGTGCTCAACCAGTACCGCAGCAACCCCGACTTCATCCCTGAACTCGACTTGGTGATGGAAGAAGACGGCCGGATCATTGGCCATGTGATGTTTTCCAAGGCCGAGCTCTTGCTTGACGATGGTTCCATACGCCCGTCGTGGACCTTTGGACCCATCTGCATTCACCCCGACTATAAACGCAAGGGATACGGCTTGAAGCTGTTGAACTACGCACTCGAGAAGGCCCGGGATTTGGGCATAGGCTTCCTGTGCATGGAAGGAAACATCGACTTCTACAGTCAAGCAGGCTTTGAACTTGCCAGCAAGTTCGGAATCCATTATCATGCCGAGCCCCGCGAGGCCGAAGTGCCTTATTTTCTCGCTCAAGAGCTGATTCCCGGGTGGCTTGGCGGCATCGAAGCGACTTATTGCCCACCTAAGGGCTATTTCGTCGCCGATGAAAGGCCTGAGGACTTCGCAGCCTTTGAGGCGACCTTCCCTGCCAAAGAAATGACGCTCCAGCCTGGCCAGTTACCCCAGTTCTGCCAAAGTTGCGGCATGCCATTGACCCGCAACGAGGACTGCGGTACCAATGCCGATGGCAGCATCAATTTCGATTATTGCAAGTATTGTTATGCCGACGGCAAGTTCCTGCAGGACTTCACGATGGACGAGATGATTGAGCACTGCGCCCAGTTCATTGACGAGGTCAACAAGCACATGCCCGAGCCCATGACAAAAGATGATTACATACTGATGATGCAAGGTTTCTTCCCCATGTTGAAACGATGGAAGAAACCATGAAATGTCCTTTAGTCAACAAAAGTTAGATCCTTAAAGTTCAGCCTCTTTCAGCTTTTCTGCATTCTCGGCTACAATAAGGTGGTCGATGCAGTCCTGGATGTCACCGTCCATAAAGGCAGGCAAATTGTAGATAGTGTAACCAATGCGATGATCGGTGATGCGCCCCTGCGGATAGTTATAGGTGCGGATCTTGGCCGAGCGGTCGCCCGTCGAGACAAGGGTCTTGCGCCGCGAGGCGATATCGTCCATGTACTTTTGGTGCTCATGGTCATAAATGAATGTGCGAAGGCGTGCCAGAGCTCGCTCCTTGTTCTTGGGCTGGTCGCGTGTCTCGGTACACTCGATGAGGATCTCCTGCTGCTCGCCCGTGTTGGGGTTGGTCCACATGTAACGCAAGCGCACACCGCTGTTCACCTTGTTCACGTTCTGACCGCCGGCTCCGCCACTACGGAAAGTGTCCCACTTGATTTCGCCCTCGTTGATCTGGACGTCAAACGGCTCCGCCTCGGGCAGCACAGCCACACTCGCCGCGCTGGTGTGGACTCGGCCCTGCGTCTCTGTCACAGGCACGCGCTGCACACGGTGGACGCCCGACTCATACTTCAGCGTGCCATAGACGTTGTCGCCCGTGATGCTGAACACGACCTCCTTGAAGCCGCCCACAGCGCCCTCGCTGCAGCTGGACATCTGCACGTTCCAGCCCTTGGTCTCGCAATAGCGGGTGTACATGCGGGCCAGGTCACCGGCAAACAACGCTGCCTCGTCACCACCCGTGCCGCCACGGATCTCAAGCACCACATTCTTGCTGTCCTCGGGATCCTCGGGGATGAGCAACAACTTGATTTCCTCCTCCATCTTGGGTACCTCGGCCTGATTAGCGTCGATTTCCTCACGTGCCATTGCCCGCAAGTCCTCATCGGTCTCGCTGTCAAGCACAGCCTTGGCTTGCTCGATGTCCTCCAGCAGTTTGCGGTAGCGGTTGGTTGCAGCCAACAGAGTCTCAAGGCTCTTGTACTCCTTGGTCAGTTTGACATAGCGTCGTTGGTCAGCGATGACATTAGGGTCGGTAATCAGCGTGCCAATCTCCTCAAATCGGGCATCCAGGCCCTCGAGTCGTTGCAATAATGCGTTTTCTGCCATAGTGTTTTGTGATTTTGGCTGCAAAGGTAGTAAAAAAGATCACGCTGTTCGCGAGAAATCAAACAAAATATTTTCTTGGATTTCTAGCTAACGCACAGAGCGATCCTTTATGACAACACGTAATTTATTTTTACAGGGCGAGGCGTACCAAAAGCATGTATAAAAACTCCCAAAGGGTGTTTTGCAGAATTTTAGGTGCGGTAGCCCTGATTTTTGAGGGGATAATGTTGGATTGTGTGGAAAATGATGTACCTTTGTGGATGATTCGGGGGAGAAATCCCGATGACGATACAAGCATTCGCTATTATTTCGCGTTCAGCCAAAAGCCTAGCAATCTTTTTGGAAATAACGTAACACCGAAATAATGAGTGAGGGTATTCCGTATGGGTGCCTTTGCAATCGTATTTATAGCGATGCATTCACACTTTGAGTGTGGTGCATTCTTATACGGTTGCTGAGGTTTCCATGCTAGGCTGCCTCATAGCTGGACGCGATAAGGATCATCACGCTCTTTTCATGTCCAGCGGCGTGATTGATAGTCGATGCTAACTAAAGACTATCATTCACATGGCCAACAAGAATCTACATGCCGCAAAGACGGCCAAGAAAGACGAGTTTTACACGCAGATGAGCGACATCGAGCGGGAGTTGCAGCACTACTGGCAGCACTTCCGTGGGAAAACCATCCTGTGCAACTGCGATGACCCCTACGAGAGCAATTTCTTTAAATACTTTGCCCTGCGCTTCAACCAATTAGGGCTAAAGAAGCTCATCTGCACTTGCTATAACGGCTCTCCCGTGCAAGGCGACGAATTGATGATAGATTGGGGCGACTTTACCGAGGAACCCAAGAAAATCGCCTATAAGGTCGAGATTACCGAGGTTCGTGACATGAATGGCGACGGAGCAGTTGACTTGAGCGACGTGCAATACCTGCTGAAAAACGATAAAAATGTTCTCTCCATCCTTAAAACAGGTGATTTCCGCGATCCCGAATGTATCGACTTGTTAAAAGAAGCCGATATCGTTGTCACAAACCCACCGTTCTCACTTTTCAGAGAGTATATTGCTCAATTGATGGAAAATGAAAAGAAATATCTAATTGTTGGTCATCAGAATGCAATCACCTATAGAGAAGTCTTTCCACTAATCAAAGATAATAAAGTATGGCTTGGATATGGGTTTAAAGGAGGTGCTGCACATTTCTTTTCTCCGTATGAAGATATAGCTACAGCTGGTGATCATAGAAAAGATATGATTCGTGTCTCTGGAGTTACGTGGTTCACTAATCTTGAAATCCCAAAGAGGAATGACGAACTGGATTTAGTTTGTCATTACTCACCAGATGATTATCCTATCTATCATAACTATGACGCAATCAATGTTAATAAAACATCTGACATTCCATGCGATTATGAAGGGATAATGGGTGTTCCTATTACATTCTTGGACAAATATAATCCAGAACAATTTGAAATCATTTGGCGTGGAGGCGATATCGAATGGGCGGAAAAAGAATGTTCTTTCTATACACCGCCCATTAAAGAACAAGCTGAAAGATTTAAAAAACAGGATAGAACTTGGAGAATACAGAATCCATATCTAATTGATAAAAATGGTAATGCTAAAGTAGTTTATCAAAGAATATTCATCCATAATAAACATCCGAAGAAGATATGATGACGATTAAGCAAATCAGTGTTACCGTGGGGGAAATCACCCAGGGTTATATCAATAATGACGAGCAGGGCGTGAGGGGCTATAACGGACTGCTTGACATCCGTCCGCCCTATCAGCGTGAGTTTATCTACAACGACAAGGAGCAGCAGGCCGTCATCAACACGGTGCTCAAAGGTTATCCGCTAAATGTGATGTATTGGGTGAAGCGCAGCGATGATGCCGAGTGCCCCTACGAGGTGATGGACGGGCAGCAGCGTACGCTCTCGCTGTGCGAGTATGTGGCAGGCAAGTTCAGTTTTGAATTTAAAAACTTCTTCAATCAGCCGCCCGACATCCAAAAGCGCATCCTGGACTATGAGTTGACGGTGTATGTGTGCGAGGGCGAACACAGCGAGAAACTGGAGTGGTTCAAAACCATTAACATTGCCGGCAAGGCGCTCTACGAGCAGGAGATACTCAACGCCATCTATGCAGGCCCTTTTGTGAGCGATGCCAAGCGTCATTTCTCAAAAAGCAACTGCGGTGCCTACAAGTTGGGCCGGGACCTTGTGAACGGCTCACCCATCCGTCAGGACTTCCTGAAAGTGGCATTGAACTGGATGGCCGAGCACGAGCAACGCGAGGGCAAGATGCAAAGCCGTGTGGGCTATATGGCGCAGCACCAG
Organism: Muribaculaceae bacterium; assembly: GCA_017553785.1. GTDB lineage: Bacteria > Bacteroidota > Bacteroidia > Bacteroidales > Muribaculaceae > Sodaliphilus. Next base: position 23,323 of record JAFZKD010000036.1, on the reverse strand, counting down.
CATGACCCCAACGCCAACAACCTGTGGACCTATTTCCAGAACGTGCTGAACTGGGCGATTACCAACTTTGAAATGAAAAAGTTTAAGAATATCATGAAAGGCTTGAACTGGGCGCTCTACTATGACAAGTTCCATGACAAGACGCTCGACACGGTGGAGTTGGCTCAAAGAATATCGACACTGATGCGCGACAGCGAAATCCAAAATCCTAAAGGCATCATCCCCTACGTGCTCACGGGCGATGAGCGGGAACTTGACTTGAGGACCTTTGACGAGAACACCAAACTGGCGGTATGGGAACAGCAGAACCACATCTGCCCCATCTGCCACAAGGAATTTGACTTTGAGTTTATGGACGGCGACCACATTGTGCCTTGGAGCAAAGGTGGGCGCACCGTCATCGAGAACTGCCAAATGCTGTGCCACGAATGTAACCTCCATAAGGGGGCGAAATAAGTTTTTACCACAGCAGCATAACCCCATTTTTTCCACCATATTTTTGACATGGCGGGGCATCACGCTTTAGTCTTATCTTTGCGCCATGAGATCGTTAGTTTGCATTTAACAGTTCATTAACAATTCCGCCCCACCCTCCTTTTATGGAACACAAAATTGGAGCAATTGATAATGAGACAGTTAGCTAAAAACGCTTCAAAATACCCATTTTGCATTATGACACTCCCTCAGTTGGGCATCAGCGCTCTTCTTTAAAAAACAACTGAGTTTTCTGTTGTTTTCTAAGGGCTGCAACATTCATGTTTTTTTTACGTGAATTACCGCGAATTAATCATTCTAAATTAATAATATGGGGATGTTAGTGGCGGTTGAGGTATTCGCGGATGCGGGCGGCGAATTTGCGGTCTTTTTTGTTGGCGGGATCAGGAGTGAAGTCCAGATTTTCGGGAATCTCCTTGCCCAAGTCAATGACAGGACGCCATTGAAAACTCTTATCGGGATTGATCATAATCATCAAGGAGTCGTACAGGGCGTGGGTATAGGCATCGTAGGTCGCCATTTCCAGGGTGTCGCCATGAACACTCACCGTCTGATAGTAACGGCTGGAAATGCCAAATTTGTCGAAGCGCTCATCGAAGTGGATGCGGTAGGTCTTGGGGGAGCAGTGGCTGACGGTATAAACGGGAGTAGAAGGCACCCCATTTTTGTAATGGGCCGTCATGCGGGCATAGGCATGTTCATGGCCCTGGAGCACGAGGTCAACACCATACTTTTGCACCAGGTCGTCAAACATCCACCGCTGAATGGCGTTGTTCTTGCCCTTCACAGAATAGAGCGGATGATGGAGAACAAGGATTTTCCACTTGGCGCGGCTCTGACTCAACTGCTCTTCAAGCCACTGGCGCTGTGTCCACAAGTAAAAGAACTCGCGGTTGCTGTCAAGCACAAAAAGCTGGGCGTTGCAGTAGTTGAGGGTATAGACCATATTATCACCCACCTTGGAATCAAGGAAATAGGAGAACACGAGCGGGAAACGGCGTTCCAGGCGCTGGATGATTCCCTTGAGATAATCATGATTACCTGTCGCGTTGAGGATGGGCATGGCTTGCCCGATGCTGTCGAGCGTGAGGAAGGTCTCGGCCCAATGCTGGTTAGTGGGACGTTCGATAAGGTCACCACCGCACACTAGGAATTCGCATTCGGGATGATGGGCCAACGCATCACGCAGGAGACGGTTGGCAATGCCGCCGATAGTGTCCTGCACATCACCCACGAACAGGAATGAGAAGAGATCGCGTTGCTCGGGATAGGTCTTGAAAGTGAACCAGTCGGACCCACAACCTTGGGTCACTGCACGATAGCGGTAATGCGCGTCAGGTTTCAACTGGCGCAGACGGGCGACATAGTAGGCCGCTTTGCCGTTGCGCGAGGTAAAGACCTCGCCTTGAGCCTCGACACGCAACGTGTCGCTGTCCTCAAGGCAAACCAGATCCAGCAATGAGGGACGAAGCACCGTGTCGCATTGCCAACTGACGTTGCGGGACAGCTCATCGCTGTCGCCAAAGGTGAGTAACATGTGAGCGGGACGCGAGAAATGCTCGGCAGTCTCCTCGCGCACGTTGCTAAACCACACGTTCCACCTCGTTGCCGTCCAAACCGCTAGAGCTGGCACCAACAGTATTAAGCCATATCGCAGGATCCTTTTCATCGTTCAAAAAACTGTCGCAAAATTAGGCAGAATTCTCCGAATTCTATCTATTTTTGCAGTGTAAATCTTAATTGCTCCTGTCATGAGACGACATCACCCATTGCTCAATTCCACAATTCCAGCACTGTTGTGGGACTTATTGGTAGTCTATTTGGCATATAGTCTGTGCCGAGGCATTTTCCTCATCCTCAACTGGTCGCTATATGCTGGCACATTGACATTTGGACACGGTATGGAGCTATTCTGCGCGGGGTTGCTTTTCGACACTCCAGCCATCCTGTACACCAACGCCATCATTCTGCTCATGTTCCTGCTGCCGCTGCATTGGAAAGAATGTCCCGTGTATTACCTTGTGGCGCGGTGGATATATACAGTGGTAAATAGCATCGCGGTGTATATGAACCTGATGGACTGCGTGTATTTTCCGTTCACGGGCAAACGCACGACGGCATCGGTGTTCGCCGAATTCAGCAACGAGGAAACGGGCGAGATGTTGAAGATTTTCGGCGGCCAGTTTCTCAGCCACTGGTACCTTGTGATACTGGCGGGGCTGGTCACCTGGGGCTTTTGGAAACTGTTCAGACCTCGTCCCGAAACAGTAAGCAAGCCTCATCATCTCCCCTGCTATTACGGACTGCGCTTCGCAGCCTTGCTAGTGGCGATTCCCCTGTGCATTGGTGCCATACGAGGCGGATTCACAAAGGCGACACGTCCCATCACCATCAGCAACGCCAACCAGTACGTTAACCGCCCTGCCGAGACGGGCATCGTGCTGAACACACCGTTTTCCATCTTCCGCACAATGAAAAAGACGCCCTTTGTTGTCCCCGACTATATGAGCGATGAGGAGGCGGCAGCCATCTATACCCCACTCCACACCCCCACCGACGATGCTGAATTCACGCCCCGAAACGTTGTGGTGCTGATACTGGAGAGTTTCAGCAAACAGCACTTCGGTTTCTACAACCGCACACTGCGCGGCGGCACTTACAAGGGTTTCACGCCTTTCCTGGACTCGTTGTTGACAAATCAAGCATTGACCTTCCGCTATTCCTATGCCAACGGCCGCAAGAGCATTGAGGGAATGCCATCGGTGCTGTCATCCCTACCCAACTTTGTGGAGCCGCTGTTCCTGACGCCCGCATCGCTCAACGCCATGTCGGGACTTGCCCGGGAATTGGGTGAGAACAAAGGCTACACTACCGCATTTTTCCATGGGGCACAAAACAGTTCCATGGGTTTCCATGCCTTTGCCCGAGCTACAGGTTTCCAGCGCTATTACGGCCGTGACGAGTACAATGCCGACCCCAACTTTAACGGCGATGCCGACTTCGATGGCACTTGGGCCATCTGGGACGAGGAGTTTTTCCAGTTCTTTGCCGAACAGATGAGCCAGATGCAGGAACCATTCATGACCGCCTTGTTCAGTGCGTCGTCACATGACCCGTTTGTGGTGCCTGAGAAGTATCATGGCAAGTTCCCGCAGGGCGAACGCCCATTGCAGCAGTGCATCGCCTATACCGACTATGCTTTGAAGCGCTTCTTTGAAGCGGCGAGTCGTCAGCCATGGTTCAACAACACGCTGTTTGTCATCACTGCCGACCATGTGAGCCAGCAGATTGACCCGTTCTATTGCACGACATTGGGCAATTACTGCGTACCCATCATCCTGTATGCACCCGGTGACCCGGTATTGCACGGCTATGACGAGGAACGCGTGGTGGAGCAGATCGACATCATGCCAACGGTGCTCGACTATCTGCACTATGACAAGCCCTACATCGCTTTCGGGCAAGATATGCTGAAAACGTCATCTGATGATGGCTTTGCCCTGCACTGGTTGCCTGAGTCTAGCAGTTATGAATACGTTTGGGGAGACTATGCCCTGCAATTCGACGGCAAAGACCTGACGGCTGCCTACCGGTTCCGCACCGATTCCACCTTCTCCCACAACGTGCTGAATACCATGCCCCGCGACACCCGCGACACAATGGAACGAAAGATGAAATCCGTCATCCAACAATACATGCAGCGAATGACAGGTGATAAGCTTAAGCTATAGCTATATATGCGTTACATACCTAAAATTTCGTAAATGCGGTTGACCATTTCTAAGCGCTTGATGTCGGGACGGGTCGAGAAGAAAAGGAAGATGAGGTCGCGCTCGGGAATCTTGCCTGCATAGATGGTGAAACCGCCGTTGTCGCCCAAATGATAGACATGAGTAGGTCGACCGGGGACATCCTGGACGAAAAAGCCGTAGCCATAACTCGTGTAGGGCTGATAGCCGTAATTAGCGCCTTCGGGAATCTGAATCCATGGCAAATAGGCTAGACGCTTGCTGGCCGCTGTCCACACGAGGTTATCCCTCAAAGCCCGCTCCCAATGCACAAAGTCATTGATTGAGCAATAAAGTGCCCCATCGGCCTTGGTGGCAAAGAAACTCTCCTCGCCATAGTCATATTCCTTCCACGCTCCCGTCTCGTCACGCTCGTAGCCGTGTGCCATGTGGGCAATCTCACGGTCGGGCTCGAAGTACTGGCACGACTCCATTCCCGCCTTGTCAAAGACGCTACGCCGCATATAGTCCTCGAAGGGAATGCCCGTGACGCGCTCCACAATCTGATAAATGAGCTGGAACGTAGGATTAATGTACTCATATTGGGTACCCGGCTGAAAATTCAGGTGGTCGAGCGTCTTCATGTATCCGACCGACTCTACATCGGTGCTGTAGAGCACGAAGTTGCGGTCACCGCGGGAGCGAGCGTCAGGAATGCCAGATGTGTGGCTCATTATGTGATGCAAGGTGATATCACTGAAGAATGGAGCCTTGAACTCGGGGAAGAATTTCGACAATGGATCGTTCAAGGAAAGCAAACCCTGCTCCGCCAGCTGCATCAGCGCCACTGCCGAGAACTGCTTGGATACCGATGCGATGCAAAAATTTGTCTCGAACGTCACGGGCTCGCGCGTCTCCATGTCTGCAACACCAAAGCAACGGCTGTAGAGCGTGTCGTTGCCCTGCAAGATCAATACAGCCGCACCTGGTTCGTCAGGATGATTATACACTGCGCCAAACACCTGGTCGATGCGGCGGGTCATCTCGTCATTTTTCATTGTCTTAGCCTGTGCGGCAGTGAACAGTGTCATCAATGCCGCAATCATTAAAATATTTTTCATCATGGGGCAAAGTTAGGCATTATTTTGGATAAATGTTGTACCTTTGCAACAAAAATCAACGATGATTCAAGTAAAGATCGACCCGAGGATATTGCAGGCGTGTCCCGAGACCCGCATCGGACTCATCAGCGCAACGGTAGTGAATGAGCCGACGTGTGATGAATTATGGGCCGAAATTGAGACCGCGGCCCAAGAAATCAAACAGCGTTACGAGCTGCTGGAAATTAACAATAGACCCGCTATCGCTGGCACAAGACACCTGTACAAAGCATTGGGCAAAGACCCGAGCCGCTATCGCGTGTCGAGCGAAGCCTTGTGCCGCCGCATCATCCGAGGACTGGGTATTTACCGGCTCACCACACTCATCGATGTGGTCAATCTGGTATCCATCAAGAGCGGATATGCCATCAGTGGACTTGATGGTGACCGCATCGTCGGGGACTTGCTCACGATGAGCGTAGGCACCGCTGATGATGTGTATAACGGCATAGGCCGCGGTGTGCTCAATATCGAGGGCATGCCCGTATATCGTGACGCCGAAGGACCTATTGCCACCCCAACCAGCGACGAGGAGCGCACCAAGTTCACCGAGCAGACCGTCAAGGCACAAATCAACATCAACGCTTTCGCACCCGAGATGCCCCTTGAGGACGCTGTTGACTGGATGGCCGCACTGCTCACGAAATATGCTCATGCCACCGATATTGAAACCCTCATCCACAATCCGATCAGCTAACCACTCATTACCAAATTCATAATGGAAGTCTTAGAAATCATAGAAAAGAACATCAATCAACGCCACATCGACCGGGTAGTTCAGACGCTTAAAGACGGCGGGCTCATCATCTACCCGACCGACACCGTCTATGCCCTTGGCTGTGACGCGCTCAACAACCAGGCCATCGAGCGCATTTGCTCAATCAAGGAAATGAAGTCTGCCAAGACAAATCTGTCCATTATATGTGACGACATTTCCCAGGTGGCGCAATATGCCAAGTTTGACAACACTCAGTTCAGAATGATGAAATCCAACCTGCCCGGTCCGTTCACTTTCATCTTCACCGCATTGTCAAAATTGCCCAAGGCATTCAAGGGCCGTCGGACAGTGGGTATCCGCATTCCCAACAATGAAATCGCGCTGTCCATCGTGCGAACACTGGGAGGTCCCATTTTGACGACTTCGGTGCCTGGTGATGACGAGGACTACCGTTGTGAGCCTGGATTGATGGCCGAAGCGTTTGAGTCACAAGTGGATATCGTGATTGATTCTGGACGAGGACAACTCACACCCTCAACCATTGTGGACTGCACGGGCGGCGATCCCGAAATCACCCGCCAAGGACGCGGAAAACTTGTATTTTAATTTCATTAATTATAGTTTTTTTAATCTTAACAAATTATGAAGAAAATCTTTTTTTGCCTGATGGCTGTTATCGCACTCGTTTCTTGCGGCAACAAGACCAGAAATCCGGAAGACCGTAAAGTCGATGAAATCAACAAAAACGAGAAGATTGAAGTCGCTGTCACAGAAGCAGACGACCAAGGACAAAGCGAATGGACCCAACAAACGACCATCACGACAACAAAGCCCATGGTTATTGACTTTTATGCCACTTGGTGCGCTCCTTGCAAAAAGATAGCCCCGATTCTTGATGAACTCGAGAAGGTATACCATGGCAAAGTCACCTTCAGGCGTGTTGATGTTGACAAGGAAACTGATCTTGCCGCAGAATTTGATATTAAATCAATTCCCATGCTCATGTTTATCACCCCGAACGGGGAATACCAGACGCTGGTTGGTCTGCAGGATAAAGATGTGATTGATGCAAAGATCAATGAACTCTTGAAGCGCAGTTAAAAAACGACAAAAAAAGTACTAAATCGACATTTTACTGTCCTTTTTGGCACACATTATGGTAATGTGTGCCTTTAAAGTTGTGGTATTGTGTTTTTTTTGCGAACTTTGCGGCCGAATTCATTAAATGACTAGTCATATATAATTACCATCATGGAGATTACTGCACAACAACTTGCAGCAATGGTTAACGGCACGGTAGATGGTGATGCATCAACCGTCATTAACAATTATGCCAAAATCGAGGAAGCCACCCCCGGGTGTCTGACATTCCTCGCCAATCCAAAATACACTCACTTCATATATACCACCCAGGCCTCGGCAGTGCTGGTGAGCAAAGATTTTGTCGCCGAGCAGGAAGTCAAAGCTACACTCATCCGTGTCGATGACCCCTACAAAACACTCGCCGACCTGCTGAACTATGTCAACAGCCAACGCCCTGAGAAACGCGGCGTCGAAGAGCCTGTCCATGTGGGACAAGGCACTACCCTGCCCGATGATATCTATGTGGGTGCGTTCGCGTACATTGGCGATGGCGTGACTATCGGCAAGAACGTGAAGATTTACCCTCAAGTGTATGTGGGTGATGGCGTGACCTTGGGTGACGACGTGATTCTGTACCCTGGCGTGAAAATCTATCACGGATGCCGCATCGGTAACCGCTGCATCGTACAGGGCGGTGCTGTCATTGGTGGCGACGGCTTCGGGTTTGCGCCTAAGGTAGATGGCACCTACGAGAAAATCTCCCAGGTGGGTATTGTCATCCTTGAGGATGATGTGGAAATCGGTGCCAACACAACCATCGATCGCGCTACAATGGGCGCTACCGTAGTCAAGAAGGGCGCTAAACTCGACAACCTCATTCAGATTGCCCATAATGTTGAAGTGGGCGAAAGCACTGTCATGGCTGCACAAGTGGGTGTCGCTGGCTCAACCAAGATCGGCAAATTTAACATGGTGGGTGGCCAAGTGGGCTTCGCTGGACATATCACCGTGGGCGACAAGAACGGCATTGGAGCACAAACAGGCGTCGACAACAGCATCGGCAGCAACGGCAAATGGCTGGGTGCTCCCGTTCAGCCGGCGATGGAATTCGCGCGCCAGGTGGTTTACTTGAAACGTCTTGGGGAAATGTACAGCGACATCAAAGACCTCAAGAAAAAAATCAACAATTGATATTACTGACAGCTAAAAGCTTAATTAGCTAACAGCTAAAACAACATGAAACAGACAACACTAAAGAATGCGTTCAGCGTGACAGGTAAGGGATTGCACACTGGGCAACTGTCCACAGCAACTTTCAAGCCTGCCGAAGTGAATACAGGATATGTGTTCAAGCGCATTGACATGGAAGGTCAGCCAACAATCCAAGCGCTTGCCGAGCATGTGGTCGAGACCACTCGCGGCACCGTCATTGCCAGTAAGAGCAACAAAGAGGCTCGAGTGAGCACCATCGAGCACGCGATGGCTGCCCTCTATACCGCTGGCATCGACAACTGCCTGATTGAAGTGAACTGCGGCGAGGTGCCTATTCTTGACGGCAGTGCCATCCAGTGGTGTAAAGAAATTGAAAAGGCCGGCATTGTTGAGCAGGAAGCCGAAAAGGAATACTATGTGGTAAAACAGCGCATCAAGGTCGTTGACAAGGAGACGGGATCATCACTCATCGTGCTGCCCGACGACGAATTGTCCATCGACTGCATGATTGAGTTTGACTCACCTGTGCTGGGCAACCAGTTTGCCTCGTTGACTAACATCAATCATTTCAAGGAAGAAATCGCAGGAAGCAGGACCTTTGTATTTGTACGTGAGGTGCTGCCGCTCATCCAGCTCAGCCTCATCAAGGGCGGTGACCTGGATAATGCCATCGTCATCTATGACTCACCCATGAAACAGGAGGATCTGGATCACATGGCCGATGTGATGAATGTGCCCCACAAACCTGCTACTGAACTGGGTTATCTTAACAATAAGCCGTTGGCGTTCAAGAACGAACCCGCACGTCACAAACTGCTTGATGTGCTCGGTGACTTGGCGCTGATTGGCCGTCCCTTGAAAGGACGTATTGTTGCCACCCGACCAGGACATACCATCAACACACAACTCTCCAAGAAGATTCGTCAAGAACTGCGATACCAAAATGTACAGGCGCCCATCTATGATCCGAACAAAGAGCCCCTGTATGATATCAACCAGATTCGGGCCATGCTACCCCACCGCTATCCCATGCTACTGGTCGACAAGATCATCGAGAAAGGAAAGAAGCATATCGTGGGCATCAAGAACGTGACGGCCAATGAGCCCTTCTTCCAGGGTCACTTCCCCCACGAGCCCATCATGCCCGGTGTGCTGCAAGTCGAGGCCATGGCCCAAGTGGGCGGTATCCTGGTGTTGAGTAATGTTGATGACCCATCAAACTACTCGACATATTTCCTCAAGATTGACAATGTGAAATTCCGCAGCAAGGTTGTCCCTGGCGACACGCTCATTTTCCACCTGTCCCTCATGACTCCCATCCGACGAGGTACGGCAGTGATGAAGGGCTATGCGTTTGTGGGCGAGAGAATCGTGACCGAGGCCGAGTTCATGGCTCAAATCGTCAAGAACACCGATTAATAATGACTAGAAACTAATGACTAACAATATCCATCAGTTCGCTATCGTGAACCCCGACGCCAAGATTGGGGAAAATGTGATAATCGGTCCGTTTGTGACCATTGACTCCAATGTCGAGATTGGTGACGGCACCATCATCGACAGCGGCGCTGTAGTACGCAGCGGCACACGCATCGGCAAGAATTGCCACATCCATGCCAATGCCGTTGTGGGTGACATTCCACAAGACCTGAAATTCCAAGGAGAGGACACATTGGCAATCATTGGCGATAACACGACTATCCGTGAGTTTGTCACCATTCACCGTGGCACTGCATCCAAAGGCAAGACCGTAGTGGGTAACCATTGCCTAATCATGGCCTATTGCCATGTCGCTCACGACTGCGTAGTGGGTAACCACGTCATCATGTCAAACTCGGCACAACTTGCCGGTGAGGTGGTTGCAGGAGACTGGGCCATCATCGGTGGTGGTGCGCTCGTCCATCAGTTCACACAAATCGGTTGCCACGTCATGATACAAGGCGGCGCATTGGTCAACAAGGACATTCCTCCCTACTGCATGGCGGCACGCTACCCCATCTGCTATGAAGGAGTGAACAAGGTGGGATTGCACCGTCGTGGTTACACCAGCGAGCAGATTGATGCCATTGCCGACGTTTACCGCACTATCTATGACTCGGGCCTGAACGTCACCAAGTCGCTTGAAGAGGCAGTGAAACTGCCCGAAAGCCCTGAACGCGACATCATCATCGACTTTGTCCGCGCCAGCAAGCGTGGTATTGTCCGGAAGGCTTAAGAGTTAGATTCTTGGCATCTCAAGAATCTGGAAATCATTATTTTGAGGATAGAATTAAACGACTCGGTGTGTGATAGCCCGATGAGCAAAATCTAGGTTACTGACCTGACTCGATGGCCTGCAGCTTGTTGGCCTCGCCCAACTTGTAGTAGATGTCGCGCAGGGCATTCCTCACATCAGGATTGTTGGGGTTGATGGCAAAGGATTTCTCCAGATAAGGAAGAGCCTCCCGATAAATGGGATTGACCAAGGCGGCCAGTTTCTTGCCATAGAGATTGCTGTTCTGACGTGTTTCCTGTGCTTTGTTATAGAAATAGCGTCCCACATTGAACAGACCGCTGGCATTGCTGTCATTCAACTCGACGCAACGCTGGTAATATGGGAAGGCTTCATAAATATCTTCCTGGTTCTCGACAACGAGCCCTTTGAGGTTGAGCAGTTCATCGTCATCGGGATTGGCTTCCATTGCCTCGCCTAGCAGGTCATTGGCTCCCGAGAAGTCATCTCGTTCAAGGAAATTGTTGATCAGGATGCGGATATACTGAGGATCACTGGTTCCGAACTTGACATATGCTTCCCATGCCAAACGGACCACCTCCTTCTCATTACCCAGGTCACTCAAGCACACCAACGCGTAATCATATGCCTCCTTGCGTTGATAACCTGAATGTCTTGCGATGCTGAACAGGCGTACCGCATCGATAGTATCAGTCCTCTGCCATGCGGCAATGCCTTGATAATATCGCACCTCGGCAACAATGCTGTCAGGCCTGATCCATCGCGGGTCATCGCTGCGGGTGGCCATCTGGCAATAATAGTCCCATGCCTTGTAAGCACCATCCCAGTCCTTGACGTTATACATCTCGCTACCGGCAATCCGGTAACTGTCATGATGCTCTAACAAACGGTTGACAACATCCTTACTATACTTGGTTTTGAAAAGAGGTCGTTTGCTCTTTTTGTCAATCCTGGGTTCTCCTTTGCCGTCCAGCACTTTGATGGTGTCGAGCTGAAGGGCTTTCAGGCCGTAATCATAGGCATCGATCAACGAATGGCCCATTGCCTTGACGTCAATTTTCTTGCCCACACGGCGATTGTCCATATATTTATCATACTGCTCAATCTTGATGCGGTTGGCAAGCGCCCAAGTCTCGGCACGGTCTTTGGTCTCATCATTGGTGAGTGCTGGCTGCAACTTGGCAAATGCTTTATTATAGCTGTCTATCGTCATTGTGAGACCTGTAATCGCCTTCTTGGCCTGATTGACCAGCAGTTGCTGAGCTGACACACCCACGGGGAGAGCCATTGCAGCAAAACATATAATAATAAACCTTTTCACAACTGTCATACCTTATAAAAACGCTGCAAAATTAGTCTTTTTTCGTTACCTTTGCAAATGCATCCCCCTTTATGAAGAATTGAGCGGTGAAGCCATACTCCACCGCCCATCATTGTCATTATATTAAAATAAGCTTATTTCACACCCATTACCTCAAACTTCCAAAGGATGTCGTCAAGCACGCCCTGGGCCTTCTTGTCATCGGGATTGGTATTGAGCTCAACAGCCTTCTTCAAGAAGGGAATAGCCTCGTCATAAATCGGTTTCAGCTTGGGAACGAGCTCCTTGTTGGTGGCATTGGGATTGTCGTCGATAATCTTTTGAGCCATCAGGTAAAGGCAACGGCCCACATCAAAGAATGCATTGGCATAAGTCGGATCAACCTCGGTTGCCTTGCGATAGTAAGGAAGAGCGGCGGAAACATCATTATTCTGCAACTCGACGGTGAAACCCTTGATATCATGCAGGGTACCGTTCATGGGATCGGCAGCAATGGCGTTGTCGATGAAGTTGTTTGCCTTGTCAAATTCTTTACTGTCGAGCATGCCTTGTACCATGTTGGCCAACGACGAAGTCTGAAAATCAACGATATTGTTTTCGGTGTAACCCAGTTTGCGGGCCTTGGAAAAGCTGTCGTAAGCGTTAGCGAAGTCCTGGATCTGATACTGTGAATAGCCCTGGAAGAAGCGCACCTGGCTCAGTGTGCTGTCAGGAACGGCCACACCATTGGCAATGGCGAAGGCTGAGCGGGTCAAGTCGGCATAGTTACCGAAGGCTTCAGCAGCGTTAGCCCAGTCACTGTTCTGAAGAAACTGGTTACCGGCATTAGCGATGTCACCCAGGTGTGAGGTAAGCGCACCAATGATTTCCTTACTGTATTTGGTCTTCACCTTCTTAGTGCCGTCGCTGTTCAGTTTGGGAGCACCAGTCTTCTTGTCAACCTCAACGATTGAATCGAGAGGCAGCGCTTTCTGATAGAACTCAAAACCTGCAGTCAATGCCCCGTTCATCATCTCTTCCTCAACGGGCTGACCCAAAATTTTCAACTTATACAGCTGGTCATACAAACCAAAGGCGGCCTTACCTGCGGTGTACCATGTGAGCACGTCACCAGCACTCTCAGCATTCTCGAGGGCGGGTTCGATCTTCATGAGTACATCGGCCAGTTCCATCGGGTTTTCCGAAGCAGCCTTCTTGGCGAGGTCTTTCACAAGGCTCATCTGAGCCGATGCGCCGAACGCAATCATGATAGCGGCGCCGAAAAGAATCATCTTTTTCATTTTTCTTAACAATTAAAGTAGTTTATACTGTTTATTCGTTCTCGTTTTGTTGTTCATTATCGTCTTCCTGAAGGGGCTGGACATCTTGGATGTCCTGGACTTCTCGGACAGGCTCATTCGCGTTCTCGTTGAAAGCGTCGCGTACGCTTTCCTCGTCAGTCGTCTCAGGCTCGGTATCCACCTTGCAAACGCTTGCTATCTCGTCGTTCTTCTTCTCAAGGTTGATGAGCCTTACGCCCTGTGTTGCGCGTCCCACGACTCGCAGTGAGCTAACCCGTAGCCTGATGGCGATGCCGCTCTTATTGATGATGACAAGGTCATTATCGTCATTCACATTCTTGATTGCAATTAGCTTGCCAGTTTTAGCGGTAATGTTAATTGTTTTAACACCTTTACCGCCACGGTTGGTCACGCGGTAATCCTCTAGGGCGCTGCGTTTACCCATACCTTGCTCCGAAACGACAAGCACATTGTCACGGGTTCCAGCACGCATGCAGATCATGCCAATCACCTCATCGCCCTCGCTCAGCGTCATACCTTTGACACCGGTTGCGGTACGTCCCATAGCACGCACCTTGGTTTCAGAGAAGCGGATGGCATAGCCCTTGCTGTTGGCAAGGATCACTTCGCTGTCGCCCTCGGTCAAGATAGCGCCCACGAGTTGGTCATCCTCGGCGATGTTCAAGGCACGCACGCCGTTAGCGCGGGGCCGTGAATAGGCACTCAAGCTCGTACGTTTAACGATACCGTTCTTTGTGGCGAATACAATATAATGTGATTGGTTATACTCTGGATCGGTAAGAGCCGTGGCACGGACAAATGCCATGATGCGGTTCTCGGAATCCAGATTGAGCAGATTCTGAATCGCACGTCCCTTGCTGTTCTTGGTACCCTCGGGAATCTCGAACACGCGCAGCCAGAAGCAGCGGCCCGTTGCCGTGAAGAACAACATATAATTGTGGTTGGTAGCCTCATAAACATACTCGATGAAGTCCTCATCACGTGTGTCACTACCCTTTGCGCCCACTCCGCCACGCGCCTGTGCACGGTATTCCTTGAGCGGGGTTCGCTTGATATAACCGAAGTGGGAAATGGTAATGATCATGGGATCATCGCTATAGAAGTCCTCGGCATTCATCTCCTCACTTGAGTACACGATTTGTGTGCGGCGCTCGTCGCCGAATTTCTCCTTCACCTCGATGAGCTCTTCCTCAATGACCTTACGGCAAACAGCGGGATCGTCGAGGATCTTCTGGAGATGCTCAATGGTTTTGCGCACCTCGGCCAACTCGTTGTGAAGTTTCTCTTGCTCCAGTCCGGTGAGCTGACGCAGACGCATCTCAACAATCGCACGGGCCTGCACCTCCGAAAGGTTGAAGCGCTCGCACAAACGCTTGATGGCGTGATCGGTCGAGTCGCTGCTCTTGATGATGGCTATCACCTCGTCAATGTTGTCGCTGGCGATGATGAGGCCCTCAAGAATATGGGCACGCTCCTGGGCCTTCTTCAAATCATATTGTGTCCGGCGGATTACCACTTCGTGGCGGTGCTCCAGGAAGTAATGCAGCATCTGCTTGAGATTGAGCAACATGGGGCGTCCGTTAACCAGACACACGTTGTTCACGCTGAACGACGACTGCAACTCAGTCATCTTGTACAGCTTGTTGAGCAGCACGTTGGGATTGAAATCCTTCTTCACATCAATCACGATGCGCATACCATGACGGTCGCTCTCGTCGTTGATGTCGGCAATACCTTCGATTCTCTTTTCCTCAACCAGACGAGCGATGTTCTCGATGAGGTCCTTCTTGTTGACATTATAAGGAATCTCATTGACCACGATGCGGTCATGGTTGTGTTCGGTCTCGATCTCGGATTTGGAGCGCACGATGATGCGACCACGACCCGTCTCAAAGGCGTCTTTCACACCCTGGTAGCCGTAGATGATACCGCCCGTGGGGAAATCAGGTGCCTTGATGTAGTTCATCAGGTCGCTCACTTCCAAGTCGGGATCCTCGAGCAGGGCCAAACAAGCGTCAATGCACTCGCTCAGGTTATGAGGGGCCATGTTGGTCGCCATGCCGACGGCGATACCCGTTGCACCGTTCACCAGCAGGTTAGGGATACGAGTGGGCAGTACCGTGGGTTCATCGAGGGTATTATCAAAGTTTGGCACAAAGTCAACGGTGTCCTTGTCCATGTCCTCCATCATGCTCTCGCCCATCTTGTCGAGACGCACCTCGGTATAACGCATGGCGGCGGGACTGTCACCATCCACCGAGCCGAAGTTGCCTTGGCCGTCAACAAGCGGATAGCGCATCGCCCACTCCTGGGCCAGACGGACCATCGCAAAGTAAACCGACGAGTCGCCATGGGGGTGGTACTTACCAAGCACATCACCAACAATACGCGCCGACTTCTTGTAGGGGGCATTGGAATAGTTACGCAACTTGTCCATGCCAAAGAGTACCCTGCGGTGCACGGGCTTGAAGCCATCGCGCACATCGGGTAGCGCACGCGAAACGATGACCGACATCGAATAGTCGATGTAACTGGTCTTCATCTCGTTCTCAATGTTGATCTCAAGAATTCGATCGTTGTCCATTTTGTATTTTTACGTTTTAAATCTGTTACGGGCACCGCACCGCAGGCAAAACTCCGCCCCAGGCTAGCACGAGAGCCACAATAATAGTATTAACCTACAAAAATACGCATAATTTCTCAATCAACGTTTTGATTTGCGCCTCTTTTTGACTGAATTGTCAATAAAATGTTTAAAATTGATCAAAAATTTATGGTTTCGTGATTTTTTTCTGACCGATTTTGCCCTTTTGATTCACTCCTATAGACTATTTTTGCATCGGCAAACATGACAACGATACGATGTAACCATAACATGAACCGTGATGAGAGACTTCGCTGCAATAGATTTTGAGACCGCCAACGGTGAGCGCACCAGCGTCTGCTCGGTGGGCGTGGTCGTGGTGCGCGACGGGGTAATCACCGACAAGTTCTACTCACTGATACAACCCGAGCCCAACTACTATAACTACTGGTGTCAACGGGTACACGGTTTGGGACACGAGGACACCGATAACGCGCCTGTCTTTCCCGACGTTTGGGCACAAATCGAGCCGCTTATCGAGGGGCTGCCTCTGGTGGCACACAACAAAGCCTTTGACGAGAGTTGCCTCAAAGCGGTATTCCGTTGCTACCAGATGGACTATCCTGACTATACCTTCCTGTGCACTTGCCTGGCCTCCAAACGCCTGCTCAAGCAACTCCCGAATCACAAACTCGACACCGTAGCCGCCTATTTTGACGTTGACCTGACACACCACCATAACGCTCTGGCAGACGCCGAAGCATGCGCCCACATCGCCATGCAGCTTTTCTCTGACGACGTTCAATAGACAACCACAGCCCGATATTGACAGCCCACTCAGATTTTTTATTATGAGTGTTATATCCTATTTGTAAAAAAAGCAGTACCTTTGTTGCAAGAATTTAATAACAATCTGTTATCCTAAAAATACTGTTACAAAAAGAAATGGAACCATTGTTTGAGAAGCTGAAAAGCAACGCGATTGCCAACAGGCAGCGCATCGTTCTTCCCGAGAGTACAGAACCCCGCACACTGACTGCTGCCGAGCGTATCATCGCCGACGGCATTGCCGACATCGTGCTCATTGGCGACAAGGCCGAGATTCTTGCCAAAGCCGCTGAGCTGGGATTGAAGAACATCGACCGCGCCATGGTCATCAACCCCAATGATGCCGAGGCTGTGGAGAAATATGCACAACTGTTCTATGAACTGCGCAAGGCTAAAGGCGTGACCATCGAGGATGCGCGCAAAAAGGTGCTTGACCCCCTCTATTTGGGTTGTCTGCTCATCAAGGCTGGCGACGCCGACGGACAGGTTGCCGGTGCGATGAACACCACGGGCAACGTGCTGCGGGCCGCCTTCCAGGTGCTCAAGACTGCCCCCGGCATCAGCACCGTGAGCGGCGCCTTCCTGATGTTGTTACCCGAGGGGTCGCCCTACGGCCACAATGGTGTGATGGTATTCGCCGACTGTGCCGTAGTGCCTGATCCCGACGCCCAGCAGCTGGCACAGATCGCCGTAAGCGCCGATCGCACCGCTCGTGCCCTCGCCGAGATTGACGATCCCAAGATTGCCATGCTGAGCTTCTCGACCAAGGGCAGCGCTAAGCATGAGCATGTCGATAAGGTTGTCGAGGCCACCCGCCTGGCCAAGGAGATGAACCCCAATCTGAAGATTGACGGCGAATTGCAAGCCGATGCGGCCATCGTGCCCAGCGTGGGTGCCAGCAAGGCTCCCGGCAGCGACATCGCAGGCCAAGCCAACGTGCTCGTGTTCCCCGACTTGGGTGTGGGCAACATCGCCTACAAGCTGGTTCAGCGCATCGCTGGCGCCAAGGCTGTAGGTCCCGTGCTGCAAGGTCTCGCCGCTCCCGTCAACGACCTGTCGCGCGGCTGTAACGAGGACGACATCTACCGCACCGTGATCCTGACCTGCAACCAGGCGATTAATAGATAATAGATCGAGAACAGATAATAGATTTTAGATTAATAGTTTAAACTGATAATAATGAATATCTTAGTGCTCAATTGCGGCAGCAGTTCTGCCAAGTACAAACTCATCGAGATTAAAGAAAACAAGACCCTCGCCGAGGGTGGTGTGGAAAAAATCGGTCTGCCCGATGGTTTCATCAAGCTCAAGTTTGATGACGGCAGCAAGAAGAACATCGACTTGGGCCTCATCGACCACAAGGGTGCCATCAAGGCTATCCTCGATGCGCTCGTGAACCCCGAGTACGGCTGCATCAAGGACCTGAAAGAGATTGACGCCGTAGGGCACCGCGTGGTGCACGGCGGCGAGAAGTTCAGCCGCAGCGTCCTCATCACCGACGAGGTAAAAGACATGATACGCGAGTGCTACGGCATTGCCCCGTTGCACAACCCAGTGAACATGGCTGGCATCGAGGCTATCGAAGCTGTGCTGCCCAACGTGCCCCAGGTGGCAGTGTTCGACACCGCTTTCCACCAGACGATGCCCAAATCGGCATTCATGTATCCGCTGCCCATGGAATATTACACCAACGACCACGTGCGCCGCTATGGTTTCCACGGCACGAGCCACCGATTCATCGCACAGCGCGTGTGTGAGATGCTGGGCACTACCCCCCAGGGCAAACGCATCATCTGCTGCCACATCGGCAACGGCGCCAGCATCAGCGCCATCAAGGACGGCAAGAGTATCGACACCACAATGGGCCTAACGCCCACCGAGGGTCTGATGATGGGTACCCGTTCGGGCGATGTTGACCCGGGTGCTTTGCTGTTCCTCATGGAGAAGTATAACCTGTCGCCCAAGGAGATGCTCAACATCATCAACAAGAAGAGCGGTGTGCTGGGTATCACCGGCGTGAGCAGCGACATGCGCGACGTCGTTGACGCTGCCGAGAAGGACAACAACGAACGCGCCCAACTGGCACTCGACATGTACGAGCTGCGTATCCTCAAGACCATCGGCGCTTACACTGCCGAGATGAATGGCGTGGACATCATCGCCTTTACCGGCGGTGTGGGAGAAAACCAGTACCAGACTCGCAAGCGTGTCTGCCGCAACCTGTCCTACCTGGGTGTGAAAATTGACGAGGAACTGAATGACCGACTGTGGCGCGGCAAGGAAGGCGAAATCAGCCTGCCCGACAGCAAAGTCAAGGTGGTTGTCGTCCTCACCGACGAGGAATACATGATTGCCCACGATACCGAAGCTATCGTCGAAGGCCGCGAGCCTTAATCGGACCATATCCTTTCCAAGTAATATTCAACCCAGCCTTTTTTGAGGGCTGGGTTGTTATTATATTATTATAATGACTAGCTTATCACTTCATGCGGGAAATCCGCCATATGGTGCCCTCAATCAGGGAGCAATAGACATCGCCCTTTTCATCCACCTCAAAGCCGTTAACCTCGCTAGTGCCTAACCGATAGGTGAATTCCAACTTGTGGGTCGCGGCATCGACGACAGCCAACATGCCTCGGCGGGAACCGCAGTAGATGAGGCCATCATGCTCAAGCACGATGCATGGTGCGTGCTCGTAGCCAAAGCCCAAATCCACTTTCCACAGCAACTCATAATTGTCGCCCGTGCTCATCGCGACAAGCTCGCCATCCATTGTCTTAGCATAAGCCACCCTGCCGTCGACACTATGGCCCAGACTCTCGCGCACCTTGTTCTCGTTCTTCTCGCGCCAAATCTCTTTGCCACTCATGCGGTCCACGGCTGTGGTGACACGGTCAGGGGCAACAATGACAACACACTCGGGAGTGACGACAGGAACGACATTGCCGGGACTGTAGAGGTTGAAGTCACGGCCGTTGTTCCACTTCCAACGCAGGGCACCCGTGCGACGGTCCAATGACCTCAAGTAGGTGTCCCAGGCACCGAAGATGACGTCATTGCCATCGATTACCGGTGCGGCCTGACAGTAGTTGTTGATGTCATTATACTGCCACAACAGGCGATGGCGCTTAACGTCCCAAGCCTGAAAAGTCTTGAAACCTCCTTGATAGAGAATGCCATCCTTCACCACACCGTCCGCGACGTAAGGGCCGTTTGCCGCATACTGCCACATGGGTTTGCCTGTTTTCTTGTCGAGCCACACCAATCGCTTATCACTTGTGGGCAAGACAACATATTTGCCACCCACTGCGGGACGGGAGAAGAGCATGGCATCGGTCTTGTACTGCCATCGCAATTGGCCGTTTTGCTTATCCACTGCTTTGCAATAGCCCAATGAGTTACCAAAATAGAGATTCTTCTCATCCACTCCCACACGAGTGAAGATCGATGCATTGTCGGCAACAATGCGTTGAATGGCCATATCCTTGGGCACAGAGAAATGCTCTTGGGTGGTCCGAAGCGAGTAATAGTCGAGATTAATGCGATAGGAGAACATCACCTCGGGTGCTTGGCCTATTACCTTATTAAACACGTATATCCACTGGCGGTCAAGGTCGATGGTCATCAACGTGTAGCCATAGTTATTGTTACCCATATCGAGGGCGCGTAACATCACACCGTTAATGCCATCAGTCTCATAGAGCCGCCAAGTGTGGTAATGGCCGCACTGGTGGGTGATGACAGGATATTTCTTAAGAATATCGACATAGGCCCGATAGTTGTCCAGGTCATCGAGAATGGGATAGTGGTTCACACTCAGCACTTTCATGCCTGGCTTGACCATCACGATGAGTGTACTGTCGAGCCACAGCAGGTCTTCCTGCTTGATGTGGCCGTCGCCCATCTTCATGAACGGGCCGCAGTTCATGCCCACAACCACCAGATCGTCAATAGTGAACACAAAACGGTCGGCACCCCACAGGTCGTTGAACGTTTTGCACGCGCTCTGGCTCCAGTTATTCTCGTGGTTACCCGGAATCACATACAACGGATGGATGATGCCGTCAAGGATGCCCTTGACATTGCGCAACTGCTCGTCACTGCCCTCGTTGGTCAGATCACCGGTCACCAGCACCGCATCTACATCGGTTGCATTAATTTCATCTACGGCTTCACGCAACTTGCCCTCGTTGGCATTGCCTGGCGTGACATGAATATCACTCAGGACGGCCAGCCTGACCACCCCACCCTGCATGGCGAATGACAAAATCATCATCGTCGTCAGGAACACTAGAAATCTTTTCATCATAACGTCAGTTTTTATTTTTCCACAAAATTAATCCATTCCCTGCACACCGCCAAAAAAACTGAAATGCGAAAATAGAAAAGTGAAAACTTTTCAGTACTTTTGCCCCCGTAATGAATCACGAGGTTTTCATAGCACGACGCATGACACTGGACAGCGGGCAGCAAAAGGGCTCTCCTAGCCTGACTGTCGCGCTGGTGGGCATCGTGCTAGCTGTGGTCGTGATGATTCTTTCCATAGCCATTGTCACGGGCTTCAAAGATGAGATCTCAGGAAAAATCATGCATCTGGACGCCCATTTGAGAGTGTCCAACGCAGCACTAGGCATTGATGACAACTACTCTGTCATCAATGGACGCGAGGTGCGCGAGGTGGTGGCCGGCAATCAAGACTTTGCCCAAAGGATTGAGAGCATAAGCCTGATAGCCGACAAAAGCGCCATCCTCAAGACCGACCAGGACTTTATGGGAATTGTTTTCCGCGGCGTGGACAAGGGCTATGACTGGCGGTTCCTGGAATCAAAAATGATTGAGGGTGTGGTGCCTCAGGTCAACGACACCGCTTCATCAGATAAAATCGCTATCGCCAAGACCGTAGCAGACAGGCTGAAGCTTCACGCCGGCGACAAGTTGCTCACCTACTTCATCGACGACAAGATTAAAGTGAGGAACTTAACCATATCAGGCATATTCGAGACCGACCTCGAGGCGTTTGACAACGCCTATATTGTGGGTGGCATCGATGTGATACAAAGTGTGAACGGTTGGAACAGTGATTGCGGAACCCAGGTGGCGGTCAACATGTTCGACACCCGAGACCTGGATGCCGATGCCTATGACCTCTATACCATGCTTGCCGGGAACACTGTGGAGCAAGAGAGCAAGAACCTGTTCTTCGTCACTACTACCCAGCAGAACAACCTGCCGTTTTTCGCATGGCTGCAGATGCTCGACATGAACGTGGTCATCATCCTCACGCTGATGATGATCGTGGCGGCATTCACCCTGATTTCCGCCATGCTGATGATTGTGCTAGAGCGCATCCGCGTCATCGGCAATTTCAAGGCGATGGGTGCCACTAATGGCGCTATCCGCCGCATCTTCATCTACCTGACGGGGAAACTCATCCTCAAGGCGCTTATCATCGGTAACATCATCGGCATCGGCCTGTGCCTGTTGCAAAAGTATGGACACATCGTGCGCCTTGACCCGAGTGCGTATTATATGCCCTACGTCCCCATCCAACTCAGCATTCCAGCCCTGATTCTGCTCAACCTGGGCATTATCATCGTCTCCTACCTCACACTACTCGGCGCCAGCCACATCATCTCCACCATCAAGCCCACCGCCACCATGCGCTTCGAATAGTGTAAACTTTAGACCTTATCATCATTGTGATTATGAATAAAAAGCAGTTGTTTTATATCATTGTTTTCACATTCCTGTTGGGAAGTCTTGCATGGAGTTGTACCAGTAACGCCAAGAGGATTAAGAAATCAGATGCTGATGTGGAATGTACCTGCCCTCATTGCAGGATTCTTATTCAGCCCTATGGTGATTTCTCGAATGAGAGAGCCAAAGCAGTGGCCGACGGGCTAGAAAAAAGTCTCGCTAAGTATGTGAAAGACCTAGCGGTTACCGAAGTCAAGGTGCTACCCGGCAAACCGTTAACCGAGGATCTGATGAATGATGCCAAGACCCGTTACCGTGCCAGCAAGATTCTGGACAAGCAGGCGGGACTTAAGAGCCAGAAAAACGATGCTATCATCGGCTTGACCGATAAAGACATCTCAACAAGCGCTCACGGCTATGACGATTGGGGTATCCTCGGGCTGTCCTATATGGGACATTCCAACTGCGTGATCTCTACATTCAGAGTGAAGGACAAGTCTCAGTTCTGGAAAGTGGTGCTCCATGAGTTCGGACACGCTTACTTGGGACTGGATCACTGCCCGAACAATGACCCGCAGTGCTTTATGGTCGACTGCAACGGCAAGCCCGACCTTGCTCGAGAGCGCTACCTTTGCGATACATGTTCCAATAGTATCCGTTTATGAAGAAAAAAGGGATGGCTTTGATGTAATTATTGGGGCTGCGGTGAAAAGACAGCGGCAGGAACAGTGCATCAAAAGAACGCGTAACAGATGATGGCGCCCGAGGACATCAAAACAACACTTTTGGGGCAATGAAAAAAATATTTGAAAAAAAGTTCGATTTTTTCTTGGTGGTAACAAAAAAAGCAGTACCTTTGCAGTCGCAATAAAGGAATTGTCCTGTGGTGTAATGGTAGCACATCGGATTCTGGTTCCGCTTGCGAGGGTTCGAATCCTTCCAGGACAACAAAGAAAAGTGACC
>JAFZKD010000035.1 GCA_017553785.1 Muribaculaceae bacterium | reverse complement strand
CTTCGCAACAATAGAAGGCAATTTCATCGATTGAAGTTACCGGGTAGGTGGTTCCATTGTAGGTGACGGTGGGCGGGATGACAACAGAGCCTAAATACCCAACGAAATACATATCATAATAATCACCTTTGCTGGTCACGGCGGCCTCGTTGCCGTTGATGTTGTAACAGATGCCATCGACCTGGAAGTCGTAGGCCGAGGCGAGTGCGGGCAACAGGAGGGCCAGCACTAGGATGGAAAAACGGAAACGATGATTCATAATCAAAATGTTTAGAAATAAATAACGGTTGATCTAATCCTTAATTTAGAGATTCGCCCACAAAGGTAATAAAGATTTTTCATTTTTCATCACAGGCATGCACATTTCCCATACATCCAAAAGAAAAACGGCCGGCTGCGTGGGCAGTCGGTCGCTTCGTTATTTGAAGTGGTACCTCCGGGGATCGAACCAGGGACACGCGGATTTTCAGTCCACTGCTCTACCACTGAGCTAAGGTACCTTTCAAAAGCGAGTGCAAAATTAGGTCAGAAATCTGATTTGACCAAATTTTTTGGCAGAAATTTCCAAAAATTCTTTTCATTTGTCCCTTTTTGCGTCTTTCATTGCATAGGAATGTGGAAAAAGCGTTAAATTCGCTACTTGAAAAATGATGACACGATGGAAGGACTGCTGCAATACATCTGGCAACACAAGCTGTGGCTTAGCGAGGACATGGTCACTAACGATGGCCGCAAGGTGCGTGTCATCGACCCCGGACTGCTCAACACTGACGCTGGACCCGACTTCTTCAACGCCAAAGTCGAGATTGACGGCCAGACGTGGGTGGGCAATGTAGAGATCCACGTCCGCGCCAGTGACTGGAAACGCCACCACCACGACGAGGACCCCGCCTACGACAACGTGATCCTGCATGTTGTCGAGAAAGACGACGCACCAGTGCGCCGCATTAACGGCGAGCTCATTCCGCAGGTGGAATTGCGGGTATCGCCACGGTTCAACGAGAGCTATGACCGGCTGGTCAACGCCAAGGTGGAACTGCCGTGCGCGGCAAGGCTCAGTGAAGTGCCTAGGCTCACAGTCACCGAGTGGATCGAAGCGCTGGCTTTCGAGCGGCTGCACGGCAAGGTGGACCGCGTGAGAGAATTATATGACCGCTACAATGGCAGTTGGGAGGATATCTGCTATGTGATGCTGGCGCGGACGCTAGGCTTCGGCATCAACAACGACGCCTTTGAGCGACTGGCGCGCATCACGCCACTGCGCTTACTGCACAAGCACAGTGACTCTATCCTGCAAGTCGAGGCGTTGTTGTTTGGCCAAGCGGGCCTGTTGAACGGTGCCCATGAAAGCGAAAGCTACTTCCGGCAACTGATGCGGGAGTATGCCTTCCTGTCGAACAAGTTCTCGTTGCGCCCCATTGAGGGCACGGCCTGGCGCCTGTTCCGGAGCCGTCCCCAGAATTTCCCATACCGCCGCATTGCCCTGCTAGCGCAGTTTGTCCACGGCGGATTCAACCTGATGAACGATATCCTCGACGCGGCGGACACCAAGGCATTGCGACAGCTTTTTGACGTGGAGTTGAGCGGCTACTGGGCCACCCATTACAGCTTCGGTAAGCCATCGCCCAGCGCAGGCCGTGCTTTGTCCAATGGCAGCATCGACATTGTACTCATCAACACAGTTGCCCCACTCTACTATGCCCGCGGCGAGATGACCGACGATTATGCCATGAGCGACCGTGCCATATCGCTGCTGGAGGACCTGCGCCCCGAACAGAACAGCATCGTGACGATGTTCCGCAATGCGGGGCTGAAGTGCGAGGACGCTCTCACAAGCCAAGCCTTGATTCAACTGCGCCGCAACTATTGTGAGGCTCGCAAGTGCATCTACTGCCGCTTGGGGCACCGGCTGCTCGCCACCGATGCCCGCAACATTTAACGCACACCAGCCATCGGTGGCCAGTGTGCGCTAAACTCTCAATACCCAAATTGGTACTATCAGTTGCCATTCAGCAGCATGTCAATGAGGGTAGTGACGTCCTTGATGGTCACACTGCCGTCACCATCGACGTCGGCCCATGCGGGCAACTCATCAGCGCTCAGCAGCATGTCAATCAGGTTGGTCACATCATTGATGGCAATGCTGCCGTCACCATTAACGTCGCCAGGACCAGCCCCGATGAACGGCACGATGTGGGTGAACTTGCCCCATTCGGCATGAACACGGTATGCCTCCAATGATTCATTCGGAACAAACAAGGTCACTCGCTCGTAGATATTGGAGTATGTGTATGCAAAGAAGACTCCATTTTGAGCGGGTGGAGTTGTTGCCTGACAAATCGCTTTGGTGAGGCTATCACAATAAAAGAATGCATATTTGCCGATTGAGGTAACTGAGCTGGGAATAGTGACGCTTTCTAGGCTGGTGTTATTGAATGCATCATCTCCAATTGCGGTGACGGAGTTAGGAATGGTCACACTAGTCAAAGCACCGCAGTTTTTGAACATTGAACTGCTAATGGAAATGATTGAATTCGGGATAATAACACTTTTAAGGCCACTGCCACAAAAAGCAGAATTTCCAATGGAGGTAACGGAGTTTGGAATGTCAACGCTGGTCAAGTTAGTGCAATAATAGAATGCTCCTTCCCCTATAGTATTGACGGTGTTTGGAATGGTGATGCCGGATAGACCGCACCAAAAAAACGCATAATCGCCAATTACTGTAACCTCATCACCGATAGATATGTTCCTTAAGTCCGAGCATAAGTAAAAAGCCCTATTACCAATGGTTTTGACGCTGTTAGGGAGAACTATATCGGGAATCGCACAACCTGTATAATAGCCCCACCCTGAATATGCGTCACCAGCAAATGCATCATCTCCAATTGCGGTAACAGTCGATGGAATTGTTGTGCTGTTGAATGCCGCAACAAGTGTATTGGTGACTGTCTCAATGATTGCGTTGCAGTTATCCCGAGAGTCATAGACGGGATTATTCTCATCGATCCGCACACTTTCAAGTTTATAGCAATCGGCAAAAGCGCCCGCTTCAATCGTTGTTACCGAGGCGGGAATAAAGATGCTGCCGTTCTCGATAGTGGCATGGAGGAATGCGCGATTGGCTATACTCTTAAGACCATTAGGCAGTGTAATGCTCGTTAACGGACAATTGAGAAAAGCAAAGCTGTTAATACCCTCAACGATATAGGTTCTGCCTTCATACTCAACCGTAGCGGGAATGACCACATCACCACTATATGAACCATTACTGAATTCTTCCCATCCCCAAGGTTCTGTATAAGGAAAATCATAGGTATCGTTCATGCTAACATTAACAGTCGAAGCACTTGTTTTTTTATAATAAATCCCATCGACGCCAAAGTCCGCAATCTGCCTATAATACATTTCAATTGGATCTTCCACCACGAACTCGCAATAAATGTAATCACTGGCTGTTTTACCTGGACTGATGGCATAAGCCTGCACATTAACGGTTATGCCAACCTGGGTGAAAACAACTGGTTCAACATACATCATCCATTCGCTCCAATCATCCCAAGAGTCAATAGAATAACGCCAATATATCACGGCTTCGGGGTCATCATGACCAAATATCACTTCTGTGCCACATCCGTTCGAGTCGTCAATATAAACCCACGGATAATCAGTCTGTTCAATCTCGTCTTGGGCGCTCATAGACGCAAAAGCAGCGACCAGCAACAGCATTGTTAAGAATATCTTTCTCATATTGATTAATAATTATGATTGTTGAATAACGTTTTTCAATTATTGCCATTCAGGAGCATGTCGATGAGGGTGGTGATGTCCTTGATGGTTACTTCGCCATCGCCGTTCACGTCGGCCCATGCGGGCAACTCCTCGCCGCTGAGCAACATATCAATCATAGTGGTCACATCATTGATGGCGATGCTGCCGTCGCCGTTGATGTCGCCAGGGCCAGCACCGATGAATGGCACAATATGCGTGAACTTGCCCCATTCGGCATCGAACTGGTAATCCTCCAGCGACTCATAAGGGACAAAAAGCGTTGTCTGATCATTTTCTCCATCAAATTCACCGAAAGTGAATTCAAAAACTGATGGCGGTATTACCGGATAACAAATGATTCTACTTAAACCAGAATAATAAAATGCTCCATCACCGATGGAAAAGACAGAATTGGGGATAGTAATACTAGTTAAATTTACACAGCCAAAGAATGCCCTTGGGCCTATTTCCACAACCGCACCCGGGATAACCGTGTTTTGACATCCTAGAATAAGCGTATTATTTGCTGTCTCAATTACAGCATTACAATTGTCCCTGGAATCAAAAACAGGATTACCCTCCTCAACGGTCAAAGAAACCAAATTAGGATAACCATCATGGCCATCAGCACCGTTCAGGTTGATATAAGTTACTGTGCTAGGTATTATGACACTGATGTAACCATCTAAGGCATTACAGCCAATGCTCTTTACCGTATAATCATGGTTCTGGCTATGAATTACAGCAGGTATCACTATATCACCCGACCTCTGAGGTTCAATTATGGGATAATTCATGAAATAATACATGTGATCAAAATAATAATCCGCGACATCAACAGTATTTCCAGCATCGGAAACATAATATACTAAACCATCATGAACAATGTAGTTATTTTGCTGGCTTGTATATCCTGCTGGTCCATAATCGATAGTCGCTGTGACCACTTCGCTATCTTTCCCTTCTGCGCTACCCGCAAAAGCCGAAATCGTATATTGACCATACTGAGTCAGATATATTTCCTCATTATACTCTTGCCACTCGCCAGTGCCATTAATCTGATAGAAGAAATACTCAGGTTTTTTTAGAGACCCATATAATTCATAGAATTCATATCCTGTGCAGTCAATCTCGTTCTCTCCTATGATTCCGTCAACAACACGAACAGCCAATCCCTTTTCACCGTCCACATGATGCGCATAAACAAGCGGCTTCGCAGTATAGGAGGCACTTGATCCCGGAATATCGAATTCTACTATGCTGGCATCGCTAACCGCATTATTCTCGCCTACTGCGAAAGCCGCAATTTTATAATTGCCGGGCTCATGAAATTGCAGCATCTGATTCAAATCAGTCCATTCATGAGCTTCAGAGTAGTTAAAATCCGGATAGGCATCAGGTGAATATGCGACATAGTAATAAATACGGACATCAGGATAGTTTATTATGTCATAATAATCACAATAAACTTGAGCTATTGGACTCCCAACGGGTTCAATAAAAGTCAACTCACTAAACAGATTTGGAGCACTTAGATATCCCGAGGACAAAGCAGGAATGATGATTGTGCAACTAACGGTGCCACTTTGCATCTCGTCATCCCCAAAAGAGGCATAAGCGCCAATATCCCATGACTGTTCTTCATCGGTTCGGGGAATGCGATAAGTGCAAGTTCCAAAATCCCCTAACACCACATTGTCATCAATACAGATATTCACCCACGCGCCTTCACATGTAGCAGTGAATACCAATTCATCGTCGGTGATAACATAGGTAACAACAGGTTTTGGAGTCGACAATGGTGCAAAAGAATAAATCGTATGGATCTCATTGCTAGGAAACTTTCCAGGGCCCATCGCCCACACATCAAAACTGACCACCTCGTCATGACCCATCTGATTTAAAGAGAAATCATATCTGTCATTTCCCACGAATTCGTTATAGAGGAAGAGCATTCCGTTTCCTGTAATGTCAACATCAAGATAAGTATTCCCAGCATACAAAGACACTACAGGATCTGCCGTTCTCTCAAGGCCGTTCCCTGCAAAAACAGTAGCCGCAATCAGCAGAGATAATAAAGTAAGATTTATACGTTTCATATTATTAAACATTTTAAGAAGTCGTTACATGTGATAATTCTTTTCAATTAATTATTGCCATTCAGGAGCATGTCAATGAGGGTGGTGATGTCCTTGATGGTCACTTCGCCATCACCGTTCACGTCGGCATAGGCGGGCAGTTCATCGCCACTGAGCAATTGGTCAATCATGATGGTCACATCATTGATGGCGATACTGCCGTCACCATTGATGTCGCCAGGTCCAGCACCGATAAACGGCACTATATGCGTGAACTTGCCCCACTCGGCATGAACACGGTATGTCTCCAATGATTCATTCGGAACAAACAAGGTCACTCGCTCATAGAAGGACGCATCATAATAGCTTGTGGTTAAGATGCCATTGACGACTGGAGTCGTTGTAGCCTTGCAAATCATATGATCCAAACTGATGCATCGACAGAGTGCATAGTCACCAATATATGTGACCGACTCAGGTATGGTAATATTGGGCAGACTTGTACAGCCCCAGAACGCTTCATTCCCGATATATGTGACTGAATCGGGTATGTTGATGCTTGTCAGGCTACTGCAGTCATTGAACGCATAGTCGTCGATGGATGTAACAGAGTTTGGAAGGTTTACGCTAATTAGACTGTAGCACCGTGAGAAAGTTCTTTTGCAAATTTTTGTAACAAACTCGGGAATGACTATGCTGGTCAAGCCAGAGCATTCAAAGAACGCACCATTCCCAATGGATGTGACAGAGTTTGGGATGTCTATGCCAGTCAGTCCACTGCAACCCTCGAACGCTTCGGTATCAATTGCAACAACGGTGCTGGGGATGACTGTGTTCATGCAACCAGTAATAAGCGTATTTGAGGCCGTCTCGATGATGGCATTACAGTCATTACGTGAATCATATACCGTATTGCCTCCCTCCACGACAATACTTTTCAGGCCGCTACACCTTGAGAATGCCCCTTGGCCGATAGCGGTAACAGATTCGGGGATGGCCACACTGGTCAAACCACTGCACCATGAAAAAGCATTCCAGCCTATCTCAGTAACACTTCTGGGGATGTCGATGCTGGTCAGACCAGTACAATAACAGAATGTGCATTGGCCAATAGAAATGATTGAATCAGGTAACTCCATACTTGTCAGACCAGAACAATCACAAAACGCCCAGTCTCCAATGGAAGTCACGGTATTGGGAATCTCTATGCTGGTTAGGGCGATGCATTGATTGAAAGCATAATTGCCAATGGATGTGACGGTGTTGGGGATTATCACACTAGTCAGGCCACTAGTGCCGCAATCGGTATCATCAAAAGCATAATCTCCAATTTCTACAACAGTATAAGTTTTCCCGTCCCAATAAATGGCAGACGGAATCACATAATCACCCTGATGCGGATGGGGCAAGTCAAATTCCGGACCAGATGGGAGTACTCCAGATCCCGTTAATTTAACCTCAGTATCACTCATGATGTAATAAACCAAATCATTATGCACGAGATATTGATAATAGCTATCCCTTGGTTGACTATAGCTTGTGTAACCATCCGCATCATAGTGAATCCATGCTGTGGCTACAGCACTACGGCCATGACCTTCAGCGTAGCCATAGGCATCTATTTCGTAATCTCCATATTCGGGCAGATAAATTGCCGAAGCGGTTTTATCATACTGTAACCACTCCCCTGAATTGTTGATCTGATACATAAATCCATCGAGAACCATTTCTCCTTCCAAGAAATCATATCCATAACTAGGGTCACTACAGATATGAACTTGCAACCCATTTTCATCATCTATACCATCGGCATAAACAAACGCTCCCCAAACTATCGTCGAGCGTGAAGCAATGATATTGACATGCGTGACATCACTCATCTCTTTGCCATCTTCTTGAGCTGTAGCGGTTAACTCAATGGCAGTGTCTCCATTAGGATAAGCATCAATCAAAATATGGGTATATTCCCCGTCAGAATACTCATGATATGTATTTCCGTTATAATCAGTATAGGGAGTTCCATCCAGATAGACCATGAACTGGCCATACCCATAGACATCAATATGGCTGCAAGAAGGATTACCACCAACGTAATCATCAAAAGACCAAGTGACAAGAGGCGCTGCGGTTTTCTCGGCCAATGCTGAGCCGGTAGTCAATAAAGCGAAGAGAGTAAAAAGTATTTTCCTTGTCATAACAGTACAGTTTTTTAATTGTTTTTTACTTAAATTCTACTTTTTCAGGGCAATACAATCAATTGCCGTTCAGGAGCATGTCGATAAGGGTAGTGATGTCCTTGATGGTCACACTGCCGTCGCCATCAACGTCGGCATGGTAAGGATTTACCGAGCCGTCATCGCTGCCCAGCAGATAGTCAATGACATTGGTCACATCCTTGATGCTGACCACACCGTCGCCATTGGCATCGCCGCTGTGGCCCATCTCTACAATCGTGCCGAAACAACGGGTAAACTGCACTTCAGCCTGATAGGCTTCTAATGTTCCCGCAGGCACGTACAACGTCCGGCGGGCGACATTCATTGGATTGCGGTCAAAGAGATTGCTTCTAAGCGTCACGCTTGACAAGTCTGGGATATAGCAGTACACATCATCCAGTGCCGGACAAGAATTGAACGCGCCACCCTCCAATAATGTGACCGAGGCGGGAATATCAATCTTTTTAAGAACGGTACAGTTGTTGAATGCGGCATCTCCAATCTTAGTGACGGAATTGGGAATATTGACACTGGTCAAGTTTCGGCAGCGAACAAATGTGCTCCTGGGTATCGAGGTAATTGTGTTGGGGAACACAACACTCTTGAGCGCATAGCACTCATAGAACATCGTTTCACCCAACGAAGTCACCGAATTGGGGATGACAATGCTCCTGAGCGACTGGCAGTCCCTAAAAGCCTGAGAGCCTATCTCGGTTACCGAGTTAGGAATTTCGAAGTTATAAATAGACGTGCAATAACAGAAAGCGTTTCTCGGGATAGATGTTATTGTGTTGGGGAGGTGGACCGCGGTAAGACCCGTGCACTCAAGAAACACACCCTCGCCAAGCGATGTGACGGAACTGGGGATTGTAATCCACATCAATTCTGTGCAGCCATAGAATGCATGCTTTCCGATAGCAGTAACCGTATTAGGGATGATCGTGCTGAGGCAACCTACAAGCAGTTCATTGCTGGAAGTCTTGATAATCGCGTTGCAATTGTCACGCGAATCATATACCGGGTTGTCCTCTTCCACAATGAGGTAGCGAAGATTGGCGCATCGGGTAAAAGGTTGATTACCGATTTCGGTGACTGAGGCAGGGATTACTACACTCTCGAGAAGTGCACAACCATCAAAAGCCTCATCATCAATCTTAATCAGCGTGTTGGGAAATTCAATACTGTACAGACTGGTGCAATAGGAGAACGCATTTCTGCCAATAGATATCAGCGAGTCGGACAGCGTGACACTGGCGAGCGATTCACAGTCTGAAAATGCATAATCACCAATAGTGACCACTGAGTTAGGGATATTGACACTGGTCAAACCGTGACAACTACTGAACGCCTGCTCGCCAATAGAGGTCACAGTGCCAGGAATTGTGATACCGGTAAGTTCAGTACAACCACAAAACGCTTCATTGTCAATCGCAGTGACAGGGTAAGTATCCCCATAGTAAGTGACCGTTTCGGGAATTACCACATCGCCGACGTAGTCGTAATAGTACACAGGTTCCATCATGTCCTCGCCAACGTAAACATAATCCATGTGGCATGCGACAGCGACTTCGTCACCCCAGATGTTGTAGTAGATGCCATCGACCTCGAAGTCATAGGCTGAAGCGCCGGCAACTGTAATAGTCATCAAAAGCAGGGTAAAAAGATAATTTTTCATACACATATAATTTTATTGGTTAATACTCTGATTTGGAAATGTAGAGGCTAATTCTGTATTTTGCAAATATACGATTTTAGGAGGTTAGGCCACAAATAATTTTGAAAGAAATATCACCTAAAGCAGTTTTTTTTCAAAAAAGTGTCTAATTTTTTTACACTTTTTTTCTGGTCACACTAAAAATTGGATCAAAAGTCGGTCAACATCTCAACTTTTGGTCCGAAAAGAGGAAAATCTTTATCAATCAAACGGATTATACCGAGTCGGGGACGACGCCAGGTTCGTCGGAGTACAGTTTCTCGTCGGGATTGATGTCGTCGGTCAACGGTATCGTGAGGCTGTCCTCGTCAAATTCCAGCATCGTGGAATCAAACTCCTCGACAGGCGCGATGGACGAGCAACCCGAATAAAGGGCGGCATCGATGGGTTCCTTAGCAGGCTGGAAGCGCTGGTGGTACTGCTTGAACTGCGGGTCGCTTAACACGAGTTGCAGGAAGCGCCCACAGATGGGCAAGGCCGTCTTGCTGCCCTGGCCCAGAGCGCCATAACGAAAGTGGATCTGCCTGTACTCGCCACCGACCCATGAGCCACACACCAGACCAGGCGAAACGGCTACGAACCAAGCATCGGCATGACGGTTGCTGGTACCCGTCTTACCCCCCAGGTCCACGTCATACAGCGGGCGGGTGATGTAGCCATTCAAAGCCATCGCTGTGCCGCCAGCATCGGTGCGGCAAGCCATGAGCATCTGCTGCATGAGCCATGCCGAACGGTAACTCATGGCACGCTGCTGACGGGAGGGCTCTTTATAAATCTCCTTGCCGTCCCTATCCACGATGCGCGTGACGATGACCGGATCATTGCGCATGCCGTCGTTAACAACAGTGCAATAAGAGTTGACCAACTCCATCAGGTCCACGTCGCTGGCGCCCAGCGAAAGTGCGGGTTTGGGATCCATCGGCGACTTGATGCCCATGTCACGTGCCAGCTGTGCAATCTCGCTAAAGCCGACCTCGGCCCCCACACGCACGGTCACGCTGTTAATACTCTGGGCAAAAGCAGCGCGCAGAGTCATGTCGGCTCCTGTGAAAGTACCGTTGGCGTTAGTGGGACGCCAATGCTCCAGCTCGTGCTTCTCCTCGTTATAAACCAATGTGTCGATATACTCGTCGGGGCGGCGGTCGCATGGCACGAGTCCACGCTCCATCGCCATGGCATACACAAAGAGCTTGAAAGTCGACCCAGGCTGATGCTTGGCCCGAACCTTGTCATACTTCCATGTGTCAAAATCCACGTCGCCCACCCAAGCCTTCACATGGCCATTGCCGGGTTCCATCGCAATAAAGCCGCAGTGCATGAAGTGCAACATGTAACGCACAGAGTCCATCGAACTCATCTCCATGTAGAGCGAGTCATTCTCATAGTCGAACAGATGCACCATGTGCGGCTGGTTCATGTAGTAGTTGACCGAGTCCAAGTCATTCGGATACCTGGCCAGCAATTCATGGTAGATCGGGGTGTTGCGCGCCTTATCCTCGACAAAGTTGGCGATGGGCCGATTATTCTCGTCAAGCCAGCAGTCCTGGTCTCCCCAGTGACTCTTGAAGTTGCGCTGCACGACCCTCATCTTCTCACTCACAGCCTGCTCGGCATATTCCTGCATCTTGGAATCAAGCGTGGTGTAGATCTTGAGTCCGTCACGCTCCAGATCCAGTTTAAGCCCTTGGGCTGCGGCGATTTCCTCCACTTCTCGGGCCACCGCCTCGCGGAAGTAGGGAGCCACACCATCATAGTTGCTCTCAAGAGTATACTTCAGGTCAATAGGCAGCGAGGAAATAGAGTCATATTGCGCTTGGGTGAGGTGCTTGTGGGCGATCATATTCTTCAGCACCTGGTTGCGACGCCTGAGGCTGTTCTTGGGATTGATGCGGGGATTGTAGGTACTGGTGGCCTTGAGCAGACCCACCAGAACGGCACTCTCCTCGATCTTGAGTTCGCGCGGCGTGGTCTTGAAATAGGTGTTGGCGGCCGTCTTGATACCGAAGGCATTGCTGCCGAAATCGACCGTGTTAGCATACATCTCGAGGATTTCCTGTTTGCTGTAGAACATCTCCAGTTTGGTGGCGATAATCCATTCCTTGCTCTTCATGATGAGCATTTTCACTCCAGGGATATAGCCGAGCAGACCCGTCGAGTAGTCGCTGCGTGTGCGAAACATGTTCTTCACCAACTGCTGGGTGATGGTGCTGGCGCCACGGGGACGGCCGCGCAGCACCATGTCCTTGGCCGCCGCACCAAGTCCGCTGAAGTCAATACCGTGATGACGGTAAAAGCGTTCATCCTCGGTATCAATCAGCACCTGGAAGAACTGGGGATTGATGGAATCGTAGGTTACTGGGGTACGGTTCTCGTCATAGTACTTGCCGATGGTCTTGCCGTCGGCGCTAAACAGGTAACTGGCTTCGGGATTGCGGGGGTGCATGATGCTGTAGGTGCTGGGCGACTTGCCGAACAGCCAAAGCAGGTTGATGTCAACCGCCACCAGATACAACAGGAACAGAACAATGAATGTTGCCAGTGCTGCCAGAATCTTAACCCACCATGGGCGACCACGGTACAAACCTTTATACCACACCTTGAAACGGTGCCAGTTGCGGGAAATGATATTGTTTGAGATCTTTTTGTTCATGAGATATCGAGGTTGTTGCTTGTAATCTGGCACTAAGGCCAGCCACATCATTGTCTGTTAGCACTCCCGCCTAATCGGCGTTTAAGGAAACGGGGAATGAACCCCAGATGGCGCAAAGTCGCCTTGCCTGTGCCGTAGTGACGGCACATGATCCGGTAACGCTCCCACAACGATGCACGATGATGCCGCGTGGTCATACCATCGGCCAGATAGCTGATGATGGGAGTTGTACCGGCATAGGCATTAGCCGGTGACTTTTCCAATATCCTGATGCACCAGTCATAGTCGGCGCTCAATCGATACTGCAGGTCATATTGCGGCACCAAGTCCCGACGTGCCACAAAAGCCTGATGACACACCACCATACCGTTCAGGAAGCTGTTCGCCGTCAAGCGCTTGGGCGCGGTCAAGTGACGCTTGCCCACCACTTGTCCCTGGGCATTGACCAGTTGGGTCTGGCCATAAATCACCCCCGGGTTCGAGGCTGCAAGCACAGCCAACCGTGCAAGCACCGTATCATCGGCAAACGCGTCACCTGCATTCAAGAAGATGACGTAACGGCCACGGGAACGAGCGATGCCCTTGTTCATGGCGTCATACAAACCCTCGTCAGGCTCGCTGAACACACGCAGCGAAGCAATAGAAGCCTGACGCACGATAGCAAGCGTGTCATCGGTCGATGCCCCGTCAATGATGAGCATCTCGTAGTCGCTGCTCGTCTGTCGCTGCACGCTCTTTAGGGTCGCGCCAACAGTTGTCGCGGCATTCCACGTAACGGTAATGATGGAAAATAACGGATCCATTGTCTGCTCGTAACGGTTTTTGGTGCACGCAAAATTAATGCAAGTCAAGGACAGAACAAAATAAAAACAAAGTTTTTTATTTTTTATGTCATAACGTAGCCTCATTTAATGAAAATTTGTGAGCCCTTACAATCAAACCGCCCTTTCCACGTTATTTATATGAATGTAAACGAGCAAAAACATGAAGAATAGATTACTAAATTCCATCTTCACGGCACTTGCCCTGCTGGTCATGGCGAGTTCGTGTGAGAAGATCGACAACAAAACAGTGCCGAATTTCACGGTGCGCATCGATTTGGGAAGTTATGCGATGTGGGGCCTTTACGGCGTGAACGGCATGGGTGAGTACCGGATTTTCAACCGCGACAAACACCTGCCATCCAATTTCCCTTACAATGTCAATACATTCACGGGCTACGGTGGTGTGCTACTCATGATGGGCATGGATATGCCCATGGCCTACGACATGGCCTGTCCAGTCGAGATAAACCAGAACGTGAACCTCTCGATCGACGCCAACAATTTTGAAGCCGTGTGCCCTGTTTGCGGTTCCAGATTCAACCCGCTAACAGGTGCTGGAGGCCCCGTCAGCGGTGTTGCCATCAACAACAAAGTGGGAATGCGGCAATACCGGGTGATACCCAGTAATGGTGGATATTTCATCTCGAACTGAGCACCCTCCCTTGGCGTTCATTTCAAAACTTGAAAATGTTCCACGCCAAGACCTAATTTCGTAACACGAAAAATCAGCAAAACTCCATTTTTTGATAAAAACAGGCTCAACGATTGCATTTTGCAATTTAACGAGCCTGTTTTTATTTCTTTCAGGTCACTTTTTATAGCAAAAATCCAAAAAATAAATCTTATAGGATGCCATTTAATGTTAAAAAGTGTAAAGTTTTTCATTCTTAATTTCCAAAATTTAAACATTCAAGGTCGCCTCTACCCCCTATGTGCAGGGCTTTTGCGTGGAACATTTTGTCAAAAACCTCATTTTTGCCAAATGTTTACAAGTGTTTAAAAAGCTTGGTCGGGTTGGTGGATTGGGCTACCTTTGCACATGCAAACCAGGGCGTACGGCATTGAATCGTTCGCAATGCCCTTAAAGAAAAGGCCGCCGATGTGCGGATTTTCCAGCCCCCTAAATTATTAATTATGAGTTTTATTAAGAGTAAAATTAATTTATCGGCATTATTCTTCCTTTTAGCAATCACCTTCACAGGTTTTTCAGCCCAAGCTCAGCGACTGGAGTCGCGCAAGCAGGGCACCGTGCTCGAACAGCTCGAGCAAAACAGCCGCAACAGCATCGTTGATCAGGTAATCAATTACGCTTACCGTTTCCGCGGCACCCCCTATCGCTATGGCGCATCATCTCCCCGCGGCTTTGACTGTTCGGGATTCACCAGTTACGTATTCAAGCGTTTCGGCATCGAACTTGACCGCTCATCAAGGGGTCAGATCTTTGATGGCGTGCGCGTCAAGAAAAACGACCTTCAGCCTGGCGACTTGGTCTTCTTCCAAGGCCGTTCGGGTCGTGGTGGAGTCGGTCATGTGGGCATTGTGACCCGCGTCAACGACGACAACACCTTCCACTTTATCCACTCGGCATGCAGCAGCGGTGTGACCGAGAGCAAGAACACCGAAGCCTACTACAGCCGCCGCTACGTCGGTGCCTGCCGCGTCCTGTAAGACAAACCAAATCATTTTTATAAAAACGTGCGTTTCCGGTATTGGAACCGCACGTTTCCTTTTTTATTAATACTCTCCCCGTCTGGTCTAATCCGCCACACTCATTTCTCCCGAAAATCTCTGATTTTGTGCAATAAATACGCTGTATTGTATAAAATAGTAAGTTTTTTTGTGCAATACACTTGCCAAAATGCGCAAAAAACACTATTTTTGCGCCATGAACACATGTAATGAATGAAGCGATGAAGAATATCATACTCAACCAACGCAAGGAGCGCGACGAACTGTTGTCCCGCACCTACCTCACGCGCCACACGGTCAATGATCCAGAGCTGCTGCTGAATAGCCAACTCATCAAATTGATCACTGGCCCTCGTCGCGCAGGAAAGTCCACCCAGGCCTTATTGATGCTTCAAGGCAAGAACTTCGCGTATCTGAATTTTGACAGTCAGCCACTCTTAGACGCATGGAACCCCGATGTGGTCATGCGAATGCTTGATGATGTCTATCCAGGCTATGAATATCTCATGCTCGATGAGGTGCAAAACCTAGATTCATGGGATCTGTGGGTGAGTGAACTATATCGCCACGGCAAGAACATGGTGATAACCGGCAGCAATGCCAAGATGCTGTCTAGCGAGATGGCGACAGTCTTGACAGGGCGCTACCTGAAAGTGGAGATGTTGCCATTCAGCCTTTCGGAATTCTTTGAATGGAACCACCTGGACATCCATGCCACCAAGGACGAAGAAATGGCTAACGCCCAAGCGCTTGTCGACGACTATCTCAGGAACGGCGGCTACCCCGAAATGATCACCTCCCGGTCTCTTGTGCGCAATTACCTTGACACCTTGTTTGACTCTATAATTTGGAAAGATGTGGTCAAGCGCCACAATATCCGCAACACAGCTGAGCTAAACAACATGGCCATGTATCTTGCTTCAAACTTCTGCAATCCAATAAGCGCCAATGAGCTCACGGCAAACCTTGGTCTGGCAAGCGTCAACACCACACGCAGGTTTCTTGATTATCTTCATGAACCCTACCTGTTCTATTACCTGTCACGATATAACAACAAGTTGAAACTGATGCAAAAAGCCCCCCGCAAGGTTTACATTGTGGACAATGGCTTTGTGCAAGCCAAAGCTTTCTCCTTGAGCGATAATCTAGGGCTCCTGTTAGAGAACCAAGTGTTCATTGAACTGATTCGCCGAGGTTACGATACAGACAAGACCATTTTCTATTACCGTTCGCGAAATGACAAGGAGGTTGACTTTGTTTTGCGCGAGGAGAATCATGTCAAGAGCCTAGTGCAGGTATGCTACGACATGAGCAACAAGAGAACTGAGAAACGGGAATGCGGCAGCCTCATCGAGTGCGCTTGTGAGCTGCATTGCGAAAACCTCGTCATTGTCACGGCCAATGATGAACGCACCATTCAAGAAGATGGCCACATCATCCAAGTCATCCCCATATCAAGATTTTAACATAAAAACCAGAGGGGATAACTGCAAAAACCTTGAGTCATAAAGTTTGATTAAAATAGTATCATTCACTATCTTTCCTCTATAAAAGTAGAACAAATTGACCCGCAAAGGACATATTCAAGTCAAGAATGGTGGTTTGGTCGTATGATTTTTGGGCATCAACGAGTTGACGCGTTGATAAAAAGTTGGTACTTTCCTCTTCGAGCTCGAAGCTATAGACTGGTCTTCATCGCCGCCCATGTTGTCGGTTAATTTGCATACGGGGTCAAAACCACCACAAAGACAGTAGCCTTTTCATGGGCGGTATATCGTGTGTCACCCGTTAGCGGCGGGCGATTCGCGATCGGGGTCGGAGTCGGTCATGTGGGCATCGTGACCCGCGTCAACGACGACAATACCTTCCACTTCATCCACTCGGCATGCAGCAGCGGTGTGACCGAGAGCAAGAACACCGAGGCCTACTATAGCCGCCGCTACGTTGGCGCCTGCCGCGTCCTGTAAGACAAACCAAATCACAAATATCATTCAGCGTGCGTTCCTCAACGGGTCGCACGTTGTTTTACGACTATCCCATGAGCAATCCAACTCATTAGCATGAGGTCCCAGGATTTCATCTGCAGTCATGAAGAATTGTAAAAAAATTTGACACTTTGGTGTAAAAAATTTTGACGATTTGAGATAATGGCCGTAAAAAACTTGCACTCAAGGATGAACACCCGTAATTTCGCATCGCAAATATTATTAACACTTAACCTGTTATTACAATGAAGAAGAAATTACTTTTTGTTCTAATGATGTTGGTCGCTACCAGTGCGACCATGATGGCTTATGACTTTGAGGTTGACGGCATCTACTACGAGGTGTTATCGAATTTTTTCGATAATGAAGTTCTGGTGACCAATAATGGCAGTAATTATGAGGGTTCTTACTCTGGCGATGTTGTGGTTCCTGAGACTGTCACCTACAACGGAACGACCTATACGGTCACAATGATTGGTGGCTATGCATTCTCCTATAGCTCTGAACTCACAAGTGTCACGTTGCCAAACTCAGTAGAGTATCTCGGAATTCTCGCATTTGCAGATTGTGAACAATTATTATTCGTGGATCTTCCAAACACAATCGAGGAGATACCTATGCACTGTTTTGCAGCTTGCCATCAACTGGTGAGTGCCCCCATTCCCAACTCTGTCACAACAATTGGAGATTACGCGTTTGGCGACTGTCCAAACTTGTACGCCATCGAGATTCCGGAGAATGTCACTGAAATTGGCACAGGGGCGTTCAGAGGTTGCACTTCTGTACAGTATGCGACCATTGGCAAATCACTAAAAACGATTGGTGAAGAGGCTTTTGAGAATTGTCAGTATCTGTCCAGCATCATCATTTCAAGCGAGAATCCATATTTTGACTCTCGTGACGATTGCAACGCAATCATTGAGACTGCTAGTAATACCCTGATTAAAGGTTGCATCTCGACTGTTGTACCCAATACGGTCACGACGATAGCCGATAATGCTTTTGATGAACTCACCAACCTGAAAACTATTGATATACCAAACTCTGTCACATCAATAGGCTATGGCGCTTTTAGTTACAGCGGTCTGGAAAGTATCTCCATTGGCAGTTCTGTCATTTCAATCGCAAGCACTGCATTTAGTGGCTGTAAATATTTGTCCAGCATTACTGTTGACAGCGCTAATCCTGTCTATGATTCTCGTGATAATTGCCATAGTCTTATCGAGACTGCCAGTAACACATTGATCAGAGGAGGTGGTTCAAGAATACCCAACACTATGACTTCGATCGGTGAATGTGCTTATGAATCAAGAACTGGAATGACCACGATTGATATCCCTAACTCTGTCACAACCATTGGCAACAGCGCTTTCGCTTACTGCAGTAATCTGAAAAGCGTCATCATACCCAATTCTGTTGATTCAATCGGCAAATGGGCGTTTAACAGATGCACTAAACTTGCTAAAGCTGTTATTGGTGACTCTGTTACTTTCATTGGCGAAAACGCGTTTTATGATTGCGATGCTCTAACCAGCATCTCTATTCCTGCTTCTGTCACCTATGTAGGAGGAGGCGCATTCCAGTATTGCGACCGCTTACGTTCTGTTGTTTGTCACGCAATTACATCCCCTGATTGCAACAATGTGGTTCCTAACAACTATGCGACGCTTTTTGTGTCTGCCGAGTCGTTGGAAACTTATCAGAATCATGCTGAATGGGGCAAGTTCTCGCGCATTGTGCCGTTTATCGGGGCAGGGCGAGGCGACATTAACGGTGACGGCAACGTAGCAATCAATGATGTAACTAACTTGATTGACATGTTGCTCAGCGGTGATGAGCTGCTCGCATGGGCCGACGTGGACGGCGATGGCGAAGTGACTATCAAGGACGTCACGAACCTCATCGATATTCTGCTAAACGGCAACTAATTATATTTAAACACTACTTCATATGAAAACATTCAATCGACATTCAGCTATATGCCTAGGCATTTTATTGCTATTTCTCGCATCTACATTGACTGCCTCAGCCGTTATTCAACATGAATAT
This sequence comes from Muribaculaceae bacterium, assembly GCA_017553785.1. Lineage (GTDB taxonomy): Bacteria > Bacteroidota > Bacteroidia > Bacteroidales > Muribaculaceae > Sodaliphilus. The sequence continues at coordinate 11,993 of JAFZKD010000035.1, read as the reverse complement.
GTCACTCATGACGGATTTATGTACGAAATTACTTATGATAGCGACTATCCGTATGAAGGCACTGCAACAATGATGGGACGTGATTGTGATATGGAGACTAATACGTATTGCCCAATTCAATACGAAGACTGGAATACCGATTCCATCTTAGTCATTCCTGACAAGATCGGCGATTTCACGCTGACAGCAATAGATGGCGGATTTGGATGGATGAATGACATTAAGACCGTATACATTCCAGCCACAGTCACTCGAATAGCAAGAGGTGCTTTTTCTAATTCAAGCCTTGAGGAGATCTATTTCTTTGTTGAGTGGGGTAGCCGTGCTCCAATAACATTCGAAAACAATCCATCGAGTGAATTTCCTAATCAAAATGGTGTTTTTCAAGGCTGTAAGCGTCTTACCACTGTTATCTTTGACCGGCCAGTCAATCAATTGATTGACTACATGTTTATGAACTGTTCAAAATTAGAAAACATCGATTTTTACAACACAAACTCATCACTGGACACGATAGGAGTCTGTGCATTTGCCAATTGTACCAGTCTCAAGAATATTGATATTCCTAATTCCATCAAGGTTATTGACAAGGGTGCGTTTATCAAATGCTCTGACCTTGAGGACATCAATATCCCCAACGGTATCACAACTATTGGTGACTATGCTTTTGCCGATTGTCTTCAGTTAAACAATATCAGCCTCAGTCCTTCACTCCAATCCATCGGTGAAGCCTCCTTCCTGAATTGCAGGTCACTGACCAGCATCAACATCCCTAGTGGTGTCACAACAATCAAAGACTTTACCTTTTATGATTGTCAAAATCTTACCGACATCAACCTCAATCATGTCAGTACATTTGGCGAACGCTCATTCGCCGGATGCAACAAGCTCACCAGCATCGACTTGACCATGGCGCAAAGCATCGGAATGATGGCTTTCTTCGGAGAACGAGTGGGTTGTGATTTAATGGATCCCCCAACACTTCGCATCGGTGGCTCCTATGAAGGTTGGGAATGGGGGTTAAATTTGGGATCACTCAAGAAAATCATCTTGGGTAAAGAAGTATCTCTCCTAAATGAGCAAACATTTATGGGTCATATTCCAGATACAATCACATGTATGGCACCAGTGCCCCCAACCTACGGCGGATACCCTGGTTACGAATGGATATTCAGTCTTGAGGCTTACGCAACTTCAGTTTTATGTGTACCTAGGGTAGTGGTCAACAACTATCGAGAGGCATACGGCTGGAGTCGATTTGCAAACATCGAGGGTATCGAAATCTTGGGCAACGGTGATGCTAATGGTGATGGCCAAGTATCCATATCTGATGTGACAGCACTTATCGATCAACTGTTGGGTAATCAAGCCGATGCATTCGACCCCATCAATGCTGACGTGAATGGCGACGGCAGCATGGACATCAAGGATGTGACAGTCCTGATCGACATGCTGCTCAGCGGTAATTGATACAGTTATCATAAATAAATGTCGCGGGTGCTAACATGGGTTTGGCATCCGCGATACCTCTTTTAGTTGTGGATGGTTGCATGTGGGAGGGATTTTGTGTACATTTGCGGCTATAAAACAGCAAAGACATGAAATCAAGACATCTTATCCTTACCATTTGCCTTTGGGCCACGTTCCAGGCCCTTGCTGGCCATATGCTTATTGATGGCACGTTAGATCACTCGATCATCTATCCCGGGACAAGCCGCACGTTTCAGGTTTATGTGCCCGAACAGTATAACGGCAAACGGCCCGCAGCCCTTTACGTCGGGTTGGACGGGGTTTTGTGCAATGCACCCCATGTGATGGACAGCCTGATAGCGGCAGGCAAGATGCCGGTCACCATCGGCGTGTTCCTGCAACCCGGTATCATCAAGGCCGATGACGGAACGGTATTGCGCTACAACCGCTGCTATGAGTTCGACGCCACCACCGACGTGTTCGCACGTTTTCTTGAAACCGAGTTGCTGCCTGCCGTTGAACAGATGAAGACCAAAGACGGCAAAGCCATCCGCCTGTCTCCTCGCCCCGAGGACCGCATGATTTTCGGGCTGAGCAGTGGCGGCATTGCGGCATTCAACGCTGCGTGGCACCGTCCCGACCTGTTCAGCAAGGTGTTCACGGGCGTGGGGACTTTTGTGGCCATGCGCGGCGGTAATGACCTGCAGGCGCTGGTGCGAAAAACCGAGCCGCTGCCCCTGCGCGTGTTCATCCAGGACGGCAGCAACGACGCGTGGAACCCGCTGTTCGGCCATTGGTACGAGGGCAACCTGTTGCTGGCAAGCGCCCTAGAGTTTGCCGGTTATGACGTGCAGTGCGACTGGAGCGATGGCGGGCACAACGTGAAGCGCTCGACCGAGATTTTTCCTCAAGTGATGGAATGGATGTGGCGCGACTGGCCGAAGCCACCCGCAGCCCAAGAGACGCAGAACGACTTCCTGAAAGAACTACTCACGGGCGATGAAGGTTGGGAGAATATGGGCAACGGCACCGAAGGCAAACCCGTGACCAAAATCATCTATCCCGACCTGACCAACATCGCCATCATTCCCAAAGAGCCAGGCAACACCGTGTGGCAATACCTGCTCATCGACGGCCAACCCTCCCACGGCGAACCCTTCTACTGGCTGCACAACGACGACAGCCGTCCCCTCGACATCCAGTCCATCACCTTTGACGGCAAGGGCAACCTGTGGGCCGTCACCAACGTGGGGCTGCAAATCTGTGACCAGAACGGGCGCGTGCGCGCCATCCTGCGCCTGCCGCGGGACATCAGCCCCGTTTATGAGGTCACCATCAAAGGCGGCTACGTCTGGCTCTATACCGCCACATCCAACTGGCGCCGCCACCTCAACGTCGCCTCCCCCATCCTGGGCATTCGCCCCGAGTCTCAAGGCCAAGGATAAAAAACTAAAGCCTAAAAGCTAAAAGCTAAAAGCTATTTTACTATCTTTGCAGATTGTAACAATCGATAATGACCCATGGTGCAGAACAGTAACATAACGCCCGAGACGGAAGACCAGATGATCGATCAGGCCTACCAGAACTTGTTAAACATCTATCTGTCAAGCAACCACCGCAAGAAAGTGGAGATCATTGACAAGGCGTTTAAATTCGCCCGCGAAGCCCATCAGGGCATCCGCAGGCGCTCTGGTGAGCCATACATCATGCACCCCATCGCCGTGGCGACCATCGTGATTCAGGAAATCGGGCTGGGTTCCACAAGCATCAGTGCGGCGCTGTTGCACGATGTGGTCGAGGACACCGATTACACCGTCGAGGACATCGAGGCCCAGTTCGGCAAAAAAATCGCGCGCATCGTCGATGGCCTGACCAAGATCTCGGGTGGCATCTTTGGCGACAAGGCATCGGTACAGGCCGAGAACTTCCGCAAACTGCTGCTCACCATGGGCGAGGACATCCGCGTCGTTCTCATCAAGATGGCCGACCGCCTGCACAACATGCGCACCCTCGAATCCATGCCCACGAACAAGCAGTATAAAATCGCCGGAGAGACGCTATACATCTACGCTCCGCTGGCACACAGGCTGGGCCTTTACACGATCAAGACCGAACTCGAGGACTTGAGTTTCAAGTACAACCATCCAGCCGAGTACCAGCGCATCAAGGAACAGATCTCGGCAAGCGAGGAGAGCCGCAATGAGCTGTTTGCCCGATTCTCGGCTCCCATCCGCGAGCGGCTGGACAACATGGGGCTCAAATATGAGTTCAACACGCGGGTCAAGTCATGCTATTCCATCTGGAACAAGATGCAGACCAAGCGCATCCCCTTTGAGGAAGTCTATGACCTGTATGCTGCGCGCATCGTGTTCGACTGCGAGAACGAGAGCATGGCAAAACGGCTGTGCTGGAACATCTACAACGAAGTCACCGAAGTCTATATCAAGCACCCTGACCGCGTGCGGGACTGGCTCACCACACCCAAGGTGAACCAATACCAGGCGCTGCATGTCACCGTCATGGGCCCCGACGGCAACTGGGTGGAGGTGCAGATACGCAGCCGCAAGATGGACGAGATTGCCGAGCGCGGTTTTGCCGCCCACTGGAAATACAAGATTGGTGAAGGCGAGGAGGAAGAGGAACTCACCCAGTGGCTGAGCACCATCACCGATATCCTCAAGGAACCCGAGCCTAATGCCGTGGACTTCCTCGACACCATCAAGCTCAACCTGTTCGCCAGCGAGATCGTGGTATTCACTCCCAAGGGCGAGACCATGTCGCTGCCCAAGGGCGCTTCGATTCTAGACTTGGCGTTCACGTTGCACACCGACCTGGGCACACACTGCATCGCCGGCAAAGTGAACCACAAACTCAGGCCCCTATCCTATAAAATGGCCAGCGGCGACCAAGTGGAGATCCTCACAAGCAACTCACAGACGCCAAAGGCCGATTGGGAAAAATTCGTCGTCACCGCCAAGGGGAAGACCCGGCTCAGGGCGGCGCTGCGGCATCAGCGACGTCTGGTCATCGAGGAGGGCGAACGGCTCTTCATGGACTTCCTTGACAAGCACAATATCCAATTCAGCAACGAGGTGCTCTCGCTCATCATTGGCCGCCAACACGCATCGGGCAAGGAGGAGCTGTTCTTCATGATCGGCAACGAGGAGATCATCCTGAACGAGGAGATGTTCAAAGGCAAGGAGCAAGGCGGGCGTTTCTACTGGTGGCGCAATCCCTTCAAGAGCAAAGAAGACCCCAAATCAACCACCAGCAAAGCCGCTGACGCCATCGACACCAAGGCCATCTATTGCCTCAAGACAAGCGACGGCGTGAGCAACTACCAGATCGCGAGCTGCTGCCACCCCATCCCTGGCGACGATACCGTTGGCTTCGTCACCGACAGCGGCAAGGTGGTGGTCCACAAGATGGACTGCCCCACCCTGGCGCGCCTCAAGGCAAGCTACGGCTCTCGCCTGGTACAAACACAATGGGAAGACCACAGCGACCGCTTCCTGGCATCGATTCACATCGAGGGCATCGACCAGAAAGGCATCCTGCAATCCATCGTCAACATCATTTCGACCAACATGTCGATCAACATGAAGAAAATGAATGTGACCTCCGACCAGGGCGTTTTCAACTGCGACCTGGATGTGCTCATCAGCGACACTACCGTTGTCACCAACCTGTGCCGCGAGATTAAGAAAATTAAAGGTATCAATTCCGCATCACGCAGGAATTAGCCCCGCTTCACAACAATTAGACTAACATGTCAACCGACGCCTATCGATAAATATGAAGAAGAAACATACCCTCATCATCGCTCTGTTACTGCTGCTTTCAATCATCCTGATCGCATTGGTACTGTTCTTTAGCCGCGAGGAAACCCGCACCTACAGCTTTGAGGTGGGAAAACCGTGGCTGCACCCGAGGCTCGTGGCCAATTTCCAGTTTGACATCGAGCTCGACGATGCCACACGCAAACACATCACCGACAGCGTGAACCAGAACTTCTCCAAGATTTACACCCTTGACCGCAAGAAAGGCGAGCAACAAATCGCATTGCTGTCACGGGCACTGAGCGGGCATGCTGGCTCACAAACGCTGCTGAGTGCCGTTGCCAAGCTTTACAGCGACGGAATCGTGGATAACGACGCGGCCAACGACATACGTACAGGAAAGCAGCTGCGTTTCCTGGTCGGAAACAACCAGCTGCAAGTGATGGATGCCACTAACATGAGGACCGTGAGACAGGCCTACGCTTGGCTGGCCGACTCACTGCAGGCCAACGCCGCCATCCAGGAAGCCCTGAAGACGGTTGACATCAGGGATTTTCTCGTGCCCAACATGATGGTGAATAAAGAGGAAAACGACAAATGGCTTAACGAGGATCTCAGAAATGCCTTGCGGTCCCCCGGAACGGTGCAGGCCGGAGAAGCCATCATCAATATGCATGATATCGTCACTCCTCAAAAGGCCGCTGCCATCGAGAGCTACCAGAACGAGATCATCCACCGCAACAATCAGCGCAACGTGGACGAGACCCTCAACCTCCTAGGTCAAATTCTGATTGTGGCGACCTTGATGCTGGCATTCTATTTCTTCATGAAACTATTGCGCAACAAGGTGTTCAAGAACCTGCGCCGCATGGTGTTCCTCATCTCGTTCATCACAATCTTTGTCATTGCGGTGTTCCTGCTGGTCAAGTTCAAGTACAGCCTGCTGTACGTCATACCGTTTGGTCTGGTTCCCATCATCGTGTCATCGTTCTTTGACGACCACACTTCTTTCTTTGTGCACATCGTCACAGTGCTCATCTGTTCGCTCATCGCCAGCAGCCACCAGGCCGAGTTCATCATCATGCAGTTCCTGGCGGGAATCATCGCCATCGTGTCGATCAAGGAATTGACCAAGCGTACACAGCTGGTGGAGTGCGCAGCCTTCATCTTCTTAGCCTACTGTATCACCTATGTGGCCATGACACTGATTACCGAGGGCGATTTCAGCAGGATCGACAAACACTATCTCGGGTATTTCCTGGCCAACTGCGTCATCCTGTCGTTTGCCGTATTTGTCATCCCTATCGTGGAAAAGGCCTTCGGGTTCACATCATCAATGACCCTGATGGAGCTTGCCGACATCAACAACCCGCTGCTGCGCAAACTGTCAACCAACTGTCCCGGCACATTCCAGCATTCGCTACAAGTGGCCAACCTTGCTGGTGAGGCGGCGCTCAAGATCGGCGCCAACCTTCAGTTGGTAAGGGCCGGGGCACTCTACCACGACATCGGCAAAATCAAGAACCCTGCCTTCTTTACCGAGAACCAGATTGGGGAAAATCCCCACGATCATCTGGTGCGTCCCGAGGACAGTGCCAAGATTGTCATCGGGCACGTCGCCAACGGACTCAAGATGGCCGAGGAAGCCAAGCTGCCCAAGGTGATCAAGGACCTCATCACCCAGCATCACGGCAAGGGCATCACACGCTATTTCTACTTCAAAGCAAAAGAGGCGCACCCCGACGAGGAGGTGGACAAAGCGCCATTCTCCTACCCTGGTCCCAACCCGCAGACTAAGGAGGCCGCCATCCTGATGATGGCCGACGCTTGCGAGGCCGCCACCAAGAGTTTGAGCGACCATAGCGAGGAAGCCATCTCGGCCATGGTCAACAAGATCATAGACAACCAAGTCTCCGACGGCCTGCTCCGCGAAACGCCCATCAGCTTCAAGGATGTTGAAACCATCAAGCAGATGTTCATCGAACGGTTGCGCACGGCCTATCATGTCCGCGTCTCCTATCCCAGCGACGTCAAGCCGGCAACTGCCGACGAAGAGCCGGCAGCCGGCGCCACACCTCCGCCTTACAGCGCTCATAAGGACGACAAGACGTGATTTATACCGCCCGCCAGGGCAATAACCGACTCAAAAACGAGTTAATATATTAGAACACAAGTTTCTGAATTGAACAACAAGATTAATTAAGTCTAACAGGCTCATGATATTACATATCATCTTACTGATTGCCGGCGCGCTGTGTCTCGCCCTCTCGCTGGTGCTGGTGTTCTGGCCGCGATGGGTCGCTGCGGTGCCCGCATTCCTGGGATTGGTGCTCATGCACTGGAGCTACTACATCGCCGTCCCCAAGATGACATTCATCTTTTGGGGCATCGCGACATTCATCACCGTGGCGCTATACTATCTGTCGCCCAGCGGCGAGCCTGACGGACACAAATCCAGCAACCTGTACATCGGCATGACCTCACTGGCCGGCGGAATGCTAGGCATCCTGCTGGCGCCTCGCATCATGGTCTTGGGTGTCATCATCGGGGCCCTTGTGGGCCAACTCGCCTACAGCCGCACACCCGACGGCAAATGGATGGTGTCGCCGTCAACCATGTTCTTGCGTTATTTCGCAGCCAAGTGCCTGCCGGTCATCATCGCTGTATCCATTGTTTGCATTGCGGTGATGGGGCTGGTGATCGATTAATAACCGTTTACAGTAATATGAAAATGAAACATATCAGATATCTCATCACACTTGTTATCGCGCTCACAACCTCGGCAGCCTGCTGGGTCCAGGCGCAACAGGTACCTGAACGCGTCCAACCCAACAAGTTCGCGATCAAGAAGGTGGATTTTGACCATGTCAAGGACGTCACCTCCAACCCCAAGAATGCCTATTACTACCCCAAGCTCATGAAAGCCTACAACAGCAACGACACCACGCTATCGATCGAGGCTTGGAGGAATTTCTACTACGGATACACTTTCCAAGAGGACTATAACCCCTTCCGCGAGAGCATTTACAGCAACGTGGTCGAGCAGCTCTACTACAAGCAGCCCCACTCTCGCGCCGAGTGTGACAGCATCGAGAAATATGCCGAATTGTCATTGAACGACAACATGTTCGACATGAACCAGATGAATTTTTACATCTACGTGCTCAAGGAAAAAAAGAAACACGCACGTGCCACCGTGTGCCAGTACCGTCTTGACCGCCTCATCGCGGCCATCATGTCTAGCGGCAAAGGCACCAAGGAAGAGCCGTGGGTCGTTATCACGCCCGAACACGAGTACAACATCATCAACTTCCTGGGCTTCGTCGCTACCGAGCACGAGACCTTGGATGGCGGCATCGACTACATCAAGGTGCAGCCCATGGCCGGCAAGAGCGCCGAAGGCTTCTACTTCGACATCTCCCGCATGATGCAGATCGCAGCCCTGAAATTCCCGGATATCGAAGACTCCAGCGACTGAAAATGAGGCAGCGAAGTCCGATAGACTGACCGTCGAGGGTAATCAAACCTACCGTGACCTGCTTGATTGACCAAAGACTATCATCAGGAAAAACACGAAGATAAACTGTAAAGACTTGCTGTCGATCCGCACCTCAGCAAGCAAAATCGCGGGATTCTAACAACTGTTCATAATTCCCTTCGATTTTTTCAATTAAAAGTCGGGAATGTTGATTGTCAAAAAGAACGACCATGCTGCTTGGGATATTGAGGAAAATGATTATCTTTGCAAGCAAAATCCGCAATGAGCTATGATGAAAGAAAACCTGATCAAGATTTATGAGCGCAGTTTCATCGACAACTGGGAACTGCCAGTATTGACCGACTACAATACCGGCGAGAAACTGACCTATGGCGACTTCGCCCGCAACATCGCCAAGCTTCACCTGCTCTTTGAGGAGAGCGGAGTGAAACAGGGTGACCGCATCGCCTTGATCGGCAAGAACATCCCCAACTGGGTGACGACATTCATGGCGACCATCACCTATGGTGCTGTCATCGTGCCCATCCTGCAGGAGTTCAATCCCGCCGACGCGCAGCACATCATCAACCACAGCGAAGCGACGATGCTGTTCATTAGCAAGTCAATCTGGGAGAACCTGGAGTTTGACAAGATGCCGCGCGTCCGCGCCGTCTTCCAGCTCGAAGACATGAAGCTCCTTGCCGAGCAGGAAGGAGAGAACACTGCCGCCGCGCGTGCAGCCCTGGATGAAAAGTTCAATGAGCAGCATCCGAACGGATTTTACCGTAACGACATCCACTATGCCGATGTTCCCAACGAAGCTCTTGTGGAAATCAACTACACATCGGGCACGACAGGATTCAGCAAGGGCGTAATGCTCACCGCCAACAACCTGGCGGGCAACGTAGTGTATGGCATCAATTCAGGCCTGCACTTCAAGGGTTCCAGGGACCTGGCGTTCCTGCCGCTGGCCCACGCCTTCGGGTGCGCCTTCGACATGCTGGTGCCACTTGCCGTTGGAGGCCACATCACGCTGCTGGGCCGCATCCCGTCGCCCAAGATCCTGGTCAAGGCCATGGCCGACGTCAAGCCCAATGTGGTCTTCACCGTTCCCCTGGTGCTGGAGAAGATCTACACCAAGATGATCGTGCCCATGATCAGTAAGGGAGCCTTGCGGTGGGCGCTAGCAGTGCCGTATCTCGACAAACGCATCTACGGCCAGATCCGCAACAAACTGATCGAAGCCTTCGGCGGAGAGTTTGAGGAGGTCATCGTGGGCGGTGCGCCGTTCAATGCCGAGGTCGAGGATTTCCTGTACAAGATCAAGTTCCCGTTCACTGTGGGCTACGGTATGACCGAGTGCGGACCCCTGGTAAGCCATGCCCCCTGGCGCGAGTTTGTGCCCCACAGCGCAGGACGCGTGCTGCCGGGCATCATGGAGTGCAAGATCCTGAGCGACGATCCCGAGAACATTCCCGGCGAAATCTGTGTGCGCGGCGAAAACGTGATGCAGGGATATTTCCACAACAGCGAGGCCACCGAGAAGGTGCTGCACGAGGACGGATGGCTGCACACGGGTGACATGGGCACGCTCAACGCCGACGGCACATTATTTATAAAAGGACGATTGAAGACCATGCTGCTGAGTTCCAGCGGACAGAACATCTATCCCGAGGAGATTGAGGCTAAACTGAACAACATGCTCTACGTGAGCGAGAGCCTCGTGGTCATGCGCGAGGGCAAACTTGTTGCTCTGGTATATCCCGACTATGACGTGATGGATCAGCAGGGTCTCACACGCGACAAGCTGCCCGGACTGATGGAGGAAGTGCGCACCGAACTGAACAAGCTGGTGGCCCCATATGAACGAATCGCCAGAATCCAATTGATGGCAACCGAGTTTGACAAAACACCCAAACGCAGCATCAAACGCTACCTGTACAGCAACTAAACAAGTGCAATAATCCCCTCTTCGGAGAGCGACAGACCTGCGGTTAACAAAATTTAACGGACAACAAATCAGCGTTGTCCGTTTGTTTATTCTATTGATAGTGAGTATATTACAGACACAAAAACGTGCATCAAAAAATAAACGCGTGAAAAAAGATGCAAAAAAAACCGCAAAAATGTTTGCAGGTGAAATATTTGATGTAATTTTGCAGCCGATTTTAACAACTGAATATTATTTGTTTTATTATTTAAAAGTACTTAAGAAAATGAAGAAGTTAGTTTTGGCTCTTGCCGTTATCGCTAGCGTTAGCATGATTTCCTGCACCAACAATGCCACCGAGCAGACCGCTGAGGAGGCTGTTGACACCACCGCTGTTGTAGCTGAAGAGGTTGTTGACACTGTTGCTGCTGTTGTTGACAGCGCTGCTGCTGTTGCTGAGGAAGCTGCTCCCGCTGAGGAGGCTGCTCCCGCTGAGGAGCCCGCTAAGTAAGCAAGGCTTTACACAACAAGAGAGTTTGAAGCTGTTCCCGCCGTTAGGCTCGAGCAGCTTTTTTATTGTATTGTATAATCTTCTCTCTAAACTCTAAATAAAATGCTGGAGACCCGAAACGCTTCGGATCTCCAGCACTTTATTTAGAACACCTTAAAGGTTATCTTTCTCGATGTCCTTGAAATAGCGGTAGGTGCTCACCTTGAGCTCATCGACGGCAGCCTCGTCGGCAATAATGATGGCATGGGGATGCATCTGCAGGGCGCTTAAAGTGCACATGTGGGAGACGCCACCCTCAATCGCCTGTTGCAAAGCGCGGGCCTTGTTATGGCCATTGACGATAATCATCACCTCGCGGGCATCCATCACAGTACCCACACCAACGGTGAGCGCAGTCTTGGGAACCTTGTTCAGGTCTCCATCAAAGAAACGGCTGTTGGCAATGACGGTATCTTGGGTGAGCGTCTTTTGACGGGTGCGTGACGTCAACGACGAACCCGGCTCATTGAAGGCGATGTGGCCATCAGGGCCAACGCCGCCCATGAACAGGTCGATGCCACCAGCGGCCTGGATGCGCGCCTCGTATTCGGCACACTCCTTCACCAGGTCAGGGGCGTTCCCGTTGAGGATGTTCACTTTCTCGGGCTTGTTATCGATGTGGGATAAGAAGTTGTTCCTCATGAAGGAATGGTAACTCTCGGGGTGATCCTCGGGCAAATTGCAATACTCATCCATGTTGAAGGTGATGACATTTTGGAACGACACCTGTCCTGCCTTATTCATCTTGATGAGTTCACTGTACATGCCCAGCGGGGAACTACCGGT
>JAFZKD010000034.1 GCA_017553785.1 Muribaculaceae bacterium | reverse complement strand
GTGGCGGCGGCGGAAGCTGGTAGTTTAGGCTTTAGGCTTTTACTGGCGGCTGCCCCTCTAATCTTTAAATTCTAAACTCAAGTTCCAAAAGTCTGCTTTTGGAACTTGATTACTATACGAACAACTGTTTGAGAATGTCGGGAGAGCGCAGTGTGCCTATGGCGGCGTTGTGCAGGCGGTAGTAGCTGATGATGACATCGAGCATCCGGTTACGCTCCTCGCGGTTGAAGCGAAATACGCCCATGTTGCTGAAGGTCATGCGCGAGAGCAAATGGATGACTTGCGCTTCTTGGGGCTGCAAATGCATGTGACCCTGCACTGCTGCTGGGACAAAAACTCCGTCGGTCATGTCAAACCAGTATCCGTTGCTGTAGCTGTCGAGATTGGGTTGTATGCCCAAGTGTGCCCCCAAATGATAAAGGAAGCAGATGTGGAAATTGGCAATGTGGTCAGGCATCTGCTCCAGCAGTTTTACTGACTGTTCAATGTACTGGAACATGTATGGATTGCCCTCGGGTTCCTGAATGACGTGAGTGAGCAGTTCACTGATGAAAAGTGCAATGGCATTCTTGACGGGATCGCTGTAGATGGTCGCCAACGGGTAGTTGCGCTGCACCTCCCTGAGTGTAGCCATCTCTTGTCCGGCCCTGATGCCGGCTACAATATCCACCAGAGACAATGGCATGAGCATGGCGTTGCGCATCCGTGCCGCTTTGGTCTTTCCCAAAGGAACGGCGCAGGACATCAATCCGCGCCCATCGGTATAGATGTGCACGATGTTGTGCTTGTCGCTGTAGCGGATGGTGTTAAGGACGATGCCCCGCAAATTCTCATACATGGCGCTAATTTACTCATTATTGGGCAATCATGTGGCATATCAGGCCGAAAAACTTAACTTTTTAAGCTTTTCATTGAGTTAAATTTTGTCAATTCAAAAAATGTTTCTAATTTTGCAGTCGCTTTTGCGGAAAATTCCGTGAAAATGGCCCATTCGTCTATCGGCTAGGACGCAAGATTTTCATTCTTGAAAGAGCAGTTCGATTCTGCTATGGGCTACGTTTAACAACTAAATATCAAAGTTTTATATACATTATGGCAAACCATAAATCAGCTATTAAGAGAATCCGTCAGAGCGAGGCCCGTCGTCTTCGCAACCGTTATTACAGCAAGACCATGCGCAATGCTGTCCGCAACATTCGCAAAATGACCGACGCCAAGGAAGCCAGCGAGGCTATGCCCAAGGTGGTCGCTATGCTTGACAAGCTTGCTGGTAAGAACGTGATCAGCAAGAACAAGGCTGCTAACCTGAAGTCAAAGCTCGCTCAGCACATCAACAAGCTGAACCAGGCCTAATTTTTTTGGGATCAGGTGCCGTCAAGGTGCCATGGTTCAGCAAGGTACGGCCCATTCGTCTATCGGCTAGGACGCAAGATTTTCATTCTTGAAAGAGCAGTTCGATTCTGCTATGGGCTACCGTAGCAAAGCGTTAACGCATCTCATGTGTTTAACGCTTTGCATTGTGTTATTTCCACATTGGAATGATAAGGTGGCTCATTGGAAGTTTAACCGTCCAGCTGGAGGGATTTTAGACAAATCATATTTTTAGAGTCATTTTTTTCTATATCTTTGTAGCCGTTAACCATAAATGACCTAAAAACCGATGAAACAATATCTTGATTTGGTGCGTCATGTGATGGAGCATGGTGTGGATAAGGAAGACCGCACGGGTACTGGAACGCGCAGCGTGTTCGGCTATCAGTTGCGCTGTGACCTTGCCGACGGCTTCCCCCTGCTCACGACCAAGAAGGTACACCTCAAGTCCATCATCTATGAACTGTTGTGGTTCCTGCGCGGTGACACCAATGTGCGCTGGCTGCAGGAACATGGCGTGCGCATCTGGAATGAGTGGGCCGATGAGAATGGCGACTTGGGTCCTGTCTATGGCAGCCAGTGGCGCGCTTGGCCTGACGGCAATGGCGGCACCATTGACCAGATTGCCCAAGTGATTGACCAGATCAAGCACACGCCCGACAGCCGCCGCATCATGGTGAGCGCGTGGAACGTTGCCGAAGTGCCCACGATGAAACTGCCACCTTGCCACTCGCTGTTCCAGTTCTATGTTGCACAGGGGAAACTGAGTCTGCAACTCTATCAACGCAGCGCCGACTTATTCTTGGGTGTGCCGTTCAACATCGCGTCTTATGCCCTGTTGCTGATGATGGTGGCGCATGTAACGGGTCTGGAGCCGGGTGAATTCATCCACACCTTTGGCGACGCGCACATCTACCGCAACCACTTTGACCAGATCAAGGAACAACTCTCTCGTGAGCCGCGTCCGCTGCCGCGCATGGTGCTCAATCCTGACGTGAAGAGCATTGATGAATACAAGTATGAGGACTTCATCCTCGAAGGCTATGATCCCTGGCCCGCGATCAAGGGAGAAGTTTCGGTTTAATTCTTAGACATTAGATTTTTAGACTTTAGGCTTAAGATTATAGATGAAAGCGGTACATGCAATAGTGGCGATTGATGAGAATGGTGCCATTGGGCGTCAGGGCGAATTGCTTTGCCATCTGCCGGCCGATATGCGTCATTTCAAGGAGGTGACGATGGGCCACAGTATCGTGATGGGGCGCAAGACTTTTGACTCGTTTCCGCGCCGTCCGTTGCCTGGCCGCCAGAACATCGTCATCACCCGTGACCCCAATTGGGCCTATCCAGGGGTTACTGTGGCGCATGGCCTTGACGAAGCCCTCGCTGCCGCCCAGAACAATATGGTCTTTATCATTGGCGGAGCGCAGATCTACGAACTGGCGTTGCCGCGTGTCGAGGTGTTGCATCTCACCCGCATCCATGCCCGCTGGGCGAGTGCCGACGTGTTTTTCCCCGCACTCGATATGAACGAGTGGCAGGAAGTGGACCGTGAGCATCATGCCAGCGACCACCGCAACGCCTACGAGTTTGATTTCATCACCCTAAAAAGACGTGAGCCATGAAGTATTTTCTCATTGCCGGCGAGGCCTCGGGAGATTTGCACGCCTCCCACCTGATGGCTTCTCTCAAGGAGCAGGATCAACAGGCTGAGTTCCGTTTCTTGGGCGGTGATCTCATGGCAGCGCAGGCGGCTTGCCCACCCATCATCCACTATAGGGACATGGCCTATATGGGCATTATGGATGTGATTAAGCATTTAGGGAAGATTCTCGGTTTCCTGGGTACCGCGCGGCGCGCTATCGAAGAGTGGCAGCCATCGGCGGTGATTTTGGTCGATTATCCGTCGTTCAACCTCAAGGTGGCCAAGTTTGCCCACAATCTGGGTATCCCGGTCCACTATTTCATCTCGCCCAAGGTGTGGGTGTGGAAAGAGTGGCGCGTCAAGGATATCCGCCGCTATGTGGACCACATGTACTGCATTCTGCCTTTCGAGCCCGACTGGTATCAGGAACGGGGCTACAAGGCGACTTACGTCGGTAACCCCACGGTGCAGGAAGTAGCTCAGGCTAAAGCTGATTTTCCCGATTTCGCCCATTTCATTGAAAAATACAATCTTCCTGAGGACCCCATTATCGCCCTTGTGCCCGGTTCACGAGTGCGGGAGATTCGCGACAACCTGCCGCTGATGTTAGAGGCCGCGGCACGTCATCCCGAGTTTCAGGCGGTCATTGCCGGCGCCCCTGGAATCAATGATGACCTATATCGTGAAGTCTTGGGCGGCAAAGCTGTCCCGGTATTGCGTGATGCGACCTATCAGCTTGTGTATCACGCCCGCGCCGCCTTGGTGACCAGTGGCACCGCGACCCTCGAGACAGCCCTGTTGGGTGCGCCTCAAGTCGCTTGTTACCGCTTTAACGGCAGCAAGTGGTCCTATAAATTCTATCGCAGGCTGTTAAAAGGTAAATACGTGACTTTGCCCAACCTCATCACCGACAAGCCTGTCATTCCCGAGCTGCTGATGCACCTGTGTACCGTGGACAGCATCGACGAGCATCTAGTCCAGCTGTTAGGCGACACCCCCGAGCGTGCCGCCATGCTTGACGGTTACCGCGTCCTGGCTGACACCCTAGGCACCGATATATGCACCGCCATTGCCGCCCACAACATCGTGGACAGCCTTCACTAATCCCTAATCATTAATCTCACACCTTGGGGACCATGCAAAGAGGATCGCTCTGGAATTTCTTCCAAGCTTCCTGGAGTTGTGGCTTGCAGGCAATGAGCAGCTTGTGAGCTTCGTTGGTGTTGTCGGTTTCGGTCTCGATGATGCGGATGTAGTCAAGCAGGTTGTAGCAGAGGTTGTACTGGCCTGCGGCGAACACTGCCTGGGGCATACCGGCATCTTTGTCCTTGTCGGTATACCAGAGTGTGGTACCCATGCTAGCGGCGAGTGTACTGTTCTCCTGCATCTTCTTGCTGGGAGCGAGTTCTTCGGGCAAGGTGCCATTGTCGAACTTCTGTTGCCACTTCTCATTGGGCCTCAATTCATAGATGGCACTTGTGACGACACGGTGTATCCATTCCTCGTCATGGTAGAGGGCCTTGTAGTTCATTTGGCGCAAGCGTTTCAGGAACACTGTACCGGTCATCAAGACTACAGACTTGGCACGGTTCATCAGCAACGCCTCTAATGTGGAGAATTTAAGGTGGCTAAGGAATGTGGCTCGATTACCGATAAATGTCTTGCCGATTTTCTTGTACATCTTGTTTTTCATCCGTGCGCCCTTGATGTTGAGCAGGGTGACGATGGCCAGGATAACCGACAGGACACCAAGCCAGAAGTTGTTGCCCATTGCCAGTGCCAAGATGAACAATACAGCTACCACAGCCTCGCTGATGAGGCCGTAGTTGCGCAAGCGCCCAATGGTCAGTTTGCCGATCCAGTTGGGCACGAGTTGTTCGCTGGGGGTGTAGCCTTTCATGTAGGGACTGGCGACATCGCTGATGATTACGAGATCAAGCGCTTTGTCGGTGCGGGTAGTGTCCTTGCGGTAGCTGCTCATGCGCTCCTCAGCCAGCAATATTGGGTCAATGCCCTGGTTATCAACTATACCGCCATCCATGATGCCGAAGCTGTCCTTGATTTGGTCGGTAACCTCTGGCACCTTTGAAACATTGAAATCATCAGGGAACATCATCGGCTCAAATCCGCTGGGGAAACATGATGAGCATGCCAGTGCCTCGCCAGGGGTGATGTAGCGTGCCACATTTTGCCCAAGGTTATGGTATTGGTTGCCAAACATGCCGTAGGTCGTCCGTCCCCCTTCTTTTTTACGTCCCTCGGTGAGACGGAAGCGGAAAGGCAGTGAGTAGTTGAAGTCGGTGGCCAGCGCTGTGTAGTCCTTGACGGGCACCCGGTCGAAGTTGTCGATGATGTCACCCAGCGTCGCGTCGTTGAACAGGTACTTGTCGTAGATGTGCGCCATCATCTTGATGCTCGATGCATTACGGTTGGCTTTCTCATCGCTCATGCTCTGCAAGGCGTGCGTCACGAGGTCTTCGTTGCACAAGAATTTGAACAGATTCTGGACCATCTCGTCAATATTCTCGCCACGGGCACATGCGAGCATGTACCTCATTGCCGGAATGGTACCGCCCGAAACAGATGTCAGGACCGACACACAGTCCAGTAAGGAACGCCCGTCTTGGAGACGGATAGAGTTCAGAAACGACAGCGCTCCCAAGTCGAAGGTTGCGGCCCTGTATCCGCCACCTGAGAAAGACATCCCGATATTCAGTTCGTTTTCCATAATAGATGATATTTATTTTGTTAATAAAGAAATAATGTTAGTTAAATTGTCTCGTCTTCGGTAAGGCATGCGGTGAAGCCCATATCCAGTGAACGTTCTTTGTCGAACATGCAGTAGGTCACATCCCCCTCGTCGCACAGGTTGCCCTGGCTGTCGTGCAAGGTGACGTGGACGGTGTGGTAGTTGCGCACATGGCCCATCAGGCGGCCGCGCAGAGTAATTTCTTTGTCTCGTGTGGAGACTGGACGGCGGAATTTCACTTCGAGCTTGGTGGTGACACCGGCAGCCTGCAGCCGACGCGAGAGCACCCAGTTGGCAACCTCGTCGATGAGCGTGCTGATGATGCCTCCGTGCAGGGTCTCGACCCATCCGTCATAGTTCACATTGGGGTTCCAGGTTGCGACAATGTCCTCCCCGTCTTCCCAAAATTCCAGATGCAGTCCGATAGGGTTGTTGGGGCTGCAGCCGAAACAGTTGTAACCCTCCTTGTTGAGGTATGGATTGATTAATTTCTTCATATGGTTGAGGTGTTTTTTGCCAGACGTTCTTGCTGTTTGCGGTGGTGCCAGATTTCAAGGCTGTTGATGGCGTTCTGCCACAGGATATAGCACCCTGGTCCGGCCACCGACAGCGGGCTGAGGTAGGTATAGGCGATCCACACGGCAAAGGCGGTGTTCTTCTGCCCTAGGCCCTGTCCGCTCTCGATGATCGTGCCGAAGAAGTGCCCGATGTATCGTCCCACAGCGAACTGCGCCAGGCAGATGAGCAATGACACTACGGCGATGGTAATGAGGAACACCATGGGAGCGCCGCTGTTGATGATGTTCTTCACCGTGCACCCGGTCACGATGGTCAGCGAGATGCCCCACATGTAGAACGACAGGTCTTGGATGGCTACCAGCCGTTGCTGCACGCGCGGCAGATAGTGCTTGACCAGATAGGCGGCGATGAGCGGCAGCACCAGCACGAGGAACACCTTGTACATAATCATCCAGAAGGCGGTCCAAAAGCTGATGTCCACATTATTGTCAATGAGCGGGAACACCACGGGAACGGCAATCACGGTAACGATGTTGGACAGGAACACATAGCTGGTCATTGTCTCCAGATTGCCTCCCAACTTGCCTGTCACCACAGGCGCTGCACTGGCACCTGGACAGATGACGCATGTCAGTATGCCCTCCATCAGGATCAGATCCTTGCCCTTCATGTCAAAGCCGATGATCAGCGCCACGATGAGCACTACGAGGACCACTTGGAATACCGACACCCACAGATGCCACATGGCCGGGCGCATCTTGTGGAAATCGACCCTGAGGAATGTCGTAAATAGGATTAGGCTCATGAACAGCGGAAGGATGGTGTCGAAAATAGGGGCCATCACCTGGCTCACCGGATCGAGCGCAGGCACCCAATAGAATATCAGATAGATGACTGTGCCCGCCACGATCGCGCTGGGCAAGGTCCAATTCTTCAAAAATTCGATCACGCTCTTCATTACGCTTGCAAAGTTACTGAAAACCGAGCGCAATGAAAAATTTATTCTGATGATTCTTCACTTTCTTTGGGCTAATTGGTGTTATTATTGCAGGATTTTAATTGGATAATTTGGATACAATGAAAAGCCTACCCGTTGGCAGAATTAAATGTCTTTGTTTTCGCTTGGTTCGTCGTCGCGGATCTAGAAGCGCATATAACCGGAAATGCACCTTTCATAGCCTTGAGGCGTCCTACCACCTCAACCAAACGAATTGGAAACCGTTTTAAAGCCTTTGGGTAGAATCAAGTATGCGCTTGCTTAATTCCGCCAACGGGTTCGTATAGCTCTTCTATATGTATGTCCCCTTCTTAGAAGATGGCACCATCACCGCAGAATTGACCCATTAGCAGGATGGCACGGGTTGCCTCGTCATAAACAAAGTACAAGAACGGATGACTGGCTATAAACTCGGGCATAATCGATATTAAGAACATCGATTCTTGCGTGATACTAAAGGCTTTTGTCCCTTTTTCGTTGACTTCTATACTGGTCTTGTGTTCGATTTCTTTAAGTTCGAGAGAATTGACGGGGTCATCAACAATAGCATTAAAAGTAACGTCCTTTTTGTTGAAAACACTCGGATACAATTTCTTTAACAAATCCATCATTGACAAGTCGCTTTCACACTTGAAACGGGGCAAATCTAATTTGACACCCTCCGACTCAGTTAACGAATCGAGAATTTCGTTGAATGATTCAAGAGTCATCGATTGGCTGAATGTCGCCAGTTTTTCAGTTTTAGGCAAAACAATCAGCATTCTATAGCAACTGCCGTAATATGGCATAGAGACAGCCTGAAATTCTTCTCTGTCAACATATGGAAGACATGCCTCGCTGTTATGCATCATGGGAATCTTCAAATATTCTCCCCATGCGGTTTCAAAAGCCTTTAAATGAGTGCTTTCCTCATTGAAAGGGGGCCATAACGCATTAAATTCAAGGGCGTTAATCAAGCAAAGTGACCTTGTCGCATCCAGTTTTTCGATAACTCTAATCTTGTCATCGAGTGATTGTTGGTGGAACCAGTCATTAATCTTTTTGATGACTTTCTTATCGGCAAAATCGTGTTTTTGGACACAGGCATTGTAACTGTCGGTAACCGTTTTGGAGAAAGCGTCTAAGATGGGAGCATCAGTGTTGACAGCCAGGTAATTCAACATTATACAATCAGAATAGTCATTGTGAGGCAGGGCTGCCATATACTTCTTATAAAAGGCATTGGCGTTGATGATCGGACCGAATATCCGCTCAAGACTATCGCGGACTAAACCATCTGCGCCATTACCTGCGGCTGCAATCGCACTGGCCAGACTCAAAGGAGCCACAACAAAGGAACTGTCCTTATCTTTAGTGATCTGATGCAATAAAGAGAAGGCAAACTCATTGACTTTATCGACACAATGCCTATCGGCGCTATCCAGTGCAAGTGCGTCAAAATGATTTATAGTCAATTCTTCCTCCAATTCAGAATCTATTCTTGTTATTTGACTTTCAGAATCTTTAGCGGAATTGCAAGAAATAAAGGCTAAAAGCAATGCAACAGCCATCAACAAAAGAATTCTCTTCATAATAAAAAGCAAGATTAAATTTTTTCAAAAATAGTGTTTTTTGTCGTAATCCACAAAATGTTTTTAGATATATTTGCTGAAATCCACAAAATGTTGGACTTGTGGGGTCGTGTGGATTTGTCTATACCGATAAATAGTTGTACTTTAGCAACCGTAATGAAAAAGGCATTTGATAACATAGCGTTTTGGGTGGTTTATGGCACGTGGTACTTGCTGTCGCTGCTGCCCATGTGGATGCATTACCTGTTCAGTGACATCCTGTTTGTGGTGGTGGCCTATGTGCTGAGGTACAGGCACCGTGTCATCTGTAAAAACCTCAGGGGTGCCTATCCCGATATGAGCGCCCCGGAATTGAAGGCCTTACAGCGCAAGTGCTACCGTCACATGTGTGACCTTGTCGCCGAGACCGTAAAATATACCACCATCAGTCACAAGAACATCATGCGGCGTATGACCTTCAAGGGTTGTGAACAAGTGGGCGAGATTCTCAATAGCGGCCAGTCTATCGCCCTGTTGCTGGGTCATTACGGCAACTGGGAGTGGGTCACCTCGTTCGCACTGTGGCTGCCGCCCGTGGAGCGGGATGTGATCTTGGGTCAACTGTATCATCCGTTGCAGAACAAGGTGTTTGACCGGGTGGTGTTGAAAATGCGCAACCGCATGGGTCCTGTGTGTGTCCCCAAGAATGATTCCCTGCGTTGGATCATCGGCAAGAAGCAGGAGGGCATAGTGACCATGCTGGGCTATATCAATGATCAGGTGCCCAAGTGGGAGAACATCCACCACTGGCTCACCTTTCTCAACCACGAGGATACCCCGGTATTCACCGGTATAGAGCGCATCACACGTCAGCAGCGTCAGGCTGTCGTCTATCTTGATGTGAAATGCCCGCGCCGAGGCTACTACGATTGCGAGTTCCAGGTCATCACACGCGACCCGTCGTCGATGGGAGAGTTTGAGTTGACCGACATCTATTTCCAGCGTATGGAGCAGACCATCAACCGCGCTCCCCAGTACTGGCTATGGAGCCACAACCGCTGGAAGCGGACACGCGAGGAATTTGACCGCCGTTTCAAGGTCGTGCGCGGCAGGGTAGTGGAGAAGTGAGTCTTTCGCTTTTTGATGCCAAAACTTGAACAATATCTAAAAATGACCTACCTTTGCACCCGTAAAAACTAATTAACTAAAAACTCATAATAACAAAACAATCATGAACCGACTTTCGGACCGTATCAACGCACTGGCACCTAGTGCCACCTTGGCCATGTCGCAAAAGAGCAGCGAACTGCGCGCTCAAGGCGTAGACGTGATTAACCTTTCGGTGGGAGAACCCGACTTTTTCACCCCTGACCACATCAAGGCCGCCGCACGGCAGGCTGTTGACGACAATTTCTCGTTCTATTCACCCGTCCCCGGCTATTTGTCGTTGCGTCAGGCGGTGTGCGAGAAACTGCGTCGTGAGAATGGCTTGGAATACACCCCCGACCAGATCGTTGTCGGTAATGGTGCAAAGCACGAGCTGTGCAATGCCATCATGGCGCTCGTCAACCCGGGCGATGAGGTCATTATCCCCACACCGGCATGGGTAAGCTATGTGCAGATGGTCAACCTTGCCGGCGGAAAGAGCGTGCTGCTGACCTCGAGCATGGAGAAGAACTTCAAAGTGACAGCCGATGAACTTGAGGCTGCCATGAACGAAAAGACCCGGCTCATCATCATCTGTTCGCCCAGCAATCCCAGTGGCGCCATCTACAACTATGAGGAACTGAAGAGCATTGCCGAGATGCTTTCCCGTCACCCTGATGTGATGGTCATCGCTGATGAGATCTACGAGCACATCAACTATGTGGGCAAGCACGAGTCGCTGGCCCAGTTCGATGCCATCAAGGAGCAGGTGGTTATCATCAATGGCGTGTCCAAGGCTTATGCCATGACGGGTTACCGCATTGGTTACATCGCCGCACCCCTTTGGGTCGCTAAGGCGGTCAACAAGATGCAGGGTCAGTACACCAGTGGTGTATCGTCGATTGCCCAAAAGGCTGCCGAGGCTGCCTATAACGGCTCGCAGGACTGCGTCGAGGAGATGCGCGTGGCCTTTGAGCGCCGCCGTAACCTCATCGTGGGTCTCCTGCAGGAGATTCCCGGTCTGGAGTTGAACATGCCCGATGGTGCTTTCTATGCCTTCCCCAGGGTTGAGCACTACTATGGCAAGCGTTGTGGCGATACCCTGATCAACGACGATAATGACCTCGCCCTCTACCTCTTGAACGAGGCTCATGTCGCCACCGTGGCTGGTAGCGCCTTCTGCTGCCCGGGATACATCCGCCTGAGCTACGCCACAAGTGATGAGAACCTGCGTGAGGCCGCCAAGCGCATCTCAGCCGCCTTGGCTAAGCTGGCCTGATAGAAAGGTATTTATAAAACAAACAGCAGCCCGTTGCCTTCTTGACAGCGGGCTGTTGATACGTTTAAACCGATTAGAGCGATTTTACCGCTTCGGCGAGCTGCTGCATGGCTTGCCGAAGCACGCTGCGTGGCACGGCGACGTTGAGACGCATGAAACCGCTGCCGCTCTTGCCGAACATGGCGCCGTCGTTGAGGCCCAGGCGTGCCTTGTTGACAAACAGGTCGCTGAGCGCATCGTGGTCTAGTCCCAATCCTGTACAGTCGAGCCACACGAGGAAGGATGCTTGGGGCTTGATCGCCACGATGCCAGGGATGTGATCACGACAGTAGTCCACCACCATGTCGATATTGTCCTCGATGTAGTCCAGGCACTGGGCGAGCCATTCGCCGCCGTGGCGGTAGGCGGCACGGGTGGCTGTCATCGACAGGAAGTTGGGGGAGCATTGCTCGTTGGCCTCCAGTTGGTGGAAGAACGGTTTGCGCAGGTCGGGATTCTTGACTACGCACCATGAACTGACGATGCCGGCTATGTTGAACGTCTTGCTGGGGGCGCCCATCACCACGCCCACGGCACGGGCGTCGTCGCTCACCGTGAGGAACGAGGTGTGGTGTTGCCCCTTGAGTGTGAGGTCGCCGTGAATCTCATCGCTGAAGACGACCACCTCATATTTCCGTGCCAGCATCGCCACTTGGCGCTGCACGTCGGCCGGCCATGCGATGCCGATGGGATTGTGAGGATTGCACAGCACCATCATGCGAGGCTGCTCGGTCTTGAAGACGCGCTCCAAGTCTTCCAGATCCATTTCGTAGAAGCCGTCGGCAGTGCGGCGCAGTCCATTATTCACGACCATACGGTTATTGCCCGTGATGAGCATCCTGAACGGGTGATACACCGGCTCTTGGATGACCACCTTGTCTCCAGGACGGGTGAAGTGGTTGAGCGCCAGCCCAAAGCCGTTGACGATGCCTCCGATGAAGCATGCCTCTTCCTGGGTGAATTCCAGTCCGTTGCGCTCACGTTGCCAGTCGATGATGGACTGCCAGTAGTCTTCGAGCGGCACACTGTAGCCGTAGATGGGGTGATTTTGAACGCGCTCGACCAGCGCCCGAGTGATATCGGGGCAAGCGGCAAAGCCCATGTCGGCGACCCACAGAGGCAACACATCCTCACGGCCGAACATCTCCTTGCATCGGTCAACCATCACACATCCAGTCCCATGGCGGTCTATCACCTGGTCAAAGTCATATCTCTTGTCGTCCATACCGTCTTGTTTAGAGTTTTACTTGTCACAAATATAGGCATTTTGGACCGCTTGAAACGAAAAATCACTTTTTTTTCAAAAAAAAACGCCAAAATTGTTTGCGATTTAGAAAAAAGCAGTACCTTTGCACCGCTATTGACGAAACGATGACTCCGTAGCTCAGTTGGTAGAGCAATTGACTCTTAATCAATGGGTCGTGGGTTCGAGTCCCACCGGGGTCACCAAAAGGAAAGCCAAATGACTTGTAATGAGCCGTTTGGCTTTTTCTATGTGTGTCTATTTGTCAACCGAATTTTTATATTCATTTAACAAATACACGATAACCATATATCAAACCGACAGCGAGTCTGAAAGAAACTAACAAGGCTGACGTTGAAGATGTGCCAACCTCGACTTCTTTTTTCAGTTGTTGATATGCGCACCAAAAGAAATCATCGCCCGACTCAGCAAGCGATTTATCCAAAGAGGCTCAGGACGAGTACCAGCTCCTCATGATCCACCTAAAAAGTTGAGATAATGAAATGTTTAACAATATTTTTTATACCTTTGCAATGCATAATGATATATAAACGAGATATCACTTAATTTGACTTCACAATGTAATGATTCACAACATGAAAACAATTAAGCTATTTATTATATTACTGTCTTTTGTTGCAGGGCTGGCATCTCTTACATCATGTAGCGATGATGAGCCTAAGCCAACGCCCATAGCTGAGCCTCCCGTTTTTGCAATGGACGAGAACTTTGAAATCACAGCAAGATGCGCCAATGCCTATAAAGCATACGTCAATGGTATTGAAACAATTCTACCTTACACGATTACTCAAACCTACAAGCAACAGACCATTGTGGTGTCGGGTTACGGCTATGGCATCAATTTACAGAATAGTGATACGGTTGAGCAGACCTTCGTGGTACCTGCCTTCGAAGTTGACCTAGGTCTGCCAAGTGGCACGCTCTGGGCGACTTGCAACGTGGGGGCGAACGCTCCCGAGGACTACGGCTACTACTTCGCCTGGGGCGAGACCGCACCTAAGGATTGGTATTCCTGGGGCACTTACAAGTGGTGCAACGGTAACTACGATATGCTGACGAAGTACTGTGCCGTCCCCTATTACGGTTACAACGACTTTACCGACGACAAGACCGAATTGGATCCCGAGGACGATGCCGCTTATGTTAATTGGGGACCGTCCTGGCGCATGCCGACCCATGAGCAGCAACTGGAGTTGGAAGAACAGTGCACCTGGACATGGACTACCCGTAACGGAGTGTATGGCCAGCAAGGAACCGGCCCTAACGGCAACACCATCTTCTTGCCTGCCGCAGGTAGCCGCTGGAAAGATTCGCACAGCCTCGTGGGCTCGAACGGCTACTATTGGTCGCGCTCGCTCAGCCCGTACGACTCCTACTACGCCTACCGCATTAACTTCAATTCGGAGGGCGTGTACTGGTACTACACCATCCGCTCCGACGGGTTAATGGTCCGTGCTGTGCGCCTGCCATAGTATTTGGTACCGCTCTTTGCGAAATTTGAAATCACAATTTAAGGATCCACAATATGAAAACCATTAAGCAATTTGTTTTATTACTGTTTTTTGTTGCAGGGCTGGCATCTCTTTCATCATGCGATGATGAGCCCGATCCTGATACTCACGAGTGGGTTGACCTGGGCCTGCCCAGCGGCACGCTGTGGGCAACGTGCAACATCGGTGCGAACGCTCCTGAGGAATACGGCGACTACTTCGCCTGGGGCGAGACCAATCCCAAGGAGGTCTAT
>JAFZKD010000033.1 GCA_017553785.1 Muribaculaceae bacterium | reverse complement strand
TTCCAGTTCTTCAAAAGATTTGTCTCTTTTGGTCTCGCCTTTCTCATAGGCGTCCCAATCGAAATCGGCGATTGGAGAATTTTTTAATTCTTCGCTCATTTAAATTGTTAATAATAAGTTAGTTAAACAGCCTTTTCGGACACATTCCCGAAAAGCGCGACTGCAAAGGTACAAAAAAATCCTGAAACACAAGCAGAAACCGATAAAATTATCTCAATATTTTAAAAAAACATTCCAATAGGGAAAAAACTGGTTGTCACGGGTTTATTTCCTGATAATGCCGACGGCGACGCCACCACCCGGGGCAAGATGGAAGTGCAATACAGTCCCACGGTCCACATCCAAGCGGCGAATGGTCATCGGATAAGGGTTGGTGCGATAGTCTGCATCGGGGCCGTCCTCGTAGATCATTGCCGTATACTTTCCATCACCCAGGAAATCCAACTTTAAACTCAAATCGCGGGCCTCACTATCGGTCACGCTGCCAATGTACCAGTTGTCAGTTCCACGTTCCTGACGGGCAAAGGTCACATACTTGCCCATCTCGGCATGGGGCACAAGGGTGCGTTCCCAGTTAGTGGGCACTTCCTCGATGAACTTGAAGGCGGGCTGATGCTCATAGTTCTCAATCTGGTCGGCCGCCATGTGACCGGGACTATAAATGACAATATATTCGGCGAGTTGGTGTGCTAATGTCGTTTGTGGACGGGTTCCAGGAACAGCCTCGTTGTTATACTCGAAAATACCAGGCGTGAAGTCCATGGGACCGCCCAAACCACGGGTGAACGGCAGGATGCATTCATGATAAGGCGGATTGCCGCCCTTGCGGTCAAAAGCATTATACTCCTGCCCGCGCATGCTCTCGGTGCCAATGAGGTTGGGCCACGTGCGCTGTATGCCGCTGGGCATGGCGCCCTCATGGTTGACGATCATCATGTGGTGACGGGCGGCCGTCTCAATCACTTTGCGAAAGTGGCGCACGCCCCACTGCGAGTGCTGTAACTCACCATTATAGAAATGCGGGTTGACGTAGCCCGTCTTGATGGTGTTGATGCCCAACGACTCATAGAGAGTGTAAGCCTCTTCCATCTGGTTTTCGTAATTCTGCGCGGCGCCGCCCGTCTCGTTATGGGCAATGATGCGAACACCACGCTCACGCGCATATCGGCACAAGGCCTTTAAGTCATAGTCGGGATAGGCCTTGGTGAAGCTGAATTTATTGCCCTCACGGGTCCAGTCGCCATCCCAACCGTAGTTCCAGCCCTCGACCAACACACCGCCCATGCCGTGACGTGCGGCAAAGTCGATATAACGCTTTGTGTTTTCGGTCGTGGCTCCATGGCGCTCACCCTGGGACCATGTCCAACGCTGATTTTGCAACGCCCACCAGATACCTACATACTTCGTCGGTTGCAGCCATGAAGTATCCTCAATACGGCAAGGCTCATTCAAATTAAGAGGCATGCGCGAGAGCAGGATATCGGCAGGTTTATGCCCGATAATCATAACACGCCAAGGCGATACCCGTGTCTCTCCTACCCTCACCTTGTCACCGTTTTGCCAAGGCACCAAATCCACAGCAAGGGTCGTACCATTGTGCGAAAGATTCATCGTCGAGTAGTCAGTAAGGTTGGCCTCCATGATGGCCATGTAAAGCGAGTCGTTCACCTCCAGGGCTACAGGGCTCGACATGTTGCCCTTTTGGCTCACAGGCTCACGGGTGTAAATACCTTCATAATAGTCGGTTAGCGCAGGTATCGACCAAGTCGGCGCATCGGTTGGCAATGCGAACTGCGTTACCTCTTCCATGATGACGAAATCTTTGAGACCTTGCTGCACAGGGAACTCATATCGGAAAGCCACACCGTCGTCAAAAGCACGGAATACCACATCGAGCACACGGTGTTGACCGTTCTTTTCCTGAAGGCGAACCTTCATCTCGTTGTAATGGTTGCGCACCTTGGCATCCTCGCCCCACGGCTGGCTCCATGTCTCGTCAAGCGCCGAACGGGTCACCTTACCCATCTTGAAATTGCCGTTCATGTTACCGTCCTTGAGAATAAAGCCCAGCTCCGAGCGTTTGATAACGGCCTCAGAACCTCGTATAACCTGATACCAGGCGTGTCCGCCATCAACTCCTACGGTCACCGACAATTCCCCATCGGGCGAGATGACCTTCACGTCTTTAGCGCCAGATACAGTACTCATTATCAAGCACATCAAGGTAAACAACAAAAATCTTTTCATATCAATATGGTTTCATTTGTTAATTATTCAGTTTACAAACGCAAATTATCTCAACAATCAATAGCCTTTACACTTGCCTCAAAGTCATCCTTGCTAATCGCTCGGGCCTTGAGCTTAGAACGGTAGGTATAAATGGTTGTGAGGCTGGCTCGCAGGATGTTGGCGATGCTTTGGTTGTCGATGATTCCAATGCGGATGAGCGCCAGCACACGCGACTCGGTAGTCAAACGCTTGCCATTCTTCACCTCAATCTTACCGTCCTCTTGAAGCAACTTGTTCACCTCGTTCACGAAGTTCGGATAAATGTTCAGGAAGGCTTTGTCAAAGTTCTCGTAAAACAGCTGGGCATTCTCGTTGCCGAAGTGGGTACTTTTCAGTTCCCTCGACAATTCCTCGGTCTTGCGGTCACGATGCAGGCGGTAGAGCGCCTTGCGCTGCTCCTCCCCACGGTCGATGAATTTGCTTGACAAAGCTAGGAAACGGGCGATATACTCCTCCTTCAGTTTTTCCCTTTCCTGCAATAACCCGTTACTCTCATGCAGTTGCTCGACAGTATCTCCCAACTGGGCATTGACCTGCCGCAACTGTTCGTTGATAGCCCGTTTTTGTTCATTCAAGCGACGGTAACGCTTGAGCAACTGGTAGATAGCAATGACACCCACCACCAGCATTGCCGCAATGACCGAGATGGCGGCAAGGAGCCACATCATGTTGCGGTGGTTGCGTTCCTGCTTGGTCTGATATGCAGTCAGAATTTTGGGCACAATGCGTGACGACTGGATATTGCGAAGACGGGTGCCGTAGAAGTTGGCATCATCAACCGCCACACGCATGTAGCGGTATGCACGGTCGATGTCTCCCTCGTCAAACAGGCGGTCGGCAATCATCCTGAGCGACGTGTTCTCGCGGATGCAACCTTCCAGATCACTCTCAGCACTCTTGATGAGGAATTTCATCTGCCCGTCAAGGTCGCCCATTTGGGAATAGTGAAACGCCATCGTACTGGTGATGATGGAATACAACCGGTCTCCGCTCGCGTAGTTCCGCATCAACCGGGCAAGCAGGTCAACGGCCTGCCGAGGTTGCTGACTGTCGGCACGCGATTCGGCGACAGTCAGCAGATAATCGACGTTGTCGTGCGGCACTCGAATATTTATAATGTGTTGGCGCAGACTGACGAGTTGGCGCACATATTCATCGGCATACTGTGTGCCTTGCATATATTCCGCCTGATAAATGAGCAAATCGGTACACGTGCGGTAATATCGGATGAGCTGATCGGGGGTTAACCGGGTCGTGTCAATCTGGCTCAATGTCTGTTGAGCCTTATCCATCAAGCACGCTGTGGACAGGATGTGCGCCAAATTCAGCCGGCTCTCATTGAGCTTGCTCTCATCCCCCAATTGGCTCGCTATGGCGATGCAGTCGGCCACATAGGCGTAAGCAGAGTCATACTGGTAAGCGGAATACTCCTCATACAGGCGCTTTAAAGCATCATATTGGCGTTCAGCCGTGGTTTCACGTGCCAGACCTGCCTTCATCTCAATGAGGCGCTGCTCCTTGTCAGCAATAATGCGGGGTTGGGTCGCAATCAGGCTGTCCAACCGCCAAAAAGCATTCTGGGAAGGCGCACCAGTTAAACTGACCGCAAAAGTCAGCATCATGGCTACCAAGATGGGATATCTGCTCATTCTCATATCACCTGTATGACAGAATTCATAATTCTTTCACTTAATCAATGCTCCAAGATGTAGTCGATGATCAGCGTCACATCGCTGATGTTGATTTCACCGTCACCATTCATGTCACCTATTGCAATATCAACAGCCAGGTCACTTCCCAAGAGATGGTCGATGAGTGTGGTAACGTCTGTGATATTGACCTCACCATCGCCATTCACATCACCCTTGAGCATGTTAACAGGCTCTCCTTTGTAATAGACCTTGTAACCGCCAGCGGGAACCGAGAAAGTCTGGGTCGCATTGAGCGTTACTGGTGTAGCGGTCAATCCTGCCGAGATGTTGTCAACGTCGATGCCAAGTTTCCATGAACCAGCTTCCAATCCGCTCACGGTAGTGTTCACTGTACTGGAGCCCAGGTTGAGTAAAATGAGCGCCGTCTGTTGATTGTGATGGCGGGTATAAGCGACAAGGTTGCTATTGCCAGTGGTCAAGAAAGTCACCTCGCTGGCACGGTCGCCATTGTCAATCAGGGCATCGCAATTGTGCTTGAGGGCCGTCAAGGCTTTGACGGTATTGAGCATCTTGTTGTCAACGGTATTCCAGTTGATGGGTGTGCGGTTGAAATAGTCCAGTTTACGCGACATCAGGTAGCCCGTCTCCTGACCATTATACAGCATGGGCATACCATAGAGCGTGAATGTCAACACGGTGAAGGCGTATGCGTTGTTACCATACTGCGATGACATCGTACTGCTGTAATTCTGATCGTGATTAGTGAGGTAAACCATGCGGCTGATGTCGGTGAAACGCAGGTCTCCGACCAGATTGCGGCACTGTGTGAGCACACCCGAGGGATTGGTCCTGTTGTTGACCAATGCCGACTGGAATCCCCAAGCGTAATCATAGTCCCACCCACACACCAGTAGCCGTTGCACGCTGTTGGCCATGTCGCCCTCGCCCAGCATGGTGATAGTCTTGCCCGGTTTGTATTCCTTTAACGCCTTGATGGCACGGGTCCAAAAACTAGTGGGAATGGTATTGCTGCTGACGTAGTCACAACGGTAACCGTCGATGTCCACCTGATCGATCCAGAATTCCATCGCCTCGATCATCGCCAACTGGGTCACCTCCTTGCTGTAATCGAGTTGATAGACGTCGCCATAGCCGTTGGGGCTGGTTAGGGTCGAGTTGTAATATTCACGATGTTCGGTAATCCACACATTATCCTTAGCGGTGTGATTGGCGACCCAGTCAAGCCACACCTGCATGCCACGCTGATGGGCGGCAGCCACAAAGGCCCGGAGGTCATCGATGGTGCCGAAATCGCTGTTCACCGCATGATAGTCACGTGAAGCGTAAGGGCTGCCCAACGAACCGATACGCCCCAGCACACCACGGGGATGGATGGGCATGAGCCAGATGATATCAATACCCAGGTCCTTGAGGTAATCCAGACGTTCTTGTGCGGCGGCAAGTGTACCCTGGCTGGTGAAGTTATATAGGTCGAGCTCGTAAATGACATTCTGGTTGGGTACAAAAGTGCTCTCGCCTGCCCCAATCACTTTGGTCAACTGGCCCATTACATAGTAGCCATGGTTGGTGTAGGAACCGTCAACACGGCCCGACTCACTGTTCCATGTAAAGATAAGGCCGGTGGGCATCGTCAAATTGCCCGTATAGGTCCATTTGTAAATCTTGTTGCCGCTCTGGGTGTCTCCCATATAGGTCATTGCTGGTCCGGGCCATGACGTGCCCACATAGTTCCGCCCGTCGGTATTACCTTCCCACACCCAGATTTTAGGCGCGTCATTCACCGTACTGTTAGCTTCAAAGAACACACACACTTCATTGTCACTGGTCAATGTCGGCTCATAGACAGCCGCGATTGAGACCAGCGCGACAATCATCATGATAGTTAATGATAAAAAACGTCTCATTTTGGTTATTTTGGTTTATTCGGTTAGTTTTTTACAAAGGTAATCATAAAAAAGTCAACACCATGCAAATCAAATGAAAAATCTAACTTTTTTGATACCACAAAACCCTTTTAATCAATATTTTATTAAAAATAATAGTCATAAATAATCTAAGTTGTCTCCATGGCAAAAACCGTCCAAAATCAGCATGAAACAGCCATAGGCCGATATCCGTTAGTCAAAAACATACACGGCAGGCGATATTATTTGTACCTTTGCACACCTGATAGCGGTTATTCTCGAAATGGTATCGATTGTACATCTCATAGGGGTCATTTTGACCGTAGCGCTCTTGCTAGCAGTGAGCTGGCTGTCGGGGCGAAAAATAAAGGACGCCCAGACTTTCACCATCGGTGGCACGAGCGGCAGCTGGATGGTGTGTGGCGCATTACTGGGCACGCTGGCGGGTGGACAATCCACCATCGGCACGGCACAGCTGGCGTTCTGCTATGGTGTGTCGGCATGGTGGTTTACCATCGGGGCCGGCTTGGGATCTTTGGTGTTAGGGCTCTTTTATGCCGGACCGTTGCGCCGCAGCGGATGCTCCACCCTGCTCGAGATTGTCAGCCGCGAATACGGTCACAAGGCCGAAACGGTTGGTTCGGCACTTTTTCTTATCGGTATCTTCATCAGCATCGTCTCCCAAGTACTATCGTCATCGGCCATGATTACCAGCCTGTTCGGCATCCATCTGGTGTGGGCTGCGCTTGCCAGCGCCATACTAATTATGCTGCTGGTGCTGTTTGGTGGCATACGCAGCGCTGGAGCTAGCGGTATCGTCAAATTAATTCTGCTGTACGTCAGTTCCTTAGTGGCGGGCATTGTCGTTTGGCATATCGGTGGCGGTTTTTCCGGTTTGCGTGAAGGCATTGACCACATTTATCTAGAAACGCCCCATCTTGCAGACCTGAACGGGTTGAAAGGGGTCGAGAGCATCCATGAGCGCTATAGCAGTCCGTTTGCCCGAGGATTCTTCAAGGACATGGGCGGTTGCCTGTCGCTCATCCTGGGCGTGGTGTCCACCCAGACCTATGCACAATGCATCTGGTCGGCCGCATCAAGCGCCAAGGCCCGTCGCGGTGCCGTGTTGTGTTCCCTGTTCATGCCCATCATCGGTGCCGCATGCACGCTTGTTGGTCTATACATGCGCGGACATTATATTACCAGCGGCGAACTAGCCGAAATCCAGCGCATGGGTGAGACCATACCAGCAAACGTAGGCGTCATCGACGGATCAGCGCTAGCGTTTCCTGTATTTGTGCTGGAACATCTTCCGGCCTGGCTGGGCGGATTGCTGCTGGGTACCATGCTCATCAACATCCTGGGGTGCGGCAGCGGGTTGTCGTTAGGCGCTTCGACCATCCTGGTGCGCGATGTCTATGGCAACCTGAAACGCCGCTTAGGCATTGCCGCCTCTCCCCTATCTCAACTGTCTCAGACGCGGCTGTCCATCGTGGGCATCCTCTTGGTGGCATTCATTGTGGCTATACTGTTCAACGGCACATTCATCAACGATCTGGGGTTCCTGTCGTTGGGCCTGCGTGCCGTCGCCATCCTGTTCCCGCTGAGTTTCTCCCTGTGGTGTCCTGGCCGTTTCCAGCCCCGCCGCGTGCTGCTCTCCATGCCCGTCGGTGTCGCCGCCATGCTCCTCGCCAAATTCGCCTCCCTCCCCGGCGACGCTGTCTATTACGGCCTCGCCGCCTCCCTCCTTATCATCCTCTTCCCAAAATCAAACAACATAAAAACTAGAAAGAAAAAAAGAACAAACGATATTGTCGAGCCTTAAATAATCGCAGCTATTTGATTATTAATACTTTACAAACTAGGCGTTGACGTAAAAAAATCAGACAACCATAACAACTTGATTGACAACTTTGACAATAGTCGTGTTGTTGAAGTTGTTTTTCCAGTTGTTATGGTTGTCTGAGCTATTGAATGCAGAAATTACATCTTGAGGATGATGTCGATGATATCATTGATGTCGGCAATGTTCACCTCGCCGTCGTTGTTCACGTCACCGGCAAGATTGGCCGTTCCACGCAGGATGATATCAATGACCATGTTAATGTCGGCAATGTTCACCTCGCCGTCGCCCGTCACGTCACCCACCAGAGGCTGATTCTCCCGATATACGAAACTGATAATGGGGCCATAGGCCGTTGTATGGGCATTACCGTCGAAGTCGAGATAGCTGGTCTTGCTACGGGCGTAATAGGTGTTCCCGTCAACCATGAACTTGCCGTCAACCTTAATCTCCTCGGCAGGCAACGTGGTCTCATTCTGTCCGTCCTTCAGAGCCTCAATGAAGCGTGTTCGTCCCCAAGTGCCTTCCTTGCTGGACACCTCGATAACATAAGATGTTGCCCATTGCTGGGGCTTGAGGGCGATGTGTTGTCCCTTATACAGCACTCCACCTGCGACAGGCTGGGCAAAGCGTGCTGCTGCATGTGCTATGGAAAAGCGCACCACATTACTGGTCATCGTCACACCGTCGGCAGGAAGCAGGACTCTCAGGAAATAGGTATTGCCTGGTTCCAGGATGTTATCAGGAATCTCAAGTTCACCAGTTGATGAAGCCCCCTGGTAGATTACGGATTGGAACATGTCGTCATTAGACAGATACAGGTAGGCATCATTGCTGCGACCACAGGTGTACCACTTAGCCACAACGGGCAGCTGCAGGTCCTCACTACCATCGGCAGGCTCGGTGATGGTGAGCATCATGGGCGTAAAGGCACGCACCTCGCTCACACCACTGTAGCAGCTATCGGAACACGACTGAACGCGCCAGTACTGCTCCACACCATGCGTGAGTTTGCTGAAGTGTAACACGCTGACGAGGGTATCGGTGACCGAAACGCGCTCCATCACATTGCTGAAATCGGGAGATGCGGCAAGCTCCACCATGTAGCTCGTAGCTCCATCCACCTTGTGCCATGAGAAATTGAAAGGAGCATCAACGGTCGCCCCTGCTTCGGGACTGATGAGCACAGGATTGTCAAGTTCATCAAGCTCAATGCTCAAGAAGGCCGGATTCCACTCGTTACCCACGCGGTCAAGCACGCACACAGCGAATTGGCAACCCTGCTGATATTCTGACGGAATCTCAAACGACGACTCATAGGTCATGCCCAGCAGATAATCAATCTGACCAGCGAAAGTGGTCACGTTCATCGTCATTGGGAAAGCATACACCGAGTAGCGGACATTGTCATAACCATCCCATGTGAGTTTATTCCCCGAACGGCCGAGGTTTTGCACTACACCAGGGTTGTAACCCTCTTTCCACGGCATGGCAGGCGGCAGAGCAGGTTTCGTGAACACGGTTCTCTTGAGATAGCTTGCCAATGTTTTGCTATTGAGTGCATACAGGTATTTGCACGAGTAGAAAATGGCGCCGGGGTTGCCGTCGATTGAGCTGGTGCGGTTAAGCTCCACCTCATCGGCATATTCCTTGTATTGCACATCGGTGGAACCGCCGCTCAATCCCGAGATAGAGGATGAGATATAAACTTGACGGCCGAATTTGGCTGCAACCTTGCCCCACCAAGGGGTAATCTTGCCATAGTCGGCAGTGGCACCGATTTTCCAATAGACCTGTGGGGAGATGTAGTCGATAGTTTGCGACGCAAGCCACGCCAGCGGGTCACTGAAGATGCCGTTATACTGCCAGTCACTGCCTGAGGGACAAGGATCCACGTCATACTGGCTGGCCACCGCCGAACTTGTTGCTGCGACACCAGCCGGAGAAATGCCGTAACGCACCTCGGGTCGGGTCTCCTGGATCATGTCATATACAGCCTTCACCATGCGGTTGACATTATCGCGACGCCAGTCGGCAAACGAGAGCGATGTGCCTGATGCCTGCCACTCGCCATAATCCTCGGCGCTGGCATCTGTGGGAATTCCGTTAGGATAGAAATAATCGTCATAGAGGATTCCATCCACATCATAGTTTGTGATAATCTCCTTACACACCTCCACGATGCGGTCAATCGTGCGTTGCTGGCCCGGATCAAGAATAATCGTTGAGCCATAGGTCAGCAACCAGCCGTCATTCTTGAGTTCCTGATCATAGGGCGTGTTCCAGTTGGTGCCCGTGCTCCAACGATAGGGGTTCACCCAAGCATGACATTCCATGCCGCGCTTGTGACATCCCTCGACAACATACTGCAGCGGGTCAAAACCCGGGTCAGCGCCACGGGTACCAGTCAAGTAGCTGGACCACGGCTCGATGCTCGAATTGTACATCGCATCACACATCGAGCGCACCTGGAAGTTCACCGCGTTGAACCGGTTGTACTGCAATGAGTCGAGCAAGCGGTCCATCTGAGCCATCTGCTTGGTGGCCCCTGCGCCCTGGGCAGGCCAGTCAAGACACCATACGGTAGCGATCCAAGCCGACCGAAATTCACGTTTTGGCGTGCCATAGGCCCATGCCTGCATCATCATGGCCGAAAGCAACAGCACAAAAACACAAGTAGAGAAATATCGTTTCATATTCTAAAGATTTGTGGTTAATTCTTAAAATCTCACAAAGGTAGCACAAAAAAGCGCAATCACAAGTAATTGCGCTGTTCCTTAAAAATATTTAACGATTTCACGGTTCGTGGTGACTGTTCAGCGAGTCACGGTTCATTATGTTATTGGATAAGGATTGCTCGCGTTCGCTCACAAGAAATCCAACTAATTTCAATAAGATAACTTGTTTGATTTCTCGTGCGCAACACGATCCTTTATGGGGTTGCTACGATTCGCTGTTCTGCTTCGATGCCTGTAAAAACAGATGCTGCAAAAATCCCTAGGGCTTGTCGAAGGGGATGCGGGCAAGCAGCTCACCAAAGCGGTTGGCTCCTTCCTTGAGCTGGCCCTCCACCATCTTGCGCAGGAAGAACGGAAGATTCAGCTGCAACTCAGCGACGCTCATTGTAGTGGCATCGGGCTGAGGTTCCAGATTAATGACCATATTGATGGGCACCGGTGACTGAGAAGCGGTATATACCACGCGCTGCCCCTCAATGCTGTTCTCGTGGTCCAGCGATAGCTTCACCTCGCCCATGGGTGACTGAATGGAGATCGAGTCATCGGTGAAATTCACCGTGTCAAGATGCTGCCGTGCCTCGTCGTCAATCTTGTCGGCATGGGCCTCAATCTGCTGCCTGATAAGTGACGGGTTAGTGAGTTTGCTGTATATTGTCGTCGCGTCACATGCGATGACATGAGGTGTACTCTTGAATGATTCCATTTTTCAGTTTTCAGTTTAGGATACCAATATCAGTCCACCGAATCGAATGCGGGAGACGTCCAATTCTCGGGGTCGCTGTGCCATTGCAGGAGCGTGTCGGCATCGGCTTGTGTGATTTTATTGCCATCGATTGCCACATCGATCATCGTCTCAAAGTTAGTAAGTGTGATGATGGGCAGTTTGGCACGCTTGAGCGCCTTAGCTGCCTTGGAGAACTGATAATCGAAGATGACCAGCACACCCAGCACGATGCCACCTGCTTCACGAACAGCATTGAGGCATTTCAAGCAGTTGTTGCCCGTGGAAAGCTGGTCCTCGATGAGCACTACCTTTTGCCCCGGCTTGATGTCACCCTCGATGAGGTTCTCCAGTCCATGGTCCTTGGGGGTAGAACGCACATATACCATGGGCAGCGCCAACGAGTCGGCCACCAACGCGCCATGAGCGATAGCTCCTGTGGCGATGCCCGCAATCACGTCGGCGTCACCAAAATTCTCCATGATGAGACGGGCCATCTCCACCTTGATGAGATTACGCACATCAGGATAAGAAAGCGTCATGCGCAAATCGGTGTAAATGGGCGATTGCCAACCAGTCGCCCAAGCAAATGGACTGTCGGGCTGCAACTTGATCGCACTGATTTTTATCAGTTTCTGGGCAAGCAAGGTATCAATTTTGTTCATTGTTGGATATCAAAGGTTGAAAAATTGTGCGAAATTAAATAATATGTCGCGGTTTTCAATCATATTGAGTCAAGAAAAAGTAAAAAAACTTGTTAACACAGCATGTGATGAGCAAAAATAATGCCAGGAATCAACGGCGATCCATATTCATGACGATACGGAAACCCAAATCATCGGCCCTCGTATACGGGTCAAAGTTGTTACGGCATGTCACATGGCATAAGGAGTAGGAAAAGTCCCATGCGCCTCCTCGCACAACGTTGGTCAGCCCCGACTCGGGTCCTACGGGATTCGTCTCTGGAGTCTCGTTGTAACTTGAATACCAATCTTGGCACCACTCCAGAACATTGCCGCTCATATCATAGATTCCCAACGAATTGGGCATCTTGGTCTTCACCGGATGAGTACTTCCTCCAGAATTATCAGAGTACCATGCCACCTCATCGGCGTAGTCACTGCCAGAGAACCTGTAACGCACACCTTCGCTTCCGCCACGAGCCGCAAATTCCCACTCGGCCTCGGTGGGCATCCTGAAGATCTTTCCCGACAAAGCGGTGAGCTGGTCCACAAACTTTGCGCAATCGAACAATGAAACGTTCACCATGGGACGTTGCAAGTCTCCCTGATAGTCCCAGGTGCTGTCGTTAGTGACTGCCAGCCACTGCTCCTGCGTCACCTCGCTCTCGCTGATATAGTATCCCCACAGGGTCACCTTGTGGGCAGGATATTCATTACGGCGGGCATACATGCCCTCATCAACGGTAGCACCCATCGTGAACGTGCCCCCCTGTACAGGCACCATGACAAATGTCACGCCGTTAACGGTTACCAAGACTCTTTCGTCGGTCGACCAGTTATCAGACAGCAGATAGTCGATAACAGAGGTCACGTCGGCAATAGTCACAGCACCGTCACCATTTATATCGGCCAATGCCAGATCCACCTCTTCGGAGGCGTCTCCAATCAAAAGATAATCGATGAGTGATGTGACATCCGAAATGTTCACACAGCCATCATGATTCACGTCACCCTGCATGACAGAAGCCAAAGCTTTACCTGGCATCGACATCATCAACACCACCAACATGCACATCAAGACAGAAACAGAATTTCGATTTTTCATATCAAGTATCATTTTACGGGTTGACTTTATTCATATTTATTCCTTGCAAATATACGACGAAATCAAGAAATTTTGCTTACATTTGCAAAAAAAATTTCGTTTTATTACCGAATATGGCTACTGGAAAAACAGGAATAGTACTCGAGGGCGGAGGTATGCGCGGCATGTTCACCTGCGGAATCCTTGACGTACTCATGGAAAATCACATCTATGTTGACGGCATGGTGGGGGTGTCAGCTGGCATCGCCTTCGGTTGCAACTACAAGTCACGTCAAGCCGGTAGGGCGCTGCGATATAACGTGAGATTTGCCCATGACAAACGTTATAGCGGCATCGCATCGCTGCTGAAAACCGGCAACTACTACAACGCCTATTTCGCCTACAAGCTGGTACCCACCCATTACGACATCTTCGACTACAACGTCTATGAGGAATCGCCCATGGAATGCTATGCGGTATGCTTTGACGTGAAAACGGGCGACGGGGTTTATCATCGGCTGGACCGTGTTAACGACGACTTCTTTGAATGGATACGCGCTTCAGCATCAATGCCCATAGTAGCCCAACCAGTAGAGGTGGGAGGTCACCTGCTGCTTGACGGTGGCCTCGCCGATTCCATCCCATTGGAGTTCATGATGAGCAAGGGATATGGGCGCAATGTAGTAATCCTTACCCGCGAAGAGGGTTTCCGCAAGACCGCTGAGCATTGGCTATGGCTCATGAAACCGCTATTGCGCAAATGGCCCAAGGTCATTGAGGCGCTCAAAAAAAGGCCCGCTCTCTATAACAAGCAACTGCAACAGGTGCGTGAACAAGAGAAAAAGGGCAACGCCTTTGTGTTCAGACCGACCACACCGCTCAACGTGAGCCGCACTACCCATAACCCTGACGAGATGAACCGCGTGTATCAACAAGGACGTAACGAGGCTATGCAAAGGCTTGACGAACTCAAGAAATTCCTTAGCGATAGCCTAGAGGAAAATCCCACAGCCAATGAGTAGAAACAAGCGGCCTCTCACATCCTCCCAGGCAATGAACCGTGCCGCAGCGTTGTGCGCCCGCAGCGAGCAGGCACCATGTGACATTGGCTTGAAACTCATCAAGTGGGGACTTAACGCCGGTGAAGCGGCCCAAGTGCTGCAACAACTCACCGAACAAGGGTTTATCGATGAGAAGCGTTTTGCCCATGCTTTTGTCAAAGACCGTTTTGCCTTTAACGGCTGGGGCAAAATCAAAATAGCCTACCAACTGCAGCAGAAAGGCATCTCAAGTGAGATGATTGACGAAGCGATGACGGCCATTGACGACGAAGTCTACCGTCAACGGCTCACAGAGTTGCTGTGTGCCAAGTGGCGCACAGTGAAAGAACGCGATCCTCGTGCCGCTTGGGCGGCAATGATGCGCTTTGCCTCGTCAAGGGGGTTTGAGACGACTCTTGCAAGCGACTGCATCAAGAAAGTGACCCAGATCGATGTGGAAGACGATTAAACAATGGTTAGGCGCCGCTAGCGATGTGATGCTGCCGCGATTGTGCCCCGTTTGCGGGAAAGCCCTTGACAGCGACGAGCAATGGTTGTGCCGCACATGCCTTGGGTCCCTTCCACGCACCAGATATGAGGATGTGGCATTCAATACCATGGAACAGCTATTTGCCGGACGCATCCCCATCGAACGCGCCACAGCCTATTTTTTCTATGAGAAAGGCTCGCCATATGCCAGCATCCTGCATGACATCAAGTACCACTCTACACCCGAAATGGGCCGCTGGCTCACTGCGCGAGCTGTGGGTGAGATGGCAGCCAGTCATTTCTTTGACGGGATTGACGTGGTGACTGCCGTGCCGTTGCACCGCAGCAAGCTGGCTCACCGAGGCTATAACCAGAGTGAATTCTTGGGTCGTGGCATCGCTGGCGCCATGGGCATCCCCTACGCTGAGACCCTGAAAGCGATACGTCCCCACTCCACCCAAACACACAAAGGAGCCATGGAACGATGGCAGAACATCCAGGGAAACTACACCCTGAAAGATGATGCCCGCCAGATGGCAGGCAAACATATCCTGCTGGTCGATGACGTGGTCACCACCGGCGCGACGCTCATCGTATGCGCCACGGCACTAAAAGAAATCCCCGACGTGAAGGTCTCCATCTTCACCCTAGCCGCCGCAAGACTTGAATAAGAAATTATACCATGAGCGGCACCAATTGGCACCGCTCATGATGTTCACCAAACAAACGAGGCGAGCCAAAAAGCCCGCCTCATTCGTCTAATTCTTAAAACTCATCGTGTTCTTTCGCAAGGTTGCGGAAAGCAAGTTTGTCCTCCAAGTACTCCTGTGTTGCAATCAACGTGGGCTTGGGGAGTTTCTCGTAGTATTTCGAGATCTCTATTTGCTCGCGGTTCTCGTTGATTTCCTCGAGATTATCGTTCATCGTAGCAAACTCCTGGAGTTTTGTTTCCAGATCAGACTTCATCTCAGCTGCAATCTGGTTAGCTCGCTTGCTGATGATGCATACGGTCTCGTAGATGTTGCCCGTAGGCTCTGCCATCTCAATGATGTCATGCACCGTCGTGGTGAGAGGTGCGTTTGTTCTCTTATAATCCATGTTTATTATAATAATATATTTATCTAAATGTAATGTCTAGTTGCGGTTGACATATTTGTCGGCAATCTTAAAGATGTTGTCGGCCTCCTTGCGCATCTTGCTGTCGGGATAGTCGTTGATGAATGAGTAATACTCGTCGATCACCGTTCGGAAACGCTCTTCCTTCCTTTCTTCAACGCTTTCGCTGGCTTCCTTGAAACGAGACCTCAGCACCAGCATTTCCAGCTCTTCCTTATACTTGCTGTAGGGATAGGACTTGATGGCGTTTTGGGCTGTGATCACTGCGCTCTCATAGTTGTTGCCCATATAGTTGCCCAAGTTATAGTACAGGGTGGCGTTCTGCAATTCCTTCAATACCAGCTTGTCCTGCAACTCAAACACCGCGCTTTGGGCAATCGACACTTTGTCGCTCTTGGGAAAATAATCCAAAAATGCCTGCAACTCTTCCATAGCGCGTATTGTCTCGCTCTGGTCCAGCTGAGCGTCGGGTGAATCCAGATAGAAGCCGTAACCGGCATAAAAGCGTGCCAACTCGGCATACTGGCCACGAGGATAACGCTGGTAGTACTGCTTGAAATAGGAACCGGCACTCACGTAGTCCTTATTCTCGTAGTAGCTCAGTCCCAACAGATAAAGCGACTCTTCGGCATAGGGTGTGCCTCGGAATACAGGCACCAAATCAGTAAGGATGGTATAGGCCTGAGCATAACGCTTGTTTTCAAATGCCTTTTTAGCATAGGCATACTTGTACTCCAAGTCACTGCTTTTCATCACCTTGTTGTACTCGCCACAACCCGCGAGCACGCAAGCCAACGCCATGATTATTGTCAATCTTCTGATCATTCCAAAGTCGTTTTTGCGCATTTAGCCCGCAAAATTAGATATTTTTTATAAGATGTGCAAACCGCAATCGCAAATCACTGAAATATTTCGCAAAATTTAACGGTAAAAGCCAATGTGAGAAGTCTCATGCGGCCTTTTGTTCCCGCTTGGCACCAAACAGCCAATGCGCCAGGAAAGGACTCAAGCGGATGATATTGCTCACAAGCAGGCAGGCAGCGATAATGATGATTGCAATAATCGCCGATACAGTGAATTCCACAATGGGCATCGGGTGATCCTTGAACACTGTGAAGAACGTGAGGTTGTAGGGAATGAAGAAATAATGGATCAGGTAAATATCAAGCGTTCGCCGGCCAGTATACTGCATCACTCGACCCAAGGTTGTCTGTTTGGTAAAAATCGCCTGTTTTTTCCTAAAAAACGAGAAAACGATGATCACACCAGTCAACGACAACAGCGGATAATTGATGAGCTCGGGTATCACATTACCCAATTTAAAGGCATTCGACAGGAAATAGAAAAGCACACAAATGGTAATCAACCAGTTATTATCAAGCAATTTCTCCACTGCCTTAAAATGCTTTTTCACCAGAGTGCCCATGGCAAAAAACAGGAAAAGATACCAATGTTCAAAACTCAGCAATGACAACACATGCTCAGGCACTGGTATGTGATACTTCAAGTCCGGCCATCGTGTGGAATAAAGACAAATGCCCAGTATGACCAACACCACGTCGGCCCATTTGCTGCGGATACAAAACCGCACAGCAGCGTAGAGTACAAAGTACTCGAACAACACGTAGGTAAACCAGTAGCCTACTTTCCCATCAGCAAATAAACTCTCTACCAGATTCTTATCTGTAACAAAGACAAATGTCAGGAAAAAGATAAAAGGCGAAATCAGTTGGACAGGTATCTTTTTCTTAAAAAAACTGACTATCTGTTTCGTATCCCACACGACACCTGCCTTGTACAGCACAAAACCGCTGATGAAAAAGAACAACGGCATTCGAATCTGCAGAAGGTATTTTGTGATTGAAGGCAGTCCGCCACCAACAACGTTGAAACACAAATTGGATATGTGATGAGACACGACGAGGAACATCGTGAATCCTCGCAATGCATCAATATATTCAATACGTTTAGTACGACCTGTTCCTGGTTCTATTCTATTTGATGAGTTCATTATCTTGTGATACGGGATTGTACATATCCATTTGGGAATGGATAGGACGGTTATCGAGCGGCAAAAGTACAAAAAAACTGGCACAGGGAGACATATTGGGGACGATTTTAGTCTGATGTGAGATGACTCAAGCGGACTTTTGTAGCTCCCGCTTGGCACCAAACAGCCAATGCGCCAGGAAAGGACTCAATCGGATGATATTGCTGACGAGCAGGCAGGCTGCGATAATGATGATCGCAATAAGCGATGAAACAAATGCCTCTATAATAGGCATGGGATGGTCTTTAAAAACCGTTACAAAAGTAAGATTCAAAGGCAAGAAGAAATAATGAATTAAATAGATATCCAGTGTTCTCCGTCCCATATACTGAAGTGTTAATCCAACTTTGGTCGTTTTCGAAAACAAGCGTTGATTATTTCTAAAGAACGAGAATAGTATTACAAGACCAGAAAGCACCAAAGGACACACAACAATATTAAAATTGACTGGAATAAAATCCTTGAATATATTCCCAAGAAAGAAGGCCAATATGCATATAGTAAGCAGCCATTTTCCATCTAACCAGACTTGGACTTGTTCAAAATACTTTTTTTGTCAATGAACCGACAACAAAATAAAGAAAGAACTTAAAATGAGGGAGGCTAAAAAACATAATCACTTTT
Source organism: Muribaculaceae bacterium (assembly GCA_017553785.1). Taxonomy (GTDB): domain Bacteria; phylum Bacteroidota; class Bacteroidia; order Bacteroidales; family Muribaculaceae; genus Sodaliphilus. Next base: position 10,641 of record JAFZKD010000033.1, on the reverse strand, counting down.
TGGGGAACTGGCAGCGAATTTGTCAATACAGGCCATCCCATTGGAAGTAGCAACAAGCCAATTACAATCAGCAAAACATCAGCCCAAAAATTTCTGATTAAAGCCCTGACAAATACATAAATCACAAAATACTCAAACAGAACAAACGTGAACCAATAACCATACTTTGGATCACTCCACAGCCCTGTCGCAATGTCCAATCCTCTAACATTCATGTAAATGATGAAGAACAACAATGGGGACAAAAGCTGGACAGGTATCTTTTTCTTAAAAAAACTAATAATCTGACTTTTATTCCAGACGACTCCTGCTTTATAAAGTACAAAACCACTTACAAAAAAGAACATGGGCATTCTTATTTGACAGAAACCCTTATGAATAAAAGAATCCTGCAGTGTTATTCCTAAACAAGAAAAAGCAACATGATAGAAAACGACGAGGAACATCGTGAATCCTCGCAATGCATCAATATATTCAATACGTTTAGTACGACCTGTTCCAGGTTCTATTCTATTTGATGAGTTCATTATCTTGTGATACGGGATTGTACATATCCATTTGGGAATGGATAGGACAGTTATCGAGTGGCAAAATTACAAAAAAACTGGCACAGGGAGACATATTGGGGACGATTTTTAGTCTGAATTCAGAAAAAAGCAGTAATTTTGTGAATACCAAATAACAAGAAAAAACTTAATGACATTATGAAGATTGGAGATAAGATTCCCGAGTTCCTGGGCACAGATGCCAATGGCAACGAAGTGAAAGCCAGCGATTTTGCCGGCAAGAAGCTCATCATTTATTTTTATCCGAAGGACAACACGCCGGGGTGCACTGCCGAGGCATGCAGCCTGGCCGAGGGCTATGGTGCGTTGAAGCGCGCGGGTTTTGCCCTGCTGGGTGTGAGCAAGGACAGCGCTGCGAGCCACCAGAAGTTTGCCGACAAGTACAGCCTGCCCTTCCCGCTTATTGCCGACACCGACACAGCACTGAACCAGGCATTCGGAGTGTGGCGAGAGAAGAAGATGGCAGGGCGCACCTATATGGGCACCGTGCGCACTACCTTCATCATTGACGAACAAGGTGTAGTCAAGCACATCATCGAGAAGGTGAACACCAAAGACAGCGCAAACCAGATATTAGAGCTTGGCTTTTAATCAAACACCAAGCCAATTTATAGTATAGAGTTTAAAGTTTAGAAAGATGAAAAAAACAGTTATCATACTCTTGATGCTGGTATTGTCATTGGGTGCCAGCGCCATAACACTTGAGGAATGCGTGTTGCGCGGCAGTTCGCCCCGCGGCATCGGTGCGATGCAACCCAGCAAAAGCGATGGACGCTACTTTTATCGTCTGGGCGACAATGGCAATTCCATCACCCGCATCGGCTATTCCAAGGGAGATGAGAGCATATTGTTGGACACCCGTAATGAGTCTGTGACGGGTTGGGACGACTTTGAGGTGACTGCCGACGGAGCCTACGTTCTGCTGTGGAACAACTCGCAGGAGATTTACCGTTACAGCTTCAGTGCCGACTATTATGTCTATGACCTGAAAAACAAAACGCTCAAGTCGTTGAGCGACGGCGGAGGTGAGGAAATCGCCACCCTGTCGCCTGACGGCAAACGCGTGGCCTATGTCAAGGGCAACAACGTCTTCGTGCGTAATCTGGAAGACGGCACCACCGTCCAGGTGACCCATGACGGAAAGAAAAACAACATCATTTATGGTGTACCCGACTGGGTGTACCAAGAGGAGTTGGGGATGCTCAACACCCTGAACTGGTCAAGTGACAGCCGCTCGCTGGCCTTCCTTCGTTGGGATGAGAGCCAAGTGAAGATGGCATCAATGGTCATCTATCAAGGCACCTGCAACCCCAGGGACGAGTATGCGCTCTACCCTGGCCGTTACGATTTCAAGTATCCCGTGGCTGGCGAGAAGAACTCGGTTGTGAGCGTTCACTGCTATGACGTGGTTGAAGGTTCATTCAAGCAGCTCGACGTGCCGCTGGACGAAGAAGACTACGTGTGCCACATCACCTTCAGTCCTGACCCGCAGCGGCTGATGGTGCAACGGCTCAACCGCCACCAGAATGACTTACGCATCTATGCGGTCAACCCCCGCACGGGCGAAGCCAAGGAAGTCTACCACGAGACATCAGACACCTGGGTGGATGCCGAGACATCGCAGCAGGTAAAATACGAAGACAACTTTTTTGTCATCCCTAGTGAACGTTCCGGTTACATGCAACTTTATCAGTATGACCTGGATGGCAACCTGATGTGTCAGCTGACCAAGGACAACAATCGCATCATATCCCAGTTCTACGGATACGACAAGGTTACCAAACGGTTCTACTATCAGGCGTCGTGCGGCCCGCTGAACCGTGTAGTCGAGTGCGTTGACGCCAAAGGCAAGGTGACACGTCTCGCCCCCTCGACCGCTGACGGCCAAGGAACCGCATCAGCCACCTTTAACGGAGATTTCAGCTATTACGTGGGCTGCTATAGCGATGCCCACACCCCACATCAATACCGCATCTATGACCGAAAGGGAAAACGGGTACGCGACCTGCAGCTCAACGAGGAATATGCCCGCCGCTACACCGCTGTGGATGTACCGCAAAAGGAGTTCTTCACCATGGAGCATGACGGTTACACGCTCAATGGCTATATGATCAAGCCTGTTGACTTTGACCCGACAAAAAAATACCCTGTCATCATGGAGCATTACAACGGTCCCGGCTCACAAGAGGTCGTCAACCGCTGGCGCATGGGCTGGGAGCAGTACTTTGCCACCCAAGGCTACATCGTTGTTGAAGTGGACAGCCGTGGTACGGGATTCCGGGGCAAGGACTTCGAGTCCATCACTTACCTGAATCTGGGAAAGTATGAGACCGAAGATGCCGTCGCTGCCGCCAACTACATGGCATCACAGCCGTGGGTAGATGCTGACCACATCGGCATCATGGGTTGGAGCTACGGCGGTTTCCAAACACTGATGGCGATGAGCGAACCCGGCAGCAATTATGCCTGCGGCGTGAGCATCGCCCCGGTGACGACCTGGCGTTTTTATGACAGCATCTATACTGAGCGCTACATGCGCACACCCCAAGAGAACCCCGAGGGCTACAACAACTTCCCGCTGAACCGTGCCGAGAACCTAAATGGCCGCGTACTCATCATGTTTGGCAGCGCCGACGACAATGTCCACATCGTTAACTCGATGCAGTATGTTTCGAAGCTGGTGGACATGAACCGCACGTGCGACATGATGGTGTTCCCCAACATGAACCACAGCATCCGTGACTGCTCGGCCCGTTATGTGGTTTACAAGCGCGCCCTCGAGTTCTACGACCAGTACCTGAAATAAGTTTTCACTGCGGGGACTCTGGATTGGCTGGAAAAACTGGACATACTGGTATGGATTATAGGGATGTTTTTTTTGTGGTGACGGGACCGACGGCAACGGGCAAGACGGCGCGGGCGGTTCATCTGGCCAAGGCCATCGGTGGTGAGATCATCAGCGCCGACTCTCGCCAGATTTACCGTGGTATGGACATCGGCACGGGCAAGGACCTAGACGAGTACGATGACGTGCCCTACCACCTCATCGACATCCGCCCCGCTGGCTATCGCTACAGCCTATATGAGTTCCTAGAGGACTTTGAGCGCGTCTATGAAGACATCCGCGGTCGAGGCAAACCAGCTATCATGTGCGGCGGAACGGGAATGTATGTCGAAACCGTGATCAAGGGCATCAAGTTGCCTCCTGTGCCCCACAACGAGGAGTTGCGAGCCGAGTTGGCGGACAAGTCGCTAGACGAGCTCACCGCTCTGCTCAAAACGATGAAGACCCTGCGCAACAACAGCGACATCGACACGGTGGCACGCGCAACTCGCGCCATTGAGATCTGCCGCTACTATGAACAGCACCCCGACCTCAAGGCGCTCACCGAGCCCCACCCCATGGAGAATGCGCTGGTCATTGGTGTGGAGGTGGACCGTGACACGCGGCGCGAGCGCATCAGCCGCCGCTTGAGGGCACGCCTCGACGAGGGAATGGTGGATGAGGTGCGACGTCTCATCGACGAAGGCATCGACCCTGAAAATCTGATATACTACGGTCTGGAATACAAGTTCGTCACCCAATATGTCATCGGCCAGTTGAGCGAGGAAGAGATGTTCCGCCAGCTCGAAATCGCCATTCACCAGTTCGCTAAGCGCCAGATGACCTGGTTTCGCGGCATGGAGAAACGCGGCACCCCCATCCACTGGCTCTCCTGCCAACTCTCTCCCAACGACTTCACCAACCAAGTCCTCGCCCTTGCCAATTCCCTCTCAAACAACAAGAACAACTTATAAACAACAGGCTAAACATCCAAGAGATTATTCGCATAAGGCTGGAATAATATTAGGGAATAACAAGATCTTGTCAGCATGCCCGTCGTTGATGACAAGATGGGCAAAATCGCGTCGTTTAAGGTTCAAATCGACATTGTCGAGCATAGACAACAAAGCAGTCCTGAGTTCTACGCCATCTGAAATGCCACACTTTTCTCCCAAGAACTGATAGTTGGGTTGAGTAATAGACGAAAGGAACATCAAGTCATAAAAATCACGTCCCTTAGACCTATCGAGTAAGGCAGCGATTTTCATTGAGCATAGGACATCGGCGGGAGCACAACGCATCAAGAATGTAAATCCCAATTTGTTGATGGTTGCTATCTTCGGCCCGTAATCAATACCCTGATCCTGTGCCTCAATTTTTACCAGCAACCTCTCGTTGCGATGCCCCGTTAGATTCAAGTCGAACAGCAGTTCCGGGAAAAAGATATTCCGACGAAAAGCGGTTAGACGTGGATTATCTTTGTCTCGTGGTTCAGCGTTGACACCGTTCCGTCTCAAATAAGTGATGGCGCTATCAGTCATGGCCATGAAATCCTCTTTCGTCAACTGCTTACAATCAAAGTCGAGATCTTCGGAAAATCGGTCAATCCCATAGACATGGCGCAAGCACGTGCCTCCGATAAAAGTCAAACGAGGCGCATATTGGGATGTTACCAAATACTCGAGAATTAGCAGTTGCAGGTACTCCTTCAACATCAAACGGTCAAAGCGCGGATTCTGACTGATATAGGCCGGATAGAAATTGCGTATGTATTGTAAGTCAATCATTGAAATATACTTTTTGTAACGTATTAAAACGCTTATTCAGTGCCTTGCTGTTGAATCGATCTAGATATAGCCGAACCTGATCAAGGTCAAACTCGCTGGCCATATAATCCTCGTCTAGCCTTAGTTGAAGCATATCATCCTCACTCTTGAGGCCCGGTGTGAGATACAGCAGATCAAGCAAAGCCTTCTCGGGCGAAGCCATAAGGATTTTTCGTTGAGAGGCAGAGTCAATGAATCGATAACCCCAGAAGAATTCGGCTTTGAGGTGACGATAGGCGAATGTGCCCAATTCGTTATTAAATGTTGCTGTCTTTAGCGTCGTCACACTAGTGGTGTGGGCAACAAACTCTGGAATCATCCCATAATGAGCCAGAGCAGAGTGCAGACTTATATAGGAAGGCCTATACATGAGGTTCGCAGCAATCATGTCCACGCCATGTGTCGAGGTCCACTCCTTAAAAGCATAGACCCCATTCTTGAGTTGAACGATATATCCCATTGCCAACCAACGGGTTAATGCGCTCCTGTCAAAATCAGGTTGCACCATCTTGACCTGATTGACATCAAAACAACCAAGTGCTGAAAAAGTCCTATAGAAATCAAGATACTTCATATTTTGTTTCTAAAACGATGCAAAAATATATCATTTCAGAAACAAAACAAAGAATTTTCGAAAAAAACATGGATTGAGTGACATTATCCACAGCAAATCGACGCAAAAAGCATAAGGAAGAGGGTGTGTCATAATGAAGTTATGGCTCACCCTCTAATGTGATTGGTCTTCGTTTTTCTTTTTGATGTATTCATCGCGGGCGTGGCGAAGCCGGCGCTGCCGCTCCTGTTCGCGGCGGCGACGGCGCTTCTCGGCGTCTTCCTGACGGTATGCGAAATCGTTGTCAGCCATCTAAAAAACTACGAATTAGACGAATTATTCTAATTTGGCATCCGCTTGCAATTATTACGAATTAAACAAAACACAAAACTACGAATTCACGCCAATAACATAAATAAATACAATGAAATTCGTAGTTCGTTACTCTTTGTGGAAGGTGTCGCTGAAGAGAGTGCGGTTAAGGATCGAGCGGCCGAGGGTCAACTCGTCCGTGTACTCGATCTCGTTGCCGACGCTCACGCCACGAGCCAAGATAGTGATTTTCACGTCGGGGTACGGAGCCAAGCGGCGGAAGATGTAGAAGTTGGTTGTGTCGCCCTCCATTGTCGCGCTCAGAGCCAGGACCACCTCCTTAATGCCGCCCGCCTTGACGCGCTCCTCGAGGCTGTCCACCTCGATGTCGGCTGGTCCGATGCCATCCATGGGAGAAATAAGTCCGCCCAGCACATGGTACAATCCCTTGTGCTGATGGGTATTCTCAATGCTCATCACGTCCTTGACATTTTCCACTACGCAAATGGTCGAGTCGTCACGCGAGGGGTTGCCGCAGATGGGACACACCTCGGTCTCGCTGATGTTGTGGCACACCTTGCAGTAGCGGATCTCACGCCGCAACTTGATGATAGCCTCGCCAAACGACACCGCCTCCTGCTCGTCACGTTTGAGCAAGTGCAGCACAAGGCGTAGCGCCGTCTTGCGCCCAATGCCCGGTAGCTTGGCGAACTCGCTGACCGCCGACTCCAACAACCGTGATGCAAATTCCTGTTCCATTTGTATAAATATCGATTTGGAATCGCAAAGTTAGACAATTTGTCACTGCAGAAGGCTCATTTCACAATATTTAATCATTCAAAGTCACATTTTGCTTGTTTTAGTGTGTTAAAGTGATTACCTTTGCACTGGTAAAAATATCAAAGCAACAACATTAAAAGATTAAAAAGATAACAAAATGGCTTTAACAAACGAAAAATTGGTCATCGTCGGCGCCGCTGGCATGATTGGTTCAAACATGGTTCAAACCGCCCTGATGATGGGCTTGACGACAGACATCTGCCTTTATGACGTATTCTCGCCCGAAGGTGTGGCCGAGGAGATGCGCCAAAGTGGTTTCGGCGACGTGAGAATCACCGCAACCACCAATGCTGAAGAAGCTTTCACCAACGCCAAATACATCATCTCGAGTGGCGGTGCTCCCCGCAAGGAGGGCATGACCCGCGAGGACCTGCTCAAGGGAAACTGCGAGATTGCCGAGGGTCTGGGTATGGACATCAAGAAATACTGCCCTGACGTGAAGCACGTCATCATTATCTTCAACCCCGCCGACCTGACAGGTCTGGTTACCCTGTTGTACAGCGGTTTGAAGCCCAACCAGGTGACCACCCTCGCCGCACTCGACACCACCCGCCTGCAGAGCGCTCTGGCTAAGAAGTTTGGCGTACTGCGAAGCGAGATCACCGGATGCGCCACTTATGGCGGTCACGGTGAGCAGATGGCTGTGTTCGGCAGCCACGTCGAAGTTGCTGGCCGCAAGTTGACAGACATCATCGGCACTCCCGAATTCCCCATCGAGGAGTGGGAGCAGATGAAGACCGACGTTACCCAGGGCGGTGCCAACATCATCAAGTTGCGCGGCCGCAGCTCATTCCAGAGTCCGGCCTACCTCTCTGTTGAGATGATCCGCTCGGTCATGGGCGGAGAGAAATTCACTTTCCCCGTGGGCACCTACGTATGCAACGAGAAGTACAACCACATCATGATGGCGATGGACACCGTGCTCGACGAGAACGGCGCCACCTACAAAGTGCCTCAAGGCACTCCCGAGGAGAATGCCAAGCTCGATGCCAGCTATAAGCACCTGTGCCACATGCGCGACGAGTTGGTTGAGCTGAACATCGTGCCTCCCATCAGCGAGTGGAACAAGATTAATCCCAACCTGTAATCATCACAGGAAAAATCCAAAGAACCAGACGGATCCTATGGGGATTGAATCACCCCAAGGATCCGTCAATTTTTAACTGATATTGAGGTCTTTTCAATCAGTTATAAATGATACGGATTTAGGGCATTCAAATTTTTTGTCTAAAATTTTGCAGACAAAAAACTTTGGAGTAATTTTGCGGTGCTTTTCGTGAGAGAAGCCCAATCGGGCAGTTAGCGCAGTTGGTTCAGAGCATCTGCCTTACAAGCAGAGGGTCGGGGGTTCGAATCCCTCACTGCCCACCACTAGAGATAATATTGTAAAAGACAACACCATTAGTGTTCATGTGATAAGTATTTAATAGAATGGTCATTATCTATCCTAACAACCTCATTACACTCAGGTATGATTAGAGCATCGAAAATGATTTTACATTAACTTTAATAATTTGTTGTGTTTTATTGTAACCGGCCGCGAGGTCACTATTTTTACTTTTTATCAAAACTAACTTAAAAAAAAGAATTCAATCAACTAAATCAAAGTAACGATGGACGAGAATTTAAAAAAACCAAAAAGGCCCAGAATTGGAGAAGCCAATGGAAACTTAGAAGAGAATGCTGAAGGTACCCGCTACGAGAAAGTGGAGTACACCCCTCATGAGAATCATCAATCCGAAGAGACGAACAATCCCTCAGATTTTGAGAACCAAGAAGGTTATCAACCCCGTCAGGGTGGTTACCATCGTCAGGGTGGTTATCAGCCCCGTCAAAGCGGTTATCAGCAACGCCAGGGCGGTTACCAACGTCAAGGCGGTTATCAGCAGCGCCAAGGTGGTTACCAACGTCAAGGCGGCTATCAGCCCCGTTATCAGCAACGCTATCAGCAGCCCCAGACATCAGATGAGCAAATGCCCAATGCCGAGGGCAATACTATAAATCCCGATCATCAGCAGGGAGGCTACCAACCCCGTCAAGGTGGTTACCAGCCCCGACAGGGTGGTTACCAGCCCCGACAGGGTGGATACCAGCAGCGCCAAGGTGGTTACCAGCAGCGCCAAGGCGGTTACCAGCAGCGCCAAGGTGGTTACCAGCAGCGCCAGGGTGGTTACCAGCAGCGCCAGGGTGGATACCAGCAGCGCCAGGGTGGCTACCAACAGCGCCAAGGTGGTTATCAGCAGCACCAGGGCGGTTATCAGCAACGCCAGGGTGGCTACCAGCAGCGTCCCAAACGCCAAGGTCCCAAGCCCCAAATGCGCTTCACGCCCAAGCCCCAGCGCGTCATCTATGAAGAGCCCGCTATCGATCCCACCATGGAGGTTCGCTTGAACAAGTTCATGGCCAATGCCGGCATTTGCTCGCGCCGTGTGGCTGATGAATACATCCAGAAGGGTCTTGTCATGGTCAATGACGTTGTTGTGACCGAACTGGGCAAAAAGATCACTCCCAAGGATGTTGTCAAGTATAATGGCGAGATCGTGACCACCGAGAAAAAGTGCTACATCTTGCTCAACAAACCCAAAGACTGCGTGACCACCAGCGATGATCCCAACGGCCGCAAGACCGTCATGGATCTCGTGAAAGGCGCATGTGAGGAACGCATCTATCCCGTGGGACGTCTCGACCGCAACACCACCGGTGTGCTCCTGCTCACCAACGACGGTGACCTGGCAGCCAAGCTCGCCCATCCGCAATATGTCAAGAAGAAAATCTACCAAGTGTGGACCGACAAGCCCATCAGCGAGGAGGACATGCAGCACATCGCCGATGGCGTTGAACTCGACGACGGTCCCATCCACGCCGACGCCGTGAGCTACGTCTCGCCCACCGACCGTAAGCAGGCCGGCATCGAGATCCACTCGGGTCGCAACCGCGTCGTTCGCCGCATTTTTGAATCGCTGGGCTACCATGTGGTAAAGCTCGACCGCGTTTACTTCGCTGGCTTGACCAAGAAGAACCTGCCGCGCGGCCGCTGGCGCTACCTCACCCAGGAAGAGGTGAACTTCTTGAAACAAAACTCATTTGAATAAACAATGCAATATCCCTGACACAAAAAACCACGCTAAGACGCATAGACGCCAAGTTTTTAATATTACAAATTATATTCTTTGCGACTTAGCGGCTTAGCGAGAGGTTTTCTGATGTCGGAGTCTAATAATTTATCAGTTAAACAATGGCTTTGAAACGAACAAAAATCGTTGATATCTTTGATCCCGCACTGGTGGGACAAGAGGTTTGCGTCAAGGGCTGGGTACGCAGCAGACGCGGTAACAAGTTTGTGCAGTTTGTCGCCTTGAACGACGGCTCGACCATCAACAACCTGCAAATCGTCATTGACCTTGAGAAATTCAGCGAGGAGGAACTCAGGCCCATCACCACAGGCGCCAGCCTGCATGTAGAGGGACAGCTCGTCCAGTCCCAGGGCAAGGGCCAAACCGTTGAGGTACAGGCCAATTGCATAGAGATCTACGGCACATGCGACGAGGACTATCCCATGCAGAAGAAAGGCCACACGCTGGAGTTCCTGCGCTCAAAGGCTCACCTGCGCATGCGCACCAACACCTTCGGTGCTGTCTTCCGCATCCGTCACCACCTGGCTTTTGCCATCCACAACTTCTTCAACGAGAAGGGTTTCTTCTACCTGCACACGCCGCTGAT
>JAFZKD010000032.1 GCA_017553785.1 Muribaculaceae bacterium | reverse complement strand
TCCTCGGGCAGTTCGTCACACCCGACGCCTTCGGGTAGCTGCAGGATCACTTCTCGCACCTGTCGGCATGGCATCGGCAACGTGTAATCATTCTCTCGTTTGGCTGTATCAATCGCATTGGTGAACAGCATGTTATCAGGATCAAGTTCTACATACATTTCTCCCTCGATGCGCTGGACTGAATGGGTATCGGTCATCTTACCCGTCAGCACAGCCCACTCGCTGCGGCAGTCTTTGTCCTGCCACGTCGCATCCGAGACCTTGTTGGCATGATCATCGTCGTTGAGGGCGTTGCGTTCATACATGAGCCGTTGTTGCGATTCCCGGCTGTCATAGACACTGAGGAGCATCTCTTTCATGTCGCCCCTGACGCATCGGGTGATCGTCCCCGTGAGTTCGCCGTCCTTGCTGAGCGTCAGAGTGATGTGAACGCTGTCGCAGTTGGCTTCAACGGGGAGAACGGGTGCGGTGCGTAACGAGGGTGCGCCTCCCGGTTCCTCAACCATAACCTCCATGCCCTGCACGTTACTGGGGATGTGGCCCAGCGGAATGTGGTTGCACGTGGCATCCAGGTAATAGGTCTTGCCCTGCCACTCCAGCGTGCAGATGGCATGGTTGACAGCAGCAAGGGTGGGGATCTCGCTCATCAGGCACGAGGCTTCACGGGTGCCCACGTCTGTCAAGCGGGCGTCAAAGCCTTGAGCCACCAGCAATGTCTTGAGCAACACGGCCATGCCCTTGCAGTCTCCGTAGCGCTTTCGCACAACCTCGGCGGGACGGTCGGGTTGATGGCCACTGATGCCTTCCTCAAAGGCGACGTAACGCACGTTTTCCTGCACCCAGGCCAGCGTGTTGCGTATCTTGTCAAGTTCGCTCTTGCTGTTTCGGTTGATGTCGGCCAAGATGCTGTCAAGGGATGGAATGTCAGTGTCCACTTCGGCGAGTTGCCGTCCCCAAGCAAACATGTCGGCGACGTCCTTGAACGACCCCACAACAAACACCGTGGGATAGACACTTGCGACGGTTGGCATGGCTTCTTCCTGCTTGATGGGCGCCATATCATTGATGGTGTAGGTCACTACCCTTCCACCTCCTTTGTCTTTGCGCTCGATAGTGACATTAGGAGTCATATTCTTGTCAACCAGCCGGTAATGCTCAAATCCTTTCGGGAAAACAAAGGAGACCGTCTTGTGTTTGACGAAGTATTGCTCGCCCAGCACGATTCGAGTGAAATAGTGCGGATCGGTGAACGTGCGCTCATAGGTCATCTTGCGTTTTCGGCCCCACTTGCCCAAGGTCACGTCGAAATAGCACACACGGGAATCGTCAAAGAACACGTTTTCAGGGGTCGCCGACCGATAGTTGGCGCTGTAGCCTTCACAACGTGCCTCATCCAGTTTGATGTTGTCTCCATAGAAAACCGCAGGCTGGATCTTCACGTCATACTGGCGCAAGGACTCATACTCAATAACGGTCTTGTTCTTGACAATGGGCTGGCCACCTTTTATCTTGAACTCATACGTTTCGCTGCAGTTGCTCACCATCACCTCGTCGTCCCGCGACTGCGCAGCGAGTGACACGGGCAACAAGGCCATGATGCACGTCAGCAGCACCAGCGACTGGTACCTACAATTCGTCTGTATCATTTTTATGTGTTGTTATATTTAGTTATCGGGGGAATCTGCCAAGAATATGACATGGCAAAGTTACTCAAAAACCAGCAAACAAGCACTTCATCCGACTTCATTTAACACATCCTAATCCATTGATTATCAGATACCCAAAAAAATAAAAAGTTCATTTTGCATAATTACAGGTTAATCTTCTTGCCTTCAACCTACAAACGCGTGCTTTTTTACCACTGATAGCCCGTTTTCCCCTTCTGAGGTATGTAAAGGAACAAAAGGCCCACCGAGACGTTCGGTGAGCCAACAAGACTGTAAATAAAAATTATGGTTTAGAAGCGGTAGCCGAAGGCCAGCTGGATGTTGGCGTTCTTGCGGTAGTTTGGGATAATCACGCAGCCTCCTGAATCATCAAATACTTTGGTCAATCCCAAGGTATAACGCACTTGCATGAATACATTCTTGTCAAGGTCATAGGTACATCCCAGGCCCAAGCCGAAATCAACAGCTTTGGTCATGTCTTTGTATTCCATGGCTTCATGTTTGCCTTTCGTGTACTTGCTGTACACGTTGAAACCCACCTGTGGCCCGAAATCAATGCTGAAGTCCTGTGTAGGATAATACTTGAGCATCAGGGGCACGTTGATGTAGTTGGTGTGGTAGTGTTTATCGCTCCTGATAAAGCCCCCCATCTCACTTCCATCATCGGCCTTTTCCTGACCGCCCTGGGCCGCGAACACGACCTCGGGAGAAACGCCGAAGTGAGGATGGAACTTGTACTCCATCAACAGGCCCGCCTGATAGTTGAGCACCAACTGGTGACCGGTCTCTTTGCCCCAAAAGTTGGTCAGGTCCAGGCCAACCTTAGCACCGAATTTAACTTGCGCGCTTGCGCTCATGCATGCCAGCATAGCCAGCAGTATCATCAATTTCTTAGTCATGTTCATATAGTATTACGGTGATTAATAAGCTCTCTGCTGGCTCAGACATCGAAGTGTATAGGAGCATACTTATTGGTTTCGGCCCATGTCACGTCATTACGCTTGTAAATCTCGTCAGCCAGATTCAGCGCCTGTTCTGATGTGCTGAGGTGGCAGTCGAATTTGTAGAGATAGTATCCACCTGGCATTTCTCCATGCCCTGAACGATCTGACTGAGTGAGTTTACCTCGATATTTTTTTAGAATTTTGTCCTTAGCTTCAGAATTATCAACGCGAACGATGATCATTGGACAAATCACCACAAATTCAGGCTCCCCTCTATAATAATTTATAAAATAGCGATCACTGACAAAATCATCACCAGTGATGAAGTTGCGACTGCGTGTAACCAAATAGAAACCACCCATATTTTTCACCCGTGAGTCCTCTTGTTGAGACAACCGATTGAGTTCCTGCTCTCGTGCCTCGGTCTTTGGGAAGATGCAATACTGCCCCGCTGCACGGTAGGCAAATTCATAACGGGTGAGGTCTCCGTCTTTATCGCCATAATAGTAACCGACATTCGTCTCGAGTTTCTCGAGTGCAGGATCGTTATCAGGTGGTGTGTGAACTATGGTTTCTTCGGGCTCGTCAAAAAACGTGTCATGCCCACATCCGGCAAGTGCCAAAGCACACACTACCATTCCAAATATTATCTTGTTCATCTTCATTGTTGTTTAATGATTTGTCATGTGTTAGCGTACGACGATTTTCTTGCCTTGGTGGATGTAGATGCCGGGGGTGGTGGGAACGTCCTTGCCCACAGGCTGGCCCATCAGGTTATAGTAGTTCTCGTCCATCGGGCAGCGCGCCTGGTCGGTGGCCATCTCGTCGATGCATGATAGAACGTCATCACGGTATCGCATGCCCTTGTAGATGATTTTACCGTCTTTGACCACATGGCTCAATCCGCACAATTCTTTATAACATCCGCAGTCAGCATCGGGATATTGCGTGAACGGTGTCAGCAGGTCGCCCCACTCATAACTGTCAAAACCGATACCCTCAACCAAATAGGCCAAAGTATCACCCTGTTCACCGATATAAGCGATACGGCTGCACAGAACCCCGTCTATTTCAATCGGGTCTGCCTTGACAAAATTATCGGTATTCAGGAGATTCATGTGTGGGTAGGATTGGTTATTGATGTAGTAGTCAATATCCCACATCCCATCCAAATCTTCATGCAATAAACGCACGTCATCGTTGCCCTGGTAGGTATAGAAATTGATGAAATTA
>JAFZKD010000031.1 GCA_017553785.1 Muribaculaceae bacterium | reverse complement strand
CCCACATGCCATCGGGATCTTTGTCGTTGTTCTTGACGGTGGAGTCACCTGTGATGAATACCATAGGCTTCCCTTTTTCACGTTTCTGACCGTAGGCTTGCAACGGCACGTTGACCATCATGGCTTGCAAGGGTTTGAGCTGTGGATTGGCAGAATAGAAGATGCCTTCGGCTGCAGAGCGCGCATTGAGTTCTGCTCCGAAGGCAGAGGTATGGATATGGTCGCCGAAGAAATGATACTGTTCTTTCCAACGGCTGAACTGGTCAATCTTTGCACCAGAAATCTCATTGAGGTCGACGAATGGCACGCCCTCGACGGCTGCGATATAGGCCGCCCACTCTGTTTGTGGTTTGCGCACGATCTTGCCCGTTTTTAGGTCATAGGCATCGCGTGGGGTGAGTGACATCAGAATAGGATTGGCGCCTTTGGCTCGTGTCTCTGCGATATAGCGGCGCAGGTAGTTACCATAGCTGTAGACGGTATCATTGACTTGCTTGCGCTCGTTGAAGCCAACCACCATCGTATCGGGGTCGACACCGTCGATGACACCACGTGCCCGGCGTTTGTCGAAAAAATCGGCATGGTCATTATGGCCGATACTCACGATGACCCAGTCGCCTGGTTTCAGGGCCTCGCGAACGGCTGGCCATAAGTCTGTATAGAAAGTACGCGTAGACATGCCTCCTAAGGCCTGATTCTCAACTGAGATCTTGCGCCCGTCGAAATACTTATTGAAGAAATAGCCCCAGCCCCACTGGCCGTTATTACCATTGCCTAGAGTGCCGTTGCGCATAGTGCTGTTGCCTATCAGAAACAAAACGGGATTTCCGGATTGTCTGGTAGAGCCTGGCTGGGGACGCGACATCAAGGCTTTGGCGATCGAGTCAGGGGTGTTGTCAATCACTTTTTCCTCGCCTGGGGTCGGCAGGTTGTCGAAGGCCTGGGCCATCGATATCAGCGTGAGGAGTAGGGTGGTTAGTGTTGTAAGTAGTCGTTTCATATCAAAGGATCAGGGTTTCATAAAGACGAAGTAGACGGCAGCAACGAGGCAGAGAGCTGCTGCGGCATGGTTCCAATGCAACTGCTCGTGCTGGAAAATGAAGTTGGCGATGACAGCGAAGACCACCAGCGAGATGCACTCCTGGATCACCTTGAGCTGGACAAGGTTAAAGGGACCGCCGTTATCGACAAAACCGATGCGATTTGCGGGAACCTGGCAACAGTACTCGAAGAAGGCGATCATCCATGAGAAGGCGATGACGAGGTAGAGGGGCCAGTTGGTAGAAACGCCTGACTGCTGCAGGCGCAGGTGACCATACCAGGCGAAAGTCATGAATACATTGCTCATGATGAGCAGCAGAATTGTATAAATACCATTTGTCATGGGATTGGTAATTTTAAAAACGGTGCAAAATTACTAATTTTTTCAGACAGAAGAACAAAAGAAACAAAAAAAATCTGTTATTATGTTCTTATGTCTAAAAAAATGACTATCTTTGCAACCGAACGTAATCCTAAAGACTTTAAATATGACGAGTAAACGACTACAATCCCTGCTGTCCATAGCTGCGATGACAGTGCTGGCATTCAGTATGGCAGCCTGTGGCAACAAGACTGGCGAAGGTTCTGCAAATGGAGATTCTCTGTCAGTTAGTACGGTGCAAGCACCAAGTGATCCACAACATTCGCCTGAGTTTATCACCCTCCGAATCGACACGATTTATAAACTGCGTAACAACGAGAGTTGTTGCTCACAACGCTACATGGCGCTTTTTAATAAGGCCCAGCAGATTAGCGAGGAAGACGGAACGCAGTTTATCGATTCTGACCATTGGGTAGCTGGCCAGGATATCGATGAGGAGTGGAGCTATGAGTTGATGTCCATCAGCAATATCACGGATTCAACAGCTCAAGCCACGATGAACATCCACAACTACGGAGACCAGAAGGTAGTGCTCGATCTTGTGTTTGAGCGCGGTTCCTGGTTTGTTGACAACTTCCACTTCTTCTTTGAGGGTTCTGATT
>JAFZKD010000030.1 GCA_017553785.1 Muribaculaceae bacterium | reverse complement strand
GGGGTTGAGCCCATTAACAGGTAGGGCATGATGTCGGTGCCGATAAATGTGTATATCTTGCCCGTCTTGTCAACTGTGCAGGGGGCATCCACGCGGATGTTAAGTACTGGTGATTCTGTTTCACCCATACGGAACTTGGCTTTGTACACATAAATGCTGCTGGTATCCTGCATCATGTCGATGTCCCATATCAGATAGGTGTCGTTGGCTTGACCATGCTCACTCTCGATTTGCTGGGTTATGGGAAAAACGGGTTCATCTTTCTTGTCGTCGCCACAAGCGGCGAAAGTCAAAAACAGGGCTGCAAAAAGCAGCGCGGGCAGTAATTTCTTCATAATTATTATTTCAGTTAGTAATGAATTTACATAAAAACAACGTCGCAAAAGTACAAATAATAATCAATCCGTACAAACTGATTTGTTTTTTTGCCTATTTCGAGTAAGGGTGACCAAGTCGTAAGGTTGCCAATCAGTCGAGGGAGAGACGGAGGGTGATGCCCAGTTGGCGGCCATGGCCGCGCTGCAGGAAGATGTGCTGGATTGACACAAAATAGAATGTCTTGTAACTGGTGCCGGTCAGGTTGCGGCCCCACAACTGCACGCTGTAGCGTGGCTGCTGCCACGTCACTGACGCGCCCAGCAGAGCATAGAACGGCTGCTGCTGGGTATTGGCCTCGTCCCAGTAGATGTCACCTACCGCCCGCACATTAGCGGCTAGCGAGAGCAGCTTGGCGCGATCGCCATTGACTCTAATCGAATGGGCCGCCTCGGCAAAAAGTGTATGGCTTGGCGCATAGGGGACGCGCTTGCCATCATAATCGTTTTTGCCGTCGTTATAGTCCTTGAACTTGGCATGGGTGTAACCGTAGCTCAGGGACAGTCGTGTCAGCTCGGATGGAGTGACCGTCATTGCGAACTCGGCGCCCAGGCTGTGGGTCTTGCCGGCGTTGGTCATCATGCGTCCGGTGATTGTTCCTGGAGGAAAGACGGTGAGTTGGCGGTCACGGCAGTCCATGAAGAAGATGTCCATGTCGCTCTGCACACGTCCTTGCCAGCACTCGAAGTGGCCACCCAATTCATAGTTCCATGCCTTCTCAGGATTATAGCCTACCATCTGGTCCACGTCGTACTGTTGTCCAATGCCCATCATGCCCATGAGGCGTTGCTGCAGCACGTCGCTGAACATTTGGGTGTTAAAACCGCCAGCTTTACTGCCACGCGCAGCGGCAAGATAGATTGTATGCTTCTTGCCTTCCCAGGGGTGCCATGTGAGGCTCACGTTGGGCAGAATCTCAAAGAAGTCCTTGTCCAGCGTGCCATTCTCATCGATGTCGACCGCCTCGTGGGCGAACAAGGCTCCTGTTGCGGCGTTATAGATGGAGTAACCCGTGTGTGTCTCGCTGTGGTAGTTGAGACACGCGTGTTCATACTCGAGGCGCATGCCCGCCTGTACGGTCCACTGTCCCCATCGATAAGTGCTCTCGTGATAGAGCGCCGCGCCCCAGTTGGGGCTGGTGAAGTGGCTGCCCAGCACAAACGAGCGGGTGTCCCATGCGATGGGATAATAGGGGTTGACATCATTGATATGGTTTTCGATGAGCTGTTCGATGCCGTAGTCGTAAAAAGTAACCGGGGCATCCATGCAGTAACGGCGGTAAAAGCCGCTTGCGCCCACAAGCCAGTCATAGCCCTGGCCCTGGTCATGGCTACGGGCGATGAGGTCCTGGGTTACAGCGTGTTCACGTCGTTTTTGGGTGAGGGTGAAATAGTCGTGCTCGGTGAAGTCCTGGTCAAGCGTCATGTTGTCGTCAATGTACTGATAACTTGTGATGCTCGACAAACTGAAACGGTCGAAACTCTTACGCACCGTCAATCCGTCCGTAATCGACGTGCGGCGGTAGAAGCAGGTGTCGTTATAGGCCAGGCGTCCTGTCTCGACCCATTCATAGGGGTAGCCTCCCTGTCTGCTTGCCACTATCGACAGGACGTTGGCCGCGTACCATCCGCTAGCGCTCAGCCATTCCAACTTGGCTCGTGTGCTGAAGAGCCGTTCCCAGTCGCAACGCTTGTCGTTGTGCAGGTTGGTGAATTCGCCTTGGGTGCTGTTGTATTGTGCCGACAGTGACATCCCCAGGTTTTCGCCCAGCAGCCGATAATGGCTTGCCCCCACTCGCCAAGTGCCGTGAGAGGCGCCCTCGATGGTGGCGCGTGTGCCCTGGTAGTTGAGCGGTGACAGGGTATAG
Organism: Muribaculaceae bacterium; assembly: GCA_017553785.1. Classification (GTDB taxonomy): domain Bacteria; phylum Bacteroidota; class Bacteroidia; order Bacteroidales; family Muribaculaceae; genus Sodaliphilus. Next base: position 24,949 of record JAFZKD010000030.1, on the reverse strand, counting down.
ACATTCATCACGCCGCCCAGCGTGTTGCGCCCATAAAGGGTGTTCTGCGGTCCGCGCAGCACCTCCATGTGCGAGATGTCAATCAGGTCGAAGTCATAGTTTTCCTTGGTCATCACCGGCACGTTGTCGATGGTCAGTCCCACAGCCGGTTGGTCGATGCGAGTGCCGATGCCCCGGACATATATTGTCGAGGTCATGCGGCTGCCGTAATCGGGAATAAACACATTGGGCACCATGTCCGACCCACCGCGCACCGACACCACGCGGTTGCGCTCGGCATCTTTGCGCTCGATGACTGAGACTGCTGCCGCCTGGTTGCGCAGGTCGGAGCCCTGCTTGATGGCTGTCACCGTCACCTCGCCCAGCGAGAGCGTATCACCGTCGGCACCTTGTGCCATCATCGCCGTCATGATGACAGTTGCTATCAGTATCAAGTTTTTCATGCCTGCAAAGGTAATGCAAGTTGCACACAGCGCAAAACAAATAATCGTGTTAATTGTTGTGGCATGTGAACGAAAGTTAGTATTTTTGTGCCTCAAGCCAACTGTGGCGCAAAAAAATATGGGGATATGATCAATATAAAGAAATACATGGTGAACTCTTTTGAGGAGTGTACTCACGTCGTGTGGGATGAGACAAGAGAAGCCGTTATCATCGACTGCGGCGTGTATAAATTCGGTGAACGTGAACGCCTTATCCGTTTTATTGAAGAGGAACACCTGTGCCCAGTGCGCCTGCTGCTCACCCATGCCCATCATGACCACCTGTATGGTAACGACCTGATCCACGAGCGCTATGGTCTGCTGCCCGAGGTCCATAAGGATGATGAATGGATCATGAAGGAGCATTTGCCTATCCGCATCGCCCAGATTTACAAGAAATATCCCTATGATATTCCGATGCCTGAGCATTACCTCACCGACGGCGAAGTGATATCCTTTGGCAACCACTCGTTTAAGGTTATCCACACGCCCGGCCATTCGCCCGGTTCGGTGTTTTTCTATTGCGAAGATGAGGGAATCGCTTTCTCGGGCGACACAGTCTATGATGATGACATCGGCAGCAGCAACCTTGCAGGAGGAAATTATGATCAGTTGATGGATTCCATCGACTACATCCTCCAGCTGCTTCCTGACGATACTGTCATATATCCCGGTCATGGCAAAAAGACCACCATCGGTCAAATCAAAGAGCACAACCGAGCCATCATCGGAGGCCCAATTTTCTGAGGACAGCTCAGCGTAGGGCGTTTGACCGGAATTTCATGCTAAAAAAGGGCAGGCCGGATGTTTAGGCCTGCCCTTTTAATGGTTCTTGCAGTACTTGAAAGGTCGTGGATTAATTGCCTGACAGCAAGGCGTCGATCAAGGCGGTTACGTCACCGATGGTGAATGCTCCGTCGCCGTTCACGTCGGCGCTTGCCAGGTCAATGCTTTCGCCAGACAACAGCAGGTCAATCATGGCAGTGACGTCGGCGATGGTCAGGGAACCGTCACCGTTCACGTCACCGGTTTCAGAGATTATTCCAACAATATTGGCAAACTGGCTCCAGTACTCAGCGTTTCTGTAAGCGTTAACCGAGGCTGCCGGTACTGTGAGCGTTGCATTGGTGTAGTTCTGATCACTAAAGACATCACTGGAGGCCAAAACAGGAGGCGTTAGGGCCAAGCAGGTCACATCGGTTAATTTGAGATTATACAGAAATGCCTGTCGTCCGATGGACTGAACATTCTTACCGATGACGACACTGCGCAGAGAATCACATGACAAGAATGCCATCTGCTCAATGATGTTGATGTTATCGGGGATGACGACGCTGCTCAGTTTGCGGCATATACAGAATGAACGGTCGGTGATGATGCTGATGCCGGTGCCGAAGTCCACTTCGGTCAGGCCTTCACAAGCAAAGAACACAGACCCGTGCATCGCATGCAGGTTGTCGGGCAGGGTGACTCTCTCTAATTTGGGACAGTAGCTGAAAGCCGATGACCAGATATCGGTGAGCCCATCTCCCAGGTTGATTTCCCTTAAATTGGAGCAATTGGTAAAGGCGCACTCTTCAATAACTTTCACACTGTTTGGAATGGTGAGAGTCGGCAGACTTGAACATCCATCGAATGAATGGAAGTCAATTAACTCGATTGAATCACCCAGGTTGACCTCGATAAGTCCTGTGCAATTCTGGAAGGTGTAACACCCGGTTTGCTTCAACGAGTTGGGCAGTGTAAATCTCTTGAGGCCAGAGCAATTGTAAAAAGCGTTATCGCCAAGTCTGGTGAGAGAATTGCCGAAGTACACTTCCTCTATGCCCGTGCAATTGGAGAATGCCGATTCACCAATCGATATCAGCGAGTTGGGTAATTCGGCATAAGGAAGGTTCTCACATCTGCCAAACGCTGATCGGCCGATGCTCACGAGCGTATTGGGCAATGTCAGTCCAGCCAGATTCTCGGATGATGTGAAAGCGTAGTCGCCGATAGAAACCACGCCGTTAGGCAGCTCGACACTAATTAAACCGCATCCATTGAAGGAATAGTCGTCAACCATGGTGAGGGTTCTGGGGAATTCAATGTGAACCGCGTTGATGCCATTAAACGCACGCTTTCCGATGGCGGTGACGCCATAGGGGACGGTAGAGTTGGAGGATCCAGCTATCAGTGTGTTCGAGTAACTGTCGATGATTGAATTGCAATTGTTGCGTGAATTGTAGTAGGGATTGCCGCTGTCCACGGTGATGCTTCCCAATTGCTTGCATTCAGCAGTAATGCCAGTTCCGATTACCCTGACAGTATTGGGTATATTGAGTTCGGGAAGCACACGACATCTCCTGAATACAAAATCTCCCAAGCCTAGAACCGAGTTGGGGATGTTGATGGTTTGCAGTTTCCAGTCGTCCTCGAATGCGCTGGTGCCGATGGATGTGACATTGTCGGGAATGTTGATGTTGGTCAAATTGTAGCAATAGGCAAAACACTTCTCGGGAATCTCCTCAATAGAGTTGCTGATCGACAGATTGGTCAATCCGCTGCAATGCTCAAACGCGCTTTTCTCGAGCTTGGTGACAGAATTGGGGATGGTCAGGCTGCTCATGCTGTAGTTATCGCTGAAGGCTTTCTCGCCGATGGTCTCGACGGTGTAGGGGAGGGTGACGCTTCTCAAACGATAACTGAAACCTGAAATCGCTTCGGGACAGATGGTTACAGTGCCATATTTGATACTGATGTCGGTGCTGTCGGGCATCTTCCCTTTATACTTATAAGCATTCTTGCCGATATAGATCATGCCGTCGGGCTGGTTGTCAAACCATGTTGTCCCTTGAAGCGCTTTGCCGCCAATATAGGTGACGCTCCTGGGGATGTTGATCTCTTCCAGGCCACTACAGTTATAGAAAGCATAGGCGCCAATACTGATTACCGTGCTGGGTATTATTATGTCCACCAGGGTCGAGCAGTTGTAAAAAGCGTATGGACTGATGCCCAGTGTGCCGTTCTGGAGTGTGATGCTTGCGCCTTCGGGCATCGTTCCCTTGTATCTGTAGGCTATCCTTCCGGCGTAAACCATGCCGTCGGGCTGGTTGGCGAGCCATGCTGTGCCATCGTATGCACCATTTATGGTATATAGATTAGTGTAATTGATGAAGTGGTCGGGAAAAGTAATGTTTGCTAAGTTTATACAGTTTTGAAAAGCTGCATGGCCAACGTCGGTAAGCCCGTCAGGTAGTACAACGCTGGTCAGTTGCCTGCATCCATAGAATGCATTGTTGCCGATACGTGTCACCGTATTGGGAATGGAGATGCTCGTCAAGCTGTCGCAACTGGAGAATGCGCTCTCGCCGATACCAGTAACCGTGTAGGTATCACCGTTATAGGTGAAAGATTGCGGAATCACCACATCGCCACGATACTTTACATGTCCAGTATAATAAGATGGAATGCCATCATTGGTAACCGAGACCGTGAACCTGTCGTGGTTGAACTGATAGTAAATGCCTTCGTACTGGAAATCATAGGCACCTGCGGTCATCGCCCCCGCAAGAAATACCATAAACATCAGCAATGTTTTGAAAGGTCTAAAGTTTTTCATAATCAATCATTTGTTTTGGTTTATACTAATTTGGTAATAATTTTTCATTGTAGGTTGCAAATATAATTAAAAAATGCAATAACAATGCTATTTGAAGCAAAAAAAGATATTAAACATCTGAAACAATTTCAGATATGGACTTAAGGGGGAAAATGGATTGCGACTTGTTAACAAGTGCGAAAAATGGTGGTGTTTTGGTTTGGTTGTTTAATTAATAATGTTTATATTTGCACCGCATTTCGAGGCATTTGGGCAATAGTCCACACATGTCACGAGCGTAAGTGTTTGTGCAGTAAAGGCTTTGAAGTGCCAACATGTTATAACCTGTCAAAAATATAACAAACAATAGATAAAACTTCTTTTATGGATCTTTCAATTTTCGGAGTACAGAGTACGACAATGGCGATTACAGCGGCCTTGACCGGTGTGTTACTGGTAGTCGGCGCTCTAGTTATCGCGTGGCTGATCGGACCACGTAGCTACACAAAGAAAAAAGGCGAGCCCTTTGAGTGTGGTATTCCCACTCGTGGCGACTCGATGGCCCAGTTCCATGTGGGTTATTACCTGTTTGCCATTCTGTTCCTGATGTTTGATGTGGAGACGGTATTCCTGTTCCCGTGGGCAACGATCTGCAAGAACATCGGCGGTCAGGCATTGCTTGCCGTGGGCACTTTCCTTGTTATTCTCGTTTTAGGTCTGGCTTATGCCTGGAAGAAAGGAGCGTTGAGATGGAAGTGAAAATCAAGTCGATGAAGCATGAAGACTTCAAGGACAATGAGTATATCGAGAATCTGGTAGAACAACTGCGCGCTGGCGGCACCAACATCATTGTTGGCAAGCTGGACCAGTTGATGAACTGGGGCGTCAGCAACTCACTGTGGCCGTTGTGCTTCGGCACCAGTTGTTGCGCTATCGAGTTCATGTGCTTGGGCGCTGCCCGCTATGATATGGCACGTTACGGCTTTGAGGTGGCCCGCAACAGTCCCCGCCAGGCCGACTATATCATGTGCCAGGGCACGATCAACTACCGCATGGCTCCCGCGCTTAAACGCCTCTATGAGCAGATGGCTGAACCAAAATATGTGATCGCTTGCGGCTCCTGTACCGTGAGCGGTGGCCCCTTCAAGAACAGCTATTGCGTGGTCAAGGGTGTTGACGAGATCATTCCCGTTGACGTTTACCTGCCCGGTTGTCCGCCGCGTCCCGAGGCATTCTTCTATGCCCTGATGCAGCTGCAGCGCAAGATCAAGGTGCAGAAATACTTTGGCGGCGTGAACCGCAAGGAGAAACTCGATAGCCTCAAGTATGTGCCTGAGGAAACCAAATAAAACCCGATTAAATCCATTACAATATGGCAGATATAGAGAACAAAATCACACAGATATGCCCCCAGGCACAAGTGGACACTACCGGCGAGTTCCCGCTGGTGACTGTAGCCGACGCGCAGTGGCATGCCCTGGCCCATGCCCTCAAGACCCAGTTGCACTATGATGTGCTGAGCGCCGTTGTGGGTATGGAGTGGCCCGATGCATTCGGTTGCGTTTATTACCTGACCAACACCAGCACTCATGAGCTGCTGCACGTCAAGGTGACAACCGCCGACCGTGAGAACCCGCGCCTGCACAGTGTGTGCGACCTGTGGCCTGTGGCCAATTTCCAGGAGCGCGAGGTGTATGACTTCTTTGGTATCGTTTTCATCGGCCATCCCGACATGCGCCGCATGTTCCTGCGCAACGACTGGGTGGGTTACCCCTTGCGCAAGGATTATGATCCCGCGAGCAACCCTCTACGTCTCGAAGATGAGACCAACGAGGACTACACTTGCCGCTGGGTCGAGGACGAGAACGGTAATGTCAAGAAAGTCGATGGCAAGGTGTTTGAGGATGACGAGTATGTCGTTAACGTGGGACCGCAGCACCCTTCAACCCATGGTGTGATGCGTTACCGCGCGAGCCTTGACGGTGAGACGGTGAAGAAGATTGACGTTGTCAGCGGCTACATCCACCGAGGCATTGAGAAAATGTGTGAGGACTTGACCTATCCCCAGATGCTCCTTTACACTGAGCGTATGGACTATATGGCCGCCCACATCAACCGTCACTGTATGTGCATGTGCGTCGAGAAGGCCCTGGGTATTGAAGTGCCCCGCCGTGCCGAGCTCATTCGCTTGATGATGGATGAGCTGATGCGCCTGTCATCCCACTTGTTGAGCTACGGTTGCTTGACGATGGATCAGGGTGCAACGACAGCGTTCTTCTATGGTTTTCGTGAGCGTGAATTGATTTATGACATTTTTGACCGCACCTGTGGCGCCCGCATGTCGATGAGTTACAGCACCATTGGCGGCGTGGTCGCTGATGTTCACGAGGACTTCATTAAGGATGTCCGTCACGCCTGTGACGTCATCGAGAAGTCGCTCAAGGAATACCACAAGCTCTTTACCGGCAACGTGATTGCAGTTAACCGCATGACTGGCGTGGGTATCCTGAGCAAGCAGGATGCGATCGCCTATGACATCACCGGCCCTTCGGGCCGTGCCAGCGGTTGGCATTGCGACGTTCGCAAGACCAATCCCTATTCGCTGTACAGTGAGTTCGACTTCGATGAGGTGACGTTTGAGAACGGAGACTCGATGGACCGCTATATGGTGCGTATGAAGGAAATGGAAGAGAGCATCAAAATCCTGCGCCAGGCATGCGATAAGCTCGAGGCCGAGGGTATTCAGGGAGAGTATTGCGCCCCGAAAGTGCCCAAGTTGATGAAGTTGCCCGCCGGTCACTGGTACCAGCAGGTGGAGGCCAGCCGTGGCGCCTTTGGCGTTTACATCGAGAGTGACGGCAACACCAAGCCCGTGCGTGTTCATTTCCAGTCTCCATGCTTCAACCTGATTGGCGTGGTTGACCTTACATGCCGCGACAACCTGATTGCCGACCTGATCACCATCACGGCGTCGCTCGACTTCGTCATTCCTGACATCGACCGCTAATCAACGAGTTAATTTAAACGAATAAACCACTAAAAGAGATAAGATATGTTTGACTTTGGAATAGTCACAAGATGGATTGATGAGGCCCTGAACAGCGTGATGCCCGCATGGCTCTCCACGACAATTGAGTGCGTACTGGTTGCCATAGGGCTGCTGGTTGCCTATTCGCTCATCGCCATGTTCTACATCTTCTACGAGCGCAAGGTGTGCGGTTGGATTCAGTGCCGCCTGGGCCCGATGCGCGTGGGCAAGTGGGGCTTGCTCCAAGTGTTTGCCGATGTGATCAAGATTCTGCAAAAGGAGTTGATTACCCTGTGGAACACCGACAAGTTCCTGTTCAAGTTGGCGCCCTATCTGGTGCTGATCGCCTCGATGCTCACTTTTGCCTGTCTGCCCTGGGGTAAGGGTTTGCAGGTCATCGACATGAATATCGGTGTGTTCTTCATTATCGCCGTGTCGTCGATTGGCGTGTTGGGTATCCTGCTCGCGGGTTGGTCCAGTAACAGCAAGTACACCCTGATTGGCGCTATGCGAAGTGGTGCCCAGATGGTCAGCTACGAGTTGAGCTGCGGTATTTCCATCCTGACGATTGTGTGCCTTGCCGGCACCATGTCCATCACGGGCATCGTCGAGGCACAGGAAGACGGATGGTTCCTGTTCAAGGGCCACCTGCCTGCAATCCTCGCATTCATTATTTACATGATTGCCGCCAATGCCGAGAATAACCGTGGCCCGTTTGATCTTCCCGAGGCTGAGCACGAGTTGACCGCAGGTTACCATACTGAGTATTCGGGTATCCATTTCGGTTTCTTCTATCTTGCCGAGTACCTGAACCTGTTCATTGTCTCGGGCATCGCCACGTTGCTCTTCTTGGGTGGCTGGATGCCTCTGCATATTCCCGGATGGGAAGGCTTCAACAACGTAATGAACTATATTCCCAGTGTGGTGTGGTTCCTGGGTAAGGCCTTCTTCATCACTTTCATCTTCTTCTGGATCCGCTGGTCATTCCCCCGTGTTCGCATCGATCAGATGCTTGCCCTGGAGTGGCGCTACCTGATGCCCATTGGCCTGGTCAACCTGGTTGTGATGGCTATTGTGGTAACCCAGAAGTGGTATTTTGGCGCATAATTCACTAGCAAATAAGAAAACAACAACAATAAATCGTCAATCATAGCATTATGGCTGAGAATTATGGAAAAATAACCCAAGTTATCGGACCCGTTGTCGATATCGCGTTTGAGGAGGATGGCTCCATGCGCCCCCCCATCTACACCGCGCTGTCGGTTCAGCGGCCCGATGGCAGTGAGCTCATTTTGGAGGTGGAGCAGCATGTGGGAGAGAACACCGTGCGCTGCGTTGCCATGGACAGTACCGATGGCTTGAAACGCGGTGCCCGTGTCTTGTCCAAGGGTCGTCCCATCTCGGTACCCACCGGAGACCAGATCAAGGGACGTCTGTTGAACGTCATCGGCCAAAGCATCGACCATCTGCAGCCGCTGCATGAGGGTGCCCGCCGTGCCATCCACCAGCCCGCACCTCCGTTCAGTGACTTGTCTATTTCCCAGGAAATCCTCTATACCGGTATCAAGGTGATTGACCTGATCGAGCCGTTCAGCAAGGGCGGTAAGATCGGTCTGTTCGGTGGCGCTGGTGTGGGCAAGACCGTACTCATCATGGAGCTGATCCATAATATTGCCCACGGACACAACGGATTCTCGGTGTTCACCGGTGTCGGAGAGCGCACCCGTGAGGGTAACGACTTGCTGCGTGAGATGATCGAGAGCGGCGTTATCAACTATGGTGACAAGTTCAAGGAAGGCATGGACAAAGGCGAATGGAACCTCAAGGACGTGGATATGGATGCTGTAGCCAGCAGCCAGGCTACCCTGGTGTTTGGTCAGATGAACGAGCCTCCCGGTGCGCGTCTGCGTGTTGCCCTGTCTGGTTTGACTGTCGCCGAGCAGTTCCGCGACCAGGACGGAGGCGGTAAGGATATCCTGCTGTTCATGGACAACATCTTCCGTTTCACCCAGGCAGGTAGTGAGGTGTCGGCACTGTTGGGCCGAATGCCCTCGGCTGTAGGTTACCAGCCCACGCTGGCCAGTGAGATGGGTAAGCTTCAGGAGCGCATCACCTCGACCAAGACCGGCAGTATCACCTCGGTACAGGCCGTGTATGTGCCCGCCGATGACTTGACTGACCCTGCTCCCGCGACTACCTTTAACTTCTTGGATGCCACCTGCGTATTGAGCCGCAAGATTGCTGAGCTGGGAATCTATCCTGCTGTGGATCCCCTGGCATCGACATCGCGCATCATGGACCCGAACATCATTGGCGAGGAACACTATGACGTAGCTCAGCGTGTCATCCACCTGCTGCAGAAGTATAACGAGCTGCAGGACATCATCGCCATCCTGGGTGTTGAGGAGTTGAGCGACGAAGATAAGTTGGTTGTTTCGCGTGCTCGTCGAGCCCAACGATTCCTGTCGCAGCCTTTCTTCGTAGCCGAGCAGTTCACCGGTCTGCCAGGTGTGATGGTACCGCTTGCTGAGACCATCCGCGGCTTCAAGATGATTCTTGACGGTGAGGTAGATGACCTGCCTGAGCAGGCATTCCTTAGCGTCGGCACAATTGATGAGGCCATTGCCAAGGGCAAGAAACTGCTCGAACAGAGCTAAATTTCCAAAAGAGAGTTGTTATACATTATTTATATAACATGACACTGAAGATCATATCGGCTGAACAAATCGAGTTTGAAGGCACTATCGAACAGGTGACGCTTCCTGGCGTCATGGGCAGTTTTCAGGTGCTGAAAAACCATGCCGCGCTCATCGCAGCCCTCACGGCCGGAAAGATGAGCTATGTGGCCGATGGCCAGACCGTGGAGCGTGACATCCACGGCGGCGTGGCCGATGTAAAAGATAATGTGGTGTCGGTTTGCTTGTATTGATACAGAGAGTGATGAAAAGCAAAATCATAACCGCGATTGTCGCACTCGTGATTGCAGCGCTGATGGGGTTGGGCTATTACAACGCCGCCCAGCATCATGCCCATAAGCCCGCAGGCGAGGTTGATGTCAAGGAGATTATCTTTGATCACCTTGGTGACACCTACGGCTGGGAGGTGCCTTTCAATCACAGCTTGAGTATCCCGCTGCCCGTCATCGTATGGGGGCAGGATGGCCTGCACTGTTTCATGAGCAACCGCATCAGCGGTGGGGAGACCTATAAGGACTATAAGATCTCGACCAGCGAGGAGCATCACGGCAAGGTCGTGCAAGTGTTGCCCGATGGCTCAGAATATCGCCCGTGGGACTTCTCCATCACCAAGAACGTTTTGGGACTGTTCATCTCGGCATTTATTGTCGTGCTCATGTTCATGGGCCTCAAGAGGTGGTATGACCGTAATGGCCTCAAGGCCCCGCGCGGCTTCAAGGGCGCCCTGGAACTGGTGGTGGATTTTGTCTATACCGACACCATCCGTCCCATTTTGGGCAAGCACTCGCCCAAGTATGCTCCTTACTTGTTGACCGCCTTCTTCTTCATCCTGACGATGAACCTGCTGGGATTGATTGTCATTTTCCCAGGTGGCGCTAACCTGACAGGCAACATCGCCGTGACATTTGTGCTGGCGTTGTTGACGTTCCTAATCACGAACCTGAGCGGTACGCGTGAGTACTGGAAGGAGATTTTTTGGCCCGATGTGCCCATCATGCTCAAGTTTCCGGCTCCCATCATGCCGGTGGTCGAGATGCTAGGTATCTTCACCAAGCCAATGGCACTGATGATCCGACTTTTCGCCAACATGATGAGCGGCCACATGGTGGTCATCGTTCTTGTATCGCTCATCTTCATCTTCTCCACCCAGTTCAGCGTGGGTGTGGGTGCCTTCACGAGCTTTTTCTCGATGTTCTTTACCCTATTCATGCTCCTGCTCGACACGCTGATAAGCTTCATCCAGGCTTATGTCTTCATGCTGCTGAGTGCCATCTTTATTTCGATGGCCCTTGTCGAGCCGCACGAGCACCAGGCTAAGGAACTATCCAATTGACAACAAAAACAAAAAATATTAACAACTAAAAACAGTTACGATTATGTTAGACATGATTTTATTACAAGAGGCCGTAAGCAACAGTTTAGCCCATTTTGGCGCAGCTCTCGGCGCAGGTATCACAGCTATCGCAGCAGGTATCGGTATCGGACGCATCGGCGGCAGTGCCATGGAGGCTATCGCACGTCAGCCCGAGTCCACGGGTGACATCCGCAGCAACATGATTGTTATCGCTGCGCTCATCGAGGGTGTTGCACTATTGGCCTGGGTCATCTGCCTGCTTGCCGTGCTCAAGTAATTAACCCCTTGACAGGTTTGCCTGATGGAACTTTTCACGCCTGAATTTGGCCTGGTCTTCTGGATGTTTGTGGCATTCCTTTGCCTGTATTTCATCCTTGCCAAGTGGGCATGGCCCTTCATCATCAAGAGTATGGAGGAGCGTGCCGACAAGATTGACAAGGGTGTTGCCATTGCGCAGGAAGCCGAAGCACGCCTGAACTCAGCCCATGCCGAAGCGGCCAAGATCATTGCTGACGCTCAAGAGAAGCACAACGAGATGCTGCGCGAGACCGCCAAGGCCCGCAACGAACTCGTTGAGCAGGCTCGCAGCGCTGCAGCCGACGAGGCCAAGAAGGTGACCGAGGCTGCTCAAGTGTCCCTTGAGCAGGCGCGCAAGGAGGCCGAGAAGCAGCTGCGCACCGAGGTGGGCGATTTGGCGCTTCAGATCGCTGAGAAGGTGATCCGTAAGAACATCGCCACTGACGATGCCCAACGTGCGCTGGTTGACCAATATCTGAATGAGGTTGAGATAAATAATTAACGCGTTATGAGTGACGGACTGATTCCACGCCGATATGCCAAAGCGCTGTACAAGTACGCTGTCGAGAACGGCGACTCTCAGGAAATCTATGAGCTCCTGAAGAAGCTCAGTTTCCGTTACACCGCTATCGACGAACTCAAGCGCGCTGTGCTCAACCCAGAAATCTCTGACGAGGACAAGGGCGCCTATATGCTCAGGCTCGTAGGCGGCACGCCCGGCAGTTCACTGGACAAGTTCCTGCTGTTGTGCGTTCGCAACAACCGAGCCGAGTACTTGCAGAAGATTTCCCTCGCCTACGTCGATCTCTACCGCAAGGCCCACGAGATTGCCCATGTGGTCATTACCACGGCAGTTCCCATGCCCGAGGCCGAGGTCAAAGCCATTACCGACATTGTAAAGAAACGCCTTGGGGCGATGCAGCTTGAGATAGAGCAGAAGATAGACCCCGAAATCATTGGCGGATTCACCGTAACCATAAACGGCCTGGTGCTCGACGCGTCGGTAAAGAGAGAGTTGAACGAATTGCGGTTACAACTGCAAAAGAAAAACTGAAAACCAGATTTTAAGAGATGATTAATCCCAGTGAAATATCTGATATTTTGAAGCAACAGCTCGTCGATGATATCGCCAAGCGTCAGGTCGCCTTTGAGGAAGAAGGTACTGTTCTTGAGGTGGGTGACGGCGTGGCTCATGCCTATGGCCTTCACAACGTTGAGGCCAACGAGCTGGTGCGGTTCGAGAATGGTGTGACGGGTGTGGCCATGAATTTGGAGGAGAGTGACGTTGGTATCATTCTGCTCGATGAGGTGGATACCGTGACCGAGAACATGAAGGTGCGCCGCACCGGTGAGATCGCATCCATTGAGGTGGGTGAGGGTCTGCTCGGACGAGTCATCGACGTGCTTGCGAAACCCCTTGACGGCAATGGTCCCGTCGAGGGCGATAAGATCCGTCTGCCGCTGGAGCGCAAGGCTCCCGGTGTCATCTTCCGCCAACCGGTGAACCAGCCGTTGCAGACTGGTCTCAAGGCCATCGACTCGATGATTCCCATTGGCCGTGGCCAACGTGAGCTCATCATCGGTGACCGCCAGATCGGCAAGACCGCCATCGCAGTGGACACGATCATCAACCAGCGTGCCGGCTATGAGGCTGGTAAACCGGTATATTGCATCTATGTCGCCATCGGCCAGAAGGCTTCAACTGTAGCCGCCCTGGTGAACAAGTTGCGCGAGGCGGGTGCAATGCCTTATACCATCGTGGTGGCAGCGACAGCGGCCGATTCGGCTTCCATGCGCTATTACGCTCCCTTTGCCGGTGCCGCCATCGGCGAGTATTTCCGTGACACCGGTCGTGACGCGCTTGTGATCTATGATGACTTGTCTAAGCATGCTGTTGCCTATCGTGAGATCTCGTTGATTCTCAAGCGTCCCTCGGGTCGTGAGGCTTATCCTGGTGATATCTTCTATCTGCACAGCCGCTTGTTGGAGCGTGCTGCCAAGATCAATGAAAACCAGGATGTTGCCAGCGTGATGAACGATCTTCCCGAACCCCTCAAGCCCATTGTCAAGGGTGGCGGCTCGTTGACGGCATTGCCTATCATCGAGACCCAGGCTGGAGATGTGAGCGCCTATATCCCCACTAACGTGATTTCCATTACCGATGGTCAGATCTACCTTGAGTCATCGTTGTTCAACTCGGGTATCCGTCCTGCTGTCAATGTGGGTATCTCGGTATCACGTGTTGGTGGTAACGCCCAGATCAAGTGCATGAAGAAGGTGGCTGGTACGCTCAAGATCGCTCAGGCACAGTACCGTGAGCTGGAGGCCTTTACCAAGTTTGGTGGCGACATCGATGCCGTCACGGCTCGAACAATTGACACTGGCCGCAAGAACGAGCGCTTGCTCGTGCAGCCGCAGTACACCCCCATGGTGGTCGAGGAACAGGTGGCTATTATCTATTGCGGCGTGAACGGCCTTTTGCGCGATGTGCCGCTAGACAAGGTTGCCGAGTTTGAGAAACTGTTTATCCAGTATTTGCGTGGCGAGCATCAGGCCGATGTGCTTGACGTGCTGCGCACTGGCAAGATTGACTATGATGTCATATCCAAGCTTAAACATGCCGCCGGCGAGGTCGCTGCGAAGTATGTGGAGGCTCCCGCCAGTTAAGGTTTAAGCAATTTAAGTTCGCAAGATGTCAACATTAAGAGAACTCAAGACGCGAATAGGTTCGGTTGCCTCGACACAGAAAACAACGAGCGCCATGAAGATGATCAGCTCGTCCAAGATGCGCAAGGCAACAGGCCAGTTACAACGTCTCTCGCCATACCGCCGGATGGTGCAGCACGTTATCAGCCACTTGCTGGTGACTGATCAGCAGTTTGATTCCCCGCTCATCGCTACGCGTGATGTTCAGCGGGTGGCTCTGGTAGTGTTCGGCAGCGATGATGGCCTGTGTGGCGGTTTTAATGTCAACATTTTCAAGCAATTACTTGTCAGCATTGAAGAGGTGCGTAAGGAATTTGGCAGCCAAGTGGGAATCACTGTGATTCCTATTGGCAAGAAGATGGCCAAGGCGGTAGCGAAAATCGTGGGCAAGGACATCCAGATGGAGAAGGTTGCCCTCAATACCCGTAGTGGCAGCGAGGACCTGTATGACTTCACCGATCTGATGAAGACCCGTTTCCTGGAAAAGGCCTATGACCGTGTGGAGATGTTGTATATGCACTTCATCTCGACCGGCAAGCAGGTATTTACCCGCGAGCAGCTTTTGCCCGTGAGTTACCAGGGTCTGGCCGAAAATGTTGACCCCCGCGCCGCTAATAGCCCTTGCCTGTTTGAGCCTGACGCTAACACCATCTTCAACACCGTGCTGCCCCTACACATCAAGTCGATGCTCCAGGATGTGTTCATCCAGAGCATGGCCAGTGAGCAGAGCGCACGCGTAATGGCGATGCAGGCGGCGAGCGACAATGCCAAGGAACTGCTCGACGAGTTGCAACTGGAGTATAACAAACTGCGTCAACAGGGCATCACCACCGAGCTGCTCGATATCCTGGGAGGTCAGGTGGAACGATAATGCGAAATTGAAAAGAAAACAAGAAAAGATTAAGAATATGAGCATTAAGGAGTATTTCGTCTCAATCTTTAAAGGCTTTTACAGCCTGATTAAGGGCATGGAGGTGACCGGTAAGGAGCTGGTGACCCCCAAGGTAACCGAGCAGTATCCTGAGAACCGCGCCGAGCTACAAATACCGGAACGGTTCCGCGCGACACTGGAATTCATCTATGATGAAAACGGTAACCACAAGTGCGTCGCATGCGGCAATTGTGAGCGCAACTGCCCCAACCAGACCATAAAAATCACTAAACACATGGCCGAATTGCCGGACGGCAAGAAGAAAATGAAACTGGACGAGTATCTGTATGACTTGGGTAGTTGCACATTTTGCGGCCTGTGTGTACAGGCTTGTGCATTCAATGCCATCCGCTTCAGTAACGACTTTGAGCAGGCGGTATTCACGCGCGAGAAGCTCGTCAAGCAGCTCAACTACCTGCCCGAGAAGGACGATGCTCCCGCTCCTGCACTGGCCGCTAAACCTTCGGCACCCGCAGCAGTCGAGAAGCCCGCTACGCCCTCTGCTGATGAGACCAATCAAGAAACTAAAGAAAACAAAGAATAATGGAATCAGTAGGTAACATCATTTTGTATTTAATTGTTGCGATCGCCATCATCGTATTTTCGGTGTTGACGGTGACGACGCGCAAGATCTTGCGCTCAGCAACCTATCTGCTGTTTGTGCTTTTTGCCACAGCTATCATCTACTTCCAGATGGACTATCAGTTCCTGGGAGCGGTTCAGATTGCCGTTTATGCCGGAGGCATCCTAGTGCTGTTCGTGTTCGCCATCATGCTCACGCAACAGCCAGGTAAGGATGCCGAAGCATTGACTTCCCACCGCCGCTGGATGGGTATGATTGCCGCATTGGCGGGTGTCGCCGTGTGCGGTTTCGCCTTGTTCAGCTATGTGGATTTCCGTGGCAGATTGCTCAGCAGCGCGGTGGACATCAATATGGAAAAGATCGGCCAGTTCTTGTTGAGTACCGACAAGTTCGGCTATCTGTTGCCTTTTGAGGCCATCAGCGTGTTGTTATTGGCTTGTATCATTGGAGGTGTGGTTATTGCACGTCGCCGTTAAACACTCATGAAGATTATGGATTTGACATTATTTATGTATCTCATTCCCAGCCTCATCATGTTTGGCTGCGGTGTGTATGGGTTCATCACCCGCAAAAACATGATTGCGATCATGATTTCGCTGGAGTTGATGCTCAATTCTGTGGATATTAACTTTGTGGTGTTTAACCGTTACTTGTTCCCCGGTCAGATGGACGGCATGTTCTTCTCGCTGTTCGCGATTGCAATCGCGGCGGCCGAGACGGCGCTTGCCCTTGCTATCATCATCAATGTGTTCCGCATTGCCAAGAAGGTGGACATCAACGAAATCACTAAACTGAAATTCTAACGATTATGCCATTAAGTTTAGCAATAATAGTTGTAGTATTACCCCTGTTCATGTTCCTGTTCCTGGGACTCGTCGGGGTGAAAATGGGTAGAAAAATCACCGGTGTGATTGGTGTGTTGGCAATGCTCGTCGATACCATCCTGGCCTATGGTGTGGCGCTGACCTACTTCTTTGGTAGCGGTCAGGGTCAGATGGTGGAAGGTGTCCGTCAGGCTGTTGTCGTGGCCAATCCCGCCTGGCTGTCGTTTACCGATACGTTGGTCGTTCGCATGGGTGTCCTTGTGGATCCCATTGCCGCAATGATGCTTGTGGTCATCACCACTGTGTCGTTGATGGTTCACCTGTACAGTTTGGGTTACATGAGCGACCACGACGGCAATGCCGAGAAAGGTTTCCAGCGTTACTACGCTTTCCTGGCGTTGTTCACGTTCTCGATGCTGGGTCTGGTGGTTGCCACCAACATTTTCCAGATTTTCATCTTCTTTGAGATGGTGGGTCTGTCATCCTACCTGCTCATTGGTTTCTATTATTCGACGCCTGCCGCCAACCATGCCAACAAGAAGGCATTCATTGTCACCCGTCTGGCTGACCTGTTCTTCTTGTTGGGTATCATGATCTTGAGTTTCTATACCAAGACTTTCGACTTCGACCAGTTGGTTTTCGGACCGACGATGTCTGGCAGCTTGGATGTCGCCCAAAGCGCCATCAGCACTGCCGGTGGTGCGACCTTCATGGGTTGCTCGGTCATGGCATGGGCGTTGACCTTCATCTTCATTGGAGGTGCCGGTAAGAGTGCGATGTACCCGTTGCACATCTGGCTTCCTGACGCTATGGAGGGTCCCACTCCTGTATCGGCCTTGATTCATGCTGCGACGATGGTTGTCGCCGGTGTATTCCTGGTGGCCAGGTTGTTCCCGCTGTATGTGCTCGAGCAGGGTGCGATGAATATCATTCTGGTGGTCGGCGCGTTCACGGCGTTCTATGCTGCGGCTATCGCATGTACGCAGAGTGATATCAAACGCGCGCTGGCGTTCTCGACCATCTCGCAGATCGCCTTCATGATGACCTCGCTTGCCGTTTCCTCGAACAACAACTCGCTTATCGAGATTCATGAGGGTTACGGTCTGGGT
Source organism: Muribaculaceae bacterium (assembly GCA_017553785.1). GTDB lineage: Bacteria > Bacteroidota > Bacteroidia > Bacteroidales > Muribaculaceae > Sodaliphilus. Next base: position 7,359 of record JAFZKD010000030.1, on the reverse strand, counting down.
TACATGGCGTCGATGTTCCACCTGTTTACCCACGCTATGTTTAAGGCGTTGCTCTTCCTGTGCGCCGGTGCTATCATCCATGCCGTTCACAGCAATGAGAATGACAAGATGCACGGCCTGCACAAGTACATGCCCATCACCAGCTTCTGCTTTCTTATCGGCTGTCTGGCTATCGCGGGTATTCCCCCGTTTGCCGGCTTCTTCAGTAAGGACGAGATTCTCGTTGCCGCCTATCACCGCGGTTTGGGTTGGGGACTCTGGATGTCGATGGTGGCTTGCATGACCGCCTTCTACATGTTCCGCATCTATTACCTCATCTTCTTCTGGAAGAAACATGAGGTACACGATGCGCACCATGCGCCCAAGGACCAGCCGTGGACGATGACTCTGCCGCTGATCATTCTCGCCTTCATCTCATTCGTTGCCGGTTGGATTGTGCCTTTTAGCGATTTGGTGACTTGGGATGGCAAGGCGCTGCACACGTCCATTGATTGGACTGTAGCCGGCTCCAGCATCGCTGTCGCAGTGGTGGGTATCGGTCTTGCTACGATTATGTATCTCAAGGAGAACCCGTTGCCCGACCGTCTCGCCAACTCGATGCATGGCCTGTGGACCGCTTCCTACAAGCGCTTCTACATGGACGAGCTATACCAGTTCATCACCCATAAGGTGATTTTCCAAGCCATCTGTGTTCCTATCGCATGGTTTGACCGTCACATCATTGATGGTTTCTTTAACTTGCTTGCCGATGCTACCAACTCGCTGTCGTTCGGTATCCGCCGCTTGCAGTCGGGCAGCATCCAGGTATATGTCTACGTGTATCTGCTGGGAGCATTGTTGCTCGGTGCAATCACTATGTTATGTGTATTACTCTAAAATCAACGGTCTAAACAGAATAGAAAGGATATACAATGGAAATTTTCAATAATATACTGATTTACTTTGTGATCGTGCCTCTGCTGACGCTTGGAGGCCTTGCCCTGTGCAGTAATCGCGGCATCAAGGCGATCAGGACCGTTGCAGTCGTTGGTGCCAGCGCCCTTATGGTGCTCGCCATTTGGCTGGTTAGCATTTTCCTTCAGACACGAGGCGCTGGTGACACCAGTGAGATGATATTGCGCAGCGACGTGATGTGGTATGCCCCGTTCAATGTCCATCTGGCACTCGGTGTTGACGGTGTGAGCGTGGTGATGATCCTGCTCTCGGCATTTATCGTGTTTGCCGGCGTCTTTGCCTCGTGGAAGATGAACCCGCTGCCCAAGCAGTTCTTCATGTGGTTCTTCCTGTTGTCCACGGGTGTGTTCGGCTTCTTTATCTCGATCGACCTGTTCACGATGTTCATGTTCTATGAGGTCGCACTGATTCCCATGTATCTGCTCATTGGTGTGTGGGGCAGCGGCAACAAGAACTACAGCGCGATGAAACTGACCCTGATGCTGATGGGAGGCTCGGCTTTCCTGATGCTTGGCCTGATTGGTATCTACTTCCATTCGGCCCCCGAGGGTCAGCCGCTGACGATGAACATCCTCGAAATCGCCCATAACGATGCCATTCCCCACAGTTGGCAGTATTACCTGTTCCCATTGACGTTTGTCGGCTTTGGCGTGCTTGGTGCCATGTTCCCGTTCCACACATGGTCTCCCGACGGTCATGCCTCGGCGCCCACAGCGGTGTCGATGCTCCACGCCGGTGTGCTGATGAAGTTGGGTGGTTACGGCTGCTTCCGCATCGCTATCTACCTGATGCCGTTTGCCGCCAACCAACTGGCTTGGATTTTCCTGCTGCTGACAGGATTCAGCATCGTTTATGGCGCATTGAGTGCCTGTGTGCAGACCGACCTTAAGTACATCAACGCTTATTCGTCGGTGAGCCACTGCGGTATGGTGCTGTTTGCCATCCTGATGTTCAATACCACTGCGATGACGGGTGCCGTGCTGCAGATGCTCTCTCACGGTCTGATGACGGCCCTGTTCTTTGCGTTAATCGGTATGATCTACGGTCGCACTCACACGCGTGACATCCGCGACATGGGCGGTATGATGCACATCATGCCTTATCTGGGTGTGGGCTATGTGATTGCCGGTCTGGCATCGCTAGGTCTGCCTTACCTGAGCGGTTTTGCTGCCGAGATGACTATTTTCTTCGGCTCGTTCCAGCACACCGATACCTTCCACCGCGTGCTCACCATCCTGGCGACCACGTCGATTGTGGTGACAGCGGTTTATATCCTGCGAGTTGTCGCCAAGTTGCTCTTTGGCGAGGTGCAGGATGAGCATCACCGTGAGTTGACCGATGCCACATGGGAGGAGCGCCTGTCCACCGCGACGCTGATTCTTGCTGTTGCGGCTATCGGTTGCTTCCCCAATTTCTTTGTTAACATCATCAGCAGCAGTTTCGAGCCCGTTGTCAAGGCGTTGCAGGCTGCTCTGTTATGAAAGTGTTTAACCTGATAAAAATTGCATAAGATAGATATGATGGATTATTCACAATTCTTATTGATGCCGCAGGAGATAGGCCTGTTGCTGGTTTTCCTGCTTGTTTTCATCTATGACACTTTCATGCCTGAGCGCACTCAGCGTTATATGCCCGTTTTCTCGGTTATCATGATGGCGCTCTACACGATATACTGTTTCTGCGTTCCTGCCGGGGTGGGAGAGGCCTTTGGAGGCATGTTCGAGAGCAATGCGGCCACATGGGTGATGAAGAACATCCTCAACGTGGGTGTTGTGCTCGTGCTCCTGCAGGCTGTGAGGTGGACCAATAGTGACTTTGTGAGCGTTCGCCGTGGCGAATTTTATGAATTGACGTTGTTGACGTTGCTGGGTATGTTCCTCATGATCTCGGCGCGTCATTTCCTGCTGTTTGTCATCGGCCTGGAGACCGCTTCGTTGCCTATCGCGGCGTTGGCGGCCTTTGAGAAGCGCTACTATGAGTCCCACGAGGCTGCGGCCAAGTACATTTTCACTGCCATCTTCTCGTCGGCGATTTTCCTGCTGGGTATCTCCTTCGTGTATGGTATGAGCGGTTCGCTCTACTTTAAGGATATCGCCACAGCGCTGATTGGTAACCGTTCTGCATTGTTGATTGCTGCTTTGGCGTTTGTTATCGCTGGTGTGGGCTTCAAGCTCTCGCTTGTGCCGTTCCACTTGTGGACGGCCGACGTTTATCAGGGTGCACCCACTGCTGTGACCAGTTACCTGTCGGTCATCAGCAAGGGTGCCGCCGCGTTTTCGTTCCTGGTGATTTTGGTGCAGGTGTTCGGCGCTGCCTATTCCCAAGTGTGGGAGTGGATGCTGTATGCCGTTATTGTGCTCACCATCACGTTGGGTAACCTGTTTGCCATCCGCCAGCGCAACCTCAAGCGTTTCCTGGCGTTCTCATCGATTTCCCAGGCCGGTTACATCATGCTTGGTGTGATTGCCGTGAACGTGATGGGTATGTCCTCGATGATTTACTATGTGCTGGTTTACATCTTCAGCAATCTTGCCGCCTTTGGTGTGATTGCCGCGATTGAGCGCCAGACGGGTAGGGTGACGATGGACGATTATAATGGCTTGTTCAAGACCAATCCCTGGCTTGCCTTCACGATGATGCTGGCGATGTTCTCGCTGGGCGGTATTCCCCCGTTTGCGGGTTTCTTCAGCAAGTTTTTCATCTTTGTTGGCGCATTCAATCAGGGTTCCATCGCTGTCATTATCCTGGTGCTCATTGCGTTGGTCAACACCATCATTTCGTTGTACTACTACCTGCTGGTGGTCAAGGCGATGTTCCTGCGTCAGGACGACTGCGTGATACCCACCATCAAGAGCCATTGGACCGAGCGTCTGGGTCTCATCTTGTGTGTGCTGGGTGTCATCTTCATTGGTTTGATCAGCTGTATCTACGCTTATATTAACGGCGCTGTCGACGCCATTGGGGCAATGTTTGCTGCTATCCAATAACCTGAAAGAGAATATTACTTCTGATATCATTTAGCATAATCAAATTAAAAATCAGGTTTATTTATAACTATGACGAGGGGAAGCATCGCGGAGTTCCGCCATGCTTCCCTGTTATTTGTCCCTAGGAGGCGGAAACACTATTGCCGGGGGCATAATGTCGTAAGAATACTGTAAAAAAAATGGAAAATTGTTTTATTTTGCGATGGTATTGGTTATCTTTGCAAAATAAAGGCAAAACTGAAATGACCGGAACATTTCTGGTTGTCTCAGCTTAATGGTTTAATTAATGGCAATTTATCTCGATGACACATGTGCCGATATCTATTAATTTCTAAATATATTTCATCATGAAAAAGATTTTGTTTATTTTTCTAGTCGTACTGACGGCCTCTCAAGCCGCGCGTGCTGATGTGGTCATCAACGCCACGAACTTCCCTGACGCGAACTTCCGCTCCTACATGCTCTCGGAGTATCCTAGCGGTGTCATCACGACCATTCAACTTTGGACCCGCGACTCGCTGGATCTGTATAACAAGGGCATATCTGACATGAAGGGTGTCGAGTACTTCACCAATTTGACCTACTTGATGTGCTTTGGCAACAATTTGACCTCCATCGATGTGAGCGCCAATACCAAGCTGACCTGTCTGAATCTTGGTAGCAATAAATTGACGTCAATCACCGGTCTGGATAACTGTCCCGCGCTGGAGCAGCTCTATCTCCATTACAACCAGCTTACCGCAGTCAATGTCGTTAACCACAGTGCCCTGAGATTACTGTGGGTGAACGATAATCCCAACTTGACGACGCTCTACTGCTATCGTAATGCGCTGACCAATCTTTCTGTCTATCGTTGCACCTCATTAAAGAGAGTCCAATGCTTCGAGAATGCTAATCTAACCAGTATCGGAGGTTTGGCAAACTGTACCGCAATCTCCTATCTGGATTGCGAGGACTGCTCAATCTCTAATCTGAGCGCCGTTGAGAGTTTGCCGGACCTCGCCTATTTATATGCCCGCAACAACAGATTGAATACGCTCAATGTCTCGAACCACAGCAAGCTGGTTTATCTCAGGGTCTTGGGCAATACCTTGCTGACCAATCTTGACTGCAGCAATTGCGCCCTGGCAACGCTCAATGTCACGGATTGCACAGGGCTAACCGAGTTGTGGTGCTATGGCAATTCGGACCTTACCTCGATTACTGGCTTGGAGGGCTGTACCGCTCTAAAGAAGTTGTCATGCTATAGTTGTGCCTTGACTGACCTGAGCGCCTTGAACAGTTTGAGCAATTTGACCAACATCATTTGTTCGGACAATGACCTCACCTCACTCTCTCTCACCTACAAGAGCAACCTGACGCAGCTGTGGGTGGATGACAATGATCAACTCACCTATCTTGACTGTGGCCACAACAACTTGGACAATCTCAATGTCACCGGTTGCACAGGGCTGACGATGCTCGATTGCAGCGACAATGCCTCCCTCACCTCTATCGAAGGACTTGCGACGTGCACAGCTATGACATATTTCTCGGGAGAGTACTGTGCCTTGACGGGTTCACTTGACATGACTTTCTGCCCGGGCCTTACAGATTTGTATTGTTACCACAACAACTTGACAGGACTCGACGTGACGGGCTTGAGTGAGCTGAAGCTGATTAACTGTATGCAGAACGCTGAACTTCCCGAAATTACCGGTCTTGGAGACTGCACAAAAATGAGCTATCTCAATTGTTCGGACTGCGCCATCACCAGCCTTGATTTGAATAAATTGACAGTCTTGACTGAGCTGTGGTGCAGGAATAATCAATTGACGAGATTGCAAGTGGCTACAAAGCCCAATTTGACCACGATTGTGGCCTCGGGCAACTCATTACTGGAAGAACTCGAGTGCAATAACTGTGCGCTCACCCGTCTGGAGATTTACAGCTGCCCGGTGCTCTATTATATCGATTGCAGAAATAACCAATTAGCCAGTTTGTCTGTTAACTCTTGCCCGGATCTCGCATATCTCTTGTGCAACAGTAATCAATTAACCGATCTGGACATCAGTGACAACGATCAGATCGTATATCTCTGGTGCAATAGCAACCAGTTGACGAGCCTGGACTTGAGCGGGTGCTCAGTGGATTTGCGTTCGCTGGACTGCCGCTATAACCAGATTACCGGCACCATTGATGTCAGCCGTTTCTCTCAACTGTACCAGCTCGCCTGCTCTCAAAACCAGATTTCCCAGTTGACGCTTGGCGACCATCCTGAGCTTCAGGATATCTGGTGCTATGAGAACCAGCTGACGAGCCTTGACGCCAGTGACCTTCCTGCACTCCAGACGCTCTATTGCCTGGAAAACCAGTTGACGAGCCTTGACGTGAGCGGTTGTACAGCTCTCGAGACGTTGAACTGTGCCGCTAACCAGTTGACGAGCCTTGACGTGAGCGATTGCCCGGCACTGTCATTTATGAATATTGTTTATAATAAGCTCAAAGGCAGCAAGATGGGGCAAGTAGTATCCGGGCTGCCCACACGCAGTAGCGATGAACATGGAACCCTTTATGCCCTAGTCGATGAGGGATATGAAGAGGAGGGTTATACCGAGGGCAACGACATCACTGTCAGCCAGGTCAACCAAGCCAATGCCAAGTATTGGGATGTTTATCATTATGTCGATAATGGCTACGTTCTCTATCCCGGCAGCACCAGCCTTGCTGGTGACGTGAACGATGACGGCAGCGTGACCATCGCCGACGTGACCGCCTTGATTGATTATCTGCTGAGCGGTGATGCCACTGGCATCAACCTGGCTAATGCCGATGTGGATGGCAGCGGTACTGTGACCATCGCCGATGTGACTTCCTTGATCGACATGTTGCTTAGTGGCTCATACAAAATGATGAAGCCCGCCAGGGTGAGCTCGGGTTCAGCGTCGCTGCGCAGTCTCGTCCTCGACAAGGAACTTGTGCTTGAGAGATAAGAGATATTAGATAATAGATATTAGGCGTCTAGAACAGATGAGGGCATCCTGCTGAGGGGTGCCCTTTGCTGTTGCTGTTGCACCCACGTGGGCGTGTCATGATTCATCTGCTGGAACTATAACCGCCCTGCGGGCGGGAAATTCAACAAATTTCAATATAAATTTTTCACTCTTCCTTTTTCGGCACCATTTTTTCCAGTACAACCGCACCAAAATTGAGATTTAGCCGTAAAGACTCAACGGGAAATCGGTGGGGGCATTGCTGACCGAAGGTCTGAACAAGGCCGTTGGCCTTGACTTGAGGTAACCCCACGGCGCACAGGCTGAAAGTCTGTGTGGCGTGGGGAGGGTGGCAAACTATGGAATGGGCCTCGTAGAGGGCCACTCATTTGCTTATATGCCGGCTATTCTGTATCTTTGCCGTTCAAAAAATAATTAACAATGAG
>JAFZKD010000029.1 GCA_017553785.1 Muribaculaceae bacterium | reverse complement strand
GTCAAATTATGTACTATTTAATTATTTACTATTTACTATTTTGTGCAAAGTTACAAATAAATCTGCAAACATCGTGCCAAAATCTCAAAAAACTTTCCGCTAAATAAGCTTAAAAGGTTTGGTGGGATGCAAAAAAATGACTACCTTTGCACAGTTAAAAACGCGTCAGCGGGCTTAAAAATGCCCTTAAACGCAAAATCGCGCTTTTTTTAGCGTACTGAATTGTAAGAAATTAATTGTAAATAGTCAAATTGTAATTTAATCGATGGATCAGACATTCGACAACGACAGAATTATCAAAATCAACATCGAAGAAGAGATGAAGTCCAGCTACATCGACTACTCCATGTCGGTTATCGTAGCCCGAGCCCTTCCCGATGTGCGCGACGGCTTTAAGCCTGTACACCGCCGTATCCTTTACGGTATGATGAACATTAACAACGTTTCTACACAACCCTACAAGAAGTGTGCGCGTGTTGTAGGTGAGGTGCTTGGTAAGTACCACCCCCATGGCGACAGTTCCGTCTATGGTGCCCTCGTTCGTATGGCACAGGATTGGAACATGCGCTACACGCTCGTTGACGGTCAGGGTAACTTCGGCTCTGTTGACGGTGACTCCCCCGCAGCCATGCGATATACCGAGTGCCGCCTTTCGAAGATGGGAGAGCACATCATGGACGACCTCGACAAGGAGACCGTCGATATGGCACCTAACTTCGATGACTCGCTCGAAGAGCCTACCGTCATGCCTACTAAGATTCCCAACCTGTTGGTGAACGGTGGTAACGGTATTGCCGTCGGTATGGCTACCAACATGCCTACCCATAACCTGGGTGAGGTGATTGATGGATGCTGTGCCTATATCGACAACCCCGATATTGATACCGATGGGCTGATGCAGTATATCCCAGGACCCGACTTCCCCACAGGTGCCTATATCTATGGTCTGTCAGGCGTGCGGGATGCTTATGAGACAGGTCGTGGCCGTATCGTGATGCGTGCCAAGGCAGAAATCGAAGCAGGCGAGACACACGACAAGATTGTCGTCACCGAGATACCATACGGTGTCAACAAAGCCGACCTTGTGGCTTATATCGCCGACCTCGCTAACCAGCATAAGATTGAGGGCGTGGCCAATGTCAACGATGAGTCAGGCCGTCAGGGCATGCGTATCGTCGTCGACTGCAAGCGCGATGCCAATGCCAACGTGCTGCTCAACAAGCTTTTCAAGATGACTGCTTTGCAGAGTTCATTCTCTGTGAACAACATTGCTCTGGTGAAGGGCCGTCCCCGTCTGCTCACGCTCAAGGAGTGTGTGAAGTACTTCGTTAATCACCGCCATGATGTGACCATCCGTCGCACCAAGTACGACCTGCGCAAGGCCCAGGAGCGTGCCCATATCCTTGAAGGCTTGATCATTGCCGTCAACAATATCGACGAGGTGGTACACATTATCCGTAACAGTAAGACTCCGACAGATGCCCAGCGCAACCTCGAGAAGCGCTTAGAGCTCGACGAGCTCCAGTCAAAGGCCATCGTCGACATGCGTCTGTCTCAGCTCACTGGCCTGCGTGTCGATCAGCTCCACCAGGAGTTCGACGACCTG
>JAFZKD010000028.1 GCA_017553785.1 Muribaculaceae bacterium | reverse complement strand
TAATAGTTAATAGTTAGCATCCGCGCTCGTCTTTTATCGGCGGATTTTTACGGATTAAACTGATTTTGCATCCGCACTCGTTGCAGTGCGGATGCTTTTTTTACCGTACTGGCGGTTATAATTCTTGTGGTTGAATTATGCTACACCTTCACCATTAAAAAGTATGTCGTTTGTGATAGATTTAGTTGTGGTGTCAAAGGAAAAAACATAGTGCACATGATGGCGCTATCATTATTTTGTTGTAATTTTGCCACGATTTTTTAGAACAACGTATATGAACAGTGGAATTTGGGCTGCTTGCAACCACTTGAAAAAATGCTAAAATGCGATAATCAATCATTTTATTCTTGATTATTTCTTTAGCGTTCATGTTCCACAAGAAAATGAATTTTTGGTACAATGAACAGTAAGAACTATCTTTTCACGTCGGAAAGCGTGTCAGAAGGGCACCCCGACAAAGTCGCCGACCAGATCAGCGACGCCATTCTCGACAAGTTTCTCGCCTTTGACCCTCAGGCCCATGTGGCTTGTGAGACGCTCGTGACCACGGGCCAGGTCATCATCTCGGGCGAGGTGACCACCAATGTTTACATTGACCTACAACGCACGGCGCGCGAAGTGATCAACCGCATTGGCTACACCAAGAGTGAGTACCAGTTTGACGGCAACTCATGCGGCATCCTCAACAGCGTTCACGAGCAGAGCGGTGACATCAAGCAAGGCGTGGACAACGCCGAGGACAACCATGACGACCAGGGCGCCGGCGACCAAGGCATGATGTTCGGTTACGCCTGCAACGAGACACCCAACTACATGCCCTTGACGCTCGATCTGGCCCACGCGCTCATGCGAGAGTTGACGGACATCCGCAAGAACAATCCCGAACTGATGCCTTATCTGCGTCCCGACGCGAAATCCCAAGTCACTGTTGAATATGACGGCGTGACACATCGCCCCGTACACATCCACACCATCGTTGTAAGCACCCAGCATGATGACGACGTGGATCAGCCACGCATCATGAAAGACGTGCGCGACATCCTCATCCCCAGAGTGTTGAAGCACTACAGCGACGAGATCCGCGCCATGGTTGACGACAAGACCGAACTTTTTGTAAATCCCACGGGAAAATTCGTCATCGGAGGCCCCCACGGTGACACAGGCCTCACGGGACGCAAGATTATCGTGGACACCTACGGCGGACGCGGTGCCCATGGCGGTGGCGCCTTCTCGGGTAAAGACCCCAGCAAAGTGGACCGCAGCGCAGCATATGCCTGCCGCCATATCGCCAAGAACATCGTAGCAGCCGGTATTGCCGATGAGGTGCTGGTGCAGGTGGCCTATGCCATCGGCCGAGCCGAGCCGGTGAGTTTCTTTATCAACACCTACGGGACGAGTCATGTGGACAAGAACGACGCTGAGATTGCAGCGATTCTCAAGGAAATGTTCGACATGCGTCCCAAAGCCATCATCGAGCGTCTGAAACTGCTTCAGCCCATGTACACCGAGACCGCTGCCTATGGCCACATGGGTCGCAAATACGAATTCAAGATGAAAAAGTTCGAGTCGCTCTACAACGAGACCAAGGAAGTCGAGGTAGAACTCTTCACTTGGGAAAAACTCAACATGACCGAGACGCTGCGCGCCACCTTCGGCCTGAATTAAAGGACAAACCTGACAGGTTCACATCAATAAAAAGCCACGGCATCACCGTGGCTTTTTCATATGATAATCAAGCGGTTTATTTCGCCTTCATGGCTTCCTTGATTTTGGCTTCAAGTTCCTCGGCCAACTCGGGGTTGTCGGCTACCATCTGCTTGGAGGCATCACGGCCCTGTCCCAACTTGGTACCCTCGTAGGAGAACCATGCACCGCTCTTCTTGACGATGCCGAACTCAACGCCCAAATCCAAGATTTCGCCCACCTTGCTGATTCCCTCGCCAAAGCGGATCTCGAACTCGGTCTTGCGGAAGGGAGGAGCCACCTTGTTCTTCACCACCTTTACACGGGTGAGGCTGCCCGTTACCTGATCACCGTCCTTGATCTGACCGATACGGCGGATGTCGAGACGCACACTGCTGTAGAACTTCAAGGCATTGCCGCCGGTTGTGGTCTCAGGATTGCCGAACATCACACCCAGTTTCTCGCGCAACTGGTTGATGAAGATGCAGCAGGTGTTGGTGCGGCTGATGGTGGCGGTGAGTTTGCGCAACGCCTGGCTCATCAATCGGGCCTGGAGACCCATCTTGCTCTCGCCCATCTCACCTTCGATCTCGGCTTTTGGAGTCAAGGCAGCGACACTATCGATGACAATGATGTCAATGGCACTGCTGCGGATGAGCTGGTCGGCAATCTCAAGAGCCTGCTCGCCATTGTCGGGCTGTGAAATCCACAGGTTGTTGACATCAACACCCAGCGACTCAGCATAGAAGCGGTCAAAAGCATGCTCGGCATCGATGATTGCGGCGATGCCACCCATCTTCTGCGCCTCGGCGATAGCGTGAATGGCGAGTGTGGTCTTACCTGACGACTCCGGACCGTAAATCTCAATGATGCGTCCGCGGGGATAACCGCCCACACCAAGCGCGTTGTCCAAGCCGATAGATCCCGTGGGGATTACTTCGATGTCCTCGATGTGGTCATCGCCCAGTTTCATGATTGACCCACTACCAAAAGTCTTGTCTATTTTGTCCATTGCCACTTGCAGGGCTTTGAGTTTCTCGGGGGAAACCTCCTTGCGCTGCGGCTGGTTGGTTCCTTCTTGGTTAATGATTTCTTCTGCCATAAACTGTTATTTTTATTGAATTAGATGTAATCGTCAGTTGAGTTGCAAAGGTACAATATTTTTTCCTCTCCCGCAACCCAAGACCCACCAATATTATCGCAAAATGACATCAATCATTTTCATGATGATGTCATTGTCGATTTCGGCAAATACTGCATTAATTGCCGATGATGATTTCGATGAGCTCGTTAAGGTCCGAGATGTTGATTTCGCCGTCACCGCTCAGATCGGCCCTGACAAAAGTCTCCTCATCGACCGTTTGACCGGCAATCAGACCGATAACGATGTTGACATCAGCAATATTGACCTCGTCATCGTCATTGACATCACCGCGAATATCGACCACATGGGCGAATACCGTCTCATCGAGGAAGGCCATGCGCTGTCTGATCCAATCCTCCACACGCTCCATCTCGGCGCTGATGTCCAGTGTCTGGCCACTGATATCAGTGTCGCCGCTCCATCGCCGCTCTTCACGCGCGGCCGCGCCACAGGCCTCCAGCTCATCGGCCACACGCTGGAAGCGCGCTACGAGGCTATCGGTATCCAGATAGCTCTCACGCAATTCCCAATAGCGCTTGTTGATTTTCTTCTTCATGGATTTGATGGAGAAGAACATGTCATGCATGGCAAGGTGTGAAATCCAATAGATGTACTGGTCGGGTTTGACCTTCTCGTCATCCCAACTTGAGTTGAGTTTCCCGCCGACAGTCAAATCCAAGTCCCAAGGGGTCATCGTCAACCGTGGATTAAAGGTCTTGTCATAGCAACTGTAGAAGATATTCTTGGACTCGTTGTCAAGCGCCTGAAGGGTGACAATGAAAATGAAATAGTCCATCATCACAGGCACATCAAAATAGTAACCCAAGGAGTCTTGGAACACCTGCTTTTGACGGGCGACACTCTTGTCGTGGACAAACGTCACGGCATCGGCCAGGGTGCTCCAGTCGGTGGGCTGCACTTCATCAAAATCGGGATACTCCACATAGATGCTTTCCCAATTCTCGAGGTCGTTGCTATAAGAGGCCGGATAGGTCATAGCACCCGTTCGGCTCCACTCCTTGTTGCACCACAACTGGCCATGGAACACGTTACTGATCGTGTCGTGCTTGACCAGTTTGAGTTGCTTGCGGTCAACCGGCTCGATCATATGGTAAATACCGATGTAACGTTCGTTAAGCAGCACCTCGACAGTCTTGCCCCGTGAGCCGTTGATGGCATTAGGCTCGATGTCGGAGTACCACGGCTTGACCGACATGTCCAGCCACAAATCGGAGCACACCCGGTTGCGTGCCCTCAACAAGTCAACCTGAGCGGCATCAAGGATCCAATGATTGTCCTTGCGAAGCCCGAAGAATCGGCGGTCCTTCTTCTCGCCGTTCTCGTCAAGGAATTTGATGCTGAAATTGTGTTTGTGGCGGTTGGTTCCGTTCGTGACGCCACCGCGCCACTTGAGCTTGGCCAGCATGTTATTCTTGAAAGTGCTGTCCGGCCCGCTAACCGACACGGTACCCTCGGCATACTCTTTACTGAATGTGCCATTCAGTTCCACCAAGGGGAGCCAGGTGAAGGTGATATTGCCGCTGATCGACTTGCCGTTATATGTCACCTTGAACGGGTACTGTTTGCCACCGGCTATAGAGTCAAAAGTCACGACATCACCATTCTCGATTTTCACGCCCTTGAAGTAGGACTTGGTGCAAGTGCTGTCAAAGTCCATCGCAGCGTCCCAGTCGGTGCCGAAGTATTCCTGAGGGATACTGCACAGCCATGTGCTATAGCGGTTATCCCTGACAGCCTTATGACCGCCAATATAGAGGTTTTGAGCCCATGTGCTGTTCAACAACAAACAAGAGAACAACAACACAATGAAACGACTGATGTCTTTGCGCATTCTAAATCAAACGATTACTGTCGTAATTGAAACTGACAAAATTACAATGAATTTTTGAAACAGGCGTCCTGTTTTGTCAGTTTTTTTCCACTCAACACTTTTTTATCAATACTTTATATTCAGAATTGAAATTTTAACACACGGTAAAGCGCTTTCTTGAAAAAAAAAATATAACTTTGTCACATTCAAATATGCTTAGAGGTTTCCATGTGGTTTTTCATCAGTTATCGGGCGCCCGTCGCCTAAAACAGTAAAAACAGTCACATTGGAAACTAATGGCTTGGATATCAATGAAAAATCGACATTTAATAATTATTAATCGTTTAATAACTTTCATTGCAATGAGGAAAATTTTTACTTTATTCACCTTGTGCCTGATGGCCAGCGCTGCCTGGGCATTAGAGGTCACATTTGATGCCACGGTTGACTTGGGCAACTATAGTGGCACGGCTGGCGAGTTCTCCATCGTGAAGGAAGGTGTAACCGTCCATGTCAAGAAGGGCATGGCAACCGGCGCACATTATCGTTTCTACAAAAACGAGCCTGTAACGATCTCATCGGATGCCAACATCTCGGGCGTGGTGTTCACTTGCACTGCCTCGGGCGATGCACAGTATGGTCCCGGCTGCTTCACCGCAACCCCTGGCGACTATTCCTATGATGGCAACATCGGCACATGGGCCGGATCAGCAACAAGCATTGTCTTCACCCCGGCAACCAATCAGGTGCGCGCCACCAAGATTGTGGTCACCGTGGGCGACGCAGGCCTTGCCGCACCCAGCATCACACCTAATGCCGGCACCTACTACACCCCCATCGAGGTATCAATCTCCTGCCGCACCAGTGGTGCCAAGATCTATTACACCACCAACGGCAGCAACCCCACGACCAGTTCCACACAGTACACCGCTCCCTTCACTCTGAGCAGCAACGCTACTGTGAAAGCCATCTCGGCCAAGGACGGTGAGGTCAGCGATGTGGTCAGCGCGACCTATGAGTTCGGCACCGCTACCAATGTCAACAACATCAAGGCCTACCAGGGCATGGACGATGACGCAGTCCTCCTGTTCAACAATCCCGTGAACGTGTTGGCCCAGAACAAGAATTATCTCTTCGTGAAGGACAACACGGGCTATGCCTTGTTCTATGGCAACTGTGGCCAGACCTACCAGAACGGTGACGTGATTCCCGCCGGCTTTATCGGCAAGAAGACCACCTACAACGGCGAACCCGAACTGACCGACCTGAGCAACTTCAAGCCTGCTTCGGGCAACACCCCCATCGAGCCTGAGACCGTTACCGCCATGGCTGTTGGCCATGAGTACTTCGGACATTTGGTACATCTCGATAATGTCACCTTCAGCACCGAGGACAACAAGAACTACACCCTCACCGACGACAGCGGCAACACATGCGCTGTTTACTTCGGCACGATGGGCGTGAGCGCTCCCAACAACCTGCAAGCCACCTATAACATTGACGCTATCGTCGGCTCATACGGCAAGGACAACGTGGTTTACCAGTTGCTGCCCGTCAAGGTTAAATCCATTGGCCCCGGCGGTGTCGGCATCGGCACGATGGCTAACTATGACGACGGAACCGAACTCGTGTTCGATTACGACGCGACAGTTCTTTACCACGCCAATTCCCGTCTGTTCGTGAAAGATGAAACCGGTTACGGCCTCATCTATGGTAACGTTGGACAAACCTACAAGAAGGGTAATGTAATTCCCGCTGGTTTTGGCGGCAAGAAGACCACCTATGGAGGCGAACCCGAGTTGGCATCTCCCTTCAGTGGATTCGAGGCATCATCTGGCGATGTAACAGTTACTGGCGTGCCTGCAACACCGCTGGATGTGAATCATGAACATTTCGCTTGGTTCGTGACAATGACTAATGTGACCGTCAGCGAGGTCAACGGCAACAACTTCAAGATCACCGACGCCAACGGCAACACCTGTAACGGTTACAACCAATTTGGCCAGGATGTCAAGGAAGGCCATTATGATAAACTCGAAGGTATCGTCGGCTCTTATGGCAGCACCAACACTGTATATCAGTTGCTTCCCATTATTGAGGCTCCTCTGGGCGAAGTCGGCAGCATCAACGAGCTGTTTAATCTGAACTCCGGCCGTCAGGCTAAGTTCACCACCCCGTTGACCGCTATCTACCAGAATGGCGTTAACATGTATGTACAGGATGTTGAGGGCACTCAGACCTTGGTTTATGGCAATGTTCCCGGCACCTTCACCAATGGTGATCTCATCAACGGTGCAGTCGCATCATGGACCACCTTCCAGGGTGCAAAACAGATGATTCCCGCCGAGAACTTTGTTCCCGCAGGTCACGGCAAAGGCGTAGTGCCTGATAATCCGATGCCCATCGAGGAGGTTTCTCAGGACATGGTTCACAGGTATATGAGCTTTGAGAATATGGACATCATCACCGAGGATGAAAAGACTTACATGGTTGACGAGACCGGTCAAATCCAGCTCTTCAACAAGTTCAACATCGAGTATGAGGGCAGCGCTCCTTATTATATTGAGGGCTTCCTGACCATCTATAAGGGTGAACTTGAGTTCTATCCCATCAAGGTAAAAGGCATCCCCAACAGAATTCCCGAGGATGTCAATGAAGACGGTGAGGTTAACATTGGCGACATCAATGTCGTGATCGACTGCCTGTTGAGAGGAATAACATCGACTGTATATGATTGTGACGCGAATCTCGACGGTGAGGTCAACATTGGCGACATCAGCCAAATTATTGATTATATGATCAATCATTAATGTTTTTGGTCATTTGACCATAATCTAAAGCTAACAACAGGAGCCGATGCCAATGAGGCATCGGTTCCTTTATTTCATTATCAGCCAGAACATAAAATAAAAGTTAAAAATTTGTCATTATTAAAAAAAAGCTATTAATTTTGTCACCGAAATCTAGACATTAATTCTGATAATTCTACGACATCATGATTCATCACAGGCATAAAACCGCTAAAAGTGGATGCTATTGGCACATTCTGTGCCCATGCCCCAAGATGAATTCTTTCCCCGATTTTCCGTGGCACCAACAGGGTCAGTCAACCTGCGAAATGAAGTCCGCCCTGCCCCCCGCCCAATGGGATGAACAAAATGGGAAATCGCACCTCAAGAGAGCGCAAAACCAAGTCAAAACGGTTTTTGCGCTCTCTTGTTTTTCCTGGCAACACTATATACAATTATATGAGGGCCTGTGGAGAAAAGTCAAATTGGGTTCTACTTTTCGCTCAGGCCTCCCAAAACCATTACTTATTGAACCCTGCTTAATCATCAAATCTAATGAGACGTTTTTCTTTTTCTTTATTGTGCATTTTGACAGCTTTCATGTCAATAGGAAGTACAAGTATCAATGTGAACAGGGTCTTTGGTGACCTGAACGAAGACGGCGAAGTGAATATCGTCGACCTTAACCTCCTGGTGAACCTCATCCTTAAGGGCGGATCAGGCCAGGAAGCGGACCAATATGTTCCCAACATGACCATTGCTGAGTTTAAAGCCAAACATTGGCAGGACGCCGCCAGCTATATCGACACGGTGACCGACAATGAAATTATCCACGGCTGGGTGACCAGCAGCGATGAATCAGGAAACATCTACAAGTCACTCTACATTGTTGACGAATCTGGCGCAGGCATTGCAATCAGTATCAACAAGACCAATTTGTATCAGGATTATCCCATCGGTCAAGAAATCGTGCTTCCCATGCAAGGCTATTTCGTGGGCAAGTACATGGGCATGCAGCAAATAGGCTACCCGTCTTGGTATGCCAACGGCAATACTTGGGAAGTTTCATTCATTCCTCTTGAAATGTGGGAATCCATGGTTAAACCAAAAGGCACCCCCGACCCTGACAAGACTGAGCCGAGTGTTGTGAGTCTGGACGAATTCGCCAACAATTTCGATCCCGAAACACTGCAAAGTTATCAAGGCAAGCTCGTGCGCATCAATAATGTGAAATTTGAAATCGCCGATGGTGTGAACACCTTCTCAGAAACAAGCCATGCCACCAGCCGTGTGATCACCGACGAGTATGGCAACCAAATCTACGTAAGGACCAGCAACTATGCCGACTTTGCCTCCAATCCACTGCCTGTTGGGTCTGTTGACCTTGTGGGAGAACTGAGTTTCTATTCAAGATATTGGCAATTATTACTGCGCAGTGCCGATGATGTGATTCCTGGCGAGGGTGAAGGCGAAGCCCCTACTCCCGTCACTTCACTGGACGAAAGTTTCGATTACAGTCTGCCCATCAACTGGACCAGAATAGCCATCTCAGGCGACAGAAACTGGTACCACACCATGTATCAACAGAACGGCTACGCCGCCATGACAGGCCACACAGGCAAACAGCCGCCGTTTGACGCATGGCTCATCACTCCGGCTATTGATATCAAGAACGCTGTCAACAAGGTGCTGACCTTCACCACCCAATTTGCAGCCTATAATAGCTCGACCACGGTATTTGAAGTCTATGTCCTTGACTCGGCCGATCCCGAGACAGCTACTGTAAAAGTAAAGCTGAATCCCGTTTTGGCGTCTCCGTCGTCAACGAGCATCTATAGTGAAGTCACCGAAAGCGGCGACATCGACCTGTCCCAGTGGGCCGACGGTGTTTATCACATCGGTTTCCGCTACTATGCCACAAATGATGTCGACTATGGCACCTGGTGCCTTGACAACGTAAAATTCGGCCTCTCCCGTTAATAACGTTTTTTCCTCGACTTGTGAGGTTGTGTAACTGATATTAGTGCAAAGCAACCTCACAAGCCAGGAAAGATGTCCATTCCAAGAAAAAGCAGTAACTTTATTTCAAAACGAATCATTTAACCACACTCGCAATGAAAAGAATCTTCACATTATTGACCCTATGTCTGCTGGCCACCAGCGTTTGGGGTTATACGGTGGTCTTTGACGCTACCGTTGACATCGGCACGAGCACCGGCACTGCCAGCCCATACACCATCGAGAAAGAAGGTGTAACCGTTGACGTGAGTAACGGTTTGGCCAATGGCGCCCACTACCGTGTTTATAAGAACAGTTCCATTACCATCTGTGCCCTGTCGGGAAACATCACCAATATTGTATTTGAGTGCATAGCAGCGGGCGACGCCCAATATGGGCCCGGCTGCTTTACGGTTAACGTCGGCAGCTATGCCGTCGAGGACAAGATTGGCAAATGGAACGGCTGCGCCGAGTGCGTCACCTTCATTGCCGTTCTCAATCAGGTGCGCATCACTAAGATTATCGTTACCGTTGAAGAGGGTGGCTTGAGCGTTCCTGTCATCCAACCCGCTTCGGGCACCTATTATGGACCGATCGAGGTCACTATCAGCTGTTACACGCCTGATGCCACTATTCACTACACTACCGACGGCACTGACCCCAACACACTGTCTCCAGTGTACTCATCTCCCTTCACCGTCAGTCACGACATGACAGTGAAGGCTGTTTCGGTCATTGATGGCGAGGTGAGCGATATTGCGAGTGCCGAGTATGCGTTCCGTGAGTTGCCGGGATACGGTTGTTTTGGTGATCTGGAATCACTTGACAACGGTACCGAGGTATTTTTCTCCTCTCCCGTCTATGCCGTGGCTCAGCATGGCAATTACTTGTTTGCTAAAGACGGCTGCGGCGGATATGCCTTGATCTGGGGTAATACTGGCCAGACCTATGACACTGGTGACGTGATACCCGCTGGCTTTGTGGTCACCAAGTCATTTTACTCTGGTGAGATGGAATTGAAAGACCCGCAAAACTTCAAGCCTGCCTCGGGTAGCATTACCATCCAGCCCGAACCGTTTGACCCCGACCATTTCGGGCCAGACATGTTTGCCCATTATGTGATTCTCGAGTGTGCGACCATCAGTACCGAAGACGGACGCAATTATGTGGCCACCGATACCTGCGGTCACTCGATACCTCTTTACTTCAATATGGGGGCCTCTGTCCCTGTTGATCTGAGCAGGTGCTACGATATCACGGGCGTTATCGGCTCCTATGGGCAAGAGCCGATCTATCAGCTCCTGCCCACAAAAATAAGCATACATAAAAACATAGGTATCGGTCTGGGTAACTACTGGAATTATTATGACTCTGCGAATCCGCAAGCGTCCATCACCTTTGATTATGACGCCACGGTCATCCTTCAGGCCGGATCCTATCTCTACGCCAAGGACGAGACTGGTTACGGACTCATCTATGGTAATGTGGGCCAGACTTACAAGCATGGTGATGTCATCCCAGCTAAATTCAGCGGCAGGGTAACCTATTATGACGGTTGGCCAGAGCTGACTTCACCGTTTACCGGGTTCAAACCATCGATTAACCATGTGCCCGTGATTCCTGAAGAGGTGACAATCCCTCAGGTCAATCCTGGCCTGTGGGCACACTATGTCATCTTCAGGAATGTGTTTGTCGATACTGTAAAAATGGTGATACGTGATGAGTACGGTAACGAGTTACCTATATACATCAGGTCAGGACTCACGTTCACCTTCCCTGAGGACTGCTCAAAGCCGGTTGACATCCGTGGCCTCTTGACTTACTACCACGGTCTGCCTCAACTGCTGGTCTGGGACGATGAACAGATTCCAATTCCAGTATTATGTCTCCAGGATTGCAAAAGTGATCCTCAGTTCATGAATGGTAAACCATTCCATATCAAGCTCATCGCCATCTATAAGAATGGGGCGAATCTGTACGTGCAGGACCTGTGCGGTGAGTATATCCTGATGTTTGGTAACATCGCCGGAGAGTTTGTCAACGGCGACACCATTGAGGGCGTTGCGCATCTTACGACCTATCAAGGGCATCTGCAACTTATTCCTGAAGGTGATTGGGTAATTGTAGGACACGGCAAATCGGTAGAACCTGACGAGATTCCATGTACCGAAGAAGTATCACATGACATGTGCCACTGTTACGTCCGCTTTGAGAACGTGAAGTTAGTAACCGAAGATGGCAAGACCTATATCGAGGACGAATGTGGCAGACTGCTGATGTACAACAAGTTCAATATCACCATCCCCAACCCGGGTGAGATGCCTGTAACTGATGTCCTTGACTTAAATGAAGATGGAGAGGTGAACATTGCCGACCTCAACTGTCTAATTGACCTCATCCTCTCAGGCAAGATTGAATATCACTGGATTTGGATTCCCCAGGTCAACCCCACAGACGAATTGACCTATGATGTGGAGGGTTTCATATCGGTTTACAAAAATGAGCTTGAGATCTTCCCCATCCGAATCTCACGATTTGGATCTCATATCATCATCATGGGAGATCTGAATGGTGATAACGAGATCAATATTGCCGACCTGAATGTCATGATCGACATGATTCTGAACAAGTAAACAACGCTAGACTCTACCTGAAATAGCGGCCGATAACGGGGGCCTTGGCAAGCATCTTGCCGAGGCCTTCTTTGCGGAAGATGAAGCCGACAAAGAGCAATAGCAGGAAAGTGCGGAAAGCCAAAGTGAGCCACGTGTTCTCTATCGGGAGCATCATGGCAGCGAACAGGACGGCAGCCACCACGGTGTAAATGGCGATGTCGCGCAACGGGTAGTTGATGGGGTAATACTTCTGCCCGACAAAATAGCTCAACACCATCGCGGTTCCATAGCCGGCAAAACCACCCCAGGCGCAAGCCATGTATCCGTATTTGGGCACTAAGAGGACATTGACAAGGATGAGCACAGCGCAGCCTATACCCGAGAACCACGCCCCCCAAATGGTCTTGTCAATCAGCTTGTACCAGAACGACAGGTTAAAGTAGATGCCCATCATGATTTCGGCCGCCATGACGATGGGCACGACTTTGAGCCCTGACCAGTAGTCGGGGGCGATGATGTACTTGAACACATCAATCCATGCCATCACGGTCAAGAACGCCAGGAGGGTAAAGATAATGAAATAGTTCATGGCTTTGGCGTAGGTCTCGCGGCTGTCCTTGTCCTTGCTCTTACCGAACACAAACGGCTCGTAGGCGTAGCGGAAAGCCTGAGTAATCAGCGCCATGATCATGGCAATCTTCACCGCCGCGCCATAGATGCCCAATTGCGTTTGGGTATCAGCATGATCGCCGTAGATCTTGGGAAACATCATCTTGTCGAAAGTCTGATTCAGAATACCCGCAATGCCCAACACCAGAATGGGCCAAGCATAGGTGAGCATGCGCTTCAGGAGCGACCAGTCAAACTTATACTTGATGCCGACAAGTTCTTTCCAGAAGAAGAAACTCACCAGTCCAGTGCAAACCAGGTTGATAAAGAAAGCATAACCCACGCCCACAGCAGGATTGTAAATCTTCCCGACTATGTCGGGATTGCTCTTATAAAGGGCTGGCAGTGCGACAAAGTAGAGTAGGTTCAAGCCGATATTCATGAAGATGAACAGCAACTTGAGGGCGGCAAACTTGATGGGGCGCCGCTGATAACGCAGATAGGCGAACGGGATACACTGGAACGCATCGAGTGCTACAACGGTGGCCATCACGCCCACATATTCGGGATGGGCACTATAGCCCATCCATCCCGAAATACCCGGAAGAAAGGCCAGCACCATCAGGACAAACAATAACGAGGTAGTACCCACGCTGATGAGTGTCGTGCTATAGACTGTATCGGGGTTCTCCTCGCTCTTGTTGGCAAAGCGGAAAAAGGTGGTCTCCATGCCGTAGGTGAGAATGACGAGCAGCAACGCCACATAGGCATAAACGTTGGTGATGACGCCATAGCCTCCCGAGGCCGCCGACATCTTGGCGGTGTATAACGGAACGAGCAGGTAGTTGAGGAAACGCCCGATGATACTGCTCATGCCATAAATGGCGGTATCCTTTGCCAGAGATTTCAAGTTTGCCATAGTTATCTCAGTTTATAGTTAATTGTTGACAGTTAATAGCTAATGGTATGCGTCTCTCTTATTAATCAGTTGATAGTCAGTGTAGGTGCCAACTATTCTCTATCATCTGTTAACTATTAACTAAAAATGCTTCCCACTTCGCCAGGACGCTCGCGTTTCAGGTGGTTATAGGCGAGCATGGTCGCCTCGCGACCGCGAGGGGTACGGTTGATAAAACCCTCCTTAATCAAGTAAGGCTCATAGACCTCCTCGATTGTGCCGGCGTCCTCGTTCATCGCTGTGGCAATGGTATTGAGACCCACGGGACCTCCATTGAACTTGTCGATGATGGTCAGCAGAATCTTATTGTCAATCTCATCAAGGCCATACTTGTCGATGTTCAAGGCCTCAAGCGCATAGCGGGCAATCTCCAGGTCGATGCGGCCGCTACCCTTGACCTGGGCGAAGTCACGCACACGGCGCAGCAGTGAGTTGGCGATTCGGGGCGTGCCACGACTGCGCAAGGCTATCTCGATGGCAGCCTTGTCGTCGATGGGCACGTCCAGCAGATGAGCCGAGCGGCGGATGATGCCCTCCAGCACCTTGTGGTCGTAGTATTCCAGATGGCAGTTGATACCGAAACGCGCCCTGAGTGGCGATGTCAGCAATCCGCTGCGCGTGGTGGCGCCGATGAGCGTGAACGGCGCGAGCGTCAACTGCACCGAACGGGCTCCGGGACCCTTGTCAATCATGATGTCGATGCGGTAGTCCTCCATCGCGCTGTAGAGGTATTCCTCGACGATGGGGCTCAGGCGGTGTATCTCGTCGATGAAGAGCACATCGTTCTCGTCGAGCGACGTCAACAGCCCAGCCAAATCGCCCGGCTTGTCGAGCACAGGTCCCGACGTGACCTTGAAGCCCACGCCCAGCTCGTTGGCGATGATGTTGCTCAACGTGGTCTTTCCCAGACCAGGAGGTCCATGAAACAGCACATGGTCCAGCGATTCACCACGCAGCTTGGCGGCGGCGACAAACACGCGCAGGTTCTCGATAATCTTGTCTTGTCCGGCAAAATCCTCAAACCTCACGGGCCTCAAAGCCCGCTCAAAGTCCTGATCGGTCTTCAACGACTCTCTCCTGATATCAAATTCCTCGGCCATATCTGGAATTCTGTTTTTAGTAACTATGGCTAGCTGAGCATAGCGGCGACACGGCGGGTGGCTGCGACAAAGGCAGCAACCTCGTCAAGCGTGTTATAGACAGCGAACGATGCACGCACCATGCCCGAAACGCCATAACGGGCCATTAGCGGCTGTGCGCAGTGGTGTCCAGTGCGCACGGCAATACCCAATTTGTCAAGCAGGAGGCCCATATCATAACTGCTGATATTGCCCACCAGGAATGACACGACACCGCTCTTGTCGGGTGCGTTACCAAACAGGCGGATGCCATCAATTGATTGCAGACCCTCGATTGCGGCTGCCAACAATTCCCGTTCATGGGCAGCAATATTTTCGATGCCCAACGACCTGATATAATCGATGGCGGCACCAAATGCGGCGATATCCACAAAGTCGGGCGTTCCCGCTTCGAATTTGAATGGCAATTCGGCAAATGTAGTACGTTCAAACGACACTTGACCAATCATCTCTCCCCCACCCTGATAAGGCGGCATCTTGTCCAGCCAATAACGCTTGCCGTAAAGGATTCCGACACCTGCAGGACCATACATCTTGTGGCTGGAGAATGCATAAAAGTCGCAATCCAGGTCTTGGACATCCACGTTGACATGGGGAGCGGCCTGAGCTCCGTCTATGAGTACGGGTATTCCATTGCGGTGTGCAATGGCAATCATATCCTTGACAGGATTGACGGTGCCCAACACGTTCGAGACATGGGCAAGGGCCACAAAACGCGTGTTGTCGCCGAACAGGTCCTCATAGGCCTGCATGTCCACTTGACCACTGTCATCGATGGGCACAACACGCAGGGTGACACGCTTGCGCTGGCTGATGAGCTGCCACGGCACGATGTTGCTGTGATGCTCCATCACAGTGACAATGATCTCGTCACCGTTCTCCAGCATCTGGCCGAATGACGAAGCCACTAGATTGATGCCCTCGGTTGTGCCGCGAGTGAAAATCACCTCCTCGATGCTGCTGGCATTGATGAACGACCTTACTTTTTCGCGGGTCTGCTCCACCAGGTCGGTCGCCTCCTGCGAGAGGGTGTGGACGCCACGGTGCACATTGGCCTTGTAGTGGTAATACATCTGATCGATAGCCTCCACCACCTGACGCGGGGTTTGTGACGTGGCGGCATTGTCGAGATAGACAAGCGGGCGTCCCTCAATCTGCCTTTGCAGAATGGGGTAATCCTCACGTATCTTGTTGATGTCCATGCTTTTAGTTTTTAGACTTTAGTTTCTAGTCCCTAATTATATCACTCCTAACTCTTTTTGCAGGCGGCTAAGCAACCGGCGCAGTTGCTCAAGGTGCCGGCAAAGCGTTTCTCCACCAGGTAATGCAGCCTGTCCTTGAGGGCATCAAGGCGTACGCCATCGATGACGTCGGCGACAAAAGCCTGCATCAACAGGCGACGCGCCTCTTCGATGCCGATGCCACGGGTACGCATGTAGAACAAGGCTTCCTCATCGAGCTGGCCCACAGCCGAGCCATGGGAACACATCACATCATCGGTATAAATCTCAAGCTGGGGTTTGGTGTACATCTTGGCGGTTGGGGCGCCGCACAGGTTGCGGTTCCCCTGATAGGCCTCGACGCGAGGGCAGTTGGGCTGCACAAGGATCTTACCGGCAAATGCACCCACGGCATTGTCGTTGAGCACATACTTGAACATCTCGTTGCTGTGGCAACGGGGCGCGTTGTGGCTGATGAAGGTGTGGCTATCCACATGCTGCTCGCCGCTGGCAATGGTCATTCCCAGCAAGTGGGTCTCGGCATACTCGCCGTTGACCTCCACATGGTAGTTATTGCGGGTAAAGCCGTTGGTGAGCGTTATGCCGTCGATGAGCACATTGCTGTCTTGGTGCTGGTCCACATAGATGGATGAGACCCGACTGGTCTTGGGCGTACTCTCTTCCAAGTCATAGTAGTCCACCGTGCTGCCCTGCATCGCCACGATCTCGACCACCTGGTTGTTCATGTAACGGTAGTCGGGACTTTGGGAATGGTCACACATGAGCAGTTTGATGCCGGCATTCTTACCCACGATAATGAGCAGACGCCGCTGTACCATCATGTCAAGGGCAGCATTGAAGATGTTGACCAGTTGCACAGGACGCTCGGCGATGACGCCATCAGGCACATAGATGAACAGACCATCCTGCACCAGCAGGCTGTTGAGTGCCACAGTGGGGTCGTCAAGACGCGCCAGCTTGCCATAGTAGGCAGTCATCAGTTCGGGGTAATCCACCGCTGCCATACTGAAAGGCTCCACGACGACCTTGCCGATATTGCGCTCGGCGGTGGGGCTACTGTGGAAGGCATCATTGCTGGCATAGTACAGGCAGGTGCTCATGTTGGGCACATCACAATGAAAGGTCTCGGTGGGATCGGCATCAAAGGGCAGACGGTTGACATTCACGCCATAGTCATGGGCAAAAACGGCCTCAAGGTCGGTAGCCTCGTAGTCCTCGCTCCCCTTGTGTGGCAGACGGGCGCTATCAAGGCTCTCGCGTGCCCTTTCGCGCAGCATGTTCAACACAGTGGGTGACTGCTGCTCAATGAGCTCACGGCTTTCATCATACAGATCAATATATTGCTTGAGCGCGTTCATGACCGTTTATTGCTGTGAATCGACTTGTTCCTTAATCCAGTCATAACCCTTCTCCTCAAGTTCCAGAGCCAGTTCAGGTCCCGCGCTCATGACTATGCGTCCCTTGTAAAGCACATGCACGAAATCGGGCTTGATGTAATCCAACAGACGCTGGTAATGAGTGATGACAATCGTGGCATTATCCTTGCTCTTGAGGGTGTTCACACCACTGGCGACGATGCGCAGGGCATCGATGTCAAGGCCGCTGTCGGTCTCGTCAAGGATACTCAGTTTGGGCTCAAGCATCGCCATCTGGAATATCTCGTTGCGCTTCTTCTCGCCACCCGAGAAACCCTCGTTCACGGCACGTGAAGCGAGTTTGTTGTCGAGTTGGACAATGCTGCGTTTCTCGCGCATAAGTTTCAGAAAATCGGCGGCACTCAGCGGCTCCTGATTAAAATACTTGCGTTTCTCGTTCAATGCAGTGCGCATGAAATTAACCATCGACACTCCGGGTATCTCGACAGGATACTGGAAACTCAAGAACAGGCCCTCGTGGGCACGGTCCTCGGGAGAAAGCGCTAAGAGGTCCTTGCCGTAGAATTCGACGCTGCCTCCAGTCACCGTATAGGCAGGATTGCCCGTGAGCACAGCGCTCAAGGTACTCTTGCCCGAGCCATTGGGCCCCATGATGGCATGCACCTCTCCGGGCTTAACGGTCAGGTTAATGCCTTTCAATATCTGTTTATCCTCGATAGATGCCTGTAAATCCTTAATTACTAACATGATTGCTATATATCGTTTTTCGTTTTTCTCTATGTTCCTGATTCCCGATTATCCAACAGAGCCTTCAAGCGAGATGCTAAGCAGCTTTTGGGCTTCGACGGCAAACTCCATCGGCAGTTTGGACATAACCTCCTTGGCATAGCCATTGACAATGAGGCCCACAGCATCCTCGGTCGGGATACCGCGCTGGTTACAGTAGAAAATCTGATCCTCGTTGATTTTGCTTGTCGTGGCCTCATGCTCCACTACCGATGTATCGTTACCCACTTCGATAACGGGGAAGGTATGGGCGCCACTGGTATCGCTCAACAACAGGCTGTCACACTGCGTGAAGTTGCGGCAACCGGTAGCCTTGGGGGCGATCTTGACCATACCCCGGTAGCTGTTTTGGCTGTGGCCCGCACTGATTCCCTTGCTCACGATGGTGCTCGTGCTGTTCTTGCCCAAGTGGATCATCTTGGTGCCCGTGTCGGCCTCCTGCCAGTTATTGGTGAGCGCGACACTATAGAACTCGCCCACCGAATGGTCACCCTTGAGCACACAACTCGGATACTTCCAAGTGATGGCGCTTCCCGTCTCTACTTGGGTCCACGAGAGCTTGCTATGGTCACCACGGCACAATCCGCGCTTAGTCACCAGGTTATAGATACCGCCCTTTCCGTCCTTGTCGCCTGGATACCAGTTCTGCACGGTACTGTATTTCACCTCGGCACGGTCCTCTACGATAATCTCGACGATAGCGGCATGCAGTTGGTTCTCGTCACGCATGGGCGCCGTGCAACCTTCCAGGTAGGAAACGTAAGCGTCATCATCTGCAACGATGAGTGTGCGCTCGAACTGACCTGTTTGGGCCGCATTGATGCGGAAATAGGTAGACAGCTCCATCGGGCAACGCACCCCCTTGGGAATATAGACAAACGAGCCATCGCTGAACACCGCCGAATTCAAGGCGGCATAGAAGTTATCGGTATATGGCACGACCTTGCCCAAGTATTTGCGCACCAGGTCAGGATAGTCCTTCACGGCCTCGCTCATCGAGCAGAAGATAACTCCCAGCTCCGCAAGCCGCTCACGATAGGTCGTCTTGACACTCACACTGTCCATAACGGCATCGACAGCCATGCCACTCAAACGCATCTGCTCCTCCAGGGGAATACCCAACTTGTCGAACGTCTTCTTCAGTTCGGGGTCGATCTCCTTTTTCTCGTTGCCTTTCTTCTGGCGCGGCGCGGCATAGTAGCTGATGTCCTGATAGTCGATATCGGGCACATGGACATGTCCCCACGTGGGAGGCTCTAGCGTCAGCCAGTGGCGATAGGCCTTCAGGCGAAACTCCAGCAACCACTCGGGCTCACCCTTCAGAGCCGAAATGCGGCGTACCACATCTTCGTCAAGCCCCTTAGGGATGACTTCGGTATCAATATCGGTCACAAAACCATATTTGTACTCGGCTTGGGCCGCATCCTCTATGATTTGATTTCCTTTTTCAGGTTTTTCGGTTTCTTTCATCAGTCAAAAACTTTACCTCCTTGCTAAAGCGGCACAAAGTTAGTGCAAAAATCTGGTATAGCGCACACCGCGAGAATCAATTCTCACTATCGGACGCAAAGAATTTCTCCAAACATCGCGCAACACCAACCAAATCCCCTCGCTCTCTGTGAGTTTGCCGGGATACTGCCCATAATGACAACGCCCGGAGCGCTGACAATTGAGAAAGAATGGGCAATCCGGAATCGCCCATTCTTCCATTAAATCCGCTAAACGGATCATGTCTTTTGGTCTTGTCCTGTGATGGCTCCCATCATTCATTCGGGACCTCACCACCAGTTATCAAGAAATAAATCCACTATCAGAAACCCAAAAGGATGTCGATCAGTTCGCTGATATCGGCAATGTTGACTTCACCGTCATGATTGATGTCGGCTTTCTCATTGTTTGATGTTCCGAGGATCACATCGATGATGGCATTGATGTCGGCAATGTTGATTTCCTTATCGCCATTCACGTCGCCATAAACAGGCGGCTCGGGTTCATCGACATTGGGATAATGGCAGTAGAATGATTTGAGATTGATTTCGTAATCCTTTTGCTCGGAACTCTTGTTCAAGGTGAACTTGATCGCCTTGATGCTAATGGGATAAGCGCCCACATAATCGGGGCCACCCAACTCCTTGATGTTAAGCAAGAGCAAGTGGTCAACCCCGGGCTCAAAGTAAGAGGCGCCATCCTCGGGTTCAAACATGACGTAGTTGGTCTTGGTATAGAAGTAATTGCGTGTATCGATCTGCACATAGTCGATGGGCATCGTGGAGTTAAAGATAAGACCCACAGTGTCGGGCAAACCAAACAAATCCAGATTCTTACTCAACTTGATGTTAGGAGCTCGGTTCGTCACATAGTTGAAGGTCATTTTGCCAGTCTGCTCGTCAAGGACAAGGTCTTGGGTACCTGTTCCCCTGAGGGTCCAGCCATCCCAGCCTTCATAGCGGTAAGGCGTATCACTGATCTGAACCTTAACGTTGCCGATCATGTTATACGGACCCAATCCACAGGTGATGGTCGTCGTTCCGTTGGACTCACCGCGCAACACACCGTTGGTGATTGTTGCCACCGAATTGTCCGATACCTGCCAATCACTGCCTGATGTGTCATAGAAGAACACCTTATTGACCAGTTTATCGGTCACCTCGATAGAATACTCTCTCTTGTCAATCAAGATGGGATCGAGCAAGATATAGGGCTGGGCGGGCATCACATGCACAGGCGTTGAGGCTGTCATGCCGTTCAAGGTTGCGGTAAGGGTGCCGGTCGCCTCATGATCGGTAGCGACAAAGACTTCTCCATCGGTCGTACCTATCGATTCATCACACGACAATGTGAAACCTTTCACATCCTCGTCAATCAGCTCGCCAATCTTGTTGTAACCCAAAATGCGCGGGCTGGACATGGCATACTCGGGAATATCCAGACGGAACTGGTCAAACGCGATGCTGGCAATCTCGTCATCTTCCTCACCGATGGCCTCGACCATCCATCCGCAGCACACACCACGTGGCGTCGTCTCGGTCGTCGTATTGATTACCTCACCCCTTACCAACATCTCGGCCGAGCCACCGGCATCCATGTTGACGATCTCGTTCACATCGGGACACATCTGCTTCAAGATCTGGCAGGCGTCTGCTGTGGGGCAACCCACCGAAAGGCCATACAGAGGACTTGCCGACTTGTCAATTACCAGCAGGTAAAGATGCTTGCCGTCGGCCGATGTGCCATAGCAAGTGCGGGAGTAGTTAGGGGTGTTGTAGCCATCCTCGGTGTTGCGCGAGGTGAGCTCTCCGTTGTGCATGATGGTCGCATTACCGGTCACCAGATTCTCAATTCCGGCTGTAGGCCACATTGCGGCATCAGCGTCAAGAGGAGTCCAGCTCGAGGTCAATTCAATTTCATCGCCCACTTCCAACGCGGCCATAATGGCCTTATTCGCATCGCCCGTGACAGCGAGACAGGCGTCATATTCTCCCAGTTTTTGCTTGTCTTTTGAATAAACTATCTTGGCAATGGTGAACCTCATGGGATTGTTGACATTCCACTCACTGCCCTCGGCAAAGGTCAGATAATAGTTATCGGAGTAGTTATTTCCGCGCGTAGAATAATCAATCCAGCCGTCCTCGAAATAGCGGGTACGGGAATAGGGCGGGCCGAACAGACAGATCTCACCTGTCACGGCGCGACGGTTCACATTTTGGTACTCCAGCGGTTGGGCGAACTTATTGGAATTGATGAAACCACTCCACCTCAAGCGACCCATCACCAGCGTCTTGTCGCGCGTAATGGAGGCAACACCGCTGCACCAGGGACCGCCTGACCATGTATCATAGGTATTATTGTCGTTGACAACCGTGGTATCGTTGCAAACCACGCCACCACGGGGGGAATAGAGGCCGTAATAGGCCGCCACACCGCCACCACCGACAACCCAAAAGTTAGCGTTGCAGGCCACAAGAGGGCGTTTTGTGGGTGTGCGGTGACGCTGTACGGCGCTGGTGAGCAACTCGGTCTTTCCCAATGTGTTGTGACCGTAAGTGGTCTCAACACGGTTGTTGGGATTGTTCAGGTCAACTTCCACCACATAGACATTGAGGGGAATACCCGGAATATGCACCACGGTGTTGACCATACCCGGTCCCACCTGGCGGTGCACCAGCGTATCGGCGGTATAGGTCTTGCCGTTCACCACAAAGTCGGCATGCGACGGCAGCACGGCCACCGCCACAAATAGAAGAGTTAAGAGTAAACTTTTTTTCATTGCTTTTAGTTTTTTATGGTTTAATGAGTTAATGATGCAAAGATAAGGCATGATTCTGAAAAAACAAAGAAATAGTCTCTACTTTTTGAAGCAAAGACTGTTTTATGGACTTCTATATGGTAATCACTATTTCCATCGGCAATAACAGGTTCATATCAACGCAGTTAAACCGATTTTAGCACATAGTAGAACCTGTGAGGGAAATGGCTACTTGCCGACTAGGAAACGGTGGTAAGGAAGATGGCGAAGCAGCAGCACCAGCAAGAAGCAGACCACAAAGGCCATCACACCGCTCACGAGGCAATCCACTACCCAATGTGCCTGGCACAGCCATGATTCGGTCATGGGCCAAACCACGTGACGCAACACAATCATCTGCGACAGATACACGCCAAAGGTACACAGGCTCAACCGCGGCCACCAAGTCGCTGCGGCAGGATGCGCCTTGCGGTCATATCGCTTGGGCGAAAAATGCTGCACCACCGCAAACAAGAGTGCCGCCATCGCCACGTTGTTGATACTGATATCGCTCGTCAATGTGTCGATGTGCTGCTGCCATGTGATGTGGAAGTGTCCCTGGACCAGAAACTCAAACATCGGCATCACGACGATTCCAAAGAAGAAAAACAGTCCGAACTTCCATCCGTGTTCGCGGGTGAACACGGGTAAGCCATAATGGTGCATATAGTAGCCCAACAGCACATAGCCATAGTAGTTGGCAAAGGCGCCAAACATGTTGTCCGTCGGATGGGCAGCCTCGATAAATACGCCATGCTGATAGGGTATGAACGATGAGAGTACCCACAAAATGAGTATTATCTCAACACCCTTCTTCCCCACGGCGTCGATGCACTTGCTCACCAGCGGCAAGGTGGCATAAATGACGAGCAACACATACACATACCACAACACGCCCTCAACAGGATGGAACAGAATTGACGTCAACAGGCGAGGTGTGAAATTGTGCAACAGGAAGGCGTGCTCCAACAAGTAAATCAACGTCCATGTGACCAGGGGAAACAATATCACCCTCAGGCGACGCCTGAGGAAGCGCTTAGCCGGCATGGTTACCGGCAGCAACAAAGCGCCGGTGATCATAAAGAAAAGGTTGCAGTTCACAGCTACCAGCACGGTATAGACCGCACCAGCAACAGAGGGGGTGTTATAATACACCTCGTATGGCCTAATGGGCGTATGAATAAGGATGACCAAAAGGCATGCGATAACGCGCAAGACATCCAAATATGGTATGCGGCGCTGCAGTTGGGCCTCGGTCATCATGGTGTCTGAGGTTTGGTATTAATCAATGCGACAGCCCATGCGGCAATCCCTTCGCCACGCCCCGTGTAGCCGAGACGCTCGGTCGTGGTCGCCTTGATGGACACCTGACCAGGCTCACAACCCATGCAAGCGGCCAATTCCTGTTGCATCGCGGGAATGTAGGGATTGAGTTTGGGTTGCTCGGCACAAATGGTAATATCGCAGTTCCCCAAGCGATAGCCCTGCTCGTCAAGCAATTGAATCACATGCCTGAGCAACAGGCGACTGTCGATACCTTTGTAGCGCGGGTCGGTATCGGGGAAGTGGTAACCGATGTCACGAAGTGCGGCGGCACCCAACAGCGCGTCGCACAAGGCGTGAATGGCGACATCGGCATCGCTGTGCCCCAGCAGTCCGCGTTCCCAAGGGATATTGACGCCACCCAGCCAAAGGGGACGCCCCTCGACCAACCTGTGCACGTCAAATCCCATTCCCACGCGGAACATAGTCACAAATCCGGGTTATCAGTTATTGCCGAAGAGTCCCTTGATGCCATCCATGTCAAACGACAGGGTAAAGCGCAAAGTCTGATCCAGAGGGCTGTTTTGAGCCGTTGCGATCATGTAGCTGGCATCAATCTTGAGCACATTAAGCGAGAAGCCCGCACCCAAGCCAAAGTACTGGCGGTTACCGGCATACTTGCTCTCGTAATAATATCCGCCGCGCAGGAAGAACTGCTGATTGTAGGCGTATTCAGCACCCAAAGAATAGGTAATGCGCTTTGCGAAATTGTCTGAGAAACTGTCAAAGATACCCGAGATGCTCGACTTGTCTTTCCATTCCTCCAAGGCATCGTCATATGCCAGATTATCCTCGAAATCCGCTAAACGGGGCTTTGCAGGAACGAGCAACTTGTTGGCATCTAAAGCGATCGTCAAATTGTTGAAGTCGGCAAGGGGAAACGTGAAAGCGGTACCCACCTTCAGGTTTGCAGGAAGATAAGCCGGATCGTTGCCCTTGTTATAGGACACCTTGGAACCGATATTGGACAAGTTGAATCCCAGCGACCACTGGCACTCGTTACGACCAACGACGGGAAAGGTTGTGTAGTAACCTGACAAGTCGGCAGCAAACGCCGAGGCGCTTGACGACTCACCGGTATTCATCGCCGAGCCATAACCCAAGTCGCTATAGATATAACGCAAGGCCACACCCATCGAGAATTTCTCACTCAATTTGCGGCTATAGCCAAAATCGACCGCCATCTCAAACGGGTTGATGGTTGCCTGCAGGGCACCATCGCCATCGGTTGCCATCACCTCACCCAACGAGAAATAACGCAATGATGCGCTGACGGCCTGGTTGTCACCACCGCCCACCTTGTAATATCCACTCAAATTAGCCAAATAAATATCATTGACAATCTTGCGCAACCAGGGGGTATAGGACAGCGAGACACCGGCTTGGCTGTAGGCAAATGCATACTTTGAGGGGTTCCAGAACTGCGAATTGGCATCGGCCTCGGTTGCAGCGCCAAGGTCGCCCATCGATGCGCCACGGGCATCGGGGGTAATACTTAACGAGGTAACACCCGTTGTCACAGGGTTAAACTCCGTGTTCTTGATGTCGTCCTGAGCAAGTGCTGACAGGGCAACGGCCATCAATGCGATAGCAACTATAGATTTCTTCAGTTTCATTTTCAATTAGTAAAATTTCAATTGTTATTTATCTAAATAACTAAGAAAACCGCCTTTTATTGTGTTTTCATCCCTAAAGATGTGAGATTGCCATGCCCAAGGTATAAATGCGAATTAGCGAATTCTATTTGACAGCAGCATTTGTCCTTTTCTTGAATTCCATCAAAAACAGGTGTGACGCCTCGACCCGGCACCACACCAATAAGTACAATTAGTATAATCTGTAAATAACTATTCTCTATTAACCCTGGTTTGAAAGAAGGATGTCGATGAGGGCGGTGACATCGGCAATAGTGATGTTTGTATCACTGTTCACATCGGCAGCTTCGGCGTTAATGGTCACACTTCCGTTACTCAACAGATAGTCAATCAATGTGGTCACATCGGAGATTGTCACCGAATTGTCACCATTGACATCTCCCACGAGCACCTGGTGATCCAGATAAGGCAGATAGATATCGGTCACATCGCTCACCTGGTATTTGTTGGTCTGTGTGGTCACCTCAAAGAACGAGGTTTCCCTGACTCCTGTCACGTCCACAGTCTGGTGACTGCTCGCCGTGCTGCCGCCCTGGCTGAACACGAAGTTCACATAATACTGGCTGCCGGTAATGGTGAAGGTCTTGTAGTAGAATTTCTCGCCATGCACCATGCGGGTGTCTGTTACGACCTCGCCGGGCCAGTTACCGCACTGCTGCACGTTGTTGCAGTCCCAGCAGTAATAGGTCACGCGCGGCCAGTTGTTGGGAGACGTGGTCGGGTCCTTGAGGAAGACCGTGATCTCGTAGGAGTCATACACCTCGTTCTGCACCGTGTAGTTGCGGGTGATGGTACCGCTGACCTGGCCGTTGATGAGCAAGCCCGCCTTGAGGGTGCAGCAACGGTTGATGGTAACAGGAGTGCCCGATGCCACAACGGTCCCGTTGTTGGCGGTGGGTTCGGTGCCGTCAAGGGTATAGACCAGCTGGGCAGTTGACGTGGCGCTCACAGCCGACAACGTGACATCAAAGGGGTCCACATGCGCGCCACTGGGGACGCTGGCCCAAGCCGTCTCGGTGCTCTTGCTCAATGCCAAACGGTAGTTAGTGCCGCTGGCCACAACCACATAGGTTGAGGGTATCGTGTAGGCGGTGCCACCCATTGCCACCAACAGGGTGCCACGTGTGCCCACGGTACGCTGGGCGTAGTAGTTCGAAGCCGTGCTATAAGCCTGCTGAGCTGTCGTGCTGGTGTTGGTCACGCCTGCCAACTGACGGGCATAGATCATCTGCTTGATGCTTTCCTTGTAGTCCTGCCAGTGCTTGAGGAAGACACAAGGTGTGCCCGGCATGGCAATCAAGTAGGCATTGGCGGCCTCGACATACTTGTTGATGGGGTCCTGGGGGTTGCTGGCATCACGATACTGGGTATCGTGGTTCTCGATGAACGTGACCGAATAACGGCGATAATTGGTTTCCAGATTCAGGCCCTTGCCGCTGCCCGAGAGATTGGTCCACTTGTTGTTGTTGGCCGCATCACGCACGGCATAGCGGAAGGGGAAATCGAACGCCGCGCTCTGCACAATGCCATTGACCTTAGTGCCGTCGATCCAGTTCTTTACCGCCGTCTGGTTACCATCCCAATACTCGCCCACCGAGTAAGTGGGATTGGCATAGATGTTGTACATTCCTGTGAAAGACGCAGAGTAGCCCTTGGTCATGTCGTAACGGAATCCGGCATAGCCCAAGTCGTCGAGCAACATCTTGATGTAAGCCTTAACACACGTCTGCACGTTACTGCTGTTGTGGTCCAGATCGCGCAGGCCGCTCCAGTCCTCGCCCGTGTCGTTGTTGGAACTGAGCGACTTGCCGTTGCTGTTCGCCCAATTAAGCGTCGCGCCACCATCATCATCTTTGCATATGTCGGTGGATAGCATCTTGTAGGTCACACCATTGTATGTCTCGCTGGGAAAGGTCACCCAGTCGTTGATGCTCTTGCGGTGGTTGATCACCACATCGGCGATAGTACCTATGCCCTTGGCCTTGAAGGTGCTGATCATCGACTGCAATTGGGTCCTGTTGCCGAAGGAACTGTTATAGTTGGAAAACCAGTACAAGTCGTCATAACCCATTGACGTGTAACCGCCGCAGTTGGCGCTCTGAGGCACCCACACGAGGCTGAAAAACTCGGCGAACTCATCGGCTTGCGATTCCAAGTTGGTCCATTGACTGTCACTATAAGAGTCCCAGTAGAACCCTTGCAGCATCACTCCTCCATAGTTCAAAGGCCATCCCTGCGCTGCCATCAGCAACGGCAACACGGCTAATAATAAAATACTAAAGATCCTTTTCATCATATTGCTTCGTTTTTGGTTATTTCCCGACAAATATAATCATTTTTCAAATATCTACCCAAAAATGTCCGAAAATACTGTAGCGCAAAATGCCGTGCGTACTAACCAAGCAACCCTGGCGACTGGTATCGTCAGGGTTGGCTCCATATATCTTATCTATCGGCTGAGACGTCAGTCGCGGCTGCCGAAGAAACGCAACAGGTACAGGAACAGGTTGATGAAGTCGAGATAGAGCCTCAAGGCCCCCATCGTGGCCACCTTACCCACCATCGTGGAATCGGCCTCGGCAGTCATGCGCTTGATGTACTGGGTGTCCCAAGCCGTCAGACCGACAAAGATGAGTACGCCAGCGCAGCTGATGAGGAATTCCATCATCGTGCTTTGCATGAACAGATTCACCAGGCTGCACACGATCAAGCCGATCAAGGCCATGAAAAGGAACGAGCCAATCTTGGAAAGATCCTGACGAGTGACGTAGCCGAAGATGGTCATTGCGCCAAAGGTACCTGCGGTCAACGCAAACGTCATGGCAATCGAGGTACCAGTATAGGCAAGGAAGATGGGAGTAAGAGCGATGCCGTTCAGCGCACTATAGGCATAGAACAGGGCCGTAGCCACGCCATTGCTCAACTTGTCGATGCGGGCGCTCAAATAGATGACCAAACCGATCTCAAGGGCAAACAGAATCCAAATCGTTGCCGTTGAGCTGAATAAGAAACTCAGCACTGCGGGGCTGGACACCACCAGGAACGCGGTGATTGCCGTGAGCAGCAAACCTAATGTCATCTTGCCATAAACCCGACGCATCACGCCAGCGACATAGCGGCGCAGTGTCAATTCATTCTCGGCTTGCACGGCGGTATCATAGCCGTTATCAAAATTCCATTCGTTCATATTGTTTTGAGTTTTTTAGTTGTCCGTTTTTCAGCATTAAACTGCAAAAACTATGCCAACAACACCTCTTATCTATATATCTAATATCTATTAACTATTATCTCTTAACTCTTAACTGTATCACATCCTGTCGGGAACCTCGATGCCGAGCAGGCCCATACCGCGTTTGATGACATCGGCGACGGTGGCGCTGAGCAGCAAACGGAAGCAACGCACAGGCGCATCCATCTCCTTGAGGATACTGCAGTCGTGGTAAAACTGGTTGTACTCCTTGGCCAGGTCATAGACGTAGTTGGCGATGAGTGCAGGGCTGTAGTTCTTGCCGGCATCGCTGACGACGGTCGAGAAATCGGCCAAACGTTGAATCAATGATGTTTCCTTCTCGTTAGGTGATACAGCACTGATATCCAATTCGTTGTAGTTATCACAGCACTTGCGCAGCACCGACTGGATACGCGCATGGGTGTACTGGATGAAGGGACCCGTGTTGCCGTTGAAATCGATCGACTCGCTGGGGTCAAAGAGCATGGTTTTGCGGGGATCCACCTTGAGGATGAAGTACTTGAGTGCTCCAAGCCCGATCATGCGCAGCACGTCGGCACGCTCCTCGTCGGGCACACCCTGCAAACGGCCAGGCTCACCGGCCATCTCGGTAGCGGTGGCAATCATCTCGTCCATCAGCTCATCGGCATCGACGACAGTGCCCTCACGTGATTTCATCTTGCCGTTAGGCAGTTCTACCATACCATAGGAGAAGTGCACGAGGTCCTTGCCCCACTTGAAGCCCAGTTTGTCAAGCAGCAGGGAGAGCACCTGGAAGTGGTAGTTCTGCTCGTTGCCCACAACATAGATCATGCGGTCGATGGGATAGTCCTTGTAGCGCAACTGTGCCGTGCCGATATCCTGGGTCATATAGACCGAGGTGCCGTCGCTGCGGAGCAGCAGTTTGTGGTCCAGGCCGTCAGGCGTGAGGTCGGCCCACACGCTCTGGTCGTCCTTGCGATAGAACAGACCCTTGTCCAGTCCGTCGAGGACAGTGTCGCGGCCCACCAGATAGGTGTCGCTCTCGTAGTAGATCTTGTCAAACGAAACGCCCATGCGCTTGTAGGTCTCGTCAAAGCCGGCATATACCCAGCGGTTCATCTTTTCCCACAGGGCACGCACCTCGGGGTCGCCCGCCTCCCAGCGGCGCAGCATGTCGTGCGCCTCCTGGATGAGGGGGGCCTGTTTCTCGGCCTCCTCCTGGCTCATGCCTTTCTTGACCAGTTCCCTAACCTCTGCCTTGTAGTACTTGTCAAACGCCACATAGAAGTCACCGATCAGGTGATCACCCTTCTTGCCCGTGGACTCGGGAGTAGCGCCGTTGCCCCACTTTTGCCAAGCGAGCATCGACTTGCAGATGTGGATGCCGCGGTCGTTGACGATATTGGTCTTAACCACCTTGTAGCCGTTGGCCTCCATGATGCACGACAGGCTGTAACCCAGCAGGTTATTGCGCACGTGGCCCAGGTGCAGCGGCTTGTTGGTGTTGGGCGACGAGTACTCAATCATCACCAGTTGGCTGTCATCGGTCACAGGGGTAAAGCCATAGTTGGGGGTCTCGGCGACGTGCTTGAGCACACCCGTCCAGAACGACGGCTTGATGGTGATGTTCAGGAAGCCCTTGATGACGTTGAACTTCTCCACCGCCTCGCAATGCGCCACCATGTGCTCGCCAATCTCCTGGGCGGTCACATCGGGCGCCTTGTGAGAAGCCTTCAGGAACGGGAACACCACAATCGTCTCGTTGCCCTCAAACTCCTTCTTGGTCGTTTGGGGAACAATCTTCTCGGCGGGGAAATCTACGCCGTACAACTCCTTGACCGCCTGGGCGGTAGCCTGTGCCAATATACTATCAATCGACATAATATCTCTCCTTAATTTTGTTTCAAGACGCAAAGGTACAAAAAAGACTTTAGACTTTAAGTCTCAAACCTCAGTTTTTATAGCGTTATTGTTGGCATTCGCCTTCTTTGCCCCTCGCTAAACCGCTAAGTCTTTTTTGGCATCCGCCTTCTCTAAGCTTTTGCCAGTTCGTTGTATAATGCCATACCTTTCACTGTCAACAGGTACTTTTGCCGGGGATGACGAGGTTTGTCCGGGTAAAGCTGAGCCACAAAACCCTCTTTGATGGCAGGCTTTAGAGAGTACTCAAGGAAATTCATTCTATCTTTTAGCCCTACAGCCTGTAACATTTCCTTAACCGAGAGCCGCGTCATCCCCAATGCTTTCACTAATCGTAGTATATTTTCGTTCTCAGTTCCGATAGAGCTTGAGGGGGCGCTTGAGGGGGTCGGTACTTGGATGCTATCGGGCATGTCAATGAGCAGATACCGATTTCTCAATTCATTATGTTCTCCTGATCATTAATGTCCATTAAAAAATCGCAATTATCGTTCTAAGTTATTGTATTTCTGTGAGTTATGCTCAAAAATAGAGTCAACGGATTTGAAATCGCAATCTAACTGATAATTAAGTACTTGGCAAAAAAAATAGCATTGATTTTGAGCCTTTTATAAAACCGATTAATGAGCATTTTGCCATACTTGGATTTTTAGTGGACAGCAATGTCTCCTAATAATAAATTTCGGAAGAACCGTTCCATATAAACTGGAGTATAGTCAATTCCTTTCACTACATTCTTGTAACTAGTCCTCAAAAAAGCTAGAGCATCTTCATATTTAATCTATACAAACAATTTGGCATTAGGGATAATATACAAACGCTGGTCCAAATCATCAGGATATGTAGCAGGATCATTAAATCCTAATTTTTTCATGATTGACTCCTTTTCTTTTCTTTTTTCTTCAGCAATAAACTGTTTAAGTTTTATGTCATGCTCGATCCTAAAAAAATAAAAAATACAAAAAAACTTCCGCTTTGTCAACTGTTGTCCGATTAAGTTCCACCAACGCTGATCAGTTTCTCCAAGGGACGTGCCATGAAGGACAATCAAATTCGCTTTTTTTATTAATCTCTCACAATCACTATGACGCGTATATCCCATACACTGGTTTGATTGTTCTTTTATCAATATCTCTTTAGCAAGTTGATCATTACGAAATTCCTCATTTGCTATTTGCTCAATATCGTTTACTCCTAACACAATGTCTTGATTAAGTTCTCCATGAACATGGATTATTTTAGGTTTTCCGAACGCCCTTATGTTAAAAGCGGCTTGAACTACGGGAGACTTTACATTAATTAACTGCTCAAAAGTTCTTGTATAATTCAATGAAATAACTGTTTTTCTATATCGCAAATCATCATCACCCACAAATGCTCTAAATGTTTGACGTTCGCTATCATTTAAATATTTGTCTGGCTGAAGAATGTCAGATACACATTTATACCTCATTTTCCAGTTTGGCTTAAAACGAGCTTCCTCTTTCAATAAGTACTCATTAAAATAAACATTCAATTCTCCATACAAATCCTTGAGTTCCTGAACTGTCTTTAAATTCTTCGTATAAAGTCCAAATGCAATTTCCATTTTAGACCATAATTCACAGTCACTTTTTACTTCTTTCAATAATTCTTTTAACTGCGATGAACACTCTTCCTTTTTCTGATTCAAATAATTATAAAAATCGGAGTATTTTGTCTTCAAGCCCAAAGACAAATCAAAGCCATTTCCTATAATATATACAATTCTCATATTAATTAAATTACTATTATCAAATCTAAAAACGTACCGTGATTATTATTTTTCCTTTTCTTGGCGGAGGGTGTCTAGTACTTTTCCTTTATAGGAGAAGTATTTTGCTCCTTGGTAAGCACCAGATTGGTTACGCCTTTCTTCAGGCAAGAAGGTTCCAGTGAAGGGCGAAAGTTTATAGATGCGACCGTTGTATTCTACTGAGTCATC
Organism: Muribaculaceae bacterium; assembly: GCA_017553785.1. Taxonomy (GTDB): domain Bacteria; phylum Bacteroidota; class Bacteroidia; order Bacteroidales; family Muribaculaceae; genus Sodaliphilus. The sequence continues at coordinate 44,733 of JAFZKD010000028.1, read as the reverse complement.
TGTGGCTACTTTAACTTGAACACCTGTTGGGTCAAAAGTCACGAACTCACCTATCTTGATTCCACACATGCTGAATTTAAAGCGAGCGCGCTTTGGCTCATGCTTTTTTGCGGTCTCATTATCTTCATTATTTGCGTCCTCGACAGGCTTATTATCTTTATATAGTGTCACCTCTGCATCATCAATTGTGACGGCGATATCACGGAAGATATCAAGAGCTACCTGTGGAGCCACATTAAAGAACTCTCGATTTTGACGAATGCGCAGGTCTGTCAAACGGTCGATAGTCTTATGAACCAATTTCTCCACCTCGTTATACTTCACCGTCTTTATTGTGGCAAAGATCTCGAATGGCAATGGCACAGCCGTGTTATCTAATTCCTTGGAACGGATATTAACAGGACGCGCACTTTTGCCAATCTTAACCCAATCTTCTCTAAAACTTGGATTGGTAAGAATATATACATAACCAGGTTCAGTATTTTTCATTATTCAGTTGACATATTTGGTTAAAGTGGCAAAGATAGTGATAATCATTAAGATTTACAATAGTTTACTGCACTTATTCCCTCATTCAGAACGCCATGGGAGTTCGTGGCCTTGGGTGTCAATAATGAGGCCGAGGGTGATGTACCAGATGCGGCCGGCGATGGGGGTGCCGGGGAAGATGGCGCGCAACTTGGCGATGTAGCGCTTCACTTGAGCACAATATTTCTTGTCACGGCGCTCACCGCTCTTGTAGTCGATGACGACCAGGGTGCCGTCGGGACGGCGGATGATACGGTCGGGGCGCAGGTTCTCGACACCGTCATCGTCCCACAGCGAATGGGAGGCACTGGTGATGGTGCGCTCGCTATAAACCTTATTGGCAGGGTCAAACCAGGCGTGAACGGGGTTGCTCTGGTCCATCATGGGTTGGCGCACGTGCTTCTTGACGTTGTCAAGATTGCAGAGGTCATCGGGATCGGTGGTGATGACACCATGTTTCACGCCCTGAGCTATCACACGGTCGATGTCATCGCGGTCGTTGACAGCGCTGAGCAGGCTGTGGATGCGCAAACCGGCCTTGATTTGCTTGCCCGATGCATGTTCAACCTTAACCAGCAGGCCCTTGGGAATAGCTCCAGCGGTATAGCCTGTGATATATTGCTGCTCATGGTTGGGCTCCTGGTCCAAGTCTTGATCGCTACGGGCATTCTTTTCCCGCAACGCCAGCATCTCCTCACGTGTTGACATGCAGCCCTTCTCAAACCATCCTGCACAACCATCGACTGGTGTCATCTGCGATGTGGCGAATTCAATTAACAAAGGTGCTACCGTCCTGTCTCCACCTTGGGCAAAGATGTGCAACTCGGTGCACGGACGTGTCATCGCCACATAGGTCTTATTCATGTTGTCGATAAGGACATCGGCCTGCTGTTTTTCCACAAAGGCCTTGGCGCGGCCTTGCAACAGGCCATAACCGTTCAGCGAGATGACCTGTTTCTTGTTCACATGCAACATGGGAGGCACAATGGCGGCATCCACCGCCTGTTTACCTACCGGCAACGATGCCAACGCGTCGAGGAAAGCTTCTTGAGGCATCCAATAGCTGTCCTCGCGGGAATTATCGTCAATCTCCCAATTAGCATAGGGAAGTATCACGCAATCAAACTCCAGGCCCTTGGCCTTGTGAATAGACATGATGTTGATCGCATTGTTAGTCTCGGCGCTGCTCACGGCAAGGCTTCCTTTCTTCTCGTCCCAATATTTGAGGAACTCCCTGACACTGCCTCCGTTGCGCATCGACGAGAAGCGCAACACCTCATCCTGTAACGCCATCAAAAATACCGTTTCGCTATCCACATCACTAGTGCCCGTCTCATCGCTCTTGAGTTGCGCGATTATCGTCTCGATAATGCTTACCAGTGTGGTCAATTCGCCATCCTTGGGCAAGAGGCGAGTCAGCATCTGCTCGAATTGGCTTCTATCATCGGCCGTTTCTTCGTCAGTCATGATATCCGTCAGACTTTGGGCCAGCAAGGTACCATTCTCGAGCGGTGTCGCTTCAGGATGGTGTGAAACAGCCTTGATGAACTCATTTAAGGCAGTGTACAGCCGCTGGTCGCTCTTGCGCTTTTCGTTAAATGCCTTGAGTGCGGGATTATCCTCACCAGACGTTTCATCGGTTTCACTCTCCTCGTCTACGCCATACTGGCTGATGTCGATGAAACGCAGCATGGCGATAATGCGCCTGATGATCGGGGAATTGTTGAGTAGCAGTGACTCGCCCGAGATAATGCTGATTTTCTCTCCTGTGGTATTCTTGTTGTACTCCAGGATGCAGTCAACCACCTTATTGCCCTCTTTGTTCTTATTGACAAGGATACCTATCTGCCCCCAGTCAAAGCGCTGATGCAGCTTGAGCAGATAACCCGGTAACACCGTCAACACGTCAACATCGTTATCCTCTTCGGTATTGAAACCATCGGGCATGGCGGCTTTAATATCTTCGTCATTCAACAGCAAGCGGTAATTATCGGTAATCAAACGCACATAACCCGGCAGTTTGCGCTCATCTATGTCGCCAGGCATCGCCTGTTCAACGTCGGCATAGGTGTCCACCACAGTGGGAAATTCCTGATAAGCGTCACGCATAAACTCAAACAAGCCGTTGTTGAACTCGATGATGTGGCGGGAACTGCGGTAATTGGTCGAAGTGGGCAATTTACCTGATTGGCTGCTATCGAGTGGTTCACCGCCCGTGATATCCTGCCTGAAATCGTTAGCCACCTTTTCCCTGAAGACCGACAAGTCGGCGTTCCTGAAACGGTAGATCGACTGCTTGGCATCACCGATGAGCATATTGAAATTGCCATTGGACAGACTCTCGCTGAGCAGACCACGGAAGTTCTCGTACTGCTTGGTGCTGGTGTCCTGGAACTCATCAATCATGAAGTGGGAGATGGTGGTCCCCACGCGCTCATAGACAAATTCCGAGCCACTCTCAAGCACTGCGCCAATCAGCTCATTGGTGTCACTGATGAGGATAGAATTGGACTCATGACGGTACTCCTCCAGGAACAGGTCAATCATCGCCAGCATGCCGAGCAAGCCCAGGTTGTTCTCGATGTGCTTCAGGAAATCGGCTGTCGTGCGAATCATGAAATGACGTCGCACCAACCCGTAAATCCGCTCCACAGTCACGTCATCGGGCACGTTGCCCTTGGTGAACTGCGTACGGATTTTATCTTCATCGGCATCCTGTAGCGTGTCGGTCAACGGAACAAGTTCGCCCTTGGCATACCAATTCTTCAACGAGTATTTCATCACTCCGTCAAAAGGGGCCAGCGCGTCACGCAACTGGGAGAGCCCATCCTGAATTGACTCTTCGGTCTGCTGCACGGCATCATGCATCAAGTGCTTGAATTGGCGTATCTTGGAAAAATCGGAACGGTAAACGCCGTCCTGATCGACCGACCCCAGATAAGAGCGGATGTCATCCATCCTGCTGCGAAACAACTCATTATTAATCTGCATGGCAAAATCCAGCAGCTCGCCACCATCGTCAAAGAATTTCCAACGTTTCTTCTTGACGTCACCATGAATCAAGTGGTTCTGGTATTCCTTAACCCACTGGTCAACCTGAGAGAGATGGCCTTCCCTGCCCAAAGAAAGCAGAAAATTGTGAACAGCGACACGCACGGCATACTTCTCCTCGAGCTGGATGTCGTAGTTGAAATCGCGATCCAACTCGCGGGCGAAATTGCGCAGGATGGTCTGGAAAAACGAGTCGATGGTGCTCACGTTGAAATTGCTGTAGTCAAACAGCAGCTCGTTTAACGCCAGGCGTGCCAAATTCCTCAACTCATCCTCATCGAGGCCGGATTCACGCATGAAATCGTCAAGATAGTCGCTCTTGTCATCAGGACGGGACAAGCGGTAAAGTTCATCCACAATGCGTTGCTTCATCTCATCGGTCGCCTTATTGGTAAAGGTGATGGCCAACAGCTGGCGATGGGCATTCACCAATGCCTCGCCGCGACTGCCTCGCCGCGGCAGCAACGTCTTGCCATCTGTACCGATGGTGAACAACAGATGTCTAATGTACTCCTTGGCCAACCTATAGGTCTTTCCCGAGCCTGCCGAGGCCTTAATTACCAAAAGATTGCGCTGATGATCCATATTGTCACTCATGTGGGGCTATTTACTGTGTAAATCCAAACTGCTTGACCGCACTTGTCAAATGATGCGGGCGCTGAAACCCATTTTCTTGAGATGGTCAAGCACCCGTTGCCTAAAGTCTCCCTGAATAAGGATTTCACCGCCACGGGCACTTCCCCCTACCCCAAGCGTTCGCTTGAGCTGTGAGGCCACCTGCTTGAGGGACTCCTCATCACAGACGAAACCTGTGATGATGGTCGCCTGCTTGCCACCTCGCCCCTTGCGCTCAAGAATGATATCAAGTCGCGTTTTTCCCTGCTGATCCAAAGCATCGCCCTTCGGATCAGACTGTTGTGACTCATCTTGCGGTGTATTGTCGTCAGGCACGGGCATGTTGAATGCCTTGCCCAAGGCATCTTTCCAGTCGGTCGTGTTCATATTATCTCATACTTTTTTAGCAATCCGATTAAACCTTCTTGCCTTCATCACATCAAAGGTACGAAAAAAAGGTTGAAACAACGAATAAATACAAAAAAATTAGCGCCATGTAATAAAATTCATCAAAAAATGCTTTTCAGTTCAAATAAAAGCACTACTTTTGCCCAACTGTTTACTTATAACTTTATTAACTAACACATTTTCATTTTTAAATTCAAACTACTATGGCTTATGTAATTTCTGATAGCTGCGTGGCTTGTGGAACTTGCCAGTCAGTATGTCCCGCCGACGCCATCAAGGAAGGCGACATCTATTCGATCGACCCCGATACCTGCTTGGATTGCGGCACTTGCGCTGACGCTTGCCCCACTGGTGCAATCGCTCCCGGCGAATAATCATCGTTAAGGAAAATACAGGTATTGCGGCTACATCCCAACGGATGTGGTCGCAATTCTTCTTTATACACCACAAAATCATCGCGCGGGAATCCTCATGGAAGGAAATCCCACGCGGTGATTTGGGTGCTGTGAGCAGCAGGCTACTGGGCTGTCTTGAGCGGCTCCAGAACAATCAGTTTTTCGATAGGCGTTCCGCCACAATTCGTTCCATCGCTATAAGTGCCAAAGAAACGGTACAGACCAGCTGGAACCTGATTACCGTCCATGTCCTTCATGTCCCACATGACGGGGAAGCTGACACCCTGTCTTTTCCAAACGAGGTTACCTGTGGCATCGGTCACACGCACAGTGAAATCGGGCACTGGACTCATATCGGTATTCAGGTCGAATTTGACCACGTCGCCCTGATAGGCAGGCCACTTATCGGCAACCAGTGTTGCCGTGCCATTGATTCCCACTACGAAACTAATAGTGCGCGTAGCGAAATTCCCGGCTATATCATATACCGTATAGGTGAGTGAATGCATTCCCGTTGTCATATTCTTGAGCGGAAACTCGACATTAACTGTCTTGCCGCCATTAGCCATGGACGCAAAGCTGGCAACATCACCATAGGATGTCTTGCCGCCGTCGAGCAACAGCGTCATGCGATACTGAACAGAGTTATCCTGGATATCAATGGCCTGGTCGTCGGTCGCCGTGATATATAAAATACCATTACTGCCAACGATAGCCGACCCGCTGGTGAAATTCTGCTCGTCATTGATGAACATCGATGTGATGACCGGCTGCTCATTGTCCTGAATTGCCATACTCTCATCAAATGGCAACATGGTGACCTGCCTGGTCGCGCCGTTGACCATATAATCGCTATCGTCCTTGTGGGCATAGCTCCGAAGCAGCACGGCCTCGTTCTTGGCCAACACTTCCTTTGGGGCAATCATCATACCCTTGAACACGCCATTGGTCACACGGCCAGAAATCTCGGCCAGTTTAGGACGGTTGAAATAAATGTCACGCGTCACATTAGTCGTGCTAGTCGCTACAGTGAGTTCAGTAAACAGATCCTCCTTGTCATAGAGCGTCAACGTCGCATCACCATTAAACGTCTGGTCCAACTGTCCGTTGCCGTCAACCACACTTGCCTCAATCTCGAACTCAGACAGCGGATTGATAGACGCCAACGATGCGGAATCGGTCAAGGCCGTGCCATTCACCTTGGTGATATTGAAGCGTGAAACCGGATAGTTGAACCTGATGGCTGGATCACCCAGAAGGAACAAAGATAGTTTATTTGAATTGGCAACAGTGAAGCTGAGCTTGGACTTCTTATAGGCCTCGCCCACAGTCAACATTCTGCCGGTTTCTCCATAGCTGTAAAGTGCATTCACAAAATACCTGTTGAGCTGGTCGTTACTGTTGGCATACACCATGCGTGAACTTGTCAACAAAGCGATGGCACCGCCATTACGGCTATGGAACATCAGCTCGGCGATGCCACGTGAATCCCCGTCAAAATGAGCCACATCACAGCATGCGGTGGACATCACGGGCCAATGGGGATAGGTCGTTTTCATGACATCTGTGACATTCCACATATCATTATATTTTGAGAACTCGGCGGGGCCGGCATGACCAATATAGGTAGCAAAATAGGAACCGTCCTTCAGGAATTGGGTCAACTGGCGCTTTGCCGCATAGGCAGGCCTGCGATCGATGGGATACTCGGTCGGATACTCATCATTAGTCAAGGCGCGAGGATACATCGAGTTATGCACCGTGTTGACGTGCATACTGGAAATGCCGTCAATGATATCCTTGATTTCCTCGCCCTGATACATATACTGTCCCTTATCGGGAGAATCACTGGTGATAAGAACATTGTTGCGCCAAACGCCGTAATCAGGATTAGCGTAATACTCGATGATTTTGTCAACATCACTTCTCGCCTCGTCCAAGTCGGCACAAGTGATACGGCCAATTCCCACCCTCAGCTTGTCTATAGCGTGATTGCCGCCGGAACCGTCATCCAAAAAGCCGAAGAAGTCATCGGTGGTGTAAGACAGGTCCTCATAGTTGCTCGCTTCACACTCATAGGTCAACAAGGAATAAGGATGTTTTCCCAAGATCTCACGGTTATCGAAGGTTCCAGGCCCAAACAACAACACATTCTTGAATTTCCTGTTACTGGCATCGTCGCAGTCATACAGCATCTTGATAAACAGACGATACGCCATGCCCTCGCGTGTGCCACTGGAAAACTCGTTGAAAATCTGCTCTTGGTCCACGACAGCCACATCGATGCCATCCACCGCGCGATGGAGGTTGGCTAGGCGATCGGCCTGACCCATAAATTCCTTGCACGTAATAATCAACAGAGCAGGTATCTTCATGGCATGAAGATTCTGGTTGGGTACAGACTCGTAGGCAGAGATTTTCTTCAGTGTCTTTGTCGGGTCAAATGCCACATACATCGAGGCATCGGCCTGGGTTGAAGTGAATGACAGGCCCTGGGAGCCCTGCTCATTATAGGGCGTAGTGCTCACCGTTTGGGGCATGTTGGTGTTATCTATGTTCCACACCACGACATTGCTGGACGCTCCAGGCAATAGGAAACGCTCGTTCCCATTTGTCATGGCATACCCCATCAGTAACTGATTGTTTTCATCGGCCCTGATGACATTCTCACGTTTATAGGTGAGGATAAAATAGTCGAGACGGGCAATCGTCACCTTAGAATCGGTGAACAGGGTTTTGATAAACGGTTCCAACTGACCATCCTCGTTGGGATGAGTCAACTTCAACGCGGCAAAAGGCGATGCCGTGTTGTAATACACATGATCGCCCGCTGCATAGATGCATGAAGCTTTGGAGGTATAAACCGTCGTGTCGTTGGCTCCACCGCTATGGATGATGGCGTTGGCGAAGAGTTGCTTGTCTGATTTTGCCGAGAGCGCGACATTCACCACAATCGTACTGTCGGCGATTCCAGGCAAATGATAATCAAATAGATGCTTCCCCGTCAAGATGTCTTCGCCAAGCATGTCCTTACCGGCTTTGCTGATCGAGACAAGCTCATTCTCGTGAATAAAGAAACTCAAGCATTTGGACACGTCAACATCTCCGCCCTCTGACTCTGTGGGTCTTAATTCAGGCGTGGTGTCTTCGCTAGACTCCTCGGTCAGGAAATAGCAACCGACTTGAGAATAGGGATTAAAGACACGGGTAAAATGAGGAGCGGTATTGACATCGCTGATCTTGTAAGCCACCGGGCCATTGCCATAGAAACAGATCTTGTTGTTCTTGCGCAAGATGGGCACGCGTTTCAAGTCATCGACTGCAGACCTGTCAAGCAATTCGCTGATACGGTGTCCTCCAGTGCCATATACTTTCACCTGATCAGGATTGGAGAAGCCCATCTGCTGCAGTTCAGCATAAGTGATTTCATACATGCCATCCTCAGGAATGGAAATCTTTACCCACTTGCCTTGGGCAAGCTTTGAGAATAACGCATAGGAAAACGGGGAAAATGCATTGGCTTTGCTAATGCCCAGCATAGCCATCATAACCACACATGCGAGTTGAATTGTTATCAGTTTGCGCATAACTCTCTTACTTAAATTGACTTTTTAGAAATACCAGCGGCACTCACTCCATATTATAACGAGCGTTTCCCGTCGGATATTGCCGTCTTTTTATAAGGGTCAAGCACGATGAGTTTGTTGATGGGGGTGCCACCAAAGTTCGAGCCGTCACTATAGGTGCCGAAATAGCGATACAATCCAGCGGGAACCTTCTCGCCATTCATGTCCCTCATATCCCAAGCGACAGGGAATGAGGTGCTCTTTTCCATCCATACAAGTCGGCCGGTAGCGTCCGTGACACGAATGGTGACCTCTGGCAAAAGGATCATGGTGGTTTGCAGATCAAAGTTAACTTCCTCGTCGAGGTAAGCCGGCCACTTGTCGGCAACGAGTGTGATATCGCTGGTCTCGCCCACCATAAAGGAGATCGTGTTAGTCGCACAATTACCCATCATGTCAAACACCGTGTAGGTCAACGTGTGCATGCCTGGTGACAGGTTTTCCAGCGGGAACTCGATATTAATCATTCGGCAGCCGTCACCCATCGTCACATAGCTGCCAATGTCGCCATAGGAGGTTCCTCCGTCAAGCAACAACGTCATGCCACATTCCATCGAATTGCTCTGGACATTGATGCCTTCATCATCGGTGACCGTGATATACAACATCGCCTCACTACCAACAGACACACCATTCTCGAAAGAGTTTTCGTCATTGATGTACATATCAGTGATGATGGGAGCCACTGTATCGGTGAGAGCCACATCGGCATTATAGGAAAGCATCTTGACCTGTTTGGTCCCGCCATTCACCATGTAATCGCTGTTATCCTTATGGGCATAGGTGCGCAGCAGCACGTCCTCGTTCTTGGCCAGCACCGTCTTGGGAGCAATCATCATGCCCCTGAACACGCCGTTCGTCACACGACCCGTGAGTTCGGCCAATTTGGGACGATTAAAGTACACGTCGCGTGAGTCCGACTCAACACCGTTATCGGTAATAGCGACACTTGTGAAGAGTATTTCCTTGTCATAAAGCGTCAAAATGGCGTCGCCATTAAAAGATTGGTCCAGATTGCCCTCAGCATTCACTACTTGAGCCTCAACCTCAAACTTTGACAGCGGATTGATGGATGCCAACGATGCGGAATCGGTCAAGGCCGTACCGTTCACCTTGGTAACCCTAAATCGTGAAACGGGATAATTGAACTTCATGGCAGGGTCTCCCAGCAGGAAGAACGACAACTTGTTGCCATCCATGTTCTCGAAACCCAACTTGGACTGGCGATAAGCCTCGCCTAGCGTGGGCATCACGCCATTGGTCTCATAGCTGAACAGACCGTTCATGAAATAGGTATTCAAAAGGTCATTACTCGTGGAATACACTTTTCGCGCGCTGGTGAGCAAAGCGATGGCTCCACCATTGCGCTGATGGAACATCAACTCGGCAATACCACGGGAGTCACAGTCAAAGTGAGCGACGTCACAGCAGGCTGTGGACATCACAGGCCAATGGGGATAAATGGTCTTGGTCACATCCAGCACCGTCCACATCTTGTTGGTCCTTGTCAGCACATTGGGGTTGGCATGACCCACATAGGTAGCGAAATACATACCATCCTTGAGGAATTGTCCCAATTGACGTTTTGCTACAGTTGCCGTTTTGCGGGTCATGGTAAAGGCCGACTCAAAAATCGAACGGGGATACTGAGTGTCATGAACGGTATTCACATGCATATTTGCACGCTCATCGATGAGCGACTTGTAGCCCTCGCCCTGGTACATAAACAAGCCTTTATCAGGTGAGTCGGTAATCACAAGGGTGTTGTTGCGCCAAACGCCATAATCGGGGGTGGCATAGTACTCGACAATCTTGTCCACATCGCTTTTGGCTTCATCCAGATCGGTGCAGGTAATGCGGCCAATGCCCAGGCTCAGCTTTTCGGAAGCAAGAATTGATCCGGAATTATCTTCCATGAACCCAAAGAAATCATCGGTCGTGAACGACATTTCCTCCGAGTTGCTGATGTCACTCTCATAAGTCAGCAGCAAATTGGGACGATCACCCACAATGCCGCGGTTGTCGAACGTACCAGAGCCGAACAACAGCACATTCCTGAACTTCCTGTTTTCAGCGTTGTCGCGGTCATACAGCATCTTGCAAAACAGGCGATAGGCCATGGCGTCACGTGTACCGCTGGAGAACTCGTTGAAAATCTGCTCATGGTCCACCACTGCCACATCCATGCCGTCAACCGACCTGTGTAGGTCAGCCAGGCGCTGGGCCTCACTCATGAATGCCTTGGGTGTGATGATCAGAAAGTCGGGAATCGGCATGCCATGCAGATTCTGGTTGTGGACCGGTTCAAACGAAGCAACTTTCTTCAGAGTCTTATCGGGATCAAACGCCACAAGGCACAAAGTTTTGGCCTTCTTCAACATGAACGACAAGCCTTCAACATCCCCATCGGAATAGGCTGATGTTAAAACCGTCATCGGTGCATTGGGGTCATCGACACACCAAACTACAGTGCTGCTTGAGGCTCCAGGTAGGATAAAGCACTCATTGCCTTGGGTATTGGCATAACCCATCAACAACTGGTTGGCATCTTCAGGCCTGATTACATTCTCACGCTGGTAGGTAAGGATAAAGTAGTCCAGACGGGCCATCGACAGTGTGTAACCGCTTGATGTGAACTTCAAAAAGGGTTCGAACTGGCCCTGTTCGGCAGGATGAGTCAGTTTCAGCTCAGCGAACGGAGAAGCCGAATTATAGTACAGACTGGACATCGCTGACGACAGGAGGCGTGAGTCCGCCGCTCCAAAGGCGGTCGTGTCCGCCGCCCCTCCGCTATGGAGTATACCACTTGCAAAAGAAATCTGGTTCAGTTTAGCCGCCAGGGACACATTCACAACAATCGTGCTATCGACGATACCTGGCATACTATAGTCTACCAGCAGTTGACGTGAAGCGAAGTCCTCTCCTTGGAACTCCTTTCCCGTATTGCTCACCGAAACCATCTCATTCTCATGGAAAAAGAAACTCAAGCAACTGGGCGTGATGACATAATCAGTGAGTGTCACCTTGGGCTTGATGACGGGGGACGTGTCTGTACCGCTCTCCTCGGTCAGGAAATAGCATCCCACCTGGGAATAGGGGTTATTCACACGTGTAAAGTGAGGTAGAGTATTGTAATCGCTGATGGAGAAAGCGACCGGGCCATTGCCGTAGAAACAGATTTTGTTGTTCCTGCGCAAGATGGGCACCCGTTTCAGGTCATCGCAAGCAGTACCGTCAAGCAATTCACTGATACAATGGCCACCAGTACCGTAAACCCTCACCTGAGTCGGGTCGCTGAATCCCATCGCTTCAAGCTCTGCATATGTGATTTCATACATACCATCCTCGGGGACGGAGATTTTCACCCATTTGCCCTGCGACAATTTTGACGTTGTCGCATAATCCGATGGACTAAAAGCACTAGCATAATGGCCACACACAAGAGCTAAAATGATAGCAATTGTGAGTTGAAATCTTTTTGGTTGAAACATCTTTTGAATGATATGAAAATACTGTCAATGTTCAATTAAAACGTTAATCACAGCCGTCACGATAAACCCATTTTTACTCGGCAGCTGTCTTCAGTGGATCAAGCACTATGAGCTTATTAATGGATGTGCCGCCTGAATTAGAGCCATCCACAAAGGTTCCGAAGTAACGGTACAAGCCAGCAGGAACGAGCTGACCGTTCATGTCCTTCATGTCCCATGCGACAGGAAAACTGGTGGTCTTGGTCATCCACACAAGTTTACCAGTGGCATCAGTCACACGAACAGTGAACTCTGGAACTTGTTCCATCTCGGTCTGCAATTCAAATGTGACCACATCACCCTTATAGGCCGGCCATTTGTCAGCCATCAGGGTAGCTGTGCCACCAGTGCCCACCATGAACTTGACGGTTTTGGTAGCCATATTACCACTCACGTCAAACACGGTATAAGTGAGCGAGTGCATGCCCTCGGGCAAATCGGTGAGCGGGAACTCGATGCCCACTGCTTTACCGTTGTCGGTCACGGTCACGCAACTGCCGATATCAGTATAGGAGAACTTACCGCCGTCAAGAGACAACGACATGCCACGATCAACCGAATTGGACTGAACATTGATGGCTTCGTTATCGGTTACCGTGATATACAACATGCCACTGGTACCGATAGCAGCACCACTTGAGAAGACATCCTCATCATTGATGTACATGGCAGAAATCACAGGCGCATTATTATCTGTGATAGCCACATTCCCGTCGTAAGGCAGCATCGTGATTTGGCGTGTTGCACCATTGACCATATAGTCGGTGTTGTCCTTGTGGGCATAGATACGCAAGAGCACGTTCTCATTCTCGGCCAAAACTGACTGCGGAGCCACCAACGAGCCGGTAAAGACGCCGTTGGTCACCCTACCGGTGGCTTCGGCCAGCTTGGGACGGTTGAAATAAATGTCACGGGAGGTCATCACTCCATCAACACTCATCGAGACACTGGTGAAAAGATCCTCCTTATCATACAGCGTCACTGCGGCGTTGCCATTGAACGTATTGTCAAGATTTCCCTCGCTGTCAAGTACCTGAGCCTCAATCTCAAATCTTGAGAGCGGGTTGATTGATGCTGATGACAATGAATCGGCCATCGCAGTACCATTCACCTTGGTGACCTTGAAACGGGAAATCGGATAGTTGAACTTTATGGCAGGGTCACCAAGCAGGAAGAATTGGAGCTTGTTGGGGCTGCCCGAAGTGCTGGCCGTGTTCTGTTTTGACAACATATAAGCTTCACCCAGTGTTCTCATCCTGCCAATAGCGGGATAAGCATACAGTGCATTGATGAAGTTCTGATTCAGCCTGTCATTACTGGTGGCATACACCATACGGGAACTGGTAAGCAGTGCAACAGCGCCACCATTGCGCTTGTGGAACATCACCTCGGCAATACCACGGCTGTCGTTGTCATAGTGGGCAACATCACAGCAAGCGGTTGACATGATGGGCCAGTGGGGATAGGCGGTACCCACCACATCGACGATGGTCCACAGGTTGCTTGTCTGGGTGAATACCGTGGGTCCGGCATGTCCCGAGTAAGTGGCAAAATAGGCACCCTCGGACATGAACTGGCTCCACTGTTGTTTAGCCTCGGTTGCAGTCCTGCGGGATACACTGAAGCTTTCTTCGTTATTCGACCTCGGGTACATGGAGTTGTGCACTGTGTTGACGTGCATATTGTTTTGGTCTCCGTCGTCAATCAGGTTTTTGTAACCCTCGCCGAAGAACATGTATTGCCCGTTATTAGGTGCGTCAGTGGCGACCATCACATTATTGCGCCATACGCCATAATCTGGTGTAGCATAATATTCGACAATCTTATCGACGTCACTCTTGGCTTCCTGGACATCATGGCAGGTGATGCGTCCGACTCCAATCCTCAAGACATCGGTGATGGGGTTTGTGCCAGCCTCATCATCAAGCTGACCAATGAAGTCATCGGTCGTATAGGAGAAGTACTCATGATAGCTGAGGTCACTCTGATAGGTCAGCAGGTTATTGGGATGCTCACCCAGCAGTTCGCGGTTATCAAAGTTACCGGTGCCAAACAACAACAGGTTCTTGAACTTGTCCTTGTTGGCATCGCGGTCGTACAGCATTTTGCAGAACAGGCGATAGGCCATGATGTCGCGGGTACCGCTGGAGAACTCGTTGAACACCTGTTCCTGGTCCACTACAACGACATCAATGCCATCAACAGCAGTATGCATATCGGCCAAGCGTTGAGCTTGCTCAAGGAATGCCTTGGACGTGATGATCAACATGTCGGGAGTTGACAACCCATGCAGGTTCTGATTCTCGACTGCGGTATAGGACGATATCTTCTTCAGCGTCTGGGCAGGATCGAAGACCATATACGTTGACACGTTAGCCCTTGACACAGTGAACGCCAGGCCTTGGCCTGCCTGGTCATCGTATGGTGTTGTAGCAACCACCTTAGGCAGTCTGGTATTGTCGATATTCCAAACGACCACACTGCTTGCAGCGTTGGGCAACAGGAAACGTTCATTTCCCTCGGTCTTGACATAGCTGATGAGAATCTGGTTATTCTCATCGGCCTTGATGACATTTTCACGCTTATAAGTGATAATGAAGTAATCGAGACACTTCAACGTAATCAGCAAGTCGGCCGAATCAGTAAAGTTGATTCTGGGCTCATACTGGCCTACTTCGGCAGGATGAGTCAGCTTTAAATAGTCATAGGGAGATGCCGAATTGTAATAATAGGATTGATCAATAGTTACATCGATGCTCGCCAAGCTCTGCTTGTAGGCAGTCGTGTCAGTGGCGCCTCCGCTATGAATAACCGCACTGGCATAGCCCGTTCTGTTAGCATAAGCCGCCAAGGTCGAATGAACGACAATCGTGCTATCGGCAATAGCCGGTAAACGGTAATCGATCATCAGCTTGCCACCAGTAAACTCCTCGCCCAGCATATCTTTTCCCGAGTTACCGACTGAAAACAATTCGTTCTCGTGTATAAAAAAGCTCATTCCAGTTGACACATCTACAAGCTCGGTCGCTGTTCCGGACGGTTTCTTAGAAGGCTTGGTGTCAGCATCACTCGTCTCGGTCAAGAAATAGCAACCCACCTGGGAATAAGAATTGACCTTGCGGGTAAAATGAGGGAACGTCTGATAATTGCTGATGGAATAAACGACAGGGCCATTGCCAAAGAAACAGATCTTGTTGTTCGTGCGCAGGATAGGTACTGCTGTCAAGTCATCGGGTACCGTTCCGTTTTCCAGCACCTCACCGATGGGATGTCCACCATAACCATACACTTTGACCTGCGAGGGGTTACTGAAACCCATCTCCAACAGTTCATCATAGGTGATTTCATATACGCCGTCCTCCGGAATCGTAATTTTCATCCATTTACCGGTGGAAAGTTTTGACGTCCTGGTATAAACTGATGGATCAAACGCACTGGCCTCTCCGACACAGAAAAGAGCCATCATCACAACGAATATCTGTTGGAATCTTTTTGAAATGAGCATCTCTAATATGATTTTTGATAAATCCTTCAATAAATCGTTTAAACTGATTGTATCCTCTTAAAAAACCTGCGGCATGAAGATCATTCCTTGGCCGCTGCGTTGAGCTGGTCGAGCACGATGAGTTTCTTGATGGGCGTGCCACCGTAGTTAGAGCCGTCACTGTAGGTGCCAAAGTAACGGTACAATCCAGCGGGTACCCTGTTGCCATTACGGTCCTTCATGTCCCATGATACTGGGAAACTGGAGGTCTTCGTCATCCATACGAGGTTACCCGTGGCATCGGTAACGCGCACCGTAACATCGCTGACACCGGACATCTCGGTCTCCAAGTCGAAGTTCACATCCTCATTCCTGTAAGCGGGCCACTTGTCAGCAACCAGCGTGACATCGCCCGAGTTGCCGACGATAAAGCTAATAGTGCGGGTCGCACTGTTGCCCGACACGTCAAATACGGTATAGGTCAACGTGTGCCTACCCACCGACAGATGATTCATCGGGAACTCAATGTGGATCACCTTGCCGTCACCCTCAACCGTCACATAGCTGACGACATCTGAATAGGAAGCTTTTCCATCATCAAGCAACAGCGACATGCTATTTTCCATCGAATTGCCCTGGACATTAATCGCATAATCATCACTTGCCGAGATGTACAGCATCGCATTGGAGCCAACCATGGCGCCAGTCGAGAAGGATTCTGCATCATTGATGTACATCGAAGTGATGACCGGCTTCGTGTTGTCCTGGATAGCGGCGGCCTGGTCAAAGGCCAACATCTTGACTTGCCTTGTCACGCCGTTAACCATATAGTCACTGTTATCCTTGTGGGCATAGGTACGGATCAGGACATTCTCGTTCACTGCCGAGACCGAGGACGGGATCACCATCGAACCCGTGAACAAGCCATTGGTCACGCGACCGGTGATCTCGGCAAGCTTAGCACGGTTGAAATAGATGTCACGAGTAACGGTCTGGTCATCCTCATCGAGGGTGAGCGTGGTGAACAGCGACTCCTTGTCATAGAGCGTGACGGTAGCGTCGCCATTAAAGTCGTTGTCAAGATTTCCCTCACCATCCAATACCCGGGCCTGAATCTCCACCTCGGTGAGCGGTTTGATTTTTGCCAAAGACGTGGAATCCACCATGTCGGTTCCGTTGACTCCAGTTATGATGAAACGGGAAATCGGGTAGTTGAACTTCATGGCGGGGTCTCCCAGCAGGAAGAACGACATTTTATTGGTGTCGCTGGTCGGGAAACCGAGCTTGGACTGCATATAGGCCTCTCCTAACGTGGGCATCTTGCCCGTGGCGTCATAGCTGAACAATCCTGACAGGAAATACCTGTTGAGTTGGTCGTTGCTGCTTGCGGCAACCATTCGGGAGCTGGCGAGCAATGCAATCGCACCACCATTGCGCTTGTGGAACATCAGCTCGGCAATGCCGCGGGAGTCGTTGTCATAGTGGGCGACATCACAGCAAGCGGTTGACATCACAGGCCAGTGGGGATAGACTGTGCTGGCCACATCGGCAGTCGTCCACATCTTGTTCGTCTTAGTGAATGTCGTGGGACCAGCGTGACCGACATAAGTCGCGAAATACATGCCTTGCTTGAAGAATTGGCTCAGTTGCTGGTTGGCAATCGTCGCGGTCCTGCGTTCAAATTCTATATTGCCCTCGGTCGATGAACGGGGATACATGGAATTGTGAACCGTATTGACATGCATATTGGTCTTCAACGTTCCGTCAATCATGTTTTTGTAGCCCTCGCCCTGGAACATATACAAACCGCGGTCGGGTGAATCCGAGAATACGAGGTTATTATTGCGCCAAACGCCATAATCGGGGTTAGCGTAGTATTCGACAATCTTGTCGACGTCGCTCTTTGCCTCGGCAACGTCCGAACATGTGATACGTCCGATACCGATCGACAGTTTCGCGCCAGCGATGTTTGTGCCCGAGTTGTCTCCCAGGAAGGCGAAGAAATCATCAGAAACGAAGCTGAACTTCTCATAGTTGCTGTTGTCGCTCTCATAGGTGAGCAGCGTATTGGGGTGTTCACCCATCAGCTCACGGTTGTCGATGGTTCCTGGGCCAAACAGCAGCACATTCTTGAAAATATTCTTCTCGGTATCTCGGTCATACAGCATCTTGCACAACAGGCGATAGGCCATAGCATCGCGTGTGCCGCTGGAGAACTCGTTGAAAATCTGCTCATGATCAACTACAGCGACTGTCATGTTGTCAACCGCCCTGTGCAGGTCGGCAAGACGCTCGGCCTCACCCATAAATGCTTTGGGCGAAATAATCAGCAAATTAGGCACCGCCATTCCATGCAGGTTTTGATTCTCTACGGGCTCATAGGAGGCGATTTTCTTCAACGTCTTGGTCGGGTCAAATGCGACATACATCGACACGTTGGCGCCAGGAGAAGTAAACCACAAGCCATTGCCGGTCTCGTTGTTATAGCGGTTTGTCGTCACCACCTTGGGGGTAATCGTGTTGTCGATGCTCCATACCACGACATCGGTCGACGCATTGGGCAACAGGAAACGCTCAGTACCCCTGGTTGCGGCATAACCCATCAACAGCTGGTTGTCTTCGTCTGCTCTGACGACGTTCTCCTGCTGATAAGTGAGGATAAAGTAATCCAGACGTGACATGTTCACGCCGTAGTCATCGGTCGAGAACAGCAAAATGGGCTCATATTGACCCTCTTCGGCAGGATGCGTCAGTTTCAACTGGGCATAAGGAAACGCCGAATTATAGTAAACCGATGATGTGCTCGAAGGCTCATAGATGCGGGATGAGCTTTGGGTGTAAACCGTAGTATCGGTTGTGCCGCCACTGTGAATCACTGCGTTGGCATAGCTCGTTTGATCCACGTTGGCCGAGATGGCGGTATGCACCACAATCGTGCTGTCAGCTAGGCCGGGCATACGGTAATCGATGAGCACTTGATTCAACAGGAAGTCCTCGCCCAGCATCTCCTTACCCGAGTTGCTGATAGAGATCAGTTCATTCTCATGCATGAAGAAGCCCATGCTGGTAGCTGTGGGAACGTAGTTGTTCACGGTCACCGATGTCTTCTTGGTAGGCGTGGTGTCTTCTCCGCTTTCCTGGGTCAAAAAATAGCAGCCCACACGGGAATAGGGATTGAACACTCGAGTGAAATGGGGCACTGTACTGTAATTACTGATCGTGTAGCCGACAGGGCCATTTCCATAGAAACAGATCTTGTTGTTCATGCGCAAGATGGGGACGCGCTTCAAGTCATCGACAGCCGAGCCATCAAGCAACTCATTAATCCGGTGGCCACCGGAGCCATACACTTTCACCTGGGCTGGATTACTGAATCCCATCGCAGTCAGTTCACTGTATGTGATTTCGTACATACCGTCCTCAGGAATGGTGATTTTTACCCATTTCCCCTCAGACAGCTTCGAGGCACTAGCATAATTCAAAGTGTTAAACGCATGGGCATAACAGGCACCGAAGAGAGCCATCGCCACGGCACATGCAAGTTGAATTTTTGTCAGTTTTCGCATATCTTGTTAATGTTTTAGTTATTTTCAAAACAATGGTTGTATCTATATCTTGTTTACAATCTCACTTTTATATCCAGCACCTGGTTATCACCGATGCTTGCTGTCAAGCAATCGCCTGGCACCAGCCGATGGCCCGGAGCGGTGGCACCAGTGAACAACAGGTCGCCCATCTTGATGCTGCAACGCGTGCTCACGCCAGCCAACAGGTCATCAATCGAGTGGCGCATGTCAGAGAGGCAAGTCCTCGACACGACCTCTCCATTGACCATCACTTGAACGACCGAATGCATCGGGTCTTCAACCTCAGAGGTCAGCACCCAATCACCCACAATCGCGGCACCGTCAAACGCCTGGTCAAGCACTACCAGGCGCTCGTCATCACTGCGCTGGGCCTGAACGGTGAATCCTGCAGTGAAAGCGTCCCAGTAGCGATGGGCAAACTTGGGAGCGATACACTTGCCCAACCTGCCGGTGCGCACCACAATCGTTGGAGTAGCCACAAAACGCTGAGCGAAATCGGGCACGAAGAAAGGTCTGCCATTAAACAGAATCGATGAATCGGCCATGAGGAAACACTGGGGAACGTCCTCAGTGATGTAGTTACCTGTAAAGCCTAAGACCTTCATTCAGCTCAAAATTTGTTTTACTTGTTCAAGAAACGGTTACTTCTTTGACTCAGTGCTTGTATTGTGCATCCTGTTATAGATAATTGCCAAATGGGCATAGATGGAAGTGTTGGCGATGACGACATCGTCGGGCGCTTTAATGCGGTAAGGAGTAAAGTTCCACAAAGCGGTCATTCCGCTGGCAATAGCCAGGTCGGCGGTGGTTTGGGCCCGCTCAACAGGCACAGTCAAGATAGCGATGGAGACGGCATGTTCACGTTGCCAATCCGAGAGTTCGCTAATATCATAGACAGGAATACCGCCCAGATATTTGCCGATCACCTCGCTGCGCACGTCAAAGCCGGCCACGATATTCAATCCATAATTCTCCAAACCATGATCCTGCATGAGGGCCGTGCCCAGACTACCGGTTCCAATGACCACAGCATCGTGATGCTCATTGAAACCCAAGAAGTCCTCCAACTCGGTCACCAGGCTATGAACCTCGTATCCAATGCGTGTCTTACCGCGAATATTGAGAAAAGACAAGTCCTTGGCAATCTGTGAGGATTGCACATTGAGTTCGTTAGAAATCTGCGTTGAAGACACATATTCAACATGCAGATTATCAAGCATTCGCACATAGGAAAGATACCATGGCAAGCGCCTGATAGTGGGTTCAGGAAGAATTGTCCTATTCTCGCTACTCTTCATTTCAGCTCTATTCAGAATACAAATAACCGCCAAAATTACCGCATTTTTTCTAATAATGAGTAAATTACCACATATTTTATTGGGTTTCGAGCCTTTTTTAACAAATGTTATGCCTTGAGATTGGCGAAGTGTCTCCAAGAAGTCTCCTCACGTTCACCTCACTACAGAAGAAAAAAACAAGCGCCGATTGGCGCTTGTAAAAAGATTTGCCATGGATTTCTCCTACCCACTAAAACCCAGTGGATGACAATTTATTTGTTGGATGACTACCGATTAATCTCCCGTGACAGCCAGTTTCTTACCCACAGTGGCTTCCTGGATTCCGTCGGTCGAGATAGTAGCCCGATAGACATAGATTCCACGAGGTACACGACGTCCATTCAAATCGACGAGATCCCAAGTGACAGGTATCGAAGTGTACATGTCGCTTCGAGCCGATTGAGAGGATGACCACACCATGCGGCCCATCAAGTCATAGACCTCGATGGTGACGTTCACCACCGCGTCGGGACGGTTGTGTTTCACATAGAATGAGGTTTCTATGCTGGCAGGATTGGAAGTCGCATACACCTCTCCGATTTCAGGAGCCAAACCACGGACGACATTGAAGCTTATCGTCTTCTCTCCCACGTTGTTATACACATCCCAGACACGCAGCCTCAACGTATGCAAACCCGGTGAAAGGTCATTCAACTGGTAACGGATATCACCCAATGTGCCCTCCTCGGCAAACGACGGTGTATAATAGCTAACGAGGTCATTGTAGCTGGTTGAACCGTCAAGGGTAAGCGACATGTTGTGACCGATTCCTGCCGATGAGAAATTCACACCGCTCTCGTCACTGACTGTGGCTAACAGCAAGGGGGACTCATTCACGTCGCTTCCATCAACAAATTCCTCGCTGTTGAGACCCATAACGATGATTTTGGGACCAATCGTGTCGGTCGCCTGCTCCTCCTCGTAGCCATAGATATAGAAACTGCTGTTAGTTCCTTTTGCATCAATTGTGTCGCGGCGGTCATAGGCATAGAGATTGATCAGCGACGGACTGTAATCGTCATACTCATTATCCACTTCGCTGGGTATGATGATGCGCACGGTGAACTCGCCACCAATCACCGTATCCACATTGATAGCGAGGCGGTTAGGACGGTCATCGTAAGTAAACGGAGCACTCCCTTCGTCTTTACTGCTGTAGCCGTGGGTTGTCACAGACTGCTCAGGGCCGAATAGTGTAGAAATGATCGCGCCATCAAAATTGGACACCAATTCACCCTTATGGTTCACAATCTTACCACTGAATTCCACTTGTCCACGCGCTTTGAAAACCGGCATATTCTCATCGTCAACCGGCTGACCGTTAATCTTCTCGATCTTAGCCGAATAAGGCGCATAGGCAAGACGCATCGCCGGGTCACCAAGAACGAAGAAACGACGGTAATTGTCGGTCGTAGATGTGCACACCTCGTTTTTGGACAAACGCATGATGTCACCTATTCGGCGGGGCTTACCCGACTCATCCTGTGAGAACATATATTTGCCTACAGCATAGCTCAGATAGCCATTCTCGGTGATGTAAGCCAAACGGGCAGGACACAGCACTGCTATTGCTCCACCATTGGCATTCATGAAAATGCGTTCACCACTTGACAACGTCGCACCATCAAAACGGCTGTACTCGCAAGTAGCGGCATACAAAACAGGCAAATGCTTATAAAAAAGTTGGGTCTCGACGTCCGAACGCATCATCAGACCCTCGCCGGTCCAGTTCTGCGTGCTGGCGTGACCGATGTAGTTCCACCACAAAACGCCCTCGTTGAGTTTAGAGAACATCTTTTCGCGGGCACCAGGATAATAGCGCGAACCGCCATTGCTCACTGACTCAAACGCATCAATATAAATCCTGTTGAACACGATATCTTGGCCGCCATTTCTACGGGCGCTACAAATCAATGAATCAGAGTGTTCCATGTGAATGCCACCATTCCCGTCATCGGCAACAACGAGCGCCTGGTTTTTCCAAGCTCCATAGGCTGGTTTTGTCACATATTTCTCCAACTTGTTGACCGCTGTGCGCGCATCGGCAACGCTCTTGACAGGCATACGGCCCACAGCAATGCTCAATTTCTCTTGATTGCCGATTCCGCTACCGTCATTCAAGAGACCGTAATAGTCGTCGGTAGTGATCGAATAGTCCTCTCGGTCACCTCTCTCGCTTTGCCATGTGAGCAAACTGGGATAATCAAGCACCGTACTGTTAGTGCCGATCAAGCGGTTATCATAACTTCCCGCGCCCATCAGCAAGAGGTAGCCCAACTTGTGGCCATCTTCACTCATGCCGCGATCAAAGAACATCTTGCACAACCTACGGTAGGCCATTGCGTCACGCATTCCGCTGGAGAACTCGTTGAACACCTTCTCATGGTCGAGCACCAGCACACGGAACTTGTCGACTTTCTCATGCAAGGCTGCCACACGGCGAGCCTGCTCAAGATAGGCACTGGGGGCAAGGATAATCATATCGGGGGTGGGTTCGCTGTGGATGTCCTGATTCGTCACCTCGGCAAACAATTTAGGACGCAAAAATGATCCCGTTTCATTAAAAGCCACAAATTCCCTGCGACCCATGACGTCGGGAGTAAACTCCACCGAGCCTTCAGCAACGCTGGTGTTCATCTGAACCGGGGCGAAAGGCAAGGTCACATCCCAAACACGAGTGGAAGCCGAGGCTCCAGCAATATGGTATCGCTTTCCCTTGCTAGCATTATCAAGACCAAAAACGAGACTGCTGCCACCCATTTCCAACTCGCGTTCATAGTTGACAGTGATATAGTCCAGGCGGGCCAGATAAGCCGTACCGTTGTTTGAGTAGGTGACCGTGTAATTTAGATCCTTGGTTCCTTCAAGCACAAATTGCTTCGTTCCAGCGGTACTGGTAGTGAGATAGTGGTCATGAGCCAGTGATGGAGCCCCACCAATCATATCATTATCAGTGGTTGGCAGGCTCTTTCCATTATAGGCATAAGAAATCGTGCTGGTAGTCTTGGACGTTTGTGCGCCAAAAATGGTCAAGACTTTCACCGTGCTTCCTTCAACCAGACCATCAAGGGTAAACTTGAAGGTCTGACTCTTATTGTTGAGGAAATTCTCGCCCAGGAATGCGCGGCCCGCCTCACCCGGGTTTATGATATCCTGCTCATGGAACATGCGACCTGTGTATGTGGTCATCACGCTTCCTGTAGGATTAGTCTCTCCCTGGGTTATTTCGATATCAGAAAAACGGCTGTCATTCGTCACAAAATAGATACTTTGTTTCGAGTAGGGATGCTGCACCTGTAACTGAGGGATGCTCGGGCTCAGGTATTTCCATGTTACAATTCCCTGACCATAAAACAGGATGGCGTCATTCGTGCGAACGATGGGCATCTGCGGCAGGTCATCGGCATAATTGTCATCTCTCATGATCTCGCTCAAGGGTGCGCCGCCGTAGCCAAAAACATGGATCTGGGACAAATCGCTACCCAAACCCCAACTGCGTATATCGTCGGCTGTAATCTGATAGATTCCGCTCTCAGAAACCGAGATTTTCACCCATTTTCCACTCGAGAGTTTGCTCGATTGGGCATAAAAACTCTGGTCCAGCGCATTGGAAGTAAGTACGCAACTAGCCACCAGCAATAACACTGCCAATCTGGAAAAATATTGAAAATATCTAATCATTGTTGTATATATTATCGTGTGTTTAATGAGATCATCCTATTAGAAACACACATTTGGTTTGTAACAATATAACGATATTCGGGCTTGTTTATTGCACCTCCCTGTCCGTTTCGGTGGCAAGAGTGATATAGTGCCCATCAACGAGACGGCCCGTCAGTCGGTAACGTTTATCGCCGCATCGCGCGGCAAAGGTGATTTCCCCTTGCTCTAGACCATCAGGCGTGAAGGGATATAAGGTAATGCCGTTAGTCCAGTCCAGGGCGCTGTTGCGCTCGGCCTTGATAATGGCCTCTTTGGCCGTCCAGGCGATGATGTGGGCTGCCAGGTCATCAGGGGCGATGAACTGTTTTTCTTTGTCGTTGAGGTACTTGTCACGCACTTTGAGAACTTGGTGGCGGTCAACTTGCTCGGCATCCACACCGATGACGTGCTCACGGCTGCAAGCCAGCACAACCAATTGGCGGGTATGGGAAAAACTCACATTCACGTCACTGTCCTCAACCATCGGCGCCCCTTGCTCTGTGTGGGTCAAGGTCACGGGCCGACCAAAAGCCTCCCGCAGCAGCAACCGCTCTGCCGCCCGCTCGCGCTGCCGCTTGACCGGAAGTTCCATCAAGTCCTCGACAGGAATGCCCGCCTCTCGACACAACGCCAGCAGTTGCGGAGTCTCTTCCTCAAGACGCCACAAAAACAGGGACAGTTCTTTTGATGTAATTACCATTAGTTCCTTAATTACAGCGCAAAAGTAAGGCTTTTTCTTCGTTTTTCAAAACCTGATAAAACGGAGAGGACTGAGATAACTGAAAAAAGAAGGGAGAGTTAGCCGACGCCGTTTTTGGCGAGTTCGATTCGGGTGAGGACATTGGGGTTGTCTTCGCTGGCTGCAATCCAGGAGCGGTAACGGCGGCGGTTGACAAAGCGCTCAACCAAATAGGCCAGGATAAACATCACGGGCACCTGTAGCCACAACATCCAGTAGTAGTGCTGCACTTGATAGAGTGTAGCGCCATTGGTCTGCATGAGTACGTAGCCATTGGCCATCCATGTACTGGGTACACAGTCACCCACGAGCCACCAGAATCTCGACATCAGGTAACGGGGCCAAGATACGCCCGCGAGGAAAATAAAAATAACCGACGAGAACACAAAGAGCAGGAATACACTCTCGCGCTCGTTGACAACGGCCGACAGCGTCTGTCCCATGAACGAGACAGCGATGACAAACGGCACTACCAAGCAGATGATGTGCAATATATTGCCGTTCTGCGGGAATCCGAACATCAACGGCACATAGTGCAACACATAGATGATAGGTAACACATAGATGATCTGGTGGCACATCATCTTGCCGATGATGGTGGCTCCAGGGCTGGCCTCGACAGCCATCGGGTCACGACCGCCATTGCGGCGACGGCGCTCGATGCTACCGCCATGCAGCATCGCGATACCCAATATCATACTCTGCTGCAGGACCAAGGGCAAAATAAACAGCAGTACAGCGCTGGCAAGACCCATGGCAGGGTTGCCCACAGGTACCTGCCTGTTCTCAACGATGGCACCACTCATGTTGAGCACGGGCTCGACAACGGCAGCCATTTTCTCGTTTCCCATCGCCTGAGTCACACCTGCTAGCGCGGTAAACATGGCTTTGTAACGCATCATCACGCTCATGTCGCAATAGAGCGATACATGGGCTTGTTCGCCACGGCCTGCACATTGAGCAAAATCACGCGGTATGTATATAATGCCATAGCACTCCTTGCGGTGCATGGCCTCCTGGGCTTCCTGCATGTTGGCGGCATATCCTGCAACAGCGACCTCCTGAGTGGCATCAAGACGACGAACCAAATCACGACTCAAGGCTGTGCGGTTGTCGTCAATAACCACGACACGCTCGTTGCGCGCCACCTCGGGATTGTAAATAAGCGCATACAAAACCGGATAAGCGAGATTCAGCACCACAAAGAAGATGACGACGCCCGAATCGCGGAACACGAGCAGCAACTCTCGTCCGCACACTCTCAGCACCTGAATAAACCACAGGAAAAGACGGCTATGTTTCAGTTTTTCAGCCATATCGTCAAGGCACATATATGGGGTTCATGCACTCCTTCTTCAGGCGCCATGACAACAGCATGGGCAAGATAGTGAACCCGATGAGGGCAGCATAATAAAACCTTGAATAATACAAGTCGATGCCATTCAGGGCCTGATCCACCATAATCAGAAAATAATACTTGATGGGAACTACGAATCCCAATGCCTCAACCCATGGATACATGGCTTCCTGAGGCAAGGAAAAACCGGTAAACGAGAATGACACCACGCCCAGCAGCGTGCACAACATTGTGCCGTAGCGGAAGTTAGGCAGAAAGCAAAACATCAGCACAGCAAAACTCTGATTGGCGACCACGAGCAGGAACATCGCTATGAGCATGTTCCAGGGATTGCAGTTCAGCGGGAAATCGTAGCACCTGAACATCATCCACTGGAGAAACCACCCCACAGCGGTAAACAGCACCGTCTGAGGCACCAGTTTACCCACCAAAGCCAGGAACATGCTGTCGCCCGAGGTCCTGAGCCACTGGCGGCTCAGTCCCGACTTCAGCTCCAGTCCTAAGGAGAATGCCGTCACAAGCAGGATGAACAGCGACAGGAAGGCGGGCACAAACGTACTGTTGAGATAATAGTTATAATTGGTGAACGGGTTGCCTATCATGTGTACATGAGTCTGATAAGGCACCAAGGCTGACTCAATTCTCTCATTGGTCAACCCCACTGTGCGCAATGCCGTTTGCACGATTCCGCCGTTGACGAGCAGAGATATGGTCTTGAAACCCTTGTACTGCATCGAACCTGGCGCATAATAAGCGTAGTTCACATAGAAACTCACAACCGGTTGGCGGCCTCCTAATGCCAATTCCTCCAGGTTATCAGGGATGAAGAAGAAACCCAACACCTCGCCGCGCTGCACGGCATCGCGCGCCTCGGCAAAGTTATTGTAGCGATGGCTGATGTTGACCTGCTGGAAACCGTTCAAGTTGCGCGAAATGCGACGCGACAGTGAACTGTTGTCCTGATCAACGATGCCCACCGGCACATTCTGCACCGTGCCATCCTTGATGAGGTCCATAAGAAACCAGCAGCACAGCAAAGGCATGATGACGATCAACAGGAAATACATGGGTCGCCGCACGAGCTGAACGCACCCGCGCTTGAAAGACCGTCCTATATATTTCCTGAGCATAATGTCGAATCTTTAACTCCTCACTTCTAACTCCTAGCTCCTCACTTCTCCAAAATTACCGACATACCGGGGCGCAGGTTGGGAACCTTGCTCAACGGACGCATCTTGACCTCAAAGGTCTTGCTGTCATATTGGCCCTGGGCCTTGGCGGCCTGCCAAACGGCATAGCTGCCCATGTCATGGATGTAATAAATTGACATCTTGGCCTGCATGTTGTTCAGTGCGGGGATGCGAACGTTCACCTCCTTGCCCATGGGCAGGTCGTTGAGCATCTCCTCACGCACGCTGAAGCTCACCCACATGTCGTCCAACTTGGCAATCGACATGATGGGGGTGCCCATTGCCACTAGTTCGCCTTCCTGAGGATAAATCTCGCTCACCTCGCCGTCGCATGGAGCCACCAGCACCTGATCCTCAAGCAGACTCTCCACTTCCATGACGGTTCCGCGCGCTGCATTTGCCATGCTCTTGGCAGCGTTCTTATCTTCCTGCTGGGCTCCTTTCACAGCGAGGTCATACTGGGCCTTCGCGGCTTTGACCTGTGCGGTTGCGGCTTCATAAGCCGCCTTGGCCTCGTCACGCTTCTGCTGGGTGGCAACTCCCTGCTTGAAAAGGTTTTCCACACGCTGATAGGTCTTTTCGGCAATGGTTTGTGCGGCGACAGCCTGCTGCCACATGTTATAGGCGCCTTGCTTCAATTCCTCACGGGTTCCCTTGGCGGCCTTTTGGTCCTGCGATGCGGCGGCTTGCTGCATCTGCTTGGCCTGATAGTACTTGGCGTCGACCGTGCTGGAGTAGATGCTCACCAGTTTGTCACCCTTGTGCACCGTGTCGCCCTCATGAACGTAGAAGCGCACGATGCGCCCCGGCAACTTGCCGCTCACACGCACCGCGTCACAGTCGGCTTGCCCCTGGGTGATCGTGTCGGCAGGCTTGATGAGCAGGATGCCCACGATGGCGATACAAGCCATAACCAGCGCAAACACAGCCAAAGCTGCCAGCAACGCTTTGTCCTTTTTGCGGACTACAGTTCTTTGTTCGTCTTTTTCCATTATTATCTAGTTTTGTTTTTAGTTATCTCATTTATCTCGTTCTTCTAGATACTCTCTAGACATTCTAGATTATCTGGTTTTGATTGCTAATAGCTCATTGTTCCCATCACCTTGGACAGGTATTCATGGGTCATCTGGACATTGATTTCGGCATCGATTTTCTCACTGTTGGCTTTTAGCCACGCCGTTTGTGCGGCAAGCACTTCATCGACGGTGCCCATACCCTCCTTGAAGGCGATACCAGCAATGCGCAGATTCTCGTCGGCCTGAGCCAGATTAGCCTTCGTAGCCTCATAGGTCTTGTAAGCTTCCTGATAACTGAAAGCCGCTTGGCTGATCTGCAAAGCGATTTTTTCCTTGGCATCATCAAGTTCCAGACGCTTGACGTTGGCTTCGACCTGTGCAACCTTGACCTTGTTGCCCAAGCCTCCCCAGTGCCACAAGGGCATCCTGAGCGTGGCGCCCACGCTGAAAGCCGCACCAAAGCGGTTTTCAAAGCCATCATAGCTATTGGGATTGGTGGCATGCAGGGCAGCCACGGCGGCAAACTTGGGCATCATCTCGCTGCGGGCCACTTTCACCTGCTGGTCATATATCTTAGTGGCCAGTTCCAATGAACGGACGTCATGACGCTTGTCATATACCTCATCTAGATTATACACTGACGGGGCAAGGGAAAGATCCAGATTGTCACGGCCCTCGTCGGCAAGGGTCATCATGGTGTTCACGGGCATGCCGCACAATTGTGCCAGCAGCATCCTTGACAGCGTCACTCCATTGTCAACCTTGGTCATATCGACGTTGGCCTCATTGAGTTTCACGTCAACGGCAAGCTGGTTGGCACGGGTGGCAACACCCTCGTTGACCATCGCTTGGACGTCATTGTCAAGCGACTGTACAAGATTGACATAGCTGCGGGCCAGTTTCTGCTTGGCACACAACGAAACCACCTGCCAGTAAGCGGCATCCACATTATAGATGACATCTTCGACCTTGCTTTCGCGCATCTCATGAGCAAGCTGCTGGGCATATTCCGTAATCTGGTTCATCGCGGTGATCTTGCCGCCCATGTAGATGGGCTGCGTCACCGTCAACGCGCCACCCATCAGGTTATGGATGTTATAGGTCATGCCGCTCTTGGGCAACAGCGCAACAGTCGAGGGGACATACTGGCCGTTCTCAAGCTGCAGGGGAGCACCGGTGCGCGGGTCTATAACCAAGTTGTACTCATAAGCGCCCGTCTGCAGGTTAAACGACTTGGTAGGCAGAAATTGATCCTCCTTGATGAGCGACACCTTGCGGGAATTGTAGACGTATCCCGCCGTAAAGTCAAACTGGGGCAAATAGGCCGCAGCGGCTTCCTTGCGCTGGTAACCGGCCTTCTCAATGCCTAATGACACTTGTTTGATTTCCTTGTTATTGCGCAATGCCATGTGGCGGCACGAATCCAAGGTGACCACTTGGGCCGATGTTGCCATTGTTA
This sequence comes from Muribaculaceae bacterium, assembly GCA_017553785.1. Lineage (GTDB taxonomy): Bacteria > Bacteroidota > Bacteroidia > Bacteroidales > Muribaculaceae > Sodaliphilus. The sequence goes on along the minus strand of JAFZKD010000028.1, from coordinate 14,709 downwards.
TGGCACAAAGTGCTATTAAGACGATGTTTCGCATTGTTTTCGCTTCCTTTTGGTCTGTTTTAACGGCACAAAGATACAGGTAATTTTTCACCAAAAAAACAATCATTCCAAATTAGTACACAATTACTGAAATTTGGAACACTGATCGGAAATTTCAACCAACGAAAACTCACGTTATGGATCATGCCACCATCGGAAATTCGCCACTACCGCCGTTCAACCGGTTAGCCCCTGGAGCATATTCCATGAACCCGAACCGATTACAGTCAAAAGAGATAAAGCGTAAATTCTCATTATCCGATGTTTGTATTAATTCTTGTCCATTTGTTATACCCTCACGACAAAAATGTTATTTTACCACCATCAGTCAAACGAAAGAAGAAAAAACAATGAAATCGGTTCCAAGGAACCGATTATTTCTTCGAAATCGTTCATCGGACACCAATAGTTCACATCATTCGAGTGCGATTGGGCCGGCAACTTAGCTTTTAATGTCTGAATATCATGATCCCCAGGCAAGCGTCATTTGCCGGTGTAGTAGCACTTGACCTCGCCGACGGGGAGCTTGCCCACGAGCAACAGGGGGATGCGGCTGTCATCGGTTGACATCCATGCCGACAGGTCATCGCTGGACTGCTTGCCGCCCTGCTGGGTAAATTTGAAATTGATGCGGTGGGCTTTGCGCTTGGTACCGTCACGCATCTTAATGGTCTCCACACCCTTGTAGTTGATGGTGAGGTATTCCTTTTGCTTGCCCGAGAAGATGATGGTTGTGTAGTTCTTGTTGCGGCTCAACTCATCATAGTCAAGATTGCGCAACATATAGAACACGCTCACCATGTCATAGGCCTGCGCTTTGGCACTCAAGTTTATGGTCGTGGTGCCGCTCTTGCGGTAGCGGGTACAATGAGCCTTGGTGTGGCTGTAATTGTAGGAGAACTTGATGACATCGCGGGCATAATAGTCCTTTTCGTGCGTCAGTTTCTCATAACTCAAGGGTCTGAGATCCTTGTCCATGGTACACTTGAGCGTGTCACGGACAGGATAGACCTTATCGGCCCACGAGCGGGTCTTGCCGGTGAGTTGCGCATAGTAACCGTCCTTGGTCTTTCGGGTGCTCAACGATGCATCGGCGGCATGTTTCCATATCATGCCCCAATGATACACCACCTCATAGTTGAGAACCTCGTTAGAAAAGTCCCTTGCCATGACCTGCTGCGGCAGCAGCACTGCCACCAGCAGCACAACGGTTGCACATAATTTTTTCATCTCTGAATTGTTTTAAGCGGTTTCCCTCATTAGACTGCGCATTGCTCTGGAAGTTTAATCAGCGGGCAGCAGCAACAGGCATGCGTTGCCGCATGACCAGACCAAGCAGGGTTATCGCCTATTTATTAATTATTTATAATGAGAAAAACATGTCTGACCCTTCTCCCTCGTCGGTCGGCAAATTGATGATTGACGGCTTGGGGACAGTGACCCGTGTGGTATCATCACCAATAAAGATGGTAACATTATCCATCGATGAGCCTCGGCATTTCCACACATTAATCTCACCGCCCTTGAATCCTGGTTCGGCCTTAAATTGCAGCAGCATCACCTGCAGGGTGTCGGGAGAAAAACAAACCTTGGTACTGGGATACATGCCCAAGGTCCATCCCCATTCCTTGGCTGTGCCAAAAATGTGCATATTGTACTGATCAGCTATTACTCGGGGCAAGGCATAGGATAACAAGGTAAGGTTTTTGGGCAATGTCAGATTAAACTGGATGCCTCGGGTGGGTTCCTCGTTGGCCAATATCACAGGCACTGTAACCGAGGAATCGGGCATAATCTCAAAATCCTCAATATAGATGCTGTTCACTTGGGCAGCGACGTTCATCACCATCACCACCGCCAACAATGCCATCAAGTATTTTTTCATGACTAATGTAGTTTAATCAATTATTCAGCGCAAAGGTACAACAACTTTTCAATTATGCAAACGAGCACACACGTGGAGCTTGATTTTTTGGCGGTAATCAAACTTTTTTTGCCAAAAGTATTGACAAACCACCAAAAATATTGTAATTTTGCAACGAAAAATTATTGTTTTACCATTTAAACCAAATTTTACCATGACTAACACACCATCACAACAAGCACATCGCACGCTGTGCGAACAGCGAGACAAGGAGTTCCTTGCCTTGTACAACCCCACACTTGACGCCTTGCTCAAGCAGGGCATGAACATGAGTAAGGCCCGCAGCACAGCTGCCGAGTTCACCATCGCCAATGGCCATCCCCACTACCATGTAGAGCACGAACGCGCCTACCGATGCGTGTGCCATCTACTCAAAGCCAACGAGAAGAAAGGTGCCGGGGCACGCGACTACGGCAATAAGGAAATCGACCTTGCCGAGAACCGGCTGCGCCGCAAGATGTGGGAGGAAATCACCGGCCATGTTCGTTTTCTGAGTGGTCAAGGCATGAGTGTGGACCAGGCCATTGACCACGTGCTGGAACACTGTCGTGCCTCACGCTTCTTTATCACACCAGCGACCGCATTGACCAGAATCTGCCCCAAGTCCCGCTCCCGTGCACTGCGATAAACAGTAATAGTTAGGACTTATAGGTTAGTTAGGAGTTAATAGTTGAGGCCGCACCCTCATTGTTCAGTGGTTTTGAGCTGAACCCATAACAAAACTATTAACACCCATCTAAAAAATCAAATAACTTTTATCTAATATCTCTAAAAATGAAATACCGTATCGATATCGTCATCAACCTGGATGACATTCAGCAAGCCATTTACACCGAGGGGCAATGGCACCCCGCCGAGAACGCCACCGCATGGGGCGTGAACAGCAGCAACGAACCCATTGTGGACCGCCGTGTGCGCGAGGGACTTGAAGATCTGTTGGCACGCATGAGCGGCTACATCGTGAGCAAGAACATCAACTTCAATCTCGACAGCCAGAACATCGTGCTCGGCTTGGCCCTGGACAAGCGTCCCCTGCTGTCACTGGCCAGCGAGTTGAAAACCGCCATCATCACCGCACTAGCCAACTACACGCTCATGTCGCTCTACGGCGACGAGGACAGTATCTACGGCACGGCATGGCGGCTGCATCGTGCCCGCACGGTCCTACTGCTCTGCCGCCCGTGAGACACAATCAGTCCACAATAAAGACCGCGTGACAACACACGGTCTTTATATTATTTGTAATCAGGGCGGCATACTTGCCTGGCCTGAATAGATTTTGTGAAAAGACGTTACTGTCTCAGGAGCACGTCAATCAAGGCCGTGCAAATCTAAGTGCCAGTTAACAACATGTCTATCAAAGTTGTGATGTCCTTGATGTTAACAAATCCATCTTTGTTAATGTCTCCGTGCAATTGCATAGTAGCATCATTCTGTTCGTTCAATAGATAATCAATGAGCACAGTGATGTCCAATACACTCATAATTCCATCACCATTAACATCGCCTAATAGCCAATGTTCCTCACATATTCTGTTATAAATATAATTCGCACGCTTCCTTAGCCAACGCACCGCCCTCGTGGACTGCGTGGAATAAGAAATGCTATCGGGAAATGCAGTAACACTTTTCTCTAAGGACGGCTTTGCATAGTAATAATAGTCAAGACAGAACTCACACAACTCGTCCAAGCCATCACCAATGAAATCTTTCCACAATTCATACATTCGTTGTGAAACCTTCTCATTATTACCTAGTTTTCTAACGAACTCGTACTGTCCAGCGCTTGAATTGGTATTAAAATAGTCGTACTCTATTTTATATTCAAAATAACTTGAGGGCATCGTATTATAGCCAAAAGCCCAATCCAAGTCCCATACAGGCCCGAAAATTAGTTTGCTGCTATCCTCTAGCACATTCTCATAGTAACAATATGTACTCTTGGGGTGAAAAATCTCTTTGTTGCATATTAACTCGTTTAGCATCAGATATCGAGCCAAGGCATCGATGTTCACATGGTCGGCAATATCCTCTTCATTGTTCACGGCCCTAACAAATGCATTAAAACGAGCCGAAATATTTTCAAGCGATACTGCCGTAGAGTCCTCACCAAACTCTGGATACTTGACATTCACTGGGATATTTTGGGGGTCAGACATGAATTTCTGCCCTTCAAGCTCATCATAATAAGTGTCAAGTTCCAATAAGGCCGCCATATCCTCATTTGCCAAGTCCACGCTATTACCAGCCAAGCCAACCTTTTCGGTAAGATTATAATTACCTTTATAAACCCCATTCACATACAAATCAACAGGAATGATATGGTTAGCCGCTACAGTGCCTATCAGGCTTGCTGCTTTCATGCCGATAGCATTCGTCAACATCGATCCGTATTGGTTATTTGCAAGAAGCACCCAATTCTTACCCTTTGTGAGACCCAGAGGTTTCACTTTTTTGTTGAATTTTAGACGATACGGATTCTTAGCTAATGGATCTGATGACCATGATGTATTTCCTCGTCCTTTTATCTTTACAGAATCAGTCATTGAAGGGTAAATGCCTCCACCATCGATAATAATCTCGGCATCCACATAATACTCCTTACTAGAGATATTCACTCCGTCCAATGTGTTGATATCAATACGTGGCACGGGGCAATAATCGGTCAGAAAATAGATGTTGAGTTTATATTCTTTACCGTATGGGCGCATTGCATAAGAACCATCTCCCACAGGCATGAGCACCTGGTCGCCGTCATAACCAACCAGATAATTCTTGGGCTCATCAAACCGCATACGAGTCACACCGCTCTGTTGCTCTACCCCGTCAACGAAGACATGTGCCAAACTATCAGACAGAGTGAAGGAGGGCGTTAAACGCTTGCCAATTGCACCAACATCGATATGAATATAGTCTATGCCAATAAAGCCCTCTACATCAACCGTAATCTGGTAGTTATGTTTGTTATCAAACTTGTAGGTTAAAAACTTGGGCATAGTTTTGTTGAGTTGTTCGTCTATGGACTCAATCTCGGAACGCAGATAGGAGTATTCCACACCATCAAGGGCAATGAAACTGATCGAATCATCCTGCTCAACCACGCCACTGATACTTGTTGATGGAAACACACTCAATCGACCATCCTTGAGATGCACATAATATGTCGCATAAGCGATTTGGGGCAATAGAATAACTGCAAACAAAAGGGCCACGACTCTCTCATGTAACCGAATATGGAATCGAAGGCAAATATTAGCTTTAACTTCTCTCATTCTCATTTGACCATGTAATTTATGAATTTGACTGCAAAAATAATCAAATTTCTCTTTTTCGTTTCTTTCATCATCTCAAAAAAATACCTATTTTTGTAGCGGCCATTCACGTGACCTTTTATTGAGTACAAAAAACAAGAAGGAATAGCCCATTTTTCCACAGCGGCTCAAGTCCATGTTCCTTGCTTTACCCTAAAAAACGCCGAATTTGATGGGCTCAGGAGGCATCTTAAAACTTTATTTATGAAGAAACCTTTTACATCACTTAAGGCAGCGCTAATGCTGTTATTGATCATTTTAACTTCATTTTCTGCAAAACCCCAGGAAGGGGAAGGCATGCAGTGGAACGAAGATGGAATTTCTTATTTAGTGTATGATTGGGAGGGCGACTCACCGTATGCACATGTGACTTTCAAAGGCAATAATTACAACAGTTATAGCGGATATGTTGTCATTCCGCAGTCTTTTGATTGGGGGTACGGAGGGGAATGGACTCAATGTCCCGTAACGGCAATTGGTGAGGATGCTTTCTGTGACTGCCCGAACCTTACCGGGGTTTCAATCCCTGGCAGCGTTTATTCTATCAAAAGATTTGGATTCTATGAATGTCCAAATCTTACACAAGTGGTATTCCGGGAGGATGGTCTAGAGAGCATTGAAACAAGTGCATTCCTTGAATCAGGATTATCAAGCATTACATTACCTAATACTTTACAGACCATAGGTCAATATGCATTTCTCCGCAGTTCAAATCTCAAAACGGTAGTGCTTAGCTCAAACCTCAAATCAATCGGTGCATCTGCATTTGCTGATTGTCCACTGACAAGCATCACATGCCCAGCACCAACTCCACCCACGATTCTAAACTCTACGTTCAGCAGCTCAACTTACAGCACTGCGACGCTGTATGTTCCCGCTTCATCGCTTGAGACCTACAAGGCCGCGAACTATTGGAAGAACTTCACCAACATCAAGGCGTTGAACTATGATTTTGTTAACAACGGCATCTTCTACAAAAAAACCGGCAGCAATACCGTCGAAGTGGTCCGCAAAAGCAGCACCAGCTACTACAGTGGCAATGTCACCATCCCCAGCAGTGTGACCTTCAACGGCACAACCTATTCAGTTACTGGCATCGGCCAGCTAGCGTTTAACAATTGTTCCAGTCTGGGCACCGTCACCTTGCCGAGCACAATCAAATACATCAGCGACCGCGCTTTCATGTATTCCAATATTGCCCGCATCAATATCCCCAGCAGTGTTGAAACGATTGACACTTATGCCTTCTATGGATGTGAATCTCTCAACTATGTCGGTTTGGTTAACGGAGTCAAGACCATCAATTCGTTTGCGTTCTCACATTGCTCGTCCCTGACGTCTATTGTTATTCCTGCGACCGTTGAATCACTTGCTGGTTCCACGTTCAACTACAACCCGTCGATGACCTCCATTAGTGTCAACAGCGTAAACAACACACACTATGTCAGTCAGAATGGTGTGGTGTTTACCATCGACAAGAAGACACTTGTGGCCTATCCTAACGGCAAGGGAACCAGTTATACGGTTCCAAACGGTACCGAAGTCATCGGTACCGGCGCATTCCGTGGCAGTACAATCCTGGAGACCGTTTCCTTTCCAATGACACTCAAGACGGTGGAGAGTATCGCTTTCTGCGATAACTCATCCCTTGCAAGCGTCTCCTTCCCATGGGGTGTGACTACAATCAAGAATAATGCATTTCAGGGTTGCAGCTCTCTGGTCACCGTTAATCTGCCGTCAACATTGACATATATCGGATTCGATGCGTTCTATTTCTGTGACAAACTTCAGAACCTGATTGTCAAAGCCAAGACACCTCCCACATGCCAAATCCAATGGGACCAATATGAAGAAGTGTACCTGTATGCTTTCACTCAGACCCAGTTCAACAGCACCATTTTGACAGTTCCTTCGGGCAGCAAAACAGCCTATAAGAATGCCAGCACATGGAAGAACTTTGCCAATGTGCAAGAAGCCGTATTCCCCGATGAACAGGTTGGTTTGAGTCTTGACGAAGCACTCAATGCTGATGGGGGCACAATACACTTCACCTCCACCGGCGATTACCCATGGCAATCGATGTCCGACGGCACCATATTCTACGCCCAGTCAAGCAATGGAGGTATAGCCAGCACTTCCTCTACTATGACCGCACAAATCAGCAAGAACAAGGCATCAATCCTGTCCTTCGATTTCAAGGCATGGGGCGAAGGCACATCAACCATCTATGACAGGTGTGTATTCTCGATTGACGGTGTGGCTCAGTTCACCTACGGTGCATCTCAGAATGACTGGAGCAGTTTCTCGGTGACCATTCCCGCTGGTTCACACACGTTGACCTGGAGTTACACTAAAGACGGGAGCGTGAATCCCACTGGTGATTATTTCGCAGTGAAGAATGTGAAGTTATCCAACACGGTTCCCGGAGACGTTGACGGCGACGGCAAAGTGGGCATCGATGACATTACCGCACTGATTGACATATTATTGAACGGAACAACAGCACCTGCCGATGCCGATGTTGACGGCGACGGCAAGGTGGGCATTGATGACATTACCGCACTAATCGACTACTTGCTCAACGGCAACTGATGAATGGCAACACCACGATTTACAGGTGTGACACCACATCAAGGTGCCACACCTGTTTTCTTGACTTTGCACAGATTTTCTCCTTCATGGCAAATGAATGGGTCCTATGGCTTTGATTATTTACCGAAATTGATTATCTTTGCAAAATCTTTTCAATTATTGACTTTAAATTCAATTACCCAATGAACAGGTTTTTCACTTTTCTGTTAGTAATGTGCATGGCCACAATCTGTGGCAGCGCATGGGCCGAGTCGATTAACGAGAACGAGGCCAGGAACATTGCCGCCAACTTCATGGCCAGCCACCGGATGCCATCAAGCAATCTGAAAATGGTTCATAGAGGCACGTCCCTTAAGGCTACCGCGCCAAGCGAGAAGGCCGCTTACTATGTATTCAACACCAACCGTGACAACTGCGGTTACGTTATCATCGCTGGCGATGACCGTGCCCCCGCCGTGCTGGGCTATAGCGACAGCGGCACGTTTGAAGCCGACAATGTACCACCCGCCATGCAGGAATGGCTCGACGGCTATGCCGCACAAATCGAGGAGCTGGACAATGGCGCACAAATCGCTGCACCATTAGAGGCGAAAAGTCCCATCAGTCCACTGGTGCAAGCCACATGGTCACAGAATAACCCCTATAACATCCTGTTGCCCATCTTATCCACCGGCAATCACGCCTATGTGGGCTGTGTGGCCACAGCGATGGCCCAAGTGATGCACTACTGGAAGTGGCCGCCCAGACCCACATCGGCAATTCCCGCCTATACTAGCTCTTCGCTCAGCATTAATATGCCTGAGCTGCCTGTGGTGGATTTTGACTGGGAAGCTATGCAAAACACTTACCAAACCAACGACACGGCTAGCGCCAACGCCATTGCTGCCGCAACCCTGTCGCTCTATTGCGCCCAAGCAATGGAGATGGACTTCAAAACCAGCAGCTCGGGCGCCACTACGACCCGCATACCGATGAGTATGGCGGCATACTTTAACTACAAGAATGGTCATGCACTGGGCCGTAGCAGCTACACTAGTCAAGAATGGGCCGATGCCCTTTATAGCGAGATCGCCGCATCCAGGCCCATCATATTTAGCGGCAGTAAGGCGTCAAGCGGACATGCCTTCATCTGTGACGGATATGACGGCAACGGCATGTTCCACTTCAACTGGGGTTGGAACGGAAAAAGCAACGGTTATTTCCTGCTCAACGTGCTGAACCCTGATCTGCAAGGCACCGGCAGTGCCGATGGCACCTATGGCTACATTTACCGTCAGGCGGCCATCGTCGGCCTTGAACCGGGCACCGAGACCAACAGCGAGGTAATGTTTACCGTCACCAATGTGGCACTCAACAGCTTGACGACTTCCCGCACGTCATCAAATAGTAACTTCACCGCAGTGACTACCGCACACTACTATAACTATACGTCAAATATTTTCGCTGCCAACTTCGGCTGGGGACTGTATCAAGGCTCGACACTGCTCGATGTGATTTATAGTGTCTATACCAGTTCGTCAACTCCTGGCAAATATTTCACCCTCAAAGAGCGGGAGATGAGCTTTGGCAGCGGATTGACCAGCGGCACCTACCGCCTCGTGCCCATCTGCAGCGAACTAAATGCAGGGAACTGGAAGCCCTGCCTCGGCTCCGACAAGAACTATATTGAGGTGACCATCAACGGGAACACATGCACCGCCGTGGGACATGGTAGCGCAGGAGCTATCGACTACTCTGTGAATGACATCACTTTTGACGGTTTCATGCATCCCACCCGCCCTGTTGACATCAAAGTCAACATGACTAACAACGGCCAATCAGACAACCTGTTGATGTACATGCATGCCAACGGCACGTTCGTAGCCACTGGCTATGTAGGTCTGGAGCCTGGCGAGACCGGTGACATCGATTTCCGCATCGTACCCGAGACCACGGGAGACTATACGCTCACATTCTCGTTTAATGAGGACGGCAGCAATCCCATCGCCACCCGCACCATCACCATCAACGAGATGCCTGCTGCTTACCTATCGGCCACCATCAAGGCGCTGAATATCACCGACAGCATTAACAAGATCATCACCAGTGACAAATTCAGCGTGTTGCTCACCGTCACGAACGATGGCAGCACAACCTATAACGAAGACATCTCCGTCAAGTTGTTCAAGAACACCTACGGCAACAGCGGCACTACAGTTCAGGCCATTAACAGGCCCTTGACACTGGCTCCAGGAGAAACCACCACGTTGCAATTTGATTTGGACAACGTGAGCAATGGCTGGAGATACTTCGTTAAGACCTACTACTACAGCAGCGGATCCCAAGAGACACTCAAGGGCGTATCAACCTATACCATCGTCTTCCCCGAAGAGCCCGAGGTACTTATAGGCGACGTGAACGGTGACGATGCGGTGAGCATCAAGGACGTTACTGCCCTCATCGACTACCTGTTGGGTAGTGATATCACCATCAACACCGCAGCCGCCGACGTGAACGGTGACGGCGAAGTGACCATCAAGGACGTGACCATCTTGATTGACTACCTGCTGACAGGATCGTGGTAAACCACCATCTGACAACCTGATAAAGAGGGCACTACTTTTCGTGGTGCCCTCTTTATCAGTTAATTAAAATGGTATTTCCCAATTACTTCACCACCTTGATGGATGATGATGAGCCGTCATCGAAGCGTACCACCACGATGTTCACGCCCTGGAACGGCACATCGCTCTCAGTGCCCATGATGTTGTAGTAGCGGATGCTCTCGATGGTCTTGTCGGCAGGCACCTCAACAATAGCGGTCGAAGGTGATGGGCTGCTAGGCATGTCGAACGGATAAACCGTGTAGCCGTCAGGAGTGTTTCCTCCAGCATTGGGCTTACCGGCACTACGCTTTGCACCGCCGCCTCCATCAACATAAACCGCACCATGGAACGAGTACATTGTACCGGAAGCAAGGCCTTGAGGGATATCGAAGATATCAGGCTTAATCCTGTTATACTCCCAATTCACCTTGAAGATACCGTCCAGGTCATATCCATTGACTTTGGAGCCCTCAGGAACAAATGAACTAAAGTAGTTGCCACCAATCCACACACCCATGATGTGAGCAACCTCCTGGGTCTTGGGATTCATAAAATAGAACCGTTTGCTTGTATCCACTGCGGGCAGAACATTAGAGCCTGGAGCCACGCCTTCATCAACCAGATTCTTATCAAGGAAGTTGAATGACATGTACTGGTTGTAATAATAGATGCTGTCAGGATCGGTGCTAACCTCGTTATAGTCACCATTGTAGCCAGGATAGCCTACTACACTGTTGGTGAATTCGGGATTATCACTCAACAGAATGCGGTGGTTCACCTTGTCTGCATAGTAACCCTTCACGGTCAAAGCGTTCAAGGTCTTGTTGAGATACTCTTCAGGATTTGAGCTCACTCCGCTGAAATCAAGGATTACCCAGTTGCTCTGATCCCAAGGACGAGTTTGCAGTCCAATCTCAGTGACATAGTCGATCTGTCCGGTAGGAACATCGTCCTTGCGGAAGTTCGAACGGTTGTTGTCCTTAGCCCACAAGTACTTCAGGCCTCCCTTGACCACAGCCCAAGTGCCAACGAGGTCGTCACAAACCACAACAGTTGTTTTGTTCTCCTCGTCACGCTCGATGTAGCTCAATGGCGTGTAAACATAGTAAGCCGAGTCTTTAGCAATGATATAGCCAATGTATGCCTCACTGTTAACCTTAGTAGTGCCTTCCTTAGTGATGTAGGTCGAGTTACCAGGAGTCCATTGTGGAGCATCATCCTGCTTGATGTTGAGCGTCTGATTATCCTCGGTGATGCCATACATATTGGCGAGGGGGTGAACCTTGCTTTGGAGGTCACTGCTTGCCTCGATAAGTTGGTTGTAGGTCACATAAAGGGGATTATCGGCCGTTGACCCGTTCTCAAGATCAGGAGTTAACGTCAAATCCACTGGAGTTTTGGTAATGCTCATCCTGTCCATATTCCGATTGACGGTGATGCGGTAAACACCAGCGGGAATCTTAAAGGCATTATTGGGACGATCGCCATACAGAACCTCGTTGGTGGTGCCATCACCTACTAGAGTCTGGTTTTCATAGGCGGCCAAGCGTCCCCAAACCTGACCCCAGTCATTGTTGCCTTCGCCTGTTTGCCATGCGGTACCACCATCAACGTGTTGAGCTAAACTGAAGTAACCGTACTTATCATCGCTCATACCATTAACGTCACGGATTCCCTTGAAATAAACATCAAGATAATACTCTTGGGTATTAGGATTGTAGTTGAACCTTGGACCTGCAGCAACCCAGCCTGTACGGCCCATGGCGGTACCGAGCAAGAACAAATCGGGCTCGCTCTCATAGAACTCAGCGCGGATGGTCACATTAGCGGCAGGCATCTCAAAATGGTAGTCGTTGCCGTCGTCAGCAATAGCATCTGGAGTGAGGACTGAAATCTCGTTGGTCGTGTGATTAGTCACGATTACACGACTGATGCGATAACCCCAGTTGGTGCCCACGCGGAACTGAACGGTCTCACCCTGCTGTGATTGGCCTTCCCAAACACCAGAGTTAATCATGATGTAACCTCCATTGGAGGGGTCACACTCGGTATAAACGTTGTAGGACTGAGCCAGTTTATAGAGCCACACACGGGTATCAGTGTTAGAAGTGCTCATGACCTTGAAAGAATGGTCACTGTCATCGTACCTGATCGTGTGAGTCGAGTTACTGTAATTGTCACCCTTGAACCAACACAGGTAATTGTAGTCGGTTCCACAATACATCAGGCCTCTGGAATAGTCATTGACAGTAGTCGTGATGAGCAGGTTGCCCTCATCGGTGCCCGTACCCACACGGATATAACCGTTGTTCAGGGTGCTGAGTCGCGCCACCCTGCGGGTATTGCCGCTGTAAGTCGAGTCTTTGGCACCTAACAGCTTTACAATGCAGGCATTGCCATCGACTTTGACCTTGGTCTTGCCAGCATTCATCCACTCGACGATGTTGGCCGAGGGGAAGGTAGCGTCATCAGTTTTCTTGAAGCTCATGACCTTGTCGTGATACTGGCTCACGATAACATAGTAGTTGTCATCTCCATCAATCTGGCTGCGATGGGTCACCAGGTCAAAGATATCACCTTCAAGCTTGTCATAGATGATATCGACCGACCCGAAACGCACGGGCTTACCATCGGCAGTGGTGAACTGGAACGCCATAGTCGAGCCTTCCCACACGCCATCATAGCCATTGTTGGTGACATAGTAGTTGCCCAACTGCCCCGGATAGGTAAAGTTGTTGACCTGAGAGATGGTTGTCGGTCCCCAGTAGAAGCAATCCAAGTTATCCTGAGTGGTATTATCCACGCAGTGGAACACGACCTTCTTGATAATGTAGTTGTTTGAACGCACCTCAAAGATTTTTGCACGACGCTCCACCAAGTAATTCTCGTTGTCAAGACCGTCGGTAAACGTCATCATGATGCCGTCCTTAACACAATAATAAACGCCCGTACCATCCTGGAATAATCCTTCACCACGGTGGATGGTTACGGTATACTCGCTAGCCCATAGCGGGATGGACATGACGAGCGCCATTAATAGAAGTAGAATTTTTTTCATACGCTTGTATTGATTAAAAAAAAGAATGAAATTACTATTATCCAACTTATTAATTTACAAAAGTAATAAATTCCAATTTTCCTTCCAAAAATGCTATAAATTTTTAACATTTTTACCAAAATCCCTAAGACTTGAAAACGACCCGATCAATACAAGCGATTTTTGCAAATTGGCATTATAGAGTAGGGTCAAAAACGACTATTTTTGCTGCAAATGGACCAAAAGGATTTGGAAATGAGAAAAAAGAAGTAAATTTGTGGCATACAACATTAACTAAAGTGATATGAACCGTAGAGAAATGATCAAGAAGACTGGCACCGCAGCCGTGGGCGCCACGATATTGGGGTTGCCCGTGGGGGTGAGCGCCCAAGAGAGCAACAGCAAAGCCACAACACCGAGCAAACGCATGAAGGTGCTCGCCATCGGCGCACATCCCGATGACCCCGAGACCTGCTGCGGCGGCACCATGTGCCTGTTGACCGATGCAGGACATGACGTGGTGTGCGTGTATCTCACGCGTGGCGAAGCGGGTATTGCGGGTATGAGCCACAGCGAGGCAGCAGCCATCCGTGTTGTGGAGAGCGAGAATGCCTGCAAGGTAACAGGCGCGCGCCACATCTTCATGAGCCAGGTAGACGGCAACACCGAGGTGAACCTAGAGCGCTACAAGGAGATGCGCGAACTCATCGACCGTGAGAATCCTGACATCGTGATGACCCATTGGCCCATCGACGGCCACCGCGACCATGCCGCCTGCGGTATGCTGGTTCTAGATGCCTGGCGAAGACTGGACCGACGCTTCAAGCTGTTCTACTTTGAGGCGATGTCGGGCACACAGAGCCAGTTATTCCACCCCACCCACTGGGTCAACATCGAGAGCGTGCTGGAGCGCAAGCACGAGGCATGCAACTGCCACGTGAGCCAGCACATGGAGGACATCTACGAGTGGCACAGTGCGATGGAGAAATTCCGTGGTCTGGAATGTCGTTGCAACGCCGCCGAGGCCTTCGTCCAGCACATCGACAACCTCCCCACCCTCTAGTTTTGAAGACAAGAAAGACAAAAAAGGACAACATTATAAAAGAGGGTGTGTCAAAATTCTGGCACATCCTCTTTTTTGTAACATGCTGTAAAACATATAACAAAGCCTCTACTTTCCCAAGCGGAGGCTTTGTCATGTCAAAAAGTTTTAGTAACTTT
>JAFZKD010000027.1 GCA_017553785.1 Muribaculaceae bacterium | reverse complement strand
CTCCACCCCCTCCACCCTCTCCAGCCCATCCAGCTCCTCCAAACCAGCCAACCCAGCGGTGAAAGTCCTCCCCAAATCGGGCCAGCAATTATCATTGTTCGATATGGAAGCACCTGCCACCGTTTCATCGTCATCATCAAGCACAAAGTCAATATCCGACGTACCTTGCAAATTCACCGTCGCCCAATCACCCTTGAACGCTGCCACGGCAGTGAGCGAGATGCTTGATGCTCCCCGTGTGGCCATCAGTTTCATTGCGACCGGCAGCAACGCCATGCAACTCAAGATTCTGGGTGTCGCTATGTGCGCCAAGAAGCATGAGGCCGTCTTCGTGATGTGTAAGGACCAGCCCGATATGCTCAAAGCGCTGGCACCGCTGTTCAGCGGCAAATCCTGCATTGTGAGCAGCGACATCAAGCGGCTGATGGTGACCCTGCACCAGCACGGTATCCCCTTCACTGCACCATACTACGACACTGCCGTAGCCCATTACCTGCTGCAACCCGAACGCGGCCACTCTACTGCCGAGATGGCCTACGAGTTGCTGCACTACACCGCTATCACGCCCGAGAGTCTACTGGGACCCAAGGGCCGAAACCAGCTCACTCCTCAACAGATTCCAGCAGCCGAACTCGCAAGATGGGCTGGCGAAGCGGCCGATTTGACCCTCCAACTGCCCGACGTGCTCGACAAGGCGCTCAATGAGCAGGGCTTGAACAAATTGTTTACCGAGATCGAGTTACCCCTGGTGCGCGTCTTGGCCAGCATGGAACTGACAGGAGCACGCATCGATGTGAAATCGCTCAAGGAGTATTCGGTTGCGCTTACCGATCAGATGAACAAGCTCGAAGCCGAATGCCATCAGCTAGCGGGAGTGGACTTTAACACGGCATCGCCCGCACAGGTGGGCGAGGTGCTGTTCGACCGCCTGAAAATCGACCCCAAAGCCAAAAAGACCAAGACGGGACAATACAGCACCACCGAAGACATCCTGCTCAAGCTGCGCGATCGTCATCCCTTGGTTGACAAGATACTGGAACTAAGGGGTATCCGCAAACTGCTGTCCACCTATGTCAACGCCCTGCCAGCGCTCATCAACCCCCAGACGGGACGCATCCACACGACATATAACCAAACTGTTACTGCTACGGGCCGCCTGTCTTCAACCAACCCTAACTTGCAGAACATCCCTGTGCGAACCGATGACGGCAAGGAAATACGACGCGCTTTCATTCCAGCCGACGGCAACGTCTTCTTCAGTGCCGACTATTCACAGATTGAGCTTCGACTCGTCGCCGACCTGAGTCATGACAAGACCATGCTCGACGCCTTTGCCAATGGCCACGACATCCACGCCATCACAGCGGCGCGCATCTATCACAAGCCTCTCGAGCAAGTCACCGGCGATGAGCGACGCAAGGCCAAGACCGCCAATTTCGGCATCCTATACGGTATCAGCGCCTTTGGGCTTGCCCAGCGCCTGAACATCCCACGAGACGAGGCCAAGATGCTCATCGACGGCTACTACAACACCTTCCCACAGGTGCGCGAATACATCGACCGCAGCATCGCCCAGGCCCGAGAGAAAGGATATGTCACTACCCTCTACGGCCGCCGGCGCATGTTGCCCGACATCAACTCGCGCAACGCCGTGGTGAGAGGCTTCAGTGAGCGCAACGCCATCAATGCACCCATACAGGGCACGGCCGCCGACGTCATCAAACTCGCCATGGTGCGCATCTACCAGCGCTTCCAGCAGGAAGGCATCAAGTCCAAGATGATGCTCCAGGTGCACGACGAACTCAACTTCGATGTCCTCCCCAGCGAACTAGACCGCGTTCAGCGCATCGTCATCAAGGAAATGGAAGGAGTCTATCAAGGTCAAGTGCGTCTCACCGCTAGCCATGGAGCCGCCAGCAATTGGCTCGACGCCCATTGATGCTGGAGGTCAACGGATTACTTGAAAGACATGAAATATTTTCAGGGAATTATTGCTCCAATTGAAAAAATAGCAGTACCTTTGCACCGCTAAAAGAGTTTCGGGGTGTAGCACAGTTGGTTAGCGCGCCACGTTCGGGACGTGGAGGCCGGAAGTTCGAGTCTTCTCACCCCGACTCAAGCCCAGGCAGTATGTTGGTTTTCAACATGTTGCCTGTTTTTTATTCATACCTACCTGACAAAAACGCCAGTAATCGATACCGATTCTTGGAATTTCGGAAAAAAGTTGATAATTTCGCAGACTCATTCATTACTGTTTCATGAAACCGACCAAGATTACCGAAATTGACCTGCAGGACGTGCCACAGGTCTATCACAACCTCAAATACAATGACGGCGAAATCTTTTTTGCCGACAACATCACCTCAATACCTGGACTGATGAAGCAGTTCAAGGTGAATTTCATTGCCTATGTAATCGTGACCGAAGGGCGCTTGACACTGGACTTGAACGGCATCAACTATCAGCTGGACAAGAACTGTTCGCTGTTTGTGGACCGCAAGATGGTCATCGATAACGTGAAACACACCGAGAATTTCAACTGCGTGATCTGCGCCATGAGCACCGACATTGGATTCGCATTCTTCAACAAGAGTCTGCTGCAGTCCATCATGCACATCATGGCCAATCCTGTCATCAAGATGGAACAGGTCGAGGTGGATCTGATGATGAAATACTATGAGCTGCTGGTATTCAAGATGGACCACCAAGAGATGAGTTTCGGTCGTGAGACCGTGCGCGACATCATCCGCTGCTTCGCCTATGACCTGTTGTCGAACATCAACAAGCATCTTGACTCGGACGGCGAAAACGAAATACTGCGCCAGGGTGATCGCATCTACCGCAAATTCATGCTCATGCTGACCGAGAACAGCAATGTGAACCGCAGCGTCAAGTCCTATGCCGACGAGTTGTGCGTGTCACCGAAGTATCTGACCAGCGTGTGCCACAAGCACAGTGACTACACCGCCAGTGAACTCATCGCCACTGCGGTGATGAGCCGCATCAAGCAGCTGTTGCTGTACAGCGATCTAAGCATCAAGGAAGTGGCCAGCGAAATCGGCTTCGACAACCTCTCGTTCTTCGGAAAATATGTGAAAAAGCACTTGGGTCTCTCGCCCAACCACTACCGCAAAGCCAACGGCTACGGCAAGTAGGCCAACATCTGCTCCGGCGTCAAACCCGTGATAGGATGATGCCAGTCGGGTGCCAGCTCCTGCAGGGGACGCAAAAAGAAATCCCTCTTGGCCAAATGGACATGGGGCACCTGCAATGCGGGAGTATCCAGCACCATGTCGTCAATTGCCATGATGTCGATATCCACCAAACGGTCGATGTAATTCCCTTGCTCGTCGCGGTGCGAAGCGCTACCCAGACGACGCTCAATCTCATGTATGTGGTCAAGCATCCGCTGCGGTGACATGTCGCTGTCGAGGCTGACGCCCACATTCAGGAAACGGTTCGCGCTCTCAAATCCCCAAGCCTCACTCTCGACAATCGATGAGACGGCGCAGCCGCTCGTGCCCGCAGCTAATGCAACGACGGCGCGATAGAGGTTATCGCGCCGGTCGCCAATATTAGTACCGATATTCAGGTAATAATTCATGTTACAAGGTCTTGTGAACCTCAATTTCCTCAAAGGCCTCGATGATATCCATCTCCTGCAGGTCGTTGTAGGACTTGAGACTCAATCCGCAATCATAGCCACTGGTGACTTCCTTGGCATCGTCCTTGAAGCGCTTGAGCGAAGCCAGTTCGCCGGTATGGATCACAATACCGTCGCGAATCACGCGAACCTTGCTGCCACGCTTGATCTTGCCCTCGACCACCATAGCACCGGCGATGGTGCCGACCTTGCTGATGTGGTAAACCTGACGCACCTCGGCGCTTCCGGTCACCTCCTCCTTGATGTCGGGCTGGAGCATACCCTCCATAGCGCTCTTGACCTCCTCGATGGCGTCATAGATGATGGAGTACAGACGGATGTCCACGCCCTCCTGCTCGGCGGCGCGCTTGGCCGATGTTGACGGACGCACCTGGAAACCGATGATGTAGGCGTCGCTGGCTGCTGCCAGTGTGACATCGCTCTCGGTAATGGCACCCACAGCCTTGTGGATGACGTTGACCTGAACCTCGGGAGTGGACAGCTTGATGAGTGAATCGCTAAGGGCCTCGATAGAACCGTCCACATCACCCTTGACGATACAGTTGAGTTCGTGGAACTCGCCCAAGGCACGGCGGCGGCCGATGTCTTCAAGGCTGACACGGTGCTGTGTGCGGCGGCTCTGCTCGCGCTGCAACTGCTCACGCTTGTTGGCGATCTGGCGGGCCTCCTGGTCAGTGTCCATCACATTGAACTTGTCACCGGCGGTAGGTGCGCCGTTCAAGCCCAAGATCAGAGCCGGTGTCGAAGGACCACTCTCATTGATGCGCATATTGCGCTCGTTGAACATCGCTTTCACCTTGCCGAAGTGTGTACCGGCCAGCACGATGTCGCCCACATGAAGCGTACCGTTATCGATGAGCACGGTAGCGATATAGCCTCGGCCCTTGTCCAGTGACGACTCAATGATTGAACCTGTCGCCTTGCGGTTAGGATTGGCCTTGAGATCCAGCATATCGGCCTCAAGCAGCACTTTCTCCATCAGCTCGTTCACGCCGATTCCCTTCTTGGCCGAGATGTCTTGGCTCTGGTACTTGCCGCCCCAGTCCTCGACCAGGTAGTTCATGTTGGCCAGCTCTTCCTTGATCTTCTCGGGATTGGCGCTCGGCTTATCGATCTTGTTGATGGCGAAAATGATGGGCACGCCGGCTGCCGATGCGTGGTTGAGGGCTTCGATCGTCTGCGGCATGACGCTGTCATCGGCAGCGACAATCACGATAACGATATCGGTCACCTTGGCACCACGGGCACGCATAGCGGTAAACGCTTCGTGACCAGGGGTGTCCAGGAAGGTGATGCGACGGCCATTTGGCAGTTTCACATTATAAGCGCCTATGTGCTGGGTGATACCACCAGCCTCACCTGCGATAACATTCGAATTGCGGATATAGTCCAGCAACGAGGTCTTACCGTGGTCAACGTGTCCCATGACAGTCACCACAGGCGGACGCTGAACGAGGTCTTCGGGCCTATCCTCTTCCTCGCTGATGGCTTCGGCCACCTCGGCACTGGTATATTCGGTCTTGAAGCCGAATTCATCGGCTACAATGTTGATGGTCTCGGCATCGAGACGCTGGTTGATGCTCACCATCACACCCAGATTCATACAAGTGGCGATAACCTTGTTGATGGGTACGTTCATCATGCTGGCCAAGTCATTGGCAGTAACGAACTCGGTGAGTTTCAACACTTTGCTCTGAGCAGCTGCCTGTGCGGCTTCCTCACGCAACTCTTCGCGCAATTCCTCGCGTTTCTCACGACGGCGATTAGCGGCTTTTTTGTTGGTCTTGGCGGTAAGACGGGCCAGCGTCTCCTTCATCTGGCGCTGAACATCCTCTTCACTAACCTCTGGCCGCAACGGCTTGCGGCTGCTCTTCTTATCCTTGCGCTTGCCGCCCTGGTCGTCCTTGCCGCCACGGGCCTTACTGGGCTGTGAGGAAACTTGCTTGCCTGCACTCTCAATGTCAACCTTCTCCTTGCCGATGCGTTTGCGTTTTTTCTTGCCGCCCTCGGCTTGAGCCTTAGCGATGCGCTCGTTACGCTTCTCCTCCTTGCTCTTCTTGCGGGGACGGGTCTGCTGGTTAAGTGAGGTCAAGTCAACCTTGCCAACCACCTTGAGCTGAGGGCCTCCAACCGTTTCGGAAACGGGCATGAACACTTCTTCCTCGGCCTCCTCCTTCTCCTGAGGCTCCTGGGCAGGAACTTCAGGGACGGGTACCTCCACGACAGTCTCAGCCTGATCGGTTGACTTCTCCTCGGGTTGGGTGGTATCGGCAGGAACCTCAGGCTCGGCCTTAGGAGTGCTTTTAGCCTTAGCTTTCTCCTCGGGAACTGCCTCTACCGGCTGCTCATTGGCTTTCTTTTCTTCGGGTTTTACCGTCTTTTCGGGAATGTCGGCTACCTCGGGCTTGATAGCAGGCTTGGGTTTGCCGGCGGCATCCAGGTCTATCTTTCCTAACACCTTAGGCTTAGGTCCCGGAACAACGGTTTTAATCTCGCGAGACTCTTTGGCGGCATGTTTGGCCTTCTCCTTTTGGCGCTCGTTGGCCATCTTCTCGGACTTGGACTTGAGGTCCATGTCGGGCTTGAACTCCTTTACAAGCATCTCATAGACATCGTTTTCGATGCGCGCATTGATGCTGGCGTCGATTTCGATGCCTTTCTTGTGCAGGAATTCCTCGATGGTCTGTCTACCCACGTTTAAATCTGCGATGACTTTACTGATCTTTATCGCCATAAATTGTCTTTTATCGGTTGGCTTTCGGCAAAATGCTTTCGGCTGTTATTTTTGTTTTTTGTTGAGAGTTAAATGGATATTCTGTTTAACAATAAAGTCTTGGGGATTATTCCTCAAACTCAGCCCTGAGGACGGCCAACAGATTATCTACCGTAGCCTCCTCGAGATCAGCGCGGTCAATCAGGTCTTCACGAGGCGTGCGCAGCACCGACTTGGCGGTGGCAAGACCCACGTTCTTGAGGGCTTCGATTACCCACTCGTCCACCTCATCCTTGAACTCGTCAAGGTAGATATCCTCTTCACCCTCGGTCTCAACATCACGGTAAACGTCGATACTGTATTCGGTCAGGATGCTTGCCAACTTGATGTTCAAGCCGCCCTTGCCGATGGCCAGCGACACCTCTTCGGGGCGCAGGAACACCTCGGCGTGCTTGTTCTCGTTATCCAAGCGGATCGACGAAATCTTGGCAGGACTCAAAGCGCGCTGGATAAGCAGCTGCGGGTTGTTGGTGTAGTTGATGACGTCTATGTTCTCGTTGCGCAATTCACGCACGATGCCATGGATGCGGGCTCCCTTTACGCCGACACAAGCGCCAACGGGATCAATACGGTCGTCATAGCTCTCGACGGCAATCTTGGCACGCTCGCCGGGAATGCGGGCAACTGAACGGATGACAATCAGTCCGTCATGAATCTCGGGCACCTCCTGCTCAAACAGGCGGCGAAGGAAATTCTGGCTCGTGCGCGACACGATGATCTTGGGATTGTTATTGGTGTTGTCCACTTTCTCGATCACGGCACGCACGACATCGCCCTTGCGATAGATGTCGGTAGGAATCTGCTCGTCCTTGGGCAAGAGCAACTCGTTCTTATCGTCGTCGAGCAAGAGCACTTCGCGCTTCCACACCTGGTAAACCTCGCCTGACACCAACTGGCCCTCAAGCGCTTTGAACTTATTGTAGATAGCATCCTTCTGCAAATCCAGGATCTTGCTGGCTAAGGTCTGACGCAAGTTCAGGATGGCGCGACGGCCAAACTTGGCAAAGTCAATCCTGCGGGTATGATCCTCACCCACCTCACAGTCGGGATCATCATCGGCTTGAGCGTCACTCAACGAAATCTGCTTGTTGGGATTCTCCACCTCACCGTCGTTGACCACCTCCAGGTTCTGGTAAATCTCACAGTCTCCCTTGTCGGGGTTAACGACCACGGTAAAGTTGTCGTCGTTGCCAAACATCTTGCTCAGCACGCTGCGGAATGACTCCTCCAGCACACTGATGAGTGTAGTCTTGTCGATGTCCTTAAGCTCTTTGAACTCGGCGAACTGTGCCGCCATGTTCATCGCTTCTTCTCTTTTTGCCATAATGTCGTAATGTCAAATTTTGATGATATTTTTTGTGTATTTGATGTCGCTGTAATTGAACCGTTCCTCTTCCTCAACCAGTTCGGGACGCTTTTTACCCTCGAGTTTCTTTTTGACTGACATCGTCAGCGTGAAACCCTCGTCGTCGGCATCGGCTATGACGCCCTTGAGCTTGCGGCCGTCGCAGGTGAGGACCTCAACCTCGTAGCCCACATTCTTCCGGTACTGTCGAGGCAACAGCAGCGGCGAGGTGATGCCATAAGAGCCCACCGTCAACTCGTAGTCTTCGTCATCTCGGTCAAATGCGGCGAGTACAGCATCGTTCACTGCCACGCAATCGTCGATGGTGATGTCTTCATCGCTGTCGAGCGCCACTTCAATCACGTTGTCCTTGCTCACCTTGATGGTGACCAAAAACATCTTGGTGCCTTCTAGCGCCTTGATAACCACTTGTTCCAGTGCTGTTTTGTCTATCATCAGTTCAATTAATTATAATAAAAACGAGGAAGCCCGATTGCCCCCTCTCACGAATGCTGGCGCAAAAGTACTCATTTTAGCTCACACCCACAATTATTAATGTGCAATAGCACCTAATAATATAGAAAATTTAACTTTATTTAATAGTATTTAATGAATTGGGGAAATAGCATCAAGGAAAAACGCCTGGATTCAGGATCAAGCAGGCATGCGAAAAAAAGAGCCGGGATACTCACGCAGGCCGGCTCTTTCAAGAAATAATGTGTATAATTTTCGTTCAGTATCTTTATTCTGCAGGGGTCATCACCACTTCAACCTTGTTACCTGCCGACAACAACTGGCGGGCGAACGCGGCAATCGTTTCAGGGGTCTGGGCCTTCACGATGTCCTCAAAACCCGTGTAATTGTCAATACCGCGAGTTGCATACGTGTAAATCACGCCGTACCAGTAACTGTTCTCCTTGAGTTCTGTCTCGTGGTCCTTGAGCATGGTCTTTTTGAAATCCTCAAGGCTGGCGGCATCAATGCTCTCACAGGCCTTAAGCACCTCATCACGGATGATATCGACGGCCTGGTCGGTGAACTCAGGCTTGAGCGGAGCATATACAAGGAGTTGTGTAAAGGGATTGTCTCCCTCGAGATAGGAGCCTCCGTAAGCCCCTACCGAATAGGCGGCACCAGCATCCTCGCGAATCTTTTGGTTGAAAATCTTGTCCAGAATATCACCCAGCAACCCGGCCTTGACGCTGTTTTCCAAGCTGTATGGCGTCTTCGTGTCATACCAGGTGAACCTTACTGTGGTTTTGGGCGTTTCCATCTTGTGGGCGAAATGCTTGAGGACTTCTCCCTGGGGATGGGTATAGACATTCTTCCAATTGGACTTCACGCCTTTCTTGGCAGGCAATGAAGCAATGTATTGCTCGATGAGCGGACGGATAACCGCCTCGTCGAACGAGCCAACGAACATGAAGTCATAGCTGGCTGCGTTAGCAGTGCGCTCCTTGGCAATTTCAAGGATGCGGTCATAGTTCAGATTCTTCATGTCTTCAAGCTGGTAGGGTTTGCTTCGCCAACTGTAGTTACCCATGACATAATTGACCGTATCGGAGAACACGTTATCGGGATCCAAGTCCTTATTCTTCAGCATCAATTCAATCGTGTTGAGAATTTGGTTGTAGTTCTTCTCGTCCTTGGTGACATCGGTAAACTGGAGATAGATAAGCTGGAACAAGGTCTCCAAGTCCTTGACGTTTGAGCTGCCCTTCACGTAATCCATGTCAGATCCCAGCGTCTGGCTGATTGCTACGCGCTTGCCGGCAAGCGCCTTTCTCAGTTCCACGTTATTGAAACCACCCAAGCCGCTGGCTTCGATAGCTGCGTCAAAGATTTCACAGTTAGCCCAATCCTCCTCGCCGTAGAGCGAGCTGCCGCCGCGTTGAGATGCCATCATATAAATCTGGTCTTTCTTGAAGTCGGTGGGTTTGAGCAGTACACGAACTCCGTTGCTCAGTTCCAGTTCTTTGTAACCCAAGGGCTCGTTGGAAGACTCCTTTACGATTTTACCCTTCTTGGGCAACTTGGCGATGAGCGGCTCTTGCTTCACGTTGTCCACATAGGGGGCAATCTCGGAATGCTCAGCAGCGGTAATTGAAGCCATCAGCCCGTCCTTGGTGGGATAAACGGCACCGTCCTTCTCCTGATTGAAGTTCATCACCACCAGGTTTTTGCCGTCGGTGCTGATGAGTTCGGGCAGCAACTCGTTAATGGCCTCAACCGGAACTTGGGGAACAATCATGTTCATGATCTGATACCTATCCTCAATCGACATGAGCGGCTCATTGTCGAGATAGTGGCGATAGCACTGCTGGGTGTAGCTATTGTTGGACACCTTGTCGCGTTCGTTGTATTGACGCTCAAGTTGACTCAGATACTCTTCCTGGGCACGGGAATATTCGGTTGCGGTAAAACCATACTTGGCGGCACGCAACGCTTCGACCATTCCGGCTTGCGTTGCAGCCTCGGTCATTCCGTCCTTAGGAACCACAATCATGTAGAAAGCGTCCTTGGTGTTGGCGCCCATGTAGCTGCCGTCATAGGCATAAACCTGGACAAAGGGGCAGTCTGCCTCCTGGGACTTCTCTTGGAAACGCTGATTGAGCATTGAGCTCATCATGTTCTTCATGTAGTTATACACGAGATAGGAAACATCCTCCTTTTCATTTTTCGCGACGATATCATGCTTGAACATGATATAGACATAACTGTACTGCTGCTCGACATCCTTATCGATGGCGATGATGGGCTCGGCATTGTCGGGCACGGGATAAGTCTCTACCTGGGCGGCATCGGGACCAGGAGCGGGATACTCACTGAACATCTCGCGGATCTTGGCCTCGGTGTAGTCCACATCAATATCACCCACAATAACCAATGCCTGGTTGTCGGGGCGGTACCACTTGTCATAGTAGTCGCGCAGCACCTGGTAGGGGAAGTTATCCACCACGTCCATTGAACCGATCACGTCGCGTTTGGCATATTTTGATCCAGCGAAGATGGTCTCCAGCTGGCGGTTGCGCATGCGCTCACCTGCATCACGGCCCAGACGCCACTCCTCATGAATGACTCCGCGCTCCTTATCAATCTCCTCGTCGGTGAGCAACAGGCCGTGGCTCCAGTCCTTGAGCACGAGCAGACACGAGTCAAGTGTCCCCTGGCCTGCTGTAGTAGGAACGTTATCAATGTTGTACACGGTCTCGGTGAAGTAGGTGTAAGCGTTTACATCATAACCCCAGTTCAGACCGATGGAGCGTATATAATCGATGATTCCCTTGCCCTCGCCATGGAAGTTCTTGCTACCATTGAAAGCCATATGCTCCAGGAAGTGGGCCAGACCGTTCTGATTGTCCTCTTCCTGCATGGCGCCCACGCGCTGGGCGATGTAGAAGTTAGCACGGTGCTCGGGATAATTGTTATAACGGATGTAGTAGGTCAACCCGTTGTCTAGCTTGCCGATGCGCACTGCCTTGTCAAGTGGAATGGGCATCATTTGGGCCATCATCACGTTGGCGCTGAATGCCACCAACATGAGAAGCGTCATTACGAATAATTTCTTTACTTTCATAATCATTTGTGGTTATTATTTATTGATAATTGGTGATATCTACTGATGTCTTCAATAAGAAACCGCATTAGGTTTATCGTTCACAAATATAGGTATCTAAAAAACACCGTAATCCATTTTTTAGTGCAAAAATGATGAATGTTAAATTTTTTCACACAAAAGTGTCAAATTTTTTTACACTTTTCTCTTCATTACGACCTTTAAAGCGCAAACAGATGGCAAACAGATCGCCATGCACACGACGAAAAAGCTGATTTCTTTCAACTAACTAGAGATATCATTGGGATTTTATATGTACATTTGCACCAAATAATAACGACAATAAACGATGAAGCCGGCAATTATACTCTTGATGATTTTGGTGGTGGGTGGTGCCATCGTGTGGATCATTGACAAGCTGTTCTACAAGCAACAAGAAGACGCCGCCAATGAGAATGAATCAGACGCTAGCGCCACTACCGGCATCGCGCGTCAGGGATGTGCCGACGAGGGGTGCGGCTTGCGGTCAATATGCCCCAGCGAGCAAATGCTGGCGGGAGAATGCAAGCAGGAAATCATCTACTATGACGACGAGGAACTGGACAATTTCGCAGGACGGTCCGAAGACGATTACACACCCGAGGATCTCGAGCAGTGGCGAGACGTGCTCTACACATTGCAGCCCGCCGAACTGCTTGAGTGGGGACAAAGCATCAGGCGACGCGGCCTGATTATGCCCCAATCCATCAGGCAGGAATTTTTGCAACTCGCCGCCGAACATCGCTCCACGGGGCAATAAAATAGAGCTAGACTCGTTTATATAGTACTTACAGATGTAACAAACCGGATTTGAACAAGACAAGACGCTTCATACCTATTTTAATGGTTGCGATGGTGGTTATGCTGGCTGCGTGCAGCAACAAAACCAATACCGCACGGTCACGCTTTTGGCAAGCATTCAACACCAAATACAATGTCTATTTTCACGGTAAGACCAATTATGACGAACAGTTGAAGGCGATGTTAGACGCCTACGAGGACGACTATTCCCAGCATCTGTATATGCATCCTGCCGAAGCGCGCTCCAACCCCAAGGCTCCGCAGCCATCGGGCAGCTTTGAACGCACGATAGAGAAAATGGAGAAGGCCATCGCCCTGCACTCCATCAAGAAGAAACCAAAACGCAAGAGCGGCAAGAACAGCGATCCCAAATATCGCGAATGGATGCAGAGGGATGAGTATAACCCGTTCCTGCACAACGCGTGGTACATGCTTGCCAAGGCACAGTACATGAAAGGTGATTTCCTTGATGCCGCAGCGACATTCCGATACATCGCCCGACATTTCACCTGGAAACCCGACCTTGTACAGGAGAGCCAGGTGCGAGAAGCCTTGTGCTATTGCGCCATGGGCTGGTCTACCGAGGCCGACAATGTGCTGGCGCATGTCCACCTTGACGAAATCACTAACAAGCGAGTGCGCGCGCTAGCCAATGCCGCCTTTGCCGATTATCACATCAAGGTCCAGGAGCCCGAACAGGCCATTCCCTATCTGTCTGAGGCCATCAAGGGATTTAAGGGCAACGAAAAGATGCGAATGTGCTTCCTTTTGGGACAACTCTATGAAGACATGGGCGATAAGCACAACGCCTATCTAGCCTACAAGCAGGCCGGCAGCAGCAGCGGATCAACCTATCGCACCAAGTTCAACGCACGCATCAAGCAGAGCGCTGTCTATGAAGGCGCCAACATCGCAAGCGAGGTCAAAGCCCTGAAACGCATGACCCGTTATGACCGCAACAAGGATTATCTGGACCAGATATATTATGCCATCGGCAACCTGTACCTCTCTCATAACGACACACTCAGTGCTATAGAGAACTACAGGCTCGCTGCCGAGAAAAGTACCCGCAACGGCGTGGACAAGGCCATTAGCCAAATCACGCTGGGCGGTATTTATTTCAATAGGCGCCAGTATGACTTTGCCCAACCCTGCTATGCCGAGGCGATTCCCCTGATTAACGAGGACTATCCCAACTACAAGCTGCTCAAGAAACGTAGCGACGTGCTCGATGAATTGGCCGTGTATTCCCAGAACGTCATCCTGCAGGATTCACTGCTTGAACTCGCTGCCATGACACCCGAGGAACAGCACGAAGTCATCGCCAAAATCATTGAGGACCTCAAGAAAAAAGAAAAAGAGGAAGCCGAGGAGGCAGAACGCCAGAAATTTATCGCCGAACAAGAGTCCAAGGGCAGTCAATTACAAGGCAGTACTGAGCCCAGCTCCTATGTGATCAACTCTGATAATTCATGGTACTTCTACAACACAGCGACCAAAAACGCCGGTAAGACCCAGTTCCAAAAAGCGTGGGGTAGCCGCAAACTCGAGGACAACTGGCGCCGATACAACAAATCGTCTTTCTCGTTCGAAGAAGAGGAGGCCGATACCGCATTAATGGCCATGGGTGACAGTGTGGTGGTCAACGAGAACGGCGACACCGTCAATGTGGACGTTGAAGCCTTGAAACGTGCCGATGATCCACACTTCGAGGAATACTACCTCAAGCAAATCCCCAAAACCGAGGAGGACTTCATGGTAGCCCATGATATCATCCAGGAAGGACTGTATAATATGGGTACCATCCTCAAGGACAAGATGGAAGACTATGACGCGGCAACCTATGAATTCAACAGGCTGCTGGAAAACTATCCTGACAACACCTACCGTCTGGACGTGTACTATAATATGTACATGATGTTCATGCGCAACGGACAGGTGGCCGATGCCCAACCCTACCGCGACAGCATCCTCGTCAACTTCCCCGAATCAAAATACGGCATGGCGATGCAGGATCCCAACTATCTTGAGAATCTCAAGAACATGAACAAGGATCAGGAGATGATGTACGAGGCCGCCTATGACAACTATCTGGCAAACAACCACAATGCCGTGCATGAGGCATATGCCGAGATGATGCGCAAATACCCGCTGTCCAAAATCATGCCCAAGTTCATGTTCATTGACGCTTTGAGTTACCTCACACAAAAAGACCACGAGAAATTCAAGGAGACCATCAAGGACATGCTTCAGAGGTACCCGCAGACCGACATCACCCCTGTGGCGTCAGAGATTGTCAAGCAACTCAATCAAGGTCGAAGGCTTGAAGGCGGCGGCAGCAACGCACGCGGCATGTTGTGGAGCACGCGTTTGAGCAACGACACTTCCACACAAACGCTGGAACGCACGTTCACCCCATTCTCCGAGGACAACAGCAAGCCGCAAGTGTTCATCCTGCTCTACCCCATGGATAGCGTGAACGGTAATATGCTGCTCTATGAAGTGGCCCGACACAATTTCAACGCATTCAAAGTGAAGGACTATGACATCGAGCAGATGAATTTCGGTACCTTAGGGCTGCTGGTGGTTAAGGGATTGGACAACTTCAAGGAGGCGACCAACTACAGGTCATTGTTTGAGAAAGACCAAACCATCAGGGTTCCCCGACAGGTGCATTATGTCATCATCAGCGTGGATAACTTCAACCTCCTGCTGAACGAAGGACGGACTTTTGAGGACTACTTCAATTATCTGGAAGAGAAAAACGATAAGGAACACAGCGACCTCGAGAAGAAAGAGCTTGACGAGGCTGAGAAGAAAGCACAGGCCGAAGCCGATGCCATCGCTGCCGCAAACCGCGAGAAAGCACGCATCGAGGCCGAGCAAATGGAACGGGAAGCAGCCGAACAGGCTCGTCTTGATGCCGAAGCCAAGGCTCAGGAAATGGCCGAAGAACAGGCACGGCTTGAGGCCGAGGCCGAAGAACAGGCACGCATCGAAGCCGAGAAGAAGACTCAACAGGAAACCGAGCGAAAGCAAATCAAGGCCAACGACTACCGCAACAGTTCCACCACGACAACCCAGTCATCCACACGACAGATGACCAAGGAGCAGGAGCGCGCCGAGGAAGCACACCTCAAGCAACTCGAACGCGAGGCAAAGGCTCGTGAAAAGGCCGAGAAGAAGCGTCAAAAAGAGATCGAAGACAGCATCAAGAAGGAGCAAAAACACGAGCGCAAATTAGCTCGAATCGCCGAGATAGCTGAACAAGACTCTATCGAACAGGCCGAGAAGGAGAAAGAGAAAGAGCGTGACTTCCGCTACAAGTGGCGTGAAGACTCGGCTAAAGCCGCATACAAGGCTGCCGAACAGGCCAAGAAAGATGCAAAGAAGGCCAAAGAGCAGGCTCGCAAGGATAAGGCTAAAGAGCGCAAAGAACTCGCCAAGGAGCGGCAGCGTGAACGCAAGGAAAAAGCCAAAGAGCGTGAACGCGAACGCAAGGAAAAGGCCAAAGAACGCAAAGAACAAGCCAAGGCTCGAGAACAGGAACGCAAACAGCGGGCCAAAGACCGGGAACAAGAGCGCAGAGACAAGGCCGACGAGCGCAAGCAGCAAGCCAAGGATAAAGCCGAAGAGCGCAAGCAACAGACCAAGCGCGGTCAGCAGAAACAAAACGATAAAGACTCCGCCAATGACGCTGCAAACAACAACAGCGACAACAAAGGCGGAGATGCGAACCCTGCCGATCAGACCAAGCCTGACAACAAAAATAATAATAGATCCGTCAGATCGAACAACAAGAACGACTAACAATATAACGTTGAGACAAACCGTATGAGCAAAGAAAGAATCTTGTGGGCCGATGACGAAATCGACCTGTTGAAACCTCACATCCTGTTTTTGCAGAATAAGGGATATGAAGTGGAAACCGTCACCAACGGGCGGGACGCACTCGACATGTTGAGCAACCAGATCTTCAACCTCATCATCCTGGACGAGAACATGCCGGGCATTAGTGGGCTTGAAGCACTGCAACGCATCAAGATCCTGCAACCCAATGTCCCTGTCATCATGATCACCAAGAGCGAGGAGGAAGACATCATGAATCAGGCCATCGGCAGCGAGATCGCCGACTACCTGATCAAACCGGTCAACCCCAACCAGATTCTGTTGTCCATCAAAAAGAACCTGCACAGCGACGCGCTCATCACCGAGAAAGTCACCGGCGACTACCAGCAGGAGTTCATGCGCATCAGCCAGATGATCAATTCTGCTCAGACCATCGAGGACTGGTATCAGCTATACACGACGCTCGTGCATTGGGAACTCACCCTGTCCAATGCCGACACCAACATGGATGAGATGCTCAAGATGCAGAAGGTGGAGGCAAACAATGCCTTTGCCAAGTTCGTCAAGCGCAACTACGAGAATTGGTTGACACAGCCCCAGCATCCGTTGCGCAGTAACGAGCTGTTCAAGACCAAAGTGCTGCCGCTGCTTGACAAGGGTGAGAAAGTTTGCTTTGTCGTCATCGACAACTTCAGGCTCGACCAGTGGCGAACGGTAAGCCCGCTGCTCGCCGACTATTTCAACATCGAGAACGAAGAGCTTTACACCACCATTCTGCCCACGGCCACTCAGTACGCCCGCAATGCGATATTCTCAGGGCTCATGCCGGTGGACATCGAGCAACTGTTCCCCGACCTGTGGGTCGATGAGGAAAGCGAAGAGGGCAAGAACCTGAACGAGGCACCACTCATCCAGACACTGCTGGACCGCTACCGCCGCAAGGTGCATTTCTCTTACAATAAGATGAACGACAGCGCGGCTGGCGATAAACTGATTCAGAACTTCGGCATGCTCAAGAACTATGAGCTCAACGTCCTGGTGTTCAACTTTGTGGACATGCTGTCACATGCCCGCACCGAGTCCAAGATGATTCGCGAGCTGGCCAACACCGAAGAGGCTTACCGCAAGCTCACCGAGTCATGGTTCAAGAACTCTAACGTCCTCGAGATCTTTAAACTGATGGCACAAAACGGGTACAAAATCGTGCTCACCACCGACCACGGTACCATCAAGGTGGACCGTCCCATCAACGTCATCGGCGACAAGAACATCAACACCAACCTGAGGTACAAGGTGGGCAAGAACTTGACATACAACGGCAAGCAGGTATATGAGATCAAGCAACCCAGACGCGTGGGTCTGCCTGCTCCCAACATCTCTAGCACCTACATCTTCGCGATGAACCGCGACTTCTTCGCCTATCCCAACAACTACAACTACTACGTGTCCTATTACAACGATACATTCCAGCACGGTGGCATCTCGATGGAAGAGATGCTCGTGCCCATCGTGACCCTCTCCCCCAAGTAATCAGCAGCATAGTTCCCCGTGCCGCGACAATGTCGCGGCCCAATAAATCATAAAAAATGAAAGAAAACAAAATCATTGAAATACCCATTCCCAATCTGGAGGCGCTCGAAGAGGCCGCCTACAAGTTCATGACCGAGATGGGCGACTTGACGGTCTATGCCTTCTATGGGGAAATGGGCGCTGGTAAGACGACATTCATCAACGCGCTCTGCAAGGAGTTGGGCGTAGAGAGCGACATGACCAACTCGCCCTCGTTCGCAATCATCAACGAGTACCGCAGCGACACCACTGCCGAGCTCATCTACCACTTCGACTGCTACCGTCTGGAGAAGGAGGAAGAGGCCGTCGACCTGGGGGCCGAGGACTACTTCGATAGCGGCGCCCTGTGCTTCATCGAATGGCCCGAACGCATCGACGGGTTGCTGCCCGACGATACCGTGCGCGTGGACATCACCGTCAACGACGATGACAGCCGCACGCTCAAGATGACGTTCCCCGCCGTCTGATTTCTCTCCACCCATGCCGCATTACATCAAGGTTAGCCAAACAACTAGCACCAACACCTACCTGTCCCGCCTTGCAGCAACGCTGCCGGGCGGCACAGTCATTTTCACACCCAGGCAAACTGCCGGACGCGGGCAGAAGGGCAACTCCTGGGAAAGCGAGGACGGCAAGAACCTCACTTTTTCCCTCTTGCTCAAGCAGCCGCCCGTCAAGGCGCGCGACCAGTTCTACCTGAGCGAAGCGGCTTCGCTGGCAATCGTTGAGGCGCTGACGGACCTGGCTGGCGATGGTTTTACCGTCAAATGGCCCAACGATGTCTATTGGCAGGACAAAAAGGTCTGCGGCATGCTCATCGAGAACTCCCTCAACGGCAGCGACATCGCCACGAGCATCATCGGCATCGGCATCAACGTCAATCAGGAGCGTTTCCTGAGTGGCGCCCCCAATCCGGTGTCGCTCATTAACATCACAGGCCGTGAGCACGACCTGGAGGAGATATTAAAGCAGGTGTGCTCACGCATCGAGCAAGTGGTGGACTCCCTAGGCGACGAAAACGTCCGCCAGAATCTCCACAAGCAGTATATGGATGCCCTCTATCGCAACGACGGCGGCTCGCACCCCTTCGAGGATGCGGCAGGTCACCGTTTCATGGCAAGTGTGGCAGGCATCGCCCCCGACGGCACCCTCACCCTGCGCCACGCCGACGGCACCACCCACGATTACCTCTTCAAGGAAGTCCGCCACATCATCAACGGCGTCATCTATTAGCAAAATATCTATTCTCTAAACCCTAAATATCGTAGCTCAGGACATTGTTGACACTTTTACCCTCCCTTAGAAGGGGTGTTTTAATGTTCCTTAGACCACTGTTAATAATATGTTGGACCCCCTAGGGGGTCGCGCCG
>JAFZKD010000026.1 GCA_017553785.1 Muribaculaceae bacterium | reverse complement strand
CTTGTCATCTTGCCGCATCCATCAAATGCATGGGTGCCCACCGTCTGCACCGTTGACGGCAAATCCAGCGCCTGCAGTTCAAAGCAACCCATAAACGTCGAGTCGCCTATTGCTGTCAAGCCGGGCTCGATGTTGAGTGTTTCCAGTGCACGGCAATCCATGAAGGCAACACCTTTAATCTGCCGGACGTGGCTTAGCAGGTTGACCTCTTTCAAGCCACGGCAACTATAGAACATTCCGTGGCTCACCGTCGGGCAGTCGATGGTCGCCGTCGAGAGCGAGTCGCAATTGGTAAACGCTCCCTTGCCAATGCTGGTCACGCTGGCCGGCACATTGATACTCTTCAACGACGTGCACCTGTTAAATGCATTAGCGCCAATACTCACCACACTGTCACCCAGCGTCACCTCGGTCAAGGCACTGC
The DNA here is from genome assembly GCA_017553785.1 of Muribaculaceae bacterium. GTDB lineage: Bacteria > Bacteroidota > Bacteroidia > Bacteroidales > Muribaculaceae > Sodaliphilus. Next base: position 4,579 of record JAFZKD010000026.1, on the reverse strand, counting down.
ATCCAGACATCATCTCCTGGCCGATGACACGGCATTGCAGGTCGGCACGCTGTAAATGAGTACAACGAGAAAACGCGTATCTGTCAATCGAGGTCACGCTGGGCGGGACCGTAATCTCAACGAGTCCATCGCAATAACCGAAGGCCGAATAACCTATAGACGTGAGGCTTGACGGGAACGTGACCGTAGTGATTCCCTTACACCCATTGAACGCTCCGTTGTCAATCGTCGTCACGCCGTCGGGCACCTCATAGGTCGAGGAGGCATAAGCATTGGGAAAGATATAGAGTACAGTCTTGTCCTTGCTCAGCAGCACGCCGTCAATGTCGCAGTACCAAGCATTATCCTCGTCAACATAAAAGCCGCGCAGTCGGTCGGTACCGGAAAAAGTGCCCTGCCCCATGATGTCATTCACCGTGGCGGGTATCGTCACCGATGTCAAGTTATAACAGTCCTCAAAGGCATCATAATTGATGCGCGTCACGCTATAGGTCACACCGTCATGGGTGACACTTGCCGGAATCACCAGGTCGCCATGGTAGTAGGTGTACTCCAATTGGGAGTCATAGTTTCCCATCGAGATCACCGCCAACTCACCTGGCTTATCCCACATCGTCGAGTAGCAGATGCTGTCTTCCATAAATTTCAGGGCACTTGCCGGCAATGCCGTGCCCAGCGCCATGAGCATGACGCCCAGCAATTGCAATGTCGTGATTCGTTTCATAGTCGTATCGTTTTAAAGTCCAGTAGCAAAGGTATTCAAAATTAGTGCAAGTCGAACACAAAACCAAATTTATTTGAGATTTGTTGAGACGAAGCCTAATTTATTCAACAGTTTTTGAAAAACGGGATTAACACCAGGAAAATGAGGATGCATCAATGTGTTTCAGGAAATACCTATGCACTTGCACTCCTTCGCCGTGACGCATCCTCAAGTCTCCTTCAATTGGCAAAAATCGTTATTCGGTTGGATTATACTTGATTTCGATACTCACAGGGTCATCAATGACTTTTGAAAATCTTCCATCAGGCTGTACTTCATCAAGGCAATCATTGCCATCGAGTGACAAGGCACTAATTCCACTATTGTCAGACGGATTCACCTTAAGTACCATTGGCCTATCCCGATGCAGACGCACGCCAATGGTTCCACATTCGCTCTGTCGCAAGGTCAGTTTGGTGAAAGGCTGTTTCTTGAAAGCGACATTCACATCCATCGCCGTTTGCAGATTGGGGATAGAGTACTTGCCTTGTTCAATAACCTCGTCGCTAAAGTCGAGATATTGTGCGTCGTCATAGAGCGTTACTCCACCTGTGATGCGGTTACTCTTATCAATACCATCCACTGTGAAACCGCTGATGAGATGCTTGGCTTGTGGCGTGATCGACAATACCACATTCGTCCCGGCAGGGGCATAGTGAAACACCTCCCATTGCGACAGATCATCACTTGTCACCTCGCCGTTGCCATTGATGTTGATATTCACATCGCAATAACTCCCCAGCGACTCGTCTTCCAATACATCTGGATTGCAGAAATAGTGGTAACGATAGTGGGCTTTGGTTCCCTTGGGAATATACTCTTGATGGATAAAATTCCATCCTACCCAACTATCTGAACCTTTAGGCGGAACAGGCGACTTGAAATAGACATTATGGCCACTTATCGCATCTTCACCCAAATAGCTTAGTGTCGAGGGCAGATAAATGTCAGCATTCTGGCAGAAGTTGAATACATGGCGGCCGATAGATGTCACACCTTCCTCAACAATGACTAATTCTAGGCTGTTACTTTCAATAGTTTTGTCATTACCTAAGACTTTCACACTTCCAGGAATAGTAAGTGACCTGATAGATGTACCGGTAAAACAGTCCCCGCCCAGAGATGTTAGCGTTGAAGGCAAGTTGATTTCTTCAATGGATGAGTCATACATGAATGCCATGTCTCCAAGTGTGAGCAAACCTTCAGGCAAAACAATAGACTTCAAGTTCTTGCATCCCGAGAAGGCAAACATATAAATGTGTTTTAGCGATGATGGTAGATTTATTTCCTCCAGTTTAGAATTGCCAAATGCAGTACTACCAATATGGTCAATCGTCGGCGGCAACGTCATGGATGTGATGCCCGAGGAACTGAAACTGAACAAGCCAATACCAGTAACAGTATAGGTTTCTCCATTGTAAACCACTGTTGACGGGATATCAACATGCCCGCTCAGCGATCTCGGCCCACGGGTTTCAACGGTATGTTCACTCTCACTCAAAACGATGTACTGGATGCCGTTATAGACAAACTGGTCATAATCGGCGCCAGCCAATGGCAACGAGAATAAGAGTGCCAGCAGTAATGCCATAATCGAATATTGATGATTGTATTTCATAGTTAGGATGCGATTTAGATGTGTATTTTTACTGTTAAATCCTCAGTAGTCACTATGTAAATAGCGCTTGGCAATGCTATGGTAATCGTGTGGCCATTACCCACATGGCGGGAGACAACATGCCCAGCAACATCGACCACGGTCAATACCTGATTGACGGGCAAACCTTCTATTCGCAGTCCTCCGGGCTCACCCAGGACGCGAACAGGACTAGTCTTGGCTTCGGCAATGCCCGAATTGTTCACGAACGCCACAAATGCTTTGACACGCTCTGGTTCATTGGGATCCAAGTCAACATAATCATTGTTTCCCACCACGATAACATCATCCACTTTACGGATAGTGAAGTCGCCATATCCGTCAAGTTTCTTGGTGATGTCCTTGCCATTGAGCGTAACCGAGTGGATTGTCCACGTGGGGTCGGCAGTCACATTAAGTCGCAGTGGCTCGTTGCATGTGACCCTCAAGGCCACATCTCCAAGGTCGCTCTGCTTAATGACAAGCGTTGTGTAGGAATTCATTGGGACGAAATAGGCATCAATTTGTGTGTCACCTGCAACATTGTTTAGCGTAAACATGCCCTCGGCATCGACCTGGCTTAAAACATCCGTTCCGTCAACATACAGCGCAGACAGTTCATAACCCTCATAAGGCTGCACCACAAAGTCCACGTCACAGCCCAAGGTTACGCGCCATTGGCCATTAGGCAAAGGATTAAGATGCTGCGCTGTGACACATCCCATAGTGTCCTCATAGGCTGTTACCGTGATGAGGCACTCTTCTCCTATTGCGGGAATTGTCAGTTCCAGTTTAGCCGGTTCACTCACGAGCATACCGCTGGCCTCGGCCGTGGCGGTCACTGTGACGGTATAATCTTCCTCAGCACGAGGGGCACTGTAAGGATTTGCCACTTCCTCTCCGTTAATGTAGAGTTTGACCATGCCTTCGCCCGTTGCAGTGATGTTAACAGCATTGCTGGTAATCACATAATTAATGTCGGGGCTGGGTGATGAGACTGACGGCGGCAAAGAGGTGTCCAGGAAAATCGTGAATCCTGTCTTCATCGTGTAATATACCGAGTTATTCAATCCACGCCACTTGTAATTGAGTGTGTCACCGTTCTCGTCTGGAGTGCCCCACTTGAGGTAGGCCATTTCACCAAAGCCCTCATCGCTGTTAAAATCCATACTAACAAGTGCTGTAAAATCGGCGAGGCCACTCATTTCAGGTTCATTATAGCCTTCCACAACCACGAGGATAGAACTGTCTATCGTTAGCACAGTGGGATGCCCCTGCTTATCAATCAGGTCAAAAAGAATCAATCCCCTATCGTTAGAATACTCAACGGGCTGCAACTTCGCAATACCTGATGCCAGCAGTTTATGCGGTTCTTCGGGCAAGGTGACATAACCACTCTCACTATATTGAGGTATCTCGTCGAGTTGATATACCTTGCAGGTCATGTTTACCGTGTCGGTTACATGTAAATTCGAGACTTCCATGGCAATGCCTCGCAGCGGGTAAGGATTCTGTGGTTTCTCAAACGCCTGGGCAATGCCGTCAACTCTTTCTCCCGATTTTTTCCCCGCATTTTTTCCAAAGAACCAGCCATATTCATTGTCCCCACTGGGGTTTAAGCCGTAGAAAGCAAGAAACTGGCCTGCCTGTGTGTACGCATCAAGAGAGCCATCCATGCCGCCAAAACAAAAGTTCTTGCTGGACTTCAACAATTCGTAGCCAAGTAACATCCCGGGGTTGTTGGTGGCCGCAATCAGCGACGGATGCTTCTCACGGGGCCACTCACCCTCTACCATGCCACCTAAGAAAAAGGTGTCCAAATAATAGCCAGGTTCATCTTCCTCAGCAAGAAAGATGGGAACAGAATCTGTGACACCTTCACTATAGCTGACGGTTACAGAATCCACTAACCTAATAGTGCTCCATTGGCCACCCTGTTGAACTTTCCAACAAGGAAAGACAAACTCGTTGAAGCCCTGACATAATCCATGGAAGGTGTATTCCGCTCCTGGCACCATGCATAAATAGGGAACATTCAAATACTGGTAGTCACCGCTTTTGTCAACTACTACAGCTCCATAGAATGCACCAGCTGGACGATGATAGGAAACTGTTGGTTTCCCGGAAATCATGTTGGCAGGCACCATAACATCTTGCTGCTGCGCATCGAGCTTAATAAT
>JAFZKD010000025.1 GCA_017553785.1 Muribaculaceae bacterium | reverse complement strand
GGCTCACCTGCGCATGCGCACCAACACCTTTGGCGCCATCTTCCGCATCCGCCACCACCTGGCGTTTGCCATCCACAATTTCTTCATTGACAAGGGTTTCTTCTACCTGCACACGCCGCTAATTACTGCCAGCGACTGTGAGGGTGCCGGCGACATGTTCCAGGTGACCACCCTCGACCTGGGCGACCTGCCCAAGACCGAGGACGGCAAGACCGACTACTCGCAGGACTTCTTCGGCAAGTCCACGAGCCTGACCGTGTCGGGTCAGCTCGAGGGTGAGCTGGGCGCTACCGCGCTGGGTGCCATCTACACCTTTGGCCCCACCTTCCGCGCCGAGAACAGCAATACCCCGCGCCACCTGGCCGAGTTCTGGATGATTGAGCCCGAGATGGCATTCTATGACATCACCGACAACATGGATCTCGCCGAGGAGTTCATCAAGTATTGTGTGAACTACGCGCTGGAGCACTGTCAGGACGACCTGGAGTTCTTGAACAAGATGTATGACAACACGCTCATCGAGCGCCTGCACAGCGTCCTTAAGGAGCCGTTCGTACGCCTGACCTACACCGAGGGCATTGACATTCTGAAGGCTGCCAAGAAGAAGTTTGAGTTCCCCGTCGACTGGGGTGTGGACCTGCAGAGCGAGCATGAGCGCTACCTCGTCGAGGAGCACTTCAAACGCCCTGTCATCCTCACCGACTACCCGCGTGAAATCAAGGCCTTCTACATGAAGCAGAACGAGGACGGCAAGACTGTTCGCGCCATGGACGTCTTGTTCCCCATGATTGGTGAGATCATCGGCGGCAGCGAGCGCGAGGCCGATTACGACAAGCTCATGAACGAGATCAATCGCCGCGGTATTCCCATGAAGGACATGTGGTGGTACCTCGACACCCGCCGCTTCGGCACCGTGCCTCACAGCGGTTTCGGTCTGGGCTTCGAGCGTCTGATCCTGTTCGTGACCGGCATGGCTAACATCCGTGACGTCATTCCGTTCCCCCGCACACCGAACAACGCCGAGTTCTAAACACTCGACATTCATAAAGCAATCCAGGGTAGAGGCGCAAAATTTTGCGTCTCTACTGTTTTTAGTATGGAAGCTAACGCCTAAAGCGTCTATCTAATGCCTAAAAATTCCTCTTTTTTGTTCATTTTTACAGAATAATTGCTATTTTTGCAACAAATTGAAAAAGTAATGCTGAGAATTCACATTATTAACAATAAATCACTTTGGTTATGAAAAAGTTATTATTTACACTCATCACGGTGCTGATGACAACACTGGTCGCCCGCGCCGACGTGACAATCAACGCCACGAACTTTCCTGACGCGAACTTCCGTGCCTACCTGCTGAACGAGTATCCCAGCGGTGTCATTACCACAGCGCAGCTCAACGCCCGCACCACGTTGGAAGTGAATAACAAGAACATTTCCAACATGAAGGGTGTCGAGTATTTCGCCCAGTTGACCAGGCTCAGTTGCTATGGTAATCACCTCACCTCGATCGATGTGAGCAATAACCTGCAGTTGACCTACCTCAATGTTTATGACAACGATCTGGAATCGATCAACGTGGTCAACAACACGCGCTTGGAACAGCTGTACTTGCACAGGAACAATCTGACTTCGGTCACGGTCACCTATCACAATGCCTTGAAAACGTTCTGGGTTAGGGACAACCCTAATTTGACGCAACTCAACTGCAGCCGCAATTCGTTGACCAATTTTGACATAGCTAACTGTACGTCCCTGCAAACATTAATGTGCTTCGAGAACAGTAGCCTCACCACTATCCAGGGCTTGGAAAGCTGTACTGCCCTCACCTATATCGATTGTGAGGACTGCGCCATCACCAACCTGAGCGGCGTGAACAGCCTGAACAACCTGGAGAAGCTCTATTGCCGCAACAACAAGCTCATCTCGCTCGCTGTGACTAACAAGCCTTACCTGACAATCCTCAGATTAACCGGCAATACCTTGCTGACCACAGTCAACTGCAATAGCTGCGCGTTGACGGAACTCTATGTAAGTGGTTGCGGCGCCATCAACACTCTGCTATGCTACAACAACAGCAACCTGACAGAGATTACCGGACTGGCGAACTGCATATCGCTGAAGAAGTTGTCGTGCTATAGCTGTTCCTTGACCAACCTGCCCGGCTTGAACGGCATGACGGACTTGACGAACGTTGTCTGCTCCGCCAACAAGCTCACCTCGCTCACGCTTAACGAAAAGAGCCAGCTGGAACAACTGTGGGTAGATGATAACAGACAACTCACCAACCTTGAAGTCACTCTCAATCCAGTGTTGACCAATTTCAATGTAACCGGTTGCTCGCAGTTACAGACGCTCCATTGCAATAACAATGCGAGTCTGGCCGAGATTACGGGTCTGGGAGAGTGCACGGCTTTGAAGGAAATCAAGTGTTTCTCATGTGCCCTCACCAGCCTTGACGGCCTGCAAGGGAAAACCAATTTGGAAAATGTTTCTTGCTCCATGAACCAGTTGACCTCACTTGATTTCACGGGATGCCGTTCCCTGAATCGCGTCGTTTGCGTGATTAACAATATCTCCCTTAACGGCATGCAAACTCTGGTGAACAGTCTGCGTTACTGTCCGGCGTCCAATCCCGGAACGCTGATTCCCGTATATGAAGGAGACTCAAACGAGCATAATGTCATTACCATTGAGCAAGCCATCAAGGCCTACAACAAGAACTGGTCGGTCGAGGCAGCAGTCGGCTCCAGCACCAAGCCCATCGTCAGCCTGGACAAAATCCTTGATGCCACCGAGGGTTCTATCCACTTCTCGACCGAAGGTGAGTATCCCTGGATTCTGGCAATTGACGAAGACGGCACGGTCTGCGCCCGTTCAAGCAATGAGGGCGAGGAGAACAGCGTATCGACGCTAACCGCCACCATTACCGTCACGGTTCCTGGCACTGCGCTGCTGACAACTTTCAAGGCCAGGGGCGAGGGCACGAGCCCGGTCTATGACGCGTGCATCTTTGAGGTTGACGGCAATATGGTGTTCTCCTTCGGATCTGCATTGGGTAACTACTGGAACACCAACAACAAGCCTCTGGAGGTGGGTACTCACACGCTCACATGGACCTATTCCAAGGATGGCAGTGTCAATCCTGCCGGCGACTTCTTCGCCATCAGCCAGGTATCTCTGTATATACCCAGCTTCACCCGTGGCGACGTGAACGGCGACGCTAACGTGAACATCGCTGATGTGACCACTTTGATTGACTACCTGCTGAGCGGCGATACATCGGGAGTCAATATCAGTGCTGCTGACTGCGACCAGAGTGGCAGCGTCAATATCGCCGACGTGACAGCCCTGATCGACTACCTGCTCAGCGGCAGCTGGTAATTTAAACTACGAATTTCACTAATTTGGCATCCGCGTTCATTCTTGGGCGCGGATGTTTTTTTACTATCTTGAACTGATTAATACTCTTTAATTCAAAAGTGCCATTATTTGGCACTTTGCTGGTATTCCTTTGCATCGTCAAAAGGTTGATAAGACCTCTAACGGCCTTAACGCCCAAAACGACATCTATTATCTATTAATAATTATTATCTATAATCTATAAAACGCTATGACTGAGCAAATGTTGAAACAAGAAGTGATGATTGACGGACAGCAGGTGATGAGCATCGCCACGCCCGACATTGTGACCAACCACGTCGCCGAGACCGCGCCCCACGCAGCGCGCGCCGTCGAGGTGGACCCCATGAAGCTGCAAGTGATGCAGAACGCAGTCGCCAAAATCGAGAAAGCCTTTGGCACCTGTGCCATCATGCGCATGAACGATGAGAGTGTCGAAGATGTTGACGTCATCCCCACGGGCAGCATCGGACTGGACAGGGCGCTAGGCGTGGGCGGCTATCCGCGCGGCCGCATCGTCGAGATCTATGGTCCTGAGTCGTCAGGCAAGACCACGCTGGCACTCCACGCTATCGCCCAGGCGCAGCAAATGGGTGGTATCGCCGCCTATATCGACGCGGAGCACGCATTTGACCGCAGCTATGCCGAAGCCGTCGGTGTGAACACGCGCAACCTGTGGATATCGCAGCCCGACAACGGTGAGCAGGCACTGGAGATTGCCGACCAGCTCATCCGCAGTGCCGCCATCGACGTCATCGTCATCGACAGCGTCGCCGCCCTTACCCCAAAAGCCGAGATCGAGGGCGAGATGGGCGAGAGCAAGATGGGGCTGCAAGCGCGTCTGATGAGCCAGGCACTGAGGAAACTCACTGCCACCATCGCCAAGACGCGCACCTGCTGCATCTTCATCAACCAACTGCGCGAGAAGCTGGGCGTGATGTTCGGTAACCCCGAGACGACCACCGGCGGCAACGCGCTGAAGTTCTACAGCAGCGTCAGGCTCGACATCCGCCGCCTGGCGCATATCAAGGACGGCGAACGCGTTCTGGGCGCCCAAACCCGCGTGAAAGTGGTAAAAAACAAGGTCGCCCCACCTTTCCGCAAGGCCGAGTTTGACGTCATCTACGGCACAGGAATCAGCCGGGAGAGCGAGCTCATCGACCTGGGTGTCGAGGCCGGCCTCATCAAGAAGAGCGGCGCGTGGTTCAGCTGGCAGGACATGCGTCTGGGCCAAGGCCGCGAGGCCGCCAAGCAATTCCTTGCCGACAGCCCTGACACCGCAGACGCCATCGCAGCACTTCTCCAAGCCCCATAAGACCTTAAACCCAATACCATGAAAACCACAGACGCAGGGGGCGTGCGCCACAATCCAAGCCTGCACTTTTGATCGGCCTTACGGCCGAGAAATCAAAAAACTTTTTTATTAATCAATTAATAATTTTCTTTGATTTCTCGTGCGATAGCACGATTCTAGTTCCAGGCTTAGATTGTGGCGCACTGCCCTTTTAGGTAATATGTGCAAACGATTGCGTTATAAAATATGTTAATTATTAGGGAGTTGACACATTATTATAAAAAGGTTGGAACTAATTTTGCAGTCCTTTGACGTGACTTTTACCGAAGAGCGATAAATGATGGTTATCCAACTAACTATCAAGACTTAAAACCAAACATTCATTAATTACTATTATATAAACCATTTAAAATGAAAAAAATGAAATTGCTATCCACGACAGCATTCAGGCTACTGGCGCTGATGCTGTGCCTTGCTGCGTCCGTACCGCAGCTAGAGGCTCAGACCTACACCGTTGCTGGTAGCGACACTCAGGCGCTGGGCACCTCATGGAGCCCATCGACCAACAGCAATGACATGTCACTGTACAGCGGCAACATCTACTATTTGGTTAAGTCAGTGACGTATTCCTCTTCAACAACCTACGAGTACAAAATCACTGTCAACCACAGTTGGGGCACATCCTACGGCGACGGCGGCGGCAGCAGCAATGCCTCCTACTCGGTAAATGCTGGCTCGGGGTTCACGACCTATGTGTTCAACTCCAGCACCCATGTTCCCAGAGTTGTGTCATCGTTGCAAACGGTGGTTATCGCTGGCGACGATACTCAGGCTCTGGGTTCATCGACGTGGAACGGCAGCAACACAGCTAACTCGATGACCACGACCGACGGCATCACCTACACAATGACCAAAGCGGTTGACTACACGTCGAGCGGCAACAAGCAGTGTAAGGCTGTAGTTGCCGGCAACCAATGGTATGGCACCAGCAGCAACGGCAATGTTTACTACAACATTCCAAGCGTCGGCTCCTACACAGTGACTTACACTTTCAACGCCGTGACCGGCATCGTGACTGTGGATGTGCAATCTGCCGCCCCTGTCATCCCTGACTATTACGTTACAGGTGACAATGGTTTAGGCTTGGGAGGTTGGAGTTTCAATCAGTTGACGACCATGACCTATGACAGCAACAATGATGTCTATACTTACAGCTACAACGTCACCACTGCCGGCACTTACTATTTCGCGTTTGCCGATGGTCCTGGCAGTGACTGGAATGACTTCAACGGCAACCACCGTTATGGTCCCGCCAATGGTAACGAGGCCGTGACGTTAGACACTTGGACTACAACCCAGAAGGGTGGCGGCAGCTATGAAGTGGCTGTTGATGCCGGTCAAGTGACCATTACCCTGGATATCGCCAACAATCGTTTCAAAGTTGAGGGAACAGCACCCGTCATCACCCATGACTACTATGCCATGGGCGACATCTTCCCCAATGGATGGAACACGGGAAACGATACCCAGATGACAGAAACCAACGGCATCTATTCATGGACATCGGGCCAAGTCCACCTTGATGCCGGTGTCAGCTATGAATACAAGGTGTATTGCTCTGACGGCAGCTATCACCCCAGTGGCGCCAATGCCACATTCTCGACCAACGTTGCGGGTACCTACATTGTGAAGGTAACCTATGACAGCAATAACAACATCGTCGATGCCGAGCTGACGCTCGTTCAGGAAGACTCAAAATACAGCTACACTTTCTATGTCCTGCCCGATGACGACACCGTGACGCCTTACCTGTACCTGTGGGACAGCAACAATCACCCTCTACTGAACGCTTGGCCCGGCAACGAGATGACGACCACAGAACAGCTTAACGACGGCAACGAGTGGTACAAATTTGAAGGCGAGTTCTACGTCAATCTGGTCAATGCCATAGCCAACAACGGTGGCAATGGTCACCAGACCAGCGACATCACCAACCTGGCACCCGGCACCTACTACATCGGCTGGAATGTTGCTGACAACACCTACAACATCTCTACTGATGCTCCTACCCCCAAGACTTATTACATCGAGGGCTCTGAGCATCTGGGTTTAACCTGGACCCCGGCACCCACCACCGAAATGACCTTCATGGGTAACGGAATCTACAAATACACCTGTACTGTGGACTCAATGGGCACTTATGGTTTTGTGTTCGCCAATGGCACCGCTCCTGATGATTGGGACACCTTTAACGCCACCTACCGCATTGGTCCGACCAGCGGCAACGAGAGCGTGGCACTCAACGGAGACTGGCATTCCACACAGATGGCGGGCAGCAACAATGGCGGCGCCTACATGGTCCGTGTCGCTCCCGGCACCGTGAACATCTATTTTGATGCCGTGGGCTTGCGTTACAAGGTTGAAGGCACCGCACCCACCTATGATTACACGTTCTATGTGTTGCCCAGCGATGCCAGTGTGACACCCGTGCTCTATTTGTGGGACGAGCATGAAGCTGTCATCAGCGACCCGTGGCCCGGAACTCAACTGACGACCACCGAATTGCTGGCCGACGGCAACACATGGCACAAGTGGACCGGCTCGCTCAACGTGGACATCATCAATGCCATCGTGAGCGGCGGCGGAGACGATACCAAGACCAAGGACATCACCTACATCGACCCGGGTACCTATTACATCAGGTGGAACACTACCCGCGTCGATAACGAGGAGTATAACTACTATGAGCTGTATAATGTCGCTCCCACCCCACTCTACAGCGATCTGTTCCTGCACGGCAGCTACAGCCATGAGGGCGTGCGCCACAACTATTCCAGCAGCGACGGTACAGCCATGAAGTATGACGCCAACACCGGCAATTACTATCTGAACAACGTGACCCTGAGCAGCAACGCCACCTTCTGCTTCTCAGAGGGATTAGGCGCCGATTGGAGCCATGCAGGCACACGCTATGGTAACGGCGGAAGTGAATACACCGACATTCAAGGCGGCACCAACTATCTTGGCATCACCTCGTCCAAAATCAACAAGAACCTGCCCCTCGACTTGTGGAGCGAGACCTATGGCGAATACATGATGCTGACTGCCGGCGTGTACAACATGCTGGTGAACCCCACCGAGAAGTGGGTGAAGCTCATCAAGACCGATCACGCCGTGCTGTCTCCCATGAACGTTTATCTGGAACAGACCGAGAATGTGCAGATCGATAACATCCAAGAGCCCAACACTACCTACACCGCCCAGATGTTCGGGGACAGCAACTGGCCCTTGTGCGCCTACAACCGTCGGGAGGGCAATTGGGATCCCAACAATTCCAATATGCACTACAACGTCACCTACCTGGGTGACACCACCACTGTTGACGGAAAGACCTGGTGGCACTGGGAGGTTACAGCTTCGATCTGCGAGATCTTCTTCAACCGCACCAACAAGGAGCCGAACCAGAGCGAAACCATTGAGCGCCGTTCGGGCGTGCTGTGGCACACCTGGGACGAGGTTGACGGACAGACCGTTATGACCGATCACACCCGCGAATACTTTGAGGCCTCGGCCAACGCCCTGCCCACTAATGCCGTTGTGATGGAAGGACACTACTATGTCTATTTCATCAACACCCTGGGTTGGGAGAACGTGTATTGCAACGCGTGGTACGACACCGAGGGTTCCACTTACTATGACGGTTATGGACGTCATGTTCAGGACTGGCCCGGCCAACCCTGCGAGTGCGTGGGTATTGATCCCGTAACCGGTTACGAGGTATGGCGCTATGACTTCGGTACCATCTACGGCACCCAGGTGCCCGACGGCATCCTGTTCAATGACGGCAATCCTGACGCCCAAAGCGACGTCAAGGAACAGACCGGTGACTTTGAATACATCAATGGTGGTGTATATGACTATCTGGGTCTGTTTGACGGCGCGTTCACGCTCAACAACCTGATCCGCAAGGCAGCCGAGGACGTCCGCTACACCGTGAGCAACGACCTGCTGGCCGTTTACTATGATGCTGACGCCGTGACCCGCATTTACTACACCGACATCTCAGGCAAATATACCTACGAAGACGTCCAGGGCGCCCTATACGCCAAGGATCTCAACCAATATGGCGAGAAGTCAGTTATGCCCGACGCGACATACACCGACTATGTTTATGGTCCCTGTGCCAGCACCCATACCGCAGGCGGTTCACAGATCATGGACAAGAAGACGACCTATGACCAGAGTAACTGGGTGAAGCTCGTGTATTCTCCCAACTATGACGGAGGCACTCCGGTTCCCCTGGCATCCAACCAACGTCCTATCCTGGCGAACTACCCCGGTCACATCATCAAGGGAGGCACGCTTGAGGTGTTCATGACCGACACCATCAACCCCACAGCCCATATCCTCAACATCGCTATGGGCGAGGAGATGACCTACCAACCCAACGTGTATGTTTCCACCCACTTTAACGACACGATCGTCTTCAATTACGCGCACAAGGATTGGCAGCTCGGTACCTACCAAGGCACCCACAAGGCCGTTCCCTCGGTACAGTGGAATTTCGATGGCGAGGGTAATGTCATCAATGGAGTTGTCACATCGACCGTCGTCGAAGATTCGGTCTACAAGATGTTCTATGTGGCACCTAAGCCTCAAGAGATCGCTTATATCACATGGATTGTATATGATAACCTGAATCTCGAAAACGAGAACAACATCAAGCCTTACGGCGACTATGTATCAGGCCGATACAGTTATGAGACCTCGACAGCACTGGAATTGCCCATCGATCCGGGACGTTTCTACGCACCCAAGAACTGGAACCGCGCCGTTACAGTTGACGGAGATCAGTATGATGACTACCTGAGTGGCAACTTCTGGAATGGTGATAATAATATCGGAGGTGGCTATGGCAAGGAATATGGCCCCTACAGCAACGGCTACCAGCAATATGGCGCTATCAAGGTCAACTGGTCACTCTTTGACCCGAGTAAGTCTTTAGACAAAAACAATAGCCCGCTGGAATGGTGGCAAATCTTCCAGCCCGGACAGGCCTACAAGATCAAAGCCATCATCCGTTATGCCCGCGGTTATGATAAGACCAAGGCCAATGAGTGCTACATGCCCAGCAACGGATACACCGACTTTGAAATGCCCGAGAACAACAGTGCGGGCTCTGTCTTGAACGCGCCTCGCCGTGCCGACAGCCAGGGTTCTTATCCCAACATGTACTTCACCAAGGATTACACTAACGAAGGCCTCAATGCCAGCAAGTTCATCATCTTCCCCATCGAGGCCAGCCCGGCGTCGTCCGATGGACGTGAACTTGGCAATGTCACCACCGTCAAGGAGGTGAAGACAGAGCTCACTATCGTGAAGGTGAACTACTACAACCTGATGGGTGTTGAGAGCAGCCAGCCTTTTGATGGCATCAACATCGTTGTCACCACCTACAGCGACGGCTCACGCACCTCACAGAAGATTTTGCGTTAACACATTCAGTGTCATTAATTCATTTCAAAGACTGCATGCCAATTACAGGCGTGCAGTCCTTGTTTTATCCTTTAATTTGTACCAAATTAAAAAAAACACACAGCTCACGTCGCATGGCTAAAGAAAAAGCATTAACTTTGTAAGTTAAAAATTTCTCAACAACCGACTATGCATAACACAAGCAAACAATATGACGAGGTGATCGCGCAGTGCCGCGAGCTATTCATCAACAAGATGAAGGACTACGGCCCGTCGTGGCGCATCCTGCGTCCCCGCTCAGTGACCGACCAGATTTTTATCAAGGCCAAACGCATCCGCACGCTTGAACTCAACGGAGAGACCAAGGTGGGAGAAGGCATCTGGCCTGAGTTCATCGGCATCATCAACTACGGCATCATCGGGCTGATACAGCTGCGCTTGGGCTATAGCGACGTGGTGGACATCTCCAACGAACGTGCCCTTGAAATGTATGACGAGCTTATCGGCTGCACCAAGAATCTGATGATTGCCAAGAACACCGACTATGGCGAGGCCTGGCGCGACATGCGCATTTCGAGCTACACCGACCTGATTCTCACTAAGATCCAGCGCACCAAAGAGATTGAGAACCACGATGGCGCCACCCTTGTCAGCGAGGGAATCGACGCCAATTATCAGGACATGATCAATTACAGCGTGTTTGCCCTCATCAAGCACAATGAGGCTTTAGCTGATAAGCCCTAGAAATCTGAAAACCAAAAACTTAACAATGACCCTCAAGTCGTTTATAGAGGCGGTGAAGTATGAGAAGTGGTGTCAGGTGTTGACACTGCTCATGAGGCTCACTGTGGGCGGAATATTCATCTTCTCGGGGTTCACCAAGGCGATTGACCCCTGGGGAACGTTCTACAAGGTGAGCGACTACCAGCTGGCGTTGGGTTTCGAGCAATGGACTGGAACGGCGCTGTTTATCGCCGTGTCACTTGCGGTAGCCGAATTCCTGCTGGGTGTCGCGATTGCAGCGGGTGCCTATCGGCGCAGCGCTCCTTGGCTGGCCTTGGTATTGATGCTGGTCATGACACCGCTAACGCTGTGGCTGGCCGTGACCGGTGCGGTGCCCGACTGCGGATGCTTTGGCGACGCGCTGCATCTGAGCAACTGGGCGACATTCGGCAAGAACCTGCTGCTCCTGCTGGGCATCATCTACCTGTTGCTTTTCAACACCTCGTTGCGTAGCCTATACGGGCCTGCCGTGCAATGGATCGTGATGGCGCTCTCATTCGCGTTTGTGATGTCCGTAGCCTATTATGGCTACTTTACCCAACCGCTCATCGACTATCGCCCCTACCCTGTCGGCACACGACTCATCTCGACAGACATCGGTGACAACGGCAACGATGAGGAGGATTTCGTCTTTGTCTATAGCAAGAACGGCAAGAGGGAGGAATTCACCATCGACAGCCTACCCGACGAGGAAGACGGCTGGGAATATGTGACCCGTTACCATTCGCGCCGCCCACAGGGGAACGTGATTATCCAAAACGGTAACGCCACCAACAACATTAGCATCATGGACGAAGAAGGTTTTGATGTCTCTGTCGATGTGCTGGGTAAAAACCGCCGCACTGTGTTGCTGCTGTTCCCGGACATGCACCAGGTTGGTGTCGTCAACTCTTTCGCCCTCAACGAACTCAACGACGCCGCGCTAGTCGCTAACGCCGATGTCGTTGGCCTCACACCCGCCAACGCCAGTGTAATCAGCCAGTGGAAAGACATCTCGATGGCGAGTTATCCCATTTATAACATGGACGATAGCGAGCTGAAGATGCTGGCGCGCGGCAATCCTGCCGTCGTCTATCTCGAGGATGGGGTCATCAAGTGGAAGCGCACCCTGTCGTCGCTTGATGACGTGGAGCAGCCGATAGAGTTGAGTGACATGAACAAGGACTATGACGCCGACCGCATCATGGAGAACCTGATGCTGCTATACTGCATCTCCATGATGGCACTGCTTCTTGTCAACCGCTCGCATCTGCTGATCAGGCGCATCTTTTCCAAGAAATCAACTAACCAATAACAAGGAACAAGAGAATATAAACTAAAGACTAACATATGATACTCAAAGAAGGACAACCTATTGGCAACAGATGGCATGTGGTATACCTCATCAAGGAAAACCCTTATGCCGAGAGTTACCGCGTCGAGGACGAGAGCGGCAATCCTTATTTCATGAAGATTTACCGACTCAAGAACACCCCCGAGAAACTGATCATCAACGGTCAAGTGAGAGAAATCGCACTGTGCCGCCAACTGAATCACAAGAATATTATCAGCTATATTGATGATGGTCTCTATAATGACAAGGCTGGTGATTGCCAGTATCTCGTGGCCAACTACTTTAGCGGCGAGCTCCTGAGCGAGATGCTGCAGCGCAAGAAGAAAAAGAAACTTGATAAGAAAACCGCAGTCAAGATCTTTATCGAGATGCTGCAAGGTCTGCAATACATGCATGAGAGCCCGGGCGTGTTGTTACACAACGACATCAACCCCACCAACGTGATGCTCAGCCGCAAGACCCGTGGCGTCGCCGAACTCATTGACATGGGCCACGTGTCGCATTGCTTCATGGGGAATCCCCCGTTCGATATTGCTGACCTCGACCCGCGCTATGCCAGCGGCCAATCTTTCCTAGGGAAATATGACGAGCGCAACGACATCTTTGCCGCCACGGGTGTATTCTACACTATGCTGACCGGCAGAGTGCCCTGGGACGTGGATTTCCCGCCCCAGACATCGCGCAAAGAGAAAATCAAACTCGTGCAAAAAGCCCGCAGCGAACAAGGCGAAATCAACGTCGATGACATTGATGACGAGAAACTTCAAGGAATCGTGGCAACCGGTCTGGCATTAAGCTACACCGATCGGTATGAGAGCGTTGATGAGATCCTCGAGGACCTGCTCGCCGACGACGACAGCGAGATGGCACAGGAAATACGCAACCGCATCGCTTTCCGCGAGCAGGAATCATCCAAGGACGAAGCCGACGAGTCGGCCGAATGGAACGGCAGCAGCAACCGCACCCAAGTCGCCAACGAGACCAGTGCCGATGTGGAAATCAAGCGCGGTGGAGGTAACGGGTTCTCAGATATCGCCGGCATGGATGAGCTCAAGGAGATGCTGCGCAAGCGTGTCATCCTCATTCTCCAGGACAAGGAACTGGCCGAGAAATACAAACTCACTCCACCTAACGGCATGCTGCTTTACGGTCCTCCCGGATGCGGCAAGAGTTTCTTTGCCGAGAAGTTTGCCGAGGAGACAGGTTTCAACTTCATCTTGGTCAAGGCAAGTGACTTGGGTTCCATCTATATCCACGGCTCACAAGGCAAAATCGCCGACCTGTTCAAGAAGGCCGAAGAGAATGCGCCTTCGGTGCTGTGCTTCGATGAATTTGACGCCTTTGTACCCAGCCGCTCTGGTGACTTGGGCAGCAATCAGGCCGGTGAAGTCAATGAGTTTCTCTCCCAACTGAACAACTGCTCGAAACGAGGCATCTTTGTCATCGCGACCAGCAACCGTCCCGACAAGGTGGATCCCGCAGTGCTGAGGACCGGACGCATCGACAAGCAGGTGTATGTTCCCATGCCCGACCTCACGGCGCGCCGCCTGTTGTTCGAGCTGTACCTCAAGGACCGTCCTTGTGAGAATATCGACATCAATGCCCTGGCCGAGAAAGCTGACGGCTATGTGGCCAGTGATATCGCCTATGTTGTGAACGAGGCAGCAACCCTCGCGGCATTTAATCGTGAGAAGATCACCCAAGAACTGCTGCTCAAGACTATCGAGGGCATCAAGCCGTCGGTAAGCAAGGAATTGCTCAAGGAATATGAGGAGATGCGCAACAAGATGGAAGGCGTAGAGCGCAGCAATGCCTTACCCCGAGTCGGCTTCAACACCAATTAACGAATAACCAACCAACAATCAGAGACTCAATATGGACTTAAACAAACTGATGATAGAATATCTTGCCGAGGAAGGTTTCCGCCCGCATGAGACCCCCTTTGGCATCGCTTTCAAGAAAGAAGGAATCAACTTCTTGTATTTCAAGGACGAGGAAGACGAACAGTACTTCAGGCTCATGATGCCTGCCATCTTTGTCGTTACCGAGGACAACGAGGACACTATCCTGAAAGTCATGAACGACGTGAATGGCAACATCAAGGTGGTGAAACTCTACACCATGGACATCGAAGATGAGGACGGCAAGAAGGAAACCAGCGTGTGGGTAGCATTCGAGATTCTCGCCGACACGACACCCGAACTGGGCGACATCGTGCCCCGTGCCATCAACCTGCTACAGGGCGCGCGCATCGCTTTCCTCGCCAAACTTGAAGAGGTAGCCGACCATTAAATACTAAAAACGGAATTCCCGAGCATTGTCGGCATTGGGCCTATCAACTCACTTGACGGGCTCCATGTGGATGGTGACGTGCGTCTGTTTGCCGAAATGCTGCCTGATCCGCTCCTCGATAGCCGTTGCCCGGTCATGCGCCGTGGTGAGCGGCAGGTTGCCGTCCATGCGCACATGGGCCTCGATGGCGATGCGGTTGCCGATGCGGCGTGTGCGCAGGTTGTGAGGCTCGCTCACATCAGGGAATGAACTGATAATGTTTTCTATTTCTTTCTCGATCTCGGTTGACAATGATGACTCGGTGAGTTCTCCCACGCTGGAACGCAACAGTTGGATAGACACCTTGACCAGCATTCCGCCGACCACTACCGACGCCAACGGGTCGAGCACTGTCCAACGGTTGCCAAGGATGATCGCGCCGCCAATACCCACCGCCGTGCCAATCGATGACAGGGCATCGCTGCGATGATGCCAGGCATTGGCCACCAGCGCCTGTGATTCGAGTTTCTCGCCTCGCAACACGGTGTATCGATACAGGACTTCCTTAACAATAATCGAAATGACAGCAGCAGCCAACGCAAGCCAGCCTGGTGCAGCCAGCTGTTTTCCTCCAGCCCAATCAATGAGTTTGGTGACACCCGAGACAATGATGCCCGTAGCTGCAGCCATGAGCGCCAAACCGATGATGAACGAAGCAAAAGTCTCATACTTGCCATGGCCATAATCATGATCCACGTCCTGTGGCTTGGCGCTCACATGGACAAAAGCCAGCACAATGACATCGGTGATGAAGTCCGACAACGAGTGCACGGCATCGGCAATCATCGCCGAGCTGTGCCCCAGCACTCCTGCGATGAACTTGAAAGTCAGCAGCGCCACATTACCCGCACTGCCCACTAGCGTCACTTTATATATATCTTTCTCTCGGCTCATATCACTGCAACAAAGATTATTCCATAAAAATCCTAACCGTATAATAGACGAAGGTTCCCAATAAAAGCAAGGGCAAGCACGCCAGCCAGGAGCGGTGATACTTCTTGTACAGGATAACCGGGAGCTGACTCAATCCCATTGCAATAGCACAATATAGCAACACCACACCGATAATACTGAAGATGTTGTAACCATTTTCCATCATCATTATACTCAACGGCAATGTGAGAAAAACAGTCAACATCGAAGTTTTGAAGACCCGTGAAACCGTACGCGAAATGAGTGCTCGGTTCTTTCTATGGTACTCAATGGCGAAATAATAAGCAATAGGTATCAGGATTAACGAGAAGATAACTATGGCAATCATCCACTTATCAACTGGGAAATCCAAGAAAAGAATAGCTGTTAATACCACCATCACTATGATCCAGCCGCCGAATAAAAAACTTAGGAAAACACGCCGTATCGCCGATTTCCAACCCAGACCATAAAACTGCTTGATACTCAAAACACACAAATAACAGCCCAAGGTATAAAAAGCCTTCGACACTATCCCGATAACCCCATGGAGAATATCGGCCACAATGCTGAAGAAAGCCGTTTGCTGTACACTACCGTGCGCAGTAGCCAACGTCTCGATAGGAGGCTCTACCAAAAGACAAAAGCCTGACCCTAAACGGAAAACGATGGTTAATAGCGTAAAAAGGCACATGAAATAGACGATAAAAACATATGTCTCGACAAAGTTGTATCGGGCGACCCGACGGAAGCCAACCCAGAGACAGGGAGCAAGAAGCACTGCGAGAAACAGCCATTCATAAAGGTAATTTTTGGAGAGCAACTTCAACAGCCAGAGAGAAGCATTGACAAATATCTGCAAAGTCCCTCCAATCTGCTTGCCCTCCAAAAGATTAACCAACTTAGCAGAATACGATGTCGTCGTCAAATCCGTTAAATCAATCGCATCTCCATAAACGGCCCTCAAGATACTGATAACTAAATAGCTGACAAACATCAGCACAACGATTGACACTGCCAGTAACTTGAACGGCGGGAAATAGAATTGACGATGACCTTTCAGATAGTCACGCACCATATAACCAGGACGCCATAATAGTTCCTTGAGAGTACGGAACATCGGGCGGTTTCCCAAGCCCCAAATGTCAAGGAGATTGAGCATAGCCTGTTTCCATGTGAAACGTGTCCACGAGCCAGGTTGGCCACACTGAGGGCACATGCGACCCGTGTACTGCTCTCCACAGTTCGTGCAGGTACGCTCAGTCGCATCGGCCTGTACAGCTACACTTGTACGTTGCTGCTGACGACGATCGATGCGCAGATCCCATGCCCTGAGCTTACGTTTCCACGTGTTCTTCTTGACGGGTTTTATTTTCTTGACCGATTTGGTCTTTTTCTTGGGTTTCATGAGTTTCTCAAACATCCTGAAACCCTTCTTTATCGTCAATTTCATGCGACAAAGATAAAGCATAATACACATTCCAGCAACAACTTTATGCAAAACTTGGTAACTTCATCCAGTAAAAGAGTAGCAGACGATGCCCAAACAAACCGTGTCCCCGCCAACAGACAACGGCAGGGACACGGCTCATTGTATTGCTATAATTCTATTTGCGCAGGATTTTTACAGTCTAAATCCTCACATCATGGTGATTGCAACAGTCAGGCATTCTACAGATATTGCTCGATGACACTATCCTTGACGCGGATAAACGTGCTGGGGTGCCCATCACTAGTAATCGTCAATTTATTGCCATCCACCTGATAAGTACAATTAACTGTTTCGGTCTCATACTGGTAAATGTAGGTAACGGTCAACTTATCACCCGATACGGAATATGTTCCGTGATAAACATCAACACCGGTTTCGCCATTGAGCATGGATTTATCCACTTCATAAAATGTACCATCCTTGGTAAATTGGAACAATATCACTGCTGCTCCAAAACCAGTGTCATCGAGTGCCCATGTCCCAACGATGTCAGCACCCTTGGGCTCCTCATCGTCACCGCAAGAGGCAAAACCGACCGAAACCAAAGCCATCAGCAGGAATATCAACGAATTAATGTACTTCTTCATTATGAAGTAATTCGTGAAATAAACGTAATTCGCAGTTTATAATTCTTACTGACGCATATAGGCAGCCTGGTCCTCGGGGTTGAAACCTCCGATGAACTTGGCATGGCGTGCCACCTCGGCCTCTCCCAAGTTGACATAGACCTTTGCGCTGTCCATGAACAGGTCGGGCTCGTTGCTGGCGTCACCTATGAGCAGATAGCCCATGATGATGTGACCCAGCATCTCGACCAGACGGCGTGCGTGGAAGGTGATGTATTCGGGATCCTCAACGGCCTGAACCTTGGCGAACGTCTCCTCATAGAGGGCTGTCATGGCCTCTAACTTGGCCTTCATGGCAGCAACGGACTCGCTGTACTCGCGGGCGGCATACTCCTTAATCTTATTCAGATAGGTGCCCGTGGTGACGTGGCGGATAGCGGCAACCACCTGCAACTGGGTCGTGCCCTCGTAGATGCTGGTGATGCGAGCATCACGGTAGATGCGTTCACAGGCGTAGTCGCGCATAAAGCCACTACCGCCGTGAATCTGCACGCAGTCGTAGGCGTTCTGGTTGCAGAACTCGCTGGTCATACCCTTGGCCAGCGGCGTGAAGGCGTCGGCAAGGCGGTTATAGGCCTTCATGGTCTTTCGCTCCTCGGGCTCAAGGGTGCGCTCACGGCTGATGGCCTCCAGCGACTTGTACATATCAACGAAGCGTGTGCACTCATACAACAGGGTGCGCGAGGCATCCAACTTAGCCTTGATGTTGGCAATCATCTCGCTCACAGCAGGGAAATTGATGATGGCCTTGCCGAACTGCTCACGGCTGCGGGCATAGGCGATAGCCTCCTGATAGGCGGCCTCGCTCACGCCGACGCTCTGGGCGGCGATACCCAGGCGCGCACCGTTCATCAGCGACATCACATACTTGATGAGACCCAGCTTGCGGTCGCCGCACAGTTCAGCCTTGGCGTTCTTAAACACGAGTTCGCACGTGGGACTGCCGTGGATGCCCATCTTGTCCTCGATGCGGCGCACGGTCATGCCGCCGTCCCGCTTGTCGTAGATGAACATCGACAGGCCGCGGCCATCGCGTGTACCCTCCTCGCTACGAGCCAGCACGAGCGAGATGTCACCGTCACCGTTGGTGATGAAGCGCTTTACGCCGTTCAGGCGCCAGGTGCCGTCCTCGTCTTGTGTAGCCTTGAGCATGACGGATTGCAAATCGCTGCCCGCATCTGGCTCGGTCAAGTCCATCGCCAGCGTCTCACCCT
The DNA here is from genome assembly GCA_017553785.1 of Muribaculaceae bacterium. Lineage (GTDB taxonomy): Bacteria > Bacteroidota > Bacteroidia > Bacteroidales > Muribaculaceae > Sodaliphilus. Next base: position 10,424 of record JAFZKD010000025.1, on the reverse strand, counting down.
TACAGGTGCGGGGCAGGAAACGCTGCTTCTGGTCCTCGCTGGCAAACTCGTTGATAGTTTCGGCACAGTCCTGAAGACCCCACACGTTGACGAAGCCGGCATCGGCACGGCTCACCATGTCGGCAGCCATGATGTAGGGAATGGTAGACATGTTCAGGCCTCCGTACTGGCGGGGCAAGGTGATACCCATCAGACCAGCCTGATTCAGGGCCTTGAGATTTACCTCGGTGCCCTTGGCATAGCGAACACGGCCGTTCTCGTGGTGCGGGCCCTCGAGATCCACATCCTTGGCGTTAGGGGCGATGATGTCACCGCACACCTCACCGATGACCTCCAGAACGCGCTCATAGGAGTCCATCGCGTCCTCAAAGTCGAGGGGTGCATAGTCAAATTTCTCGCTCTGGTTATAGTTGCGCTCGCGCAGTGCCACGATTTCCTTCATCAGCGGGTGACGCAGGTGATACTGGAGCGCTTTATTGTCGGTATAAAAGTTAGCCATAGTCTTGGGGATTTACTTGGAGTTCTTCTTGTAATGCTTGATAAGTCTGGGAATCACGTCCTCGACGCTGCCTGTAATCACATAGTCGGCAATCGCATTGATAGGCGCATCGGGGTCAGTGTTGATGCTGATGATGATGGAACTCTCGTTCATGCCTGCGATGTGCTGGATCTGACCCGAAATACCACAGGCGATGTACAGTTTGGGACGCACGGTGACTCCCGTCTGGCCAATCTGGCGGTCATGGTCGGTGAAACCGGCATCGACGGCGGCACGCGAGGCACCCACTTCACCGCCAAGCACGTCGGCCAGTTCAAACAGCATGTCGAAATTCTCCTTGCTGCCCATTCCGTAGCCGCCTGCCACGATGATGTGGGCGTTCTTGATATTGACCTTACTCTGCTCTATCTCGCGGTCGATGATTTTCACCACCAGGCTGGCAGGATCAATATACTTGTCGGAGTCCAAGTTGATGACTTCACCCTTGTAGTTCGCGTCAAAAATCTCTTTCTTCATCACGCCCTCGCGCACGGTAGCCATTTGGGGACGGCACTCGGGGTTGACAATGGTGGCGACAATGTTGCCGCCGAATGCGGGACGGATCTGATACAGCAGGTCCTTGTACTCCTTGCCCTTAGCAGCGTCGGTATGGTCACCGATCTCCAGCGATGTGCAGTCGGCAGTCAGACCGCTATGCAGACACGACGATACGCGGGGTCCCAGGTCACGGCCAATGGTGGTCGCACCCATGAGGCACACCTGCGGTTCAATCTCCTTGAACAGTGTGGTGACCACACTGCTGTGAGGCAGCGACGTGTAGGGGAACAGGCGCTCGTCCTGCACCTTATAGACCACGTCAACACCGTAGGGGAACAGTTCTTGTTCGATGCCGTCGAGCTTGTCGCCCAGTACAAGTGCCTCAAGACGGCATCCCAAGCGTGTAGCCAGTTGGCGGCCCTTGGTCAACAATTCGAGGCTGACGTCGGCAATACGGCCCTCGTCATACTCGCAATAGACTATCAGATTATTCTTGTCTTCCATTATGTTATTGTCTTCAATCTAATCTCTCTAAACTTTAAACCCTAAACTCTAAACTCGGTTAATCCATTTGTGACAAATGAATTAACCGATGATGTGATCGGCAATGAGTTCTTTCACAAGTTCCTCGAGCCCAGCCTCATCAGCAGCGTCGATGCGGCGAGCCTCCTTGGCCTGGAAAGCCACATTGACGATGGTCTTCACCTTGGTGGGCGAACCCGCCATACCGATTTGTTCGGGGTCGGCCTCAATCTCTTTCACGCCCCACTCCTTGATGTTCAGGTAAGGACGTCCATCGACCAACGCCTGGCGATCGGCAGGTAATGTGGCCTTCTCACTGGGCGTGACAGCATATTTGTATTTCTGAATCAGCCGGGCATTGCGGGGACGGCATGCGTCGGCACTGCCATTAACAGTAACCACGAGTGGCAACGGACATTCCACGGTCTCGAAACCGCGCTCGATGCGGCGCTTGATGGTTGCCTTGCCATCGGCGACACTGATGCGCTCGGCATAGGTCACCTGCGGCAGTCCCAACTTCTCGGCGATTTGCGGTCCCACCTGAGCTGTGTCGCCGTCGATGGCCTGACGTCCACCAACGATGATGTCAAACCCACCCATGTGACGGATGGCCTGCGCCAGCGAATAGCTCGTGGCAAGGGTGTCGGCACCGCCCAAAGGGCGGTCAGTCAGAACAACGCCGTCGTCGCCGCCGCGATACAGACTCTCTCGCACCATCTCGGCACTGCGCGGCAGTCCCATTGTCAACAGCGTGATGGTCGAACCGGGATGAGCTTCCTTGAGTTGCAACGCCTGCTCCAAGGCGTTCAAGTCCTCAGGGTTGAAAATAGCGGGAAGGGCGGCACGGTTGATAGTGCCATCTTCCTTCATCGCGTCCTTACCCACATTGCGGGTATCCGGCACTTGTTTGGCCAAAACAATGATTCTTAAACCCATGTTTTCTTTTTATTATTTATGGTTAGTTTGTTGATATTCTTTTTATTACAATGCTCACGCGTGCGCCACGCACGCAAAAAGCGCCGCAAATTTACGAAATTTTATCCAATCACCCCACTCCTCCCCATTAAAGTATATTAATGGAGACATAAAAACCGCATCAGCCTGATTTGAATCATTCGCCAAATCCGCGTTTGCTCCCATAGGTCAAAACGCAGATGCCATCAGAAAAAAGCAGACACTTCGGCTTGTTTTAAAAAAATGGGTTGTGGTTCAAGAAAAAGTAGTAACTTTGCACCAAAATTCACATCGTTTTATCAACCATTTTTATCAAGAAAGAAAAATGAGAAAGAACATTGTTGCGGGCAACTGGAAGATGAACACCACCGTGCCCGAGGGCGTACAACTCGCCAAGGACGTTTGTGCAGCAGTAGCTGCCGAGGCTAACCTGAAGTGCGACGTCATCGTCGGCGTGCCCTTTACTCACCTGACCGCCGTCAAGGAGGCCATCGGTAACGCCAACGTGGGCCTGGCGGCCCAGAACTGTGCTGACCACACCAGTGGTGCCTATACCGGCGAGGTGTCGGCCGCCATGGTGGCATCAACGGGCGCCAACTACGTCATTCTGGGTCACAGCGAGCGTCGCGGTTACTATAACGAAACCGCTGAGATACTTAAAGAAAAGGTTGACCTCGCACTGGCTAATGGCCTGAAAATCATCTTCTGCTGTGGCGAGAGTCTTGAGGAGCGCGAGAATGGCACATTCAAGGATGTCATCAGCGCCGAGCTTCGCGACTCACTGTTCCACCTCACGGCTGAGCAGATGGCCAATATTGTCATCGCTTATGAACCTATCTGGGCCATCGGCACCGGCAAGACCGCCACAAGCGACCAGGCACAGGAGATCCATGCCTTGATCCGCGGCCTGCTCGCCGATCAGTTCGGCCTCCAGGCGGCCGACGACACGACCATCCTGTACGGCGGCAGCTGCAAGCCCAGCAACGCTCCCGAACTGTTTGCTAAGCCCGACATCGATGGCGGCCTCATCGGCGGCGCATCGCTCAAGGCTGGCGACTTCATGGGTATCGTCACCGCCTTCTAACCCGTATCAACAAATTGATTGTCGGCAAATTATGGGGATCAAGCAGAACAAGCCTATTCCTCCTGATTTGCCGACGTTTCGTTTACTGCCGAATGATTCGTGCAGGAGATATCACATAAAATCCTGAAAAAAGTAATCTGATACAGAAAAATGCACTATCTTTGCGGCAAAATTGACACAACTCATCTTTTTAATAAATGTTGAAACGTTTAAACATCCAAAGCATTTGCCTCTGCCTGATGCTGATTATCGCATTGGCAGCCAACGCTCAACGTCCCCAAATAACTGAACGCCTGAACCAAAAAGGTCAGGTTACTGTTGACGCCCCCAAGGAGTTGGTGAAACGCAATAACAGCGACGTGGGTAAGCAACAGCAATCCACCTCCAAGGATAAGGTCAAAGAAAAAGACAAAAAGAAAGCCGACCCTAAGAGCGAGGAGGAGAAGTTCAACGAGCTTGACGAGGACGACCACAACGCCAAGAAGACAGACGAGGAAAAAAAGAAAGAGGAGGAAAAGAAAAAGAAAGAGGAACTGACGCCCAAAAAGCCCAAACGTACCCACACATCGCAACAAACCATCGAAGACCGCGGCGTGGGCTATCGCATTCAGGCCTATACCGACAATAACCCCCGCACAGCCAAGGCCGCAGCGCAACAGCGCGCCCGCGACATTGCGATGAAGTTCCCCCAATACCGCTCTTACATCTCCTATAAAGCACCCGCCTGGAGGCTGCGTATCGGCGATTTCAAGACCCAACAGGAAGCCAAGGCCGCATTGAACCGCATCAAGTCGGTTTATCCCAAATTCGCTCGTGAAATGGTCATCGTACGTGACCGCATTAACATCTGGAGCAATGATTAAAATGAAATTCAGCGACGAGGACATCAAACTCGCCGAGAAAATAGCCAAACACTACCGCGCCATCATCGAGCTCATTGGCGAGAATCCCGACCGCGAAGGTCTGGCCAAAACCCCCATGCGTGCAGCCAAGGCGCTCATCGAGAACACCAGGGGCTATCATGAGGACGCCGACGCCATCGTCCACAGCGCAATCTTTGAGCACGAGGGCAGCGAGATTGTCATCGTCAAGGACATTGAGTTCTATTCCCTGTGCGAACACCACGTGCTACCGTTCTTCGGCAAGGTGTCTATCGGATACATACCCGCCGGAGGCATCGTCGGCTTGAGCAAACTGGCACGCATTGTGGACACCTTCTCACGCCGCCTTCAGGTGCAGGAGCGAATGACCCACGACATCTGTGAACTGCTCACGCGCGTGCTCCCAAACAGAGGCGTCATAGTCTATGCCGAGGCACAGCACATGTGCATGAAGATGCGCGGCGTCGAGAAACAGGACTCCACCACCATCACCTTTGAGTATAGTGGTGAATTTGAAGACATCCACCGCCAGAATGAGTTCTTCACTCTGCTCGGCGTAAAAAAATAATATCACAAACCGCGATTTTTATGGCAAAAAATTTTGCCAGTTCAAAAAGTCGCTGTATCTTTGCACCGCAATTCCCGAAAGCACCGCTTTTAAGGATTGCAAACCACTGCGAAAGTAGCTCAGTTGGTAGAGCACGACCTTGCCAAGGTCGGGGTCGCGGGTCCGAGTCCCGTCTTTCGCTCAACGTTCTTTGAAACATCATTTTTGCGAAAGTAGCTCAGTTGGTAGAGCACGACCTTGCCAAGGTCGGGGTCGCGGGTCCGAGTCCCGTCTTTCGCTCTTTTTTTTGTCCAGGTGGCGGAATTGGTAGACGCGCTACTTTGAGGGGGTAGTGCCCAATTGGGCGTGTGAGTTCGACTCTCATCTTGGACACTTGAGTATGCAGAGGTTGCTGAAAATCAGTAATTTCTGCTTTTTTCTTTATATCGGTACGGACAGTGAGCCTGACCAGGCACTCTCTTGCAAGCCAAGCCATTCGCAGCGGGCGCAGCCGCAGCGGAACCGCCCACCGGCTCGGGGTTGCGGGTGGGAGAACTAAGATTCAATTTTTTTAATTATCTTTGCTTTACGGCGAAGGTAGGCAGCGCCTTGACATGAAAAAAGAATAAATTCTTTTTGTCCTGTGCTCGGGTTGGATAAATTCCTCACGCTCATCAAAATTCATGTAAACATGATTTTGAGTTCTCTTAATCGGAATTTTGCACTACCTTTGTCGGCGCAAATGAAGAAATCATGCCACATATCGCGGCGGTCTGGAAAGATGGTCCAGAAGCATTTGCGAAGCCTTGTCTTGGGTTTCGCCATGCTTGTCGGGTTGGCTGCTAACGCGCAGACCACTCCCGACACCATCAAATCGCAGGAACTGGACGAAGTGACGGTGACGACACGTCGGCCCGGCATGAGCCGTGTTGCGGGTGCCGAGAACGGAATGCGCATCAATCGCGCGGAACTGTTCAAGGCGGCCTGCTGCAATCTGGGCGAGAGTTTCACTACGAATCCGTCGGTCGATGTGAACTACAGCGATGCCGCCACAGGGGCTAAGCAGATTCGTCTGCTTGGCTTGAGCGGCACCTACGTCCAGATGCTCACCGAGAATCTGCCCAATTTCCGAGGCTCCGCCAGCCCTTACGCCCTGGACTATGTGCCCGGGCCATGGATGAACAGCATCCAAGTCTCCAAAGGCGCTTCGTCTGTGCGCAACGGCTACGAGAGCATCACGGGGCAGATTGACATTGAATACCTCAAGCCCGACAACGACCCGGGCTTGACGGTCAACCTCTACGGCAGTTCGTTGGGGCGTTTCGAGGCCAATGCCGACGGCAATGTTCACCTCACGCAGCGCCTGAGCACCGAGTTGCTGGCGCATTATCAGGACGAATGGGCGCATCATGACATGAACCACGACGGTTTCCTGGATCAGCCCAATGTGCGCCAGGTGAACCTGCAGAACCGCTGGAAGTGGCGGGGCGACAAGTATCTGTTTCATGCCGGCGTGGGGCTCATCAACGAGAAACGTGACGGCGGGCAAACGCATCACACTGCTCCCGAGTTGCACCATCTCTACGGCATCAACATCGAGACCGAACGCTATGAGGGCTACATGAAGCATGCCTTCATCCTCAATCCCGACCACGGCACCAACATTGCGCTGATGGGCAACCTGTCATCGCACAGTATGGATGCCGCCTGGGGCCATAAGAACTACCACGTCAACCAGAAAAACGCCTATGCCCAGTTGCTTTTCGAGATCAATTTCAGCGAGAGGCACAATCTGTCGGCTGGTCTTTCGCTGGCCCACGATAACCTGAAACAAGACCTGCTCAATTGCGGTTTCGATTCCGCCAATGAGCGCGAGACGACAACGGGCATCTATGCCCAATATACCTATACACTTACCGACAAACTGGTGGCCATGGCAGGGCTGCGGGCAGACCACAGCAGCCTGTTCGGCACGTTCCTCACGCCCCGTTTCCACCTCAAGGTCACCCCTCACGAGGTGGTGAGCCTGCGTCTGTCGGCAGGCAAAGGCTACCGCACGGTGCATGCCCTAGCCGAGAACAACTATCTGCTGGCCAGCGGTCGCAGACTCGTTATAGACGATCTGGGCCAAGAACACGCGTGGAACTATGGCGTGAGCAGTGCTCTGCAGATTCCTGTGGGAGGCAAATTGCTCAAAGTCAATCTAGAATACTACCACACCCGCTTCGGCAACCAAGCGGTCGTGGACTATGATACCGATGTCACGCTCATTCACATTGCAGACCTCGATGGCAAGTCCTATTCCAACACTTTCCAGATTGATGCTTCTTATCCCATTGTCAGCGGGCTGGAACTGACCGCTGCCTACCGTTGGAATGACGTGAAATCGACATATGGTGGGCGATTGCTGGAGAAGCCGCTCACCAACCGCTACAAGGGCCTGCTCACAGCAAGTTACAAGACCCCACTGGGTTTGTGGCAGTTTGACGTCACCCTGCAATTGAACGGTGGAGGACGTATGCCCACCCCTTATTCCTTGCCCGACGGCACGCAGTCATGGCCCAGCCGTTTCCATGCCTTTGAGCAACTGTCGGCCCAAGTGACGCGGTGGTTCCGCCATTTCTCGGTTTACATCGGTGGCGAGAACCTGACGGGAGTCCGTCAGCAACAGACCATCATCAATGCCGCCGATCCCTGGAGCGAGACGTTTGACCCGACAATGGTTTGGGGCCCAGTACATGGCGCCATGGCCTATGCGGGAATACGCATCAATATCGGAAGATTATAATCAAACTAAAACGCAATAAAACAATGAAGAAACTGATTCTATTGACCGCAATGCTGCTGACCATGACTGTCGGCTTTGCGAAGGACATCAAGACCCTCGTGGTGACGACCACGCCACCGATGCACTGCGAGAGTTGTGAGAACAAGATCAAGGGCAACCTCCGTTTCGAGAAAGGGGTGAAGAAAATCGAGACCAGTATCCCCAACCAGACGGTTACCATCGAGTATGATGCCGAGAAGACCAATGCCGAGAAACTGATTGAGGCTTTCACGAAATTCGGCTACGAAGCGCAGGAAATCTCTACCAAAAATGAGACTGAGAAGGGGTGCTGTCAGTCAGAAACCAGTGGGTGCTGTAAACAGGATTAAGTGCCAAGGCTTTCGTGACGGAACGGCATCATGAAATTGTGGTTGAGAATATTGGCATTGTGTGGTGCATTGGCATTGCTTGGCGTTATTGACAACGCCACAGTGCCTCATGCCGCCTTACCTAACCATGATTTGATGGCGGGAGAAATCAAGTCTGATGGTACTTCTACCCCCGTCCATCAGGATGAGGCCCAGACGCTGAGCGCACCAGTCCAGGTGCCCGCAATCGTGCCTTCACAGGGGTCTAGGTTACTGACACCCGCAAAGTACCGCACGACACTGATGCGCACCAATATCCTGCGCCGCTCAGCCAACCGTCTCAGCGACAATGTGTATGCTCCGCTGGCTCTGTCAGGCCAGTTTGTCGTTGAACGGGTGTCGTCGCCCCTGCCTCATCGGGCAGTCTATTACCATGTAATCACACTCTGCCGGCTATTGTGTTAGACAATTTTTTTTAAAACTTCCTCTTTCCCACTTTTTTCATGCCGTACATCGAATGCGGCATTATTGCCGTGCAGCTAACACGGCACAATGTTTAACACAAAACTTGTGCAAGCCGAACGCAAATGAGCTTGTTCGATTTGCTGAGGCGCCTCCAAGTTTATCTAATAGTTTTTTTATCATGGCAAATTTCAAAAATTTAAAGATGGCGGAAGCCCTCTTGTCCAACAATAACCTGAGTGTTCAATCAACATTGTTAGGCCTTAAAAAACGCCTGGTCTATGTGCCCACAGGGTCGCCCGTCAAGGTTCTCAGACTCAATTATCATTCTGACGCCATCGCTCCCCTGCAGCGCATCATTGAGTGCGAAGACAAGGGCCTTGCGGCTGCTGTAAAGGCTTTCCGCGCCAAACAACAGGCAGTCGGCAATGTAGAGCTGGATGTTTGTATATCACAGGACAAGAACTTCGTTGCCCTGCAGTTGCTGCAGTTTGGAGACGAGTATGCATATCATCCAATATCTAGCTCGGCCTTCTTTGAAGGTGAACAAGCGCAACTGGTCGCTCAAATCCTGTAATCCCAAATATTAACATTCTCAGGGCGCAGCAGAAAACGTTGCGCCCTGAGATTACATATTCTTTCAGAGAAGTTAATTCAACTTGTCATACAACTCGTCATCGACGGGTTCTAGCCACTCGTTAGATTCCTCGCCACTGGTTTTGACATGGGTGGTATAGTGCTGGAACCATGAGTCCTTCTGTGCGCCGTGCCAGTGCTTCACGCCTTCGGGGATGTCGATGATCATGCCTGATGTGAGTACGATAGGCTCTTTTCCCCATTCCTGGTACCATCCTCGTCCTGAAACGCAAATCAGTATCTGGCGAGCGCCATGATGTACGTGCCAGTTGTTGCGGCAACCAGGCTCGAAAGTGACGTTCACCGTAGGCATAACGGTTGCCTCTCCCTCGCCCAGGTTGGCAGGCGCGATGGGAGCAAGGTAGCTGTCACCGATGAAGTACTGGGCGTAGCCCGTGTTGGCAACGCCCTTAGGGAAACCGCTGCGCAGGGTGTAACCCTCGTGGTCAAGCCAGGCGCAAAGGTCATCGACCAGTTCCTGGCTGTTACCCATGTTCACGGCTCCATGCTTGTGTGCGGCAAGTTGTGGAGCGACACCATCGAGTCCGCTTAACGCAGCCACGGTGACTATCTCGCGGTCGGCAGCCGTAAGCTGGTCGCCGGCAAAGATGTCGCCAAAGAGGTGCGCCTTCAGATAGTAGTCGTCCTGCGGACAAAAGGCGTAATTGAATGGCCGGCCCGATAGTTGAGTTTGGTTCTTCGTGCCCAGTTCGTAAGCAGCTTTGGCATCGTTCCACTCAGCAGGACGCTTCCATGGCTTGCCGTCTTGCCACTCAGGTTTTCTTACTTCCAACACCTTATCCAACACGCTCAACGCATTCAGCGAGCGGGGAAACCCCGTGTAGGCATATAGTTGTGAAAAAGCCTCCTTCAGTTCATTGATTGTCACGCCGCCATCGAGTGCCGAGCACACGGCTGGCTCCAACCGTTCCAAATCACCCTGTGCCATCAGGCAGGCACATGCAGCCAATCCCTTTTGACGCTCCGTCAGCGCCTGTCCGTATGCTGTTGCCATAATCAATATCGCTATTAATAGTGTTACTAAACGTCTCATATCATTCTATGTTTACAAGAATGTACTCGCGGCTACCGAGGCCTATATGTTCGGCCCATTCGATGGTGTGGACGCCGTGCTGACGGTCATTGCGGTTTAGCAGGTCGGTGGGG